>JAFXAD010000007.1 GCA_017522065.1 Bacteroidales bacterium
GTTGTTATTTACAACCTCTAAAAATTGTTTAATTATCTTCGTTGACATTTCTTTGGCTCGGAAAAGCAAACAAGTTTTCTTTTCTCTCGCTTTGCGAAACGTTCGCTTTTTGCTTGCAAAACAAATTCCTTAATGGCAACATATTAATTCGCTCGATTCGTTTAATTGCTCATTGCATTTTCTTTACTCATTAGGTATTCGCAGGCATACCACGCCGTTTGGAAAGTAATTATTAGAGGTGCCCTATTGTTTATTATTGTCTTTTTCTTGGTTATCGTCTTTTTGTTTATTGTCGTCTGTTTCCTTCTGGGGCGAATCGGTTGCTTCCTTGATTGGGTTGGCTATGTCGATAACCCCGTCAGTGATGCATTTCAGCAGCTGCTCTTCAGAGGCGTTGATATAGGCCGTGTCGGTAAGGAAGTCTTGATATTTCTTTTCGATGTCCGAAAGGCATTTGTTGACAGCCTCGGCGTTTTCCAGTTTGTAGCATTGGCAGGCGGCTTTGCCTGCAGCGGTTCCGTTTTTGCGGGGGTCGCCTTTGCCGCACGAAGCCAACAGAAACAGGGCGCACGAGAATATGACGGTCTGTTTAATTCGTTTGTTCATAATGTATTGCAGTGTATTGTGAGAGAAATAATATGATGCAAAGTTACTAAAAAAATGGAGAATGACAGAGACTTGCATGTAAGAGTTAGATTCCGAGGAGGTCTTTCATGGTGAAGATTCCTTTTTTGCCGCATACAAATTCTGCAGCCATCAGTGCGCCGGCGGCCAATCCCTTGCGGCTGTGTGCTTCGTGCGAAATGGTGATGGTGTCGATGTCGCTGTCGTAGCGAACGACGTGAGTGCCTGGCACTTCGCCTTCGCGAATCGACTCGATGTCGATAGTGCTTTCGCTGACGCCGAGTCGCGGTGCGATTTGTTGCCGAAGCGAGATGGCTGTCCCGCTCGGGGCGTCGAGCTTGTGGATATGATGTGTCTCGGTGATGCTCACGCGGTAGTCGTCGCGACCGTGCATCAGTTCGGCCAGTCGTTCGTTGATGGCGAACATGATGTTCATGCCGATGCTGAAGTTGGTGGCGGTGAAGATTGTTCCGTCGTTCTGTCTGCAAAGAGCGATGACCTCGTCGTAGTTGTCGTACCATCCTGTTGTTCCGCAAACTACGGGGACGTGTTGGCGGAGACAGTGTTCGATGTTGGCTGTTGCGGTGTTGGGCGTGGAGAATTCGATGGCGACGTCGGAAGCTGCAATCAGAGCCTCTTTGTCGTTCAACTCCGCGGCGTTGTCTACGGTGCAAAGTATTTTGTGACCTTTTCCGACAGCCAAATCTTCGATGGCGTGTCCCATTTTTCCGTAACCGATCAGTGCTATTTTCATATAAAACCGTTTTTTATCAGAGACTATAAAAACATACTTTGTCTTGCAAAAATACTATAAATCTATCACCCCGCAAAATTTTATTTTGTCAGAATGCCTAAAAATAGTATCTTTGCAAATTCAAAAATAGATAAAATTAATATTCAAAAACATACAATACTATGGTAGATTATAAAAAATTAGGATTGGTAAACACCCGTGAAATGTTTGCCAAAGCTGTTGATGGCGGTTATGCCATACCGGCATTCAATTTCAACAATATGGAACAGATGCAGGCCATTATCCAGGCTGCAGTAGAGACAAAAAGTCCGGTCATCCTCCAGGTCAGCAAGGGAGCCCGCGAGTATGCCAACGCCACCCTCCTGCGCTATATGGCCGAGGGCGCTGTGGCTTACGCTAAGGAGCTTGGCTGTCCCAATCCCCAGATTGTGCTGCATCTGGACCACGGCGACAGCTTCGAGACCTGCAAGAGCTGCATCGACAGCGGCTTCTCGAGTGTGATGTACGACGGCAGTGCATTGCCTTATGAGGAAAACATCAAGATTTCGCGTCAGGTTGTTGAGTATGCCCACAAGTATGATGTCACTGTAGAGTGCGAACTCGGCGTTCTTGCCGGTGTCGAGGATGAGGTGGCCTCCGAGGTGAGCCACTACACCAAACCTGAAGAGGTTATCGACTTCGCTACCCGCACGGGATGCGACAGCTTGGCCATCAGCATCGGAACCAGCCATGGCGCCTACAAGTTCAAACCCGAGCAGTGCACCGTCGACCCGCAGACTGGCCGCCTTGTACCTCCTCCGCTGGCTTTCAATGTGCTTGAGGCCATCGAGAAGAAGCTGCCCGGCTTCCCCATCGTGCTTCACGGCTCCAGCTCGGTGCCTCAGGACGAGGTCGACACCATCAACGCAAACGGTGGCGCTCTGAAGGCTGCTGTCGGTATTCCCGAAGAGCAGCTGCGCAAGGCTGCAAAGAGTGCGGTCTGCAAGATCAATATCGACAGTGACAGCCGTTTGGCAATGACTGCAGCCATCCGCAAGCACCTGGCCGAACATCCCGACCACTTCGATCCGCGCCAGTATCTGAAACCGGCACGCGAGAGCATGAAGAAAATGTACATCCACAAGATTGTTAATGTTCTTGGCTCGAACGATAAACTGTGATTGTTGTAACAATCTGATACAAAAGAAGCTGCAAGAGATTGCAGCTTCTTTTTTTTGTCATGTTCGCAGGAACATGGGCAAAGTGGAAATAAACTTGATTTTTATTTGGTTAGATTGTTCAATTTGTGTATTTTTGCACTTTCTCTCCAAAGAGAGGGTATTATGTAAAATAATGAAATAAAGTAAAATAAATTATAGATGAAGAAACTGGCAGTAGTAGCTTTTGGTGGCAATGCCCTGCTTCGCAGTGGTCAGAAAGGCACATACAAAGAGCAGATCGAGAATGTTGAACAGACTTGCGAGAGTCTGTGCAATCTTCTGAAGAGGAACTACAATATAGTGATTGGTCACGGCAACGGTCCCCAAGTGGGCAACGTGATGCTTCAGCATGAAGCCGGCCGTGCCAAGGGCATCGAGGCGATGCCGATGGATTTCTGCGTGGCCGAGACGCAGGGTTCTATAGCATACATGATAGAGATGGGCTTGCGCAACGTGATGGCCCGCAACGACATACAGCGCAATGTGGTCACCTTGGTCACGCAGGTGGCAGTCAACAAGCTCGACCCGATGTTCCAGAACCCCACCAAGCCCGTCGGACCCTACTACACCAAGGAGCAGGCCGATCAGCTTGCCGCCGAGACCGGTGCCAAATACAAAGAGGACCCCAAAGGCAACGGCTGGCGCAAAGTGGTTGCTTCGCCCAAGCCGGTGCGTATCAATAATGTGAAGATTGTCGAGCAGTTGGCCAAGGCAGGTAACATCGTCGTCACCGTTGGCGGCGGCGGCATCCCTGTCGTCGAGGAAAGCGACCGCGTGACTGGCGTCGAAGCCGTTATTGACAAGGACCTTGCCAGCGCCCTCTGCGCCATCGAGATCGGCGCCGACGAGTTCTACATCCTCACCGACGTGCCCAAGGTCTACATCAATTTCCGCAAAGAGAACGAGCAGGCTCTCGATACCATCACCATTGCCCAGGCCAAGCAGTACCTCGAAGAAGGCCAGTTTGCCGAAGGCTCGATGGCTCCTAAGGTTCGCGCTGCCATTATGTTCGTCGAACACGGCGGCAAGGAGTGCATCATCACCGAAGCCGGCCAGCTCAACAACCCCCACTGCGGAACAAGGATTGTTCGGTAGTCGAACAATCTTAATTTTGAATTTTGAATATCGAATTTTGAAATGGAGAATCCTCTATATACGAAGAGCAAACGTTTGGCATTGGATATCATTCAACTGAATAAATATTTAGTTGAAAAAAAAGAATATACAATGTCGAATCAAGTACTTCGTAGTGGAACCAGTGTTGGTGCTAATATTCGGGAAGGCAAACGTCCACAGAGTGATGCTGATTTAATTAGTAAATGGTCTATAGCATTGAAAGAAGCAGAGGAGACTCAATATTGGTTGGAGTTGTTGTTTGAATCCGGTTACATTAATGAGAATATGTTTATTAAACTTAATACTCAAACAGAAGAAATTATCAAAATACTCGTTACTGTGATACGCAACAAGAAAAAACAATCATAAATAAGATATCCATAATTCAAAATGTACACTGATATAAATATTTTAAACCAAACTATATGAAAAAAAATCTGATATCTTTTTTCTTATTTTTGCAGTTGTCGATCATAATGCCGTTTGTGGCTTATGCACAAACGGAAAAAGCTAGCTTTATAAGACAAGAAGGTTTTTTTATTCGTCCTGAATTATATGGAGCTATTCTGGGAGAACTTGGTTATCAGTTCAATCCCAATCTACAATTGTCAATGGGTTTTGGTATTGAAATTGGTGATAACCTTGCTTTACCGGAGTTGATTATTGGAGCAAGAGCTTATGCCACTGATACGAAATGGACTGCTTTTTTTGATTATCATATTGGCTTAATATTTGTTGATGCTTATGCTTTTGTTGATCATAGGTTTACAATTGGACCTTGTTATAAGAATTTCGATTTTGGAGGCGGTATTATGTATATGAATATTGATGGTGCCGGCTATTGGGGACCTTGTTTGAATATTGGATATAACTTTAGGATTGGGAATAAACAATAAACAATTACTTCTCCAAATATAAAATAAATAGAAATTCAAAAATTATAAATACATCGATAATTAATTCAAAATTCAAAATTCATAATTCATAATTATAAACTATGGCTTACAATTTAAGAAACCGCAATTTTCTGAAGATATTAGACTTCAGTCCGAAAGAACTCAACTATCTGCTCGACCTGGCTCGCGACCTGAAACGCGCCAAATATGCTGGCACTGAGCAGCCTCACCTCAAAGGCAAGAACATTGCCCTGATTTTCGAAAAGACATCGACCCGCACACGCTGCGCTTTCGAGGTCGGAGCTAAGGACCAGGGTGCCCACGTCACCTATCTGGGTCCCACCGGTAGCCAGATCGGCATCAAGGAGAGCATGAAGGACACCGCCCGCGTGCTGGGTCGCATGTTCGACGGCATCGAGTATCGTGGTTTTGACCAGGCTACCGTCGAGGAGCTGGCCAAATATGCTGGCGTTCCCGTATGGAACGGTCTTACCGCCGAGGCTCACCCCACACAGATCCTCGCCGACTTCCTCACCATCCAGGAGCATACCGACAAGCCCCTCAACCAGGTGAAGTTCGCCTACATTGGCGATGCCCGCTACAATATGGGCAACAGCCTGATGGTCGGTGGCGTGAAGATGGGTATGGATATCCGCATCATCGCCCCCAAGAAACTGCAGCCTGCCAAGGATCTCGTCAAGAAGTGCCAGGAGATCGCTAAGGAAACCGGCGCCAAGCTCACCGTCACCGACGATGTCGAGAAGGGCGTGAAGGGCCTCGATTTCATCTACACCGACATATGGGTGTCGATGGGCGAACCCGACAGCGTTTGGAAAGAGCGCATCAAGATGCTGATGCCCTACCAGGTCAACGCTGATCTGATGAAGAAGACCGGCAACCCGAAGTGCAAATTCATGCACTGCCTGCCGTCGTACCACAACTTGGAGACCAAGGCTGGCCGCGATGTGTACGAGAAATTCGGTCTGAACGGCATCGAGGTCACCGAGGATGTCTTCGAGAGCGAGAACAGCATTGTCTTCGACGAGGCTGAGAACCGTATGCACACCATCAAGGCTGTCATGGTTGCCACTCTGGGCGACTAAGGACAATCCCGAATGTAGAATGTTGAATTCCGAAGGGGATATCCACCTTTCGGGATTCAACATTTACTTTTTTTAGCATGTATGATTAACTAAAACAACTTAATTTTTATACTAAATGAACTGGTTTGTAAATTTAATGACAAACGGAGGAGTCGGGACAACGGTGTTGATGCTGTCGGTCTCAATATTTGCCGGACTGCTGTTGGGTAGATTCAAGATCAAGGGCATAACGCTCGGCATCACGTGGGTGCTATTCGTTGGCATCATACTCAGTGCCCTTGGAGTGTCGTGCAATCACGACATGCTTCACATCATCAAGGAATTCGGACTGATACTGTTCGTTACAGCAGTTGGTCTGCAGGTTGGTCCTGGGTTCTTCAAATCGTTCAAGAAAGGAGGCCTGGCGATGAACCTTATGGCCTTGGTCAATGTGGCGCTGGGTGTTGTCATCACCGTTATAGTGGCCAAGTCGACGGGCGACAGCCTTTTTGATATGGCTGGCGTATACACCGGAGCAGTGACCAATACGCCCGGTCTGTCCGCTGCACAGCAGGCAGTGCGCGACCTCGGAATGAACGATGTTGCCGACCGCTTGGCCAACGGCTATGCCGTGGCCTACCCATTGGCAGTGGTAGGAATGATACTCACCTGCATAGTGCTTCGTCCGTTGTGTCGTATCGACCTCAAAAAAGAGCCTACCGTTTCAGATGATTTGGTGTCGAATAGGGAGAAACAGGCTACGCCACTCTCTCAGCGTCACAAAGTTAACCTGATACCCATTTTCTTGATAATTGCTTTGGGCATCGTGTTGGGCAGCATTCCCATACCTGTAGGCATGTCGGCTCCCGTCAAGCTTGGGTTGGCCGGAGGTCCTCTTGTGGCTTCGCTCATAGGCAGTTGGCTTGGTGTGAAGAAAGGTTGGTTCACGACCGAATTCACAGAGAGTCATGGTGTCTGGATGCTGCGCGAAGTTGGAATTGCCCTTTTCCTTGCCGGAGTGGGTCTCGGAGCAGGTTCAAGTTTCATAAGCACCATTCAAGCCGGAGGTTATATGTGGATTCTCTATGGTTTTATCATCACCGTTGTCCCGCCGCTTCTGGTGGCACTTTTCGGTCGTCTGGTACTGAAGATGAACTACTACACCCTTATGGGTTTTATTGGTGGAGCCCATACCGACCCGCCCACGTTGGCCTTTGCCAACACGGTGTCGCCCGAGGGATGCAAGCTGCCCAATATGGGCTATGCTACAGTATATCCTCTCACGATGTTTTTGCGTATTTTCACGGCTCAGCTGCTGGTGCTTATGGCATAGCAACGATAATGCGGATGGTGCTACTACCACCGCGCCGCGTGTCGCTTCTCGCCGAAGCTGCAGGAATTCTTCCATTTCCTCGGTGAGCTTTGAAGCCGATTTATGCCGCCACGAGGCAATACTGCCTCGCGGCGGCATTTTCAGCACAAGGGCAAAAGGGGACAGGTTATTTTTGCCCATTCTGATAGGTGTAATTCCCGTTGCGGTGGATGTTCCCGTTGCGGCGGACCCGACACGGCGGATGTTCTATTTTTTTTTCGTGTGTTGTATCGGATTTGCAATCCGATACTGCTTAGTATCAGGATTTTCAATCCGCCAACACTAACGCTGTTGCAAGTGTTTTATTGTGATGCGGATTGCAAATCCTTATATTAATAAGCGTCGGATCTCAGATCCGCCGCAA
>JAFXAD010000008.1 GCA_017522065.1 Bacteroidales bacterium
ATGCCTAACTCCCTGGAAACATGATCTGCACTGTGCCCTCTTTGGCACATCCTGACGGCTTGTATCCGTTCCTCAATCGTGTGTCTTTTCCTCATAATAAAACCCCGAAAGTTTTTTGTCCAACTTTCGGGGTTCATTACATACGGAAGCCTTTTGTTTCATTTGCCCATCAGCCTGTGATAGTGGCAAAAGAGCAGTTCTTCGTTGTCGTCATAGAGGTGCATTCCGCTGCCCTCGCAGTATTTCCACAGGTCGCATTGCGAGCATTGCCCCTTCTTCATCCAACTGTGATCTCGGTACTTCTGGAAGCGGTTCTGCCACACGTCCCAAAGGTTGTCCTTGTAGATATTGCCCTGATGGAAATTTGAACGAATTGAAGTACATCCAGATATGGAACCATCGCACAGCACCGAGGCCACCTCGACGCCCGCGCGGCAATGGAAGTAGTAGTCGCGCACCTCGCCCTCGAAAGGACCCAGAAAGCCTTCGCAGCCATAACTGGCGTGGATGCGTCCTTCGGCGCGTGTGCGCTTGATGAATTCGAACAGCCCTCGGAACTGCTCGTCGCTGAGCTGCAACTCTGGGTTGTCGGCGGCACGACCCATCGGGAAAATCGAAAAGAGGCGCCAGTTGCGGACACCTATCGAAATCAGATACTCTTTAAATTCGTCCAAACGGCTGTAGTTGCGCGGATTGACGCAGGTGACGATGTCCCAAACGATGTCGGGTGTGCGCACCAGCATCTTGATGGCAGCATCGGCGCGCTCGAAACTGCGCTCATTGCGGCGTATCCAGTTGTGGTCGTCCGCAAAGCCGTCGAACGAGATTGTAATCGAATGCATTCCGGCACGCAACAGGCTGTCCAGTCTGCTCTCGTCGAGCAGGAGGCCGTTGGTCACGATACCCCACGGAAAGCCGCGACGGTACAGCTCCAGTCCCACCTCTTCGATGTCGTCGCGCACCAAAGCTTCGCCGCCGGTAAAGGTGATGAACGTCTTGTGGGGGTCCACATGCGGCGTGATATCGTCGATAGCCTTGAAGAAGTCCTTAGCCGGCATGTCGGGCACCGCCGGAGCCTGCTTGCAGTCGCTGCCGCAGTGACGGCAATTCATATTGCATCGCAGCGTGCACTCCCAAAACAGGTTGCGCAGCTCGTGCAGCTCGGCCTTGTTCTTGCATATTCGCCTGTGCAGACCTAACGCCATGCGTTGTCTGCGGCTCAGCATCTTGCGTTCGTGCATTGTGACTCTACTTCTTGCGTTTCATTTTAACCGTCACTTCGGCCTTCTTTTCGCCAAGTCTCCAGCTATTGCTGTTCTCCTTCCGTTCCGGTTCGCCGAATTCCACTTCCACTTTCTGGTCCACGAAGCGTCCGTTCTTGCTGCCGTCGATGTCGCGGACCAGCACGTGCTTGTTTTGCCACGGGCGGTCAGTAGTGCGGACCTCGAAGGTTCCTTGGCTGTCGGTCGTATCGATAGCACCCTCCATCATCTCGCCCCAATAAGGCGTTTCGGGAATATTCTCCAGGTCAATCTCCTCGGGCACCAGCATCACCTGAACTCCCTTCAGGGGTTTGCCATTGCTGTCGACGACCTTACCTTTAACTGCGAAATCGACCGTCGGCACACCATAGACCGTCACCTGCGGTTCCCTTGGCTGCTCCTGCGGATTGCCTGCTTTGGGCTCAACACGAGGTTGCGCAGTGTCGGCATTCTCCACTTTCAGGTCACGAACCGGCACTCCGTACATAGCAATCATCTGCCGTTCGTCAAAAGCAGGTCGGTCGTCCGATTTGCTGTCGTCCGCCTTGGTGACATTTTTGCTGCTGTTGCAGGCCGACAAGCCCAATGTGCTCATCAAGGTTACAAGGAGCCAATTCTTCAGTTTCAGATACTTTATCTTCATATTACTTAGTAAAGATTAAAGAGTTTTCACGGGCATGGATGCTCGTATATCAATATGTAACGCAATTTTTCCCGTTTTATTATTCCACCATTGCGAATAAAGAATTAATGACTATCTTTGCATAAAAATCAGCGAGCGAAAAAAATGGACAGATTATTCAATGTCAGCGACAAACCCATCATCATTGCCGGTCCGTGCAGTGCAGAGAGCCTGCACCAGCTACAGTCCGTTTCGTACCACCTCCAATCCGACAGCCGTGTGGCGATGATGCGCATCGGCGTATGGAAACCGCGCACACGTCCTGGTGGTTTTGAAGGAATGGGCGAGCCCGCCCTCGAATGGGCCGACAAGGTGCATAGCCTATACCCCGGTCTGCCCATCTGCTGCGAAGTGGCTCGTCCGGAGCATATCGAGCTGTGCCAGCAGCACAGCATTGATGCCGTCTGGATTGGAGCACGCACCTCCGTCAACCCCTTTCTTGTCGGCGAACTTGCCGAAACGCTACGCGGAACAACCCTGGGCGTGCTTGTCAAAAACCCCATCACCCCCGATGTCGACCTCTGGATGGGCGCAATCGAACGCCTCCTCAAGGCCGGCATTGTCGACATTGCCGCTGTCCACCGCGGATTCTCCACCTACAACAATTTCGGTTACCGCAACAATCCCCTCTGGGAGATTCCCATCGAACTGCGCCGCCGCATGCCACAGTTGCCTCTGCTTTGCGACCCGAGCCACATAGCAGGCCGCCGCGACCTCGTAGCGCCAGTTGCACAAATGTCTCTCGACCTCCATTTCGACGGGCTGATGGTCGAATGCCACGACGACCCCGACAGTGCGCTTACCGACAGCCAACAGCAGCTATCCCTCACCGACTTCACTGCTCTGCTCAACAATCTCAAGGTGCGACAATTCAGCGACACAGCCCCCTCCGACCTGCAGCGTATGCGCGAGCAGCTCGACATCATCGACACACAGATCCTCAAACTGCTGAGCCAACGAATGAAAATCTCGAAAGATATCGGCGCCATCAAACACGCCCACAATATGCCCATCTATCAACCCAGCCGCTGGCAGCAGGTACTGGACCGTCAAATCCAGAATGCCAAGCAGATGGGGCTCGACGAACAGTTCGTCAAAGACATCACAGAGAAAATTCACGCCGAAAGTCTGCGTATGCAGAAATAACTCTTCGACTACTGCACCACAAGCCTGCCGTATGCCATTCCGTGCACCGTTGTAGCTCGCACAATATACATTCCTTTCGGCAGCATCGAGATATCGACATTCTTCGACAGACCATCAACACGCTCCCTCTTCATCAGCCTGCCGTCAGTTGCATATATCGACAAGTCGTGTATTTTGAACGACGAGAACACGTTGACCACATCACTTGCCGGATTGGGCGAAATATGGAAAAACTCATTGTCCACATCCATCACAGCCTCGACGCTTCCGCTGTCTGCCGGCACCTCGAACAAAAGTCCATCTGACCACTGGCTGGTGTCACCGTTTTCGCATATATTTCTTACCCAAACCGTGTATTTCCCTCCATGTTCGAGTTGTGTAAGGAAAGCAAAACTGGCCGTAGTCTGCATAACCTCTCCGCTGTCCGGTACCGAACATCCAGCATCGCATACCGACACCTCGCTCCGCTCGCCTCCGTTGGCGTTCCACATCACCATAGTCGAATCTGCCGCAATCCTTCCCGTTCTCACATGCGTTGGTGGCATACACAACTCCGCCGCCGTAGAATCATAAAACGTCGTGGTATCAAAAATCAAAAAAACATGCATATAATCACGCGGAGTAGCAATTCTGTACCATTTGTTTGTGAGATAAGCATGACTGTTGAACTTGTCGGAAATAGTGTACATTCTTATGATATGCCTTCCGAATGGCGAGTGATTTATGTAGTTTTGTTCTGTCAAGCGATGATATGAGTATCCGACCGAAGTTCTGGGATGAGCTGAACGAATCTCGTAATTCCACAGAATTATGCCGTAACCATCAAACCAATCGGAATCGACAGCAATGTTGTAATTGTTGTTGTGCGTTGATGTTACATAAAAAGTGTCCGATACGTATATTGCGCTGTCGAAATAGGCCTCGTACACATTCATGTAACGACTACCACCGATATAGTTCACATAGCGCGGAGTCGCCGTATCGAAACGGGCTTCGGCCAATATTTCATAATCTCCGTTTCTCCTTACTCTTGCATATTCAGGCAGCATTGTAGCGCCTTCGGCCACAGGCATGCAGCCTGCGAAATAGCCATTAATAGTTGCCGCCACAGCCACTCCGACAGCCCTCAGGGGCGTGTTAGTCGAGCATGGTCGCCCCTCCTCGGGTGCTCCGTCTTCGATTCCAGAGCCTTCACCGTCAATGATGTTGTCGCCCGTTTTGTCGTGAGCGGTAATATAGTCCACCCAATAGTCTCCCCAGTAGTAGAAAGTGGGTTCCCTGTCGCCAAAGAACAATGTATCTATTTGTGCATTCAATACAGCGCACTGCGATATCAATGCGACCGTTGCCACTATAACTTTCAGTGTTTTTTTCATATCCTTTTATATTTTTTAGTGACTACAATCCATATCGATTCCGTAAATTCCTACCCCTTTCCCTTGGGTCTTGAAGGCGTTGCGCCCCCCATACGTCTCAACTATCGACGACATACGGCTCGACTTGGCAAGTCCCGATTCCATAAGCGTTGCCTCCACCTGCGGCAGACAACCTGACTGCATTCCGGAAGTCTCGACCCCATAGTTATATTGCCACACATAATCGCGGCAATGTCCAATCATGACATACTGCATATTTGAGTTGAACATGTCCATTGCGTCAAACCGTTTTTCTCCGCATTCGCCATCGTCGGCACCACTCATGCTGTTTAGCACTGTCGTCAGCGAATTGTCGGTTTCTATGAAGTAGCTTTTCTCTTCGCCGTATTCACCATCATTCTCGCCCTCAAACAATAACGCATATCGCGACGTGGTATAATTGTACACAAACTCGTCCAACTTGTTCACACGATTGTAATTATCCACCACCAGCAAGGCCGAATTCGTCATCGCAGTTGCCATTCCACCAAGAAGATTAAAGATATTGATATCATGGATTTTCAGAAAATTGGCTTGTCCCATTGGCATCAAAGGGAATCTCATTACAGATGCCACCGAAACCAAATGGTCCGACTTGGTCGAAAGCAGAACTTTACTTATCCGATTGTCATATCCAGGCGAACCATAGTCGTCGAAGGTATACAACGTGTTTTGCGGACCCGTCATCGACAGAGGGTTCTGCGCATTAAAAAAGCGCAGTGTCAGATGTTGCTTTGAGTCCACACCACCAACAATCAGATAGTCGCACTCCGGGTATTGCGGGTCCCTGTTCTCCCCATATACGGCCGAGCACAAACGCTCGATATCCATCGTGCTTCCTGCGAGCAAGCTATCCTTGATCATACCAGCATTGTAGGCTATGTATTCATTTTCCGAAAATAGGTCAACAATACAAGGGTATTTTTCACCAAGCACGTTTTTGGCAACACCCACACACACTATATGTCTACTGCGGTTTGTGTCGATATATGTGACCATTTTATTGAACACTTCGGCATAAAATTGGGTAGCAACACTGTACTGGTCCCAATAATAATAAAGCCCATTGCCGAAGAAAAGTTCATCAATATCAAAGAACCCAATTATGGCACGCCCATTCATGCCGTTTCCGCAGAAGAACACAGTATCGCCTCCAATGGCAAAATCAGTGACATTGCAGCCGTTAATCACCGAGCGATAAGCACGACGTGACTGGTCGTTGTAGGAGAACTGCGTGTTAAAACTCATGACGTCATTGGTGCTCATTATCGTGATGGGATAGTTATATTCCTTTATAACCTCCGTCCTACCAAGATAATAAGGCTGATACGAACTCAGAGTCATACTTGTCTGCCCTCTCATCACTGAGATCGCAAAAAAACATACAACCAAAAGGAATATGCGCTTTGTTTTGTTTAAATTCATAAATACTAATGTGTTAAGTGTATTGGATAAAAAAGAATCTATTTGCAAATATAAAAAAAAATGAAAATATCTTTTTTTCAATTTTTTTTGAGTCGAATACAGATGCGAGAATAGCAGACAATATTTATTGTTCTGTAAAGGAGAAAAAAATAAGGCATCCGAAAAGGATGCCTTAAAGTTTTGACAAGCGTGAATTTGTTCGTTATTCCTCGCAAGGCATAACAGAGACAAACGATTTGTTCTCACGACCTTTGTGGAACTTCACCACACCGTCGCAAAGAGCGAAGAGTGTATGGTCCTTGCCCATTCCGACGTTTTTGCCAGGATTGTGGACCGTACCGCGCTGACGGATAATGATGTTGCCGGCGATGCAGGGCTGTCCGCCGAAGATTTTCACGCCCAAACGTTTGCTTTCGGATTCACGACCATTGCTGGAACTACCGACACCTTTTTTATGAGCCATAATATATTCGTTTTAAAAGGTTTTTTACTCTTTGTTTATTAACTGACTATACAACGTTCAGATTAGTTGATGCTGTTGATCTGAATCTGGGTCAAATAGTCACGGTGACCATTCATCTTCTGGAATCCTTTACGACGGATTTTCTTGAAGACGAGGACCTTCTTGCCTTTAAGATGTTTCACCACGGTAGCCTTAACGCTGGCGCCATTGATGTAAGGCTGGCCAACGGTAATGTTGCCATCATTGTCTTTGAGCATCACGGTGTCAAAAGAAACCTCGCTACCCTCCTCATTCTGAAGGCGGTTGACGAAGATCTTCTGATCTTGGGCTACCTTGAATTGCTTTCCTGCGATTTCTACTATTGCGTACATTTTTAACTATTTATTTTTAATTATTTTTCCACAAAATGGAGTGCAAAAGTACATCTTTTTTTCAAACCTGCAAAAATATTTTTACACCATAATCATCTTCTGCATACAAATCAGGCATTTACATCATTAAAAATATATCTTCACCTCACATTTATCGCTACATTCCTCAAGTAATTCATTCATCGTTTTCCGCAAAATCGGGTGTCTAAAATCAGGTATTATCTGCGCCAGGGGCTGCAGCACAAAGCGGCGTTGTTGCATTCTGGGGTGTGGCAGCACCAGTCTGTCGTTTTCAACCACGTCACTATTATAGAATATCAGATCAATGTCTATCGGACGAGAGCTATACGAGCGCTGCTCTGCTTTCGAATCTTTTTTTGCGATGTCCTCCGGCCTCACGCGACCCAGATCCTTCTCAATCTCCAGTGCCAGGTCCAGCACCGTACTGGCATCCAAATCGGTATCCACCACCAGCGCCTGATTCAGGAAACTCTGTTCTGCTTCGAACCCCCACGGTTCGGTCTCGTAAATCGACGAAGCAACCGATACGGTCCCTATTCTGTTGGCAATCTCGCGTATAGCCATCATCAGCAACGCCAGCCTGTCGCCTTGGTTGCCACCTATGAGGAGCACCACGCTGTTGTTCCGCCAGCGTCCCCTGTATGTACGATTCAGGTCTTGCTCCGCAAGCATACCCAGAAAATCATCCCTGTCTATCTCCTTTGCTCCCAGCGATGCCAAGTGCGATGTGTAGAGCTGAGCGTCGACAAATCGGAATCCATGCAAAAGGGCAAACTCGACCATTCGTGCAAAAGCCACCTTCGAAGCGTCCGTAACCTTATGGAACATCGACTCGCCACAGAAATAGTCGCTCACGCTTACACCATACAGTCCTCCCACCAGTTCGCCGTCCATGAATGTCTCGAACGAATGTGCGAAGCCTGCCTTGTGCAACTCGCAGTAGTGCTCGATGAAATTGTCCGTTATCCAGCTGGAGCCGCATTCCGCCTTGCGTTCCACCTTGCTGCAAGCCTCCATCAACTGCCTGAAACAAGTGTCCACCCTCACCTCCATCCGTTTCGACTTCAGCAATCTCGTCAGGCTCTTCGAACATCTGAACTCCTTAGGAAACAGCACCATCCTCCGCTGCGGCGAGTACCAGTAGGGTGTGCCCTCCTTGTCGTCGTACCAGGGAAAGATACCCATATAATAGGCATTCAGCAGCCATTCCGGACTCATGCCGCCTCCGAAAGCCAGGAAACCGTCAGGCTCACTGAGTCGCGGGTCTGGGAAGCCTACATTGTCTTTATCCAAAAAATAGTACATACAGCGTCATTATCAAACAAACAAAAGCCCCGACCTTATTGCCGAGGCTTCTGTTGACGTGTTTTCAGAAAACCTTTTTTTATTTCTGTTTGGTAAGCACAACGGTATGGCCTTCCTCGGTGAAGGTCAGCTTGTCGTCTTCGATGGTGAAGTTGAGTGTGCTTTCATGACCGTCCTCATCCTTGGCAGTCATAGTGCCAGCTCCCTTGCCGTCGTAGGTGTAGGTGAAATCAACAGTATCGTCCATGCCGAGCATCTCAGCGATTTCAGCATCGGACATTCCGAGGGCGGCAAACATCTGGCGCAGTTCGTCGGTCATAACCAAGTCAACACTCATCTTGCCTGCAGTTTCGGTAGTGAATTCCACTGTGACATCAGCCGTGATGGTTATGCCCTCTTCTGTTTCAGAGATTTGGCCAACCCACTTCGTTCCGGTAAGGTCTTTGTCTTTCGAGCATGCGCTCATACCTATCATGACGAAAGTCATAATGGCAACATAGAGAAATTTCTTCATAATTGATTAGTTTTAATTGGTTAATAAAAGGGTTTGATTTAAAGCTTTTTCGTTTTCGTTTTCGTCTTCGTTTTCGTTTTCGTACCGAAGGCCTTCGTGTTGGTTTTAGTGATGATAAAATAATAAAGTAAAATGATAACTGCGTCAGCATTTTCGCCGTCGGCGAAATAATCTACAAGATTTACAAGATCTCGCGAGCGTTGCGAGCAGGAGATTATTGAGCGTATGGTTTCACCTTATTATTTTACGATTTTTTAATTGTTAATTGATTAAGTTTTTAAAATGATAACTGCGTCAGCATTTTCGCCGTCGGCGAAATAATCTACAAGATTTACAAGATCTCGCGAGCGTTGCGAGCAGGAGATTATTGAGCGTATGGTTTTACCTTATTATTTTTCGTTTTCGTACGAAGTTTATCCGCAGTGGAGGAAAGTCTTCACCAGTT
Organism: Bacteroidales bacterium; assembly: GCA_017522065.1. Lineage (GTDB taxonomy): Bacteria > Bacteroidota > Bacteroidia > Bacteroidales > P3 > Colimorpha. The sequence continues at coordinate 9,050 of JAFXAD010000008.1, forward strand.
CCAGAGTCTTTTCCGGATCATTGCCTATTTCGGCACGCAAATTGCGGTCATTGAATGAGCGGAGGTCCTTGATGATACCGTCGATGAGCTGCGGGGCGAACACACCCTGAGCCTCGTATACGGCGCGGTCTCTTTCAAGGATGTCGGCACTGGCGGCGCAGCTGTCGGGCAGCGTATCCAGACGTTTCAACACATCCTCATGCTCGAAGATGTTGACGCTTACGTAGCGGTCCTTGGCATACTGCACAGCATTCTCCATTTCGAATCCATGTCGGGCTGCGACAGTCATTCCTGCCAGCAGCAAGTATACATTGGCGCTGCCGTCGGGAGTGCGCAGTTCAATGGTTTGCTTGTGGCTGAAATCGACCCCCTCTTTAGGTTCGAGCGGGTTGCAGTGAGCCATCATGTTGCCGCTGCCCTTGGTCCAGCCCAGCGGCACGCGTACCATGGCGCTGCGGTTGCGGTCACCCCAGCAGATGTTGGTAGGAGCCTCCTGATGAGGCACCAGACGGAAGTAGCTCGTGGGATTGGTATCGCCAAAGGCCGTGAGCGATCCTGCCAGGCTGAGTATACCTGCGATGGTCTTGTGTGCCACCTCGGTAAGGCCGTTCTCGCCGACATACATATTCTTGCCGTCCTTGCTGACGCGGGTGTGGATATGCATACCGCTGCCGGCTTTGCCGACAGTGATTTTAGGAGCAAAAGTCACAGTGATGCCATATTCGTGGCCCAATTCACGCATAATCCATTTGGCTATAACCAACTGGTCGGCAGCATCCTCGAGATAAGTCGGCAGGAACTCAATCTCGTTCTGCTCGTACATCGTGTCACCCACGGTGAAGTTACCCACTTCGCTGTGGCCATACTTTATCAGGCCGCCACATTCAGCTATGAGCTTCATGGCATGTGTGCGGAAATCCTCGAATTTGCAGAACGGCATCGAAGCATGGTATCCGCGCTGGTCGGCGGGAAGGTAGTCGTCCTGCTTGTCGGCAATGACGTAGTACTCCAATTCGCCCATCACCTCAAACTCCATGCCGCCCGTAGCCTTGCGGAAAGCCTCGCCAGCCTTGTGCAGCGTGTATTCGGGGGCCATCTCGAAGGGCTCGCCATCCTTGGTATAGAAATTGCAGAGGATGTCGAGAGTAGGAATCTCTGCAAACGGGTCGATGAAAGCTGTGCGGAATCTGGGTATCACATACAGGTCGGAGCTGCCGGCCTCGAGGAACGGGAAGAGGCTCGATCCGTCCACACGCTCGCCCGAAGTGAGCACGTCGCGGATGTGGTCGTAGCTGTTGATGACAAAATTCAGCGTCTTCAGGCGTCCATCGTGAGCCATATAGCGGAACTTCACCATTTCGATATCCATCTCTTCTATCACACGCATCATGTCGTCGCGAGTGAACTGGCTTGCCGGTTTCTGCAGAAAGGCGACAAGTCTGTTAGGGTTTAATTTATAGCTATTTGCATTCATTTTTTATTCGTTTTAGAAGTTTTTGGGGATGCAAAGATACAAATAAAAAAGAATAAAAAGCTGTAAACTAAAAAAATAATTTCCATCACAATAATCTGTCACTCCTATCGTTATTTATTTTTGGTAATCTCTAAAATTCGTTTAATTAGCGTTTTGTTAGCAAAACAAATTTCTAAATATCAATTCGTTTAATTCGTACAATTCGCCGTTTTAAATAATTATTAGAGGTGCTCTTTTGTGCACGAAAACTATGGCACGGGAACGAAAACAATAAGATTAAAAAAATATACATCATGTTCAAGAAAGAAACTTATATCGCACGCCGCGAGCAGCTCCGCAAGGACGTAGGACACGGCCTTATCATCATCCAGGGCAACCACGAGGCTCCCTGCAACTACACCGACAATACCTACTGGTTCCGCCAGGACAGCACTTTCCTCTATTTCTTCGGCCTGCAACGCGAAGACCTGATAGGAGTGCTCGACTGCGACAACGGCAAGGATTACCTTTTCGCCAACGACTACGACATAGACGACATCATCTGGACCGGTCCCCTCCCCAGCGTTAAGGACCTCGCAGCCTCCGTCGGTGTCGAAAACAGTGGCGACCTGTGTGCTCTGCAAAAACTCTGCACCAAGACAATAGGCGAAGCACGCAAAATACACTACCTGCCCCCCTATCGCTCCGACAACATGCACCAGATGAGCGAGCTGCTCGGCATCAGCTACAATGCCGTGACTCGCTACGCCTCCATGCAACTCATCAAGGCTTGCGTGAAGCAGCGCAGCATCAAGAGCGACGAGGAAATCGCCGAAATCGAGAAGGCTATTGCAACAGCCTACAATATGCACGTCGGTGCCATGAAGATGGCTATGCCCGGACGCTATGAGTACGAGCTGGCCGGATTTATGGAAGGCGAGGCTTGGAAAGGCAACGGCCCCGTCAGCTTCCCCGTCATCATGACCATCCACGGCGAGACGCTACACAACCACGGACACAACAACAAGCTGGTCGAAGGACGTATGCTCGTCATGGACGCCGGATGCGAAACGGCAATGAACTACTGCAGCGACATTACCCGTTCCGTACCTGTCGGAGGACGCTACAACGAACGTCAGAAAGCTATCTACGAAATTGTTCTCAACGCCAACCTCGAGGCCATCCGCGTCTCGCGCCCCGGCATCACCTATCAGGAGGTGCACACCGCCGCCAGCCGCATACTGGCACAGGGCTATAAGGACCTCGGCATACTGCGTGGCAACCTCGACGACATCGTCGCCAACGGTGCCCACAGCCTGCTGATGCCTCACGGCCTGGGCCACATGATGGGCCTCGACGTACACGATATGGAAAACTACGGCCAAATCAACGTGGGCTACGACGACGAGACACGCCCCAGCGACCAATTCGGTCTCGGCAGCCTCCGCTGCGGCCGACGCCTGCAACCCGGCTTTGTCATCACCGACGAACCCGGATGCTACTTCATCCCTGCCCTCATCGACAAATGGCGCGCCGAAGGCACCAATAAGGACTACATCAACTTCGACGAGTTGGAGAAGTGGAAAGACTTCGGCGGCATCCGCATCGAGGACGATATCCTGATCACCGACAACGGATGCCGAGTCCTCGGCAAGCCCATACCAAAGACCGTCGCCGAAATCGAAGCAACGATGAATAGCTGAGAACGGTAAACTGAAATGTTAAAACGGAGAACTGAAGGCCATTTTACGGCAAACGGTTCTCCGTTTTTTTTCGTCACAGTTATGACGTTCTGCGGAATCCAATAGGTCGTTTCCCCTCTATTTGTCCAGGTACCAAGCGTACAACTGCCTGATTCCTTCGCCAAGTTCCACTGTATGATGCCAGCCGAGGCGGTGCAGTCGCGAGGGGTCGGTAAGCTTGCGAGGGGTGCCGTCGGGCTTGGAGGGGTCGAAGTGGATTTCACCACGGTAGCCGACGGCAGCAGCGACCATTCGCGCCACGTCGGCAATGGTGTGTTCGATTCCAGTACCTACATTGACGAAGTTGGTGCTCTCGACGCGGACTTCGCCAGCGACAAGGTCGGGACCGTCGGCATCGACGTTTTCAAGCATATAGACACATGCCGATGCCATATCCTCACTCCACAAGAATTCGCGCAGCGGTGTGCCGGTGCCCCATAGGGTCAATGAAGTTTTCTGAATATTATATTTTGAATTCAATATATATGTAATCTCCGAAATATCGCCATCGGCATTGATGCCTTCAACAGGCCGGTGGCGCAAATCGTGCCGTAAGGCCGCTTCATCATTATCCATCAAGCATTTGGCCAGATGTATTTTCCTTATCATTGCCGGCAGGACATGCGAACCTACGAGGTCAAAATTGTCGTTCGGACCATACAGGTTGGTGGGCATCACGGCAATATAGTTGGTGCCGTACTGACGGTTGAAGGCATGGCACATCTTCATACCTGCTATCTTGGCAAGGGCGTAGGCCTCATTGGTGGTCTCGAGGGCCGAAGTGAGAAGGCTCTCTTCCGGCATGGGCTGAGGTGCCAAACGTGGATAGATGCATGTACTGCCAAGAAAGAGTAGTTTCTTTACATTGTGGCGATAGGCTTCGCCTATGACATTCTGTTGGATCTGGAGGTTCTGGAAGATGAAGTCCGCCGGTCGGGTCGAGTTGGCCATGATGCCTCCCACAAGGGCAGCAGCGAGCACTACGACTTCGGGACGCTCGCTGTCGAAAAATCTGCGTACCGCCACAGGATCCATCAAGTCGAGCTCGTTGTGTGTTCGACCTATAAGGTTGTTGTAGCCTTTCTGACTGAGCAGACTCCAGATAGCCGAACCCACAAGTCCGCGGTGACCGGCAACATATATTTTGTCATTCTTTTCCATCTCGTACCTTTTTCATGTCGTGTTCGACCATTATTCGCACAAGGTCTTGGAAACTGGTCTTCTGCGGGTTCCAGCCGAGTCGGGTGCGAGCCTTGGTGGGGTCGCCGAGCAGCTGCTCGACCTCTGCGGGACGGAAGAAACGCGGGTCGACAGCAACAAGGGTGCGTCCACTGCGGGAGTCGATGCCCTTCTCTTCGATGCCATGGCCTTCCCACCGCAGCTCGATGCCGGCATAGTGGAATGCCAGTTGGACGAACTCGCGCACGCTGTGGTTCTCGCCGGTGGCGATGACGTAGTCCTCTGGCTCGGGCTGCTGCAGCATGAGCCACATACATTCTATATAATCTTTGGCATAACCCCAGTCGCGACGGGCATCGAGATTGCCGAGATAGAGGCAATCCTGTATGCCACAGGCTATACGGGCAGCGGCGAGGCTGATCTTGCGAGTGACGAAGTTCTCGCCGCGACGTTCGCTCTCGTGGTTGAAGAGGATGCCGTTGACGGCATACATGCCGTAGGACTCGCGGTAGTTCTTGACAATCCAGAAGCCGTACTGCTTAGCCACACCGTAGGGCGAGCGCGGATAGAAGGGTGTCGTTTCGGTTTGCGGTATTTCCTGCACCTTGCCATAGAGTTCCGATGTCGATGCCTGATAGATGCGGCAACGGTCGACCATATTTAGTATTCGCACCGCTTCGAGCAAACGGAGACAACCGACGGCATCGACCTCAGCAGTATATTCCGGCACATCGAAGCTGACCTTCACGTGGCTTTGAGCTGCGAGGTTATATATCTCGTCGGGCTGCACCTCCTGCAAAATCCTGATCAGCGAGCTGCTGTCGGTCATGTCGGCATAGTGGAGGTCGACAAGACGCTTCTTGTGCATGTCGCGCACCCATTCGTCGAGGTAGAGGTGCTCGATGCGCCCGGTGTTGAATGAAGATGAACGGCGTAGCAATCCGTGTACTTCGTAGCCTTTGTCGAGCAGGTACTCGGCGAGGAAGGAGCCGTCCTGTCCGGTGATACCTGTTATGAGTGCTTTTTTCATTTATCCTCTTTCTTGTCTAATTCGCAATAGATACTGTTGTTGCTGATGAACTCCGGCACAATGGATTTCATCTTGGCGACTATCTGGCGGTCGTCGAGTGTGTAGAGTATGTCCTGAAGCTCGCCATACTCGCGGTCGATGTCTTCAAGCTTGTAGCGACGCACTTCGGCACGCAGAATCTTCGGATGGTAGGTAGGTATGTTGTTCTCCTTGGTGGCCAGCAACTCTTCGTAGAGCTTTTCACCTGGACGGAGACCTATCTCCTTTATTTCAATGCCTTTTGCTCCTGAGAGCTGGATCATCTTCTTGGCGAGGTCGTAGATCTTGACGGGCTTGCCCATGTCGAAGACGAATATGTCGCCACCCTGTCCCATGGCTCCGGCCTCGAGGACGAGGTTGCAGGCTTCGGGGATGGTCATGAAGTAGCGAATGATGTCCTTGTGGGTGACGGTGAGGGGGCCTCCTGCGGCAAGCTGCTTCTTGAACAGTGGTATGACACTGCCATTGCTGCCGAGCACATTGCCGAAACGGGTGGTGACGAAGTGGGTCTGGTCGGTGGAGCGGCTCTGGATGTAGATTTCGGCCATGCGCTTGGTGGCTCCCATGACGTTGGTGGGGTTGACGGCTTTGTCGGTCGAGACCATGACGAACTTGTCGGCTCCGTACTTGATGGCGAGGTCGGCTACGTTCTTGCTGCCGAAGACGTTGACATAGACGGCCTCGTAGGGGTTTTCCTCCATGAAGGGTACGTGCTTGTAGGCGGCAGCATGGTAGACCAGGTTGGGGCGGTACTGCTCGAAGACTTCCTCCATGCGCGAATAGTCCTTCACGTTGGCGATGACGAAAGCCATCGAGTCAACATACTTCTTGTATGGTTCGTTGTTCCTCAGTTCGAACTGGAGGTCGTAGAGCGGCGATTCGGCCTGGTCGAGCATCACTACCAGCTTGGGTTTGTACTGCAACAGCTGTCGGCAAATCTCGCTGCCTATGGAACCTGCGGCGCCGGTGACGAGGACTGTCTTGTCGAGCACTTCGCGAATGACGTTGATGTTGTCGATCTTGATGGGTTCGCGTTCAAGGAGGTCCTCAATCTTGATGTCCTGAATCTGTGCCGATGTAAAGCTGCCGTCCATCCACTTGGAGATGTGGGGCACGCTCTTGACGGTAAGTCCGAGGTCAAGTGCTCGCGTGGTGATGGCCTGCTTGTGCATCAGTCGAATGGTGGGTATGGCTATGATGATCTGCGATACCTCTTTCGAGTCGACGAATTTCTGGTTGAGCACATCGCTGGAGCGCATGACGGGAACACCGTCGAGCTGCTGGTTGACTTTCGTCTTGTCGTCGTCGATGAAGGCGACAACCCTATACTCCTGGTGCAAGTCCTGCTTCAAGGCATTGTTAGCAATGACGCCGGCTGCACCAGCACCGTAGATCACCACGTTGCACTCCGGACGGCTGCGCTTGAAGTACTGGTTGTATATGTAGAGCAGCGTGAAACGGGCAAGCAACATGAGCACGGCCAGCATTGAATAGAGCATTGCGACGGCACGGTAGGAGAGCAGATAGTCGGTCGAAATGATATGGAACTGGTTGTTGACGTAATTGAATATCATGAATCCCAGTGCCGGAACCGCACATACAATCAAGACTCGGAAGATGTCGTTCAATCCCATGTGGCGGATTATGTTCCGGTAGGTCTTCGTGGCGAGGAAGAAGAGAACGGTGACGGTTGCCGTCACGATAAACTTGAACAACAGTGTTCTGAAGGTCAATCCTGCCAACGTGCGCGATGCGAAGGCTTCGGCCACGATAAATGCTACCACGAAGAGGAAGATGTCTATCAGAAGCATTATCCATCCTGGTGCTGCCGAATGGCGGAACCGCTTGACAATCTTGAAGAATAGTTTTTTGAACATAGAGGAAGGGATTAAAGGGGTTAAGGGTTAAAGGGTTTAAAGGTTGAAGGGTTTGAATTGGATTATTGGTTTATTGGATCTTAATTTTTTAGAGTCTTGCGTCGACTACTTGTCGCGGGAGGCAACGTTTGACGTCGTATACTATTCCTGGTCGCGGCACCAACGCCCTTATGTCCATATCAAGGAACTGGCGGTGGGCTACAGCAAGGATGGCGGCATCGAACAGCTTGCCTCGCATAGCGTCCACGTCGGACTCGACATCAATGCCATATTCGCGCTGCGCTCTGACGACATCAACCCATGGGTCGAGGACCGTTATCGCTTTCGTGTACTGCGACAGGGTATGGTATATGTCGGCAACCTTCGTGTTGCGCATGTCGGGACAGTTCTCCTTAAATGAGAATCCGAGTATGAGGATGCGTGCATCCTTGACGGCAATGCCTCCGATATTCATGTGGTGTATCAGCTGGCGAGCAACATACGATCCCATGTCGTCGTTCAACCGGCGGGCATCGGACATGATTCGCGGCAGCACACCATAGACCTGCGCTTTTTCTATCATATAGTATGGGTCTACTCCTATGCAGTGGCCGCCAACCAAGCCGGGTGTCATACGGATGAAGTTCCACTTGGTGGAGGCAGCGGCAAGGACATCGCCGGTGTCGATGCCCATTGCAGCAAATATCTTGGCCAACTCGTTGACAAAGGCTATATTGACATCGCGCTGGCAGTTCTCGACAATCTTGGAGGCCTCAGCAACGCGTATGGAGGGGGCCTTGTGGGTCCCGTTGAGGAGCACGGAGTTGTAGAGGCGGTCTACAAAGTCGGCTGCCTCGGGAGTGGAGCCCGACGTGACCTTGACTATGGTCTCGACGGTGTGCTCCGTGTCGGCGGGGTTGACGCGCTCGGGGCTGTAGCCGACAAAGAAGTCAACGTTGTATACCAGCCCCGATTCTGCTTCCAGCTGCGGCACACAGACATCCTCGGTCACGCCCGGATAGACTGTGGACTCGTAGACGACGATGTCGCCTTTTGAAAGTAGGCCTCCCACGGTGCGCGAGGCAACGATGAGGGGCTCGAGGTCGGGATGGTTGTTGCAGTCGACAGGTGTAGGCACAGCGACAATATAGACATTGCAGTCCTTTAGTGCATTGGGCTTGTCTGTTAGCGTCAGCTTTCCATCACGGAGAGCCTGCTGCAACTGTGTGGCATCGGTCTCCTTGGTGGTGTCGTCGGCTTGCAGAAGCTCTGCGACGCGACGACTGTTGCAATCGTAGCCCACAGTGGGGTAGCGCTTGGAGAAGAGCAGCGACAGCGGCAGCCCTACGTAGCCTAACCCGACAATGCCTATATGTATATCCTCTGCTTTTATCATATTGTTTCTGTGACCAGTTCTATTTCTTGTTCTGTAAGATAGGGATGCATTGGCAAAGAGAGTACGGTCTGCGTCAGCCGCTCGGAAACGGGGCAGGGCTGCTGCAGAGTGGCAATGGGGGCAAACGCCGCTTGGTGCGACATAGTGCGCGGATAGTATACAGCCGACGGGATGCCCGCGGCTTTCAGGCGGGCCTGTAGTGCGTCGCGGTTGTCGGTCTGGATGGTATATTGTGCGAAGGACGAGGTGACGGCAGGCGGCATGATGGGTGTCGCAACCTTGCCGCGCAGCCGTTCGTTATAGCTTTGGGCAATACGGTTGACGTCTGCAAGTTCATCGTCGAAGTGTTTTAGTTTGACCTGCAATACGGCGGCTTGAAATGCATCGAGGCGCGAATTGAGGCCTATGCGTATGTTGTCGTATTTTTCGGAGCCTTTGCCGTGCGCACGCAGTGAGCGGAGCAAGGCAGCCCAATCGTCATTGTCGGTAAAGAGTGCACCGCCGTCGCCATAGCAGCCAAGCGGCTTGGCAGGGAAGAATGAGGTAGTGCTGATATCGCCGAACGAACAGGCCCGCTTGCCGTAGATGCTGCCGCCAAAACCTTGTGCGCCGTCCTCTATGAGGTGCAGGTTCAATCCTTCACATAGCAGCGTGAGGTCGGTGAAGTCGGCCGGCTGGCCGAAAAGGTCGACGGCTATAACCGCAACGGGACGCAGGTCTGTATGGATTTTTACGTGTTCGATTTTTTCTAACAGGTCATCAACATCAATATTGAAGTCATCCTCGCACACATCTACAAATATCGGTGTGGCTCCTTGCAACGCCACAGCCTCGGCAGTGGCGAAGAAGGTGAAATCGGGCACAAAGACAGCATCACCGGGACCGATACCCAGAGCCATCAGCGACAGCCGCAGCGCGTCGGTTCCGTTTGCACAGCTGACGCAATGACGCACACCCACATAGTCGGCCAAACGCTGCTCAAGGGCTTCGACAACGGCACCCATGATGTAGTTGCCCGACGATGCCGTACGCAGGATGGCTTCGTCCATCTCGCCTTTCATGGCTTGGTATTGTCTATGTAGGTCGCGCAGTTGCATATTATTCTTCTACTTTTCCTATTATTCTGGCCGGCACGCCGGCAACGATTGCATAATCGGGCACATCCTTCGTCACCACAGCACCGGCACCAACCAATGCGTGGCACCCTATGGTGTGGCCGCAGACGATGGTGGCATTAGCACCTATCGACGCACCCTCCTTGACCAGTGTGCGCTCGTAATGCCCATTGGCAGGACGGTCCAAACGCGGCATCAGCACATTGGTGAAGACACAGCTGGGTCCAAGAAAGACGTTGTCCTCTATCTCTACACCCTCGTAGACCGACACATTGTTCTGAATGCGGACATTGTTGCCGATTCTGACATTGGGCCCGATGTTTACATTCTGTCCCAACGAGCAGCGTTCGCCCAGCGAGGCTCCCTGCTGGATGTGGCAGAAATGCCACACCTTGGTGCCTGCGCCGATGGTCACGCCTTCATCGACATAACTGCTTTCATGTATGTATACCTGTTCTACCATCCAAAGGGGTGTTTGGTGAGTGGATATTTGGCCATGGGGTGGTAGTCGCCTACGAGCCCTATGGGTTTGGCATTCCTTATGTCGTGCACAGTCTGTATGCAGGCACGCGCTTCGCTGATGCGGAAACCGTTGCCACACAGTATCTGTTCGTAGCTCTTGGTATGCAGTTCGGTGAATCCCTCGCTGAACTCGAATTCCTCGCCATCCACTTGGATAGCCCTATACGTAGTCTGACCTTTCTGACGGACATCGTCGGGCAAGGTGGAAGAATTGATGCTCAGGAAGTAACGCACACGCGCCTTGTCCAGCTCCAAGTAGCCAGCCACGCGGTCGTGAGAGGCCACATGGACAACATTCTTCTTAACGCTACCGAAAATCCAGCTCAGCATGTCATAGAAATGGACACCTATATTTGTTGCCACACCGCCGCTCTTGTGTTCGTCTCCTTTCCAGGAGGCATAGTACCAGTTGCCGCGCGATGTGATGTAAGTCAGATCCACGTCGTATACCTTGTCCGAGGGACCCGAAAGAATCTTCCGTCGCAGTGCCTCTACCGACGGGTGGAGTCGCAGCTGGAGTATGGTGTACGCTTTCCTGCCGGTCTCGTTCTCCACACGTTCCAGTCCGTCGATATTCCAAGGATTGAGCACCACCGGTTTCTCGCATATCACGTCGGCTCCGAGGCGCAATCCGTATCTTGTGTGTGCATCGTGAAGATAGTTGGGAGTGCATACCGACACGAAGTCGAGCGGCTGCCCGTTGCTCTTGAGCAGGCTGTTGTGGCGGTCAAAGAGCTCCTGCTCCGTAAAGAACGCCGCCTCCGGGAAATACTTGTCTATCACCCCGACGCTGTCGCTCTTGTCGTAAGCCGACAGGAGACGGTTCCCCGTATCCTTTATGGCTTTGAGATGGCGCGGGGCCACATAGCCCCCTACTCCTATTATGGCAAAATTCTTCATTCTATACGATGTGTGATTGAGCGGCTACGACGACCGTCGAGCACTATTCTTACTACATTCCCGATTTTGTCGAACCACGACGAGACGATTTGATTGCGCTTCATCAGCTTGCTGTAGTGATGTGGAAAACTTCTCTCTATGTATTTCAGATAAAAATACGGTCCCCAGATAAACACGACTCCAGAAATGATTATCACAAAATACTGCATGTCTATATTCATTCCTGCAGCTGCTGTATAGTACCAAATAATTTGCACGACAATGTTAAGCACCACTATTACCAAAGTGGTCACGAAGTGGCTCATTCCCGAATCGACGAGAGCGTGGTGCAGATGGGTGCGGTCGGGCAGAAAAGGCGAATGCCCCTTGAACAACCGGCCCATGACAACTCGCGCCAGGTCAAATATCATTGCCGACAGCAGCGACAATGTGAAACTCACAAAATAAGAGTCGATCACATATATTTTCTGTCCGCTAATGTAATCGTTAGGACAGACACATGTGAAGATAAAAAAGCCCAACACAAGCGAGCCCGAATCACCCATATACATCTTGTAGCGTTTCGAGCAGACATTGTAAGCGAAAAAAGCAGCCAGAACTCCTGTCATCGCAAACGACAGTATTGCCTCGCTCATAAAACTATGGCGCGCATTCCAATATCCCATAACCGCTCCTCCCACTATTCCGAGAGCTGATGCCAAACCGTCGATGCCGTCGACGAAATTGACCGCATTGAGAAGCAAAAGGCCCGTGAATAACGTCAGCAGCAGTGCAAGCCACCATGGGGTTTCTTCGATTCCGAACAGTCCATAGAGTGAGTTGACACCATAGTCGCCTCCGAAATAGACCAGTGCTATAGAGAGCACCTGCAACATCAATTTCATCTGCCAACTTAGCCCGATCATGTCGTCAAGCATACCGAAAATATAGAATATGACCATCACACATATTGCGGGCATCATATCGTTGACAGAGTAGAACAAGTTTATTATCACCAATGTGATACACAACGCAAGCACCATCACGGTTCCTCCCATAACTGGAATAGGACGCTTCTGCAGCTTGCGACCGTTAGGAGCATCCATCAGCCTCTTCCTGTTGGCCATCAGCGTGACCATAGGAATCACCACAGGCATCAATACCAATGGCAACAAGGCTGAAATCCAATATATCAATTCTGTACTTATAATGGACATAACGTCAATGTTTAGAGTGGTAATACATATTGTATGTATGGGGGGGGGGTAAAATCATGTTCTGTATCGGTGGGTCTGTATCACTCTTGTAGGGTATTCTTTTTTTTTATTGCATCTTACTCACATTTTTATTGCATCTTACTCACATTGAATCATCGTATTACTGCTATTCGTTTTGCATTCGGAACAATGGACATATTCAAGCGGCTGGCCGATTGGAATTATCTATTGGCGTACATCGACTCGTAGTACTTCTCATAGTCTCCGCTGGTGATGTTGTCCATCCATTCCTGGTTGTCCAGATACCACCTCACGGTCTTCTCGATACCTTCTTCGAACTGAAGGCTGGGCTCCCATCCCAATTCGCGTTGCAGTTTGCTGCTGTCGATAGCATAGCGCATATCGTGGCCAGCGCGGTCGGTAACATACGTGATGAGATCCATGTCTGAACCCTCAGGACGTCCGAGCAGACGGTCGACTGTGTTAATCAGCACCTTGATGATATCAATATTCTTCCATTCGTTGAATCCGCCAATGTTATAGGTTTCGGCTATTGCACCCTTATGGAAAATAAGGTCTATGGCACGTGCATGGTCCTCGACATACAGCCAGTCGCGCACATTCTCACCCTTTCCATATACCGGGAGGGGTTTGCGGTGACGGATGTTGTTGATGAACAGCGGTATCAGTTTTTCGGGGAACTGATAGGGGCCGTAGTTGTTCGAGCAGTTGGTTACTATTGTCGGCAAACCATAGGTGTCGTGGAATGCACGTACAAAGTGGTCGCTGCTGGCTTTCGAAGCACTGTAGGGGCTGTGGGGCATATACTTAAGGTCTTCGGTGAAGAACTTGTCGCCGTATGCCAAGTGGTGTTCGCCGCTCGATGCCTTGGTCGAGAACGGAGGCTTGATACCGGCGGGATGGGTCATCTCGAGTGCTCCATACACCTCGTCGGTCGAGATATGATAGAAACGCTTGCCCTCGAATTTTTCGGGCAGCGATTCCCAATAGAGTTTGGCAGCCTGGAGCATGCTCAGCGTTCCCATCACGTTGGTTTTGGCGAAAGTGAACGGGTCTTTGATACTGCGGTCCACATGGCTCTCGGCGGCAAGGTGGATCACACCATCGATATGTTCGCGCTGCATGAGGGCGTATATACTGTCGAAATCGCAAATGTCGGCTTTGACGAAGGTGTAATTCGGCTTGTTCTCAATGTCTTTCAGGTTAGCGAGATTGCCTGCATAGGTCAGCTTGTCGACATTGAATATCCGATACTCCGGATACTTGTTGACAAACAGTTTGACTACATGGGTTCCGATAAATCCGGCTCCGCCTGTGATGATGATATTCATGACTGATGTATTGGTTTGATTAATAATTCGTGTTTGTTTCTCTATAAATTCTCCAGACACCGCCCGAGCGAGTCGGTCCAATACGGTATCTCTATTCCGAAGGTCTTTTTGATTTTAGTCTTGTCCAGCACCGAATATGATGGCCGCTGCACCTTGCTCGGAAACTCGTCACTGTGGCACGGCGCGATGCGGCATTTCGTGCGACCCGACTGGCGGGCTATCTCCTTGGCGAAATCGTACCAGCTGCATACGCCTTCGTCGCTGAAGTGGTACACGCCGTCATTCCCCCTGAAGTTCTCATTCTCAACTATCTCGTATACCGCCCTCGCCAAATCGCCTGCATAAGTAGGCGTACCAACCTGGTCGAAGACCACCTTGCACATTTCACGTTCGTCAAAGATTCGCAGCATCGTTTTGACAAAATTCTTGCCATATTCGCTGTACAGCCACCCCGTACGGATAATTATACTGTGGCATCCGACGTCGGCAATCGACTGCTCGCCACGCATCTTAGTCCGTCCGTAAGCTCCCGTCGGATTCATTCCCAACGCCTCGGTGCAAGGCTTGTTGTGAACTTCTCCGCCAAAAACATAGTCTGTCGAAAAGTGCATCAGTACGCCGCCGGCAACTTTCATGGCATCGGCAAGATAGCGCACCGCGGTGTTGTTTATCAAATCAGCAGTCGCCTCGTCGTCTTCCGCGCGCTCCACATCGGTATAGGCGGCGCAGTTGATAATCATGGTGATTCCGTTGGTTAGCACATAGTTGAACACCGCATCACGACGAGTAATGTCCAATTCATTCACGTCGCAAAAGAAGTAACGGTGCTGCGACTGTGCCGCCTGCAGACGAATATGACTTCCTAACTGACCGTTTGAACCTGTTACTAATATATTCACTTTCCGATGTTTTTGTTTTTTAGGTAATCTCTAAAAATTCGTTTAATTCGCGTTTTGTTTGCAAAACAAATTTCTAAATATCAATTCGTTTAATTCGCGTTTTGTTTGCAAAACAATTTTCTAAATATCAATTCGTTTAATTCGCGTTTTGTTTGCAAAACAAATTTCTAAATATCAATTCGTTTAATTCGTACAATTCGCCGTTTTAAATATTAGAGGTGCTCTTTAGTTCTTTTTCGCAAGCGAGTCGAGGGTGGGGTGATTGCGATCTTTCTCCGAGAGGATTATCTTGTCTGCTGGCACCTGCCAGTCGATTCCCAACGCAGGGTCGTTCCACGCGACGGCTCCTTCCGATGCCGGGTCATAGAAGGCGTCGCACTTGTATTGGAACACAGCCTCGTCGCTGAGCACCGAAAAACCGTGTGCAAATCCTTTGGGTATGAAGAACTGGCGATGGCTGTCTGCACTCAGGCGGACTGCCACATATTTGCCGAAAGTCTCAGAATTTGGACGTATATCTACAGCCACATCAAGCACTTCGCCCTTGACGACGCGGACCAGCTTGCTCTGGGCATGTGGCGGACGCTGGAAGTGCAGACCTCGTACCACTCCGTAGGTCGACTTCGACTCGTTGTCCTGCACGAAACGCACTCTGAATCCCGTCTTGTCGCGGAACTCGCGCTCGTTAAAACTCTCAAAAAAATACCCGCGCTCGTCACCATACAAAGTAGGCTCTATGATTAGCACTCCGGGTATCTCTGTCTTTATGATCTCCATTGTTATTGTTGGTTAGTTTGTTTTGTTTCAAATTCTCGCATCGCCTTCTATCATCCTCAGCAGGTACTGTCCATACTGGTTCTTTGACATCGGCTCGGCTACCCGACGCAGATGTTCGGCGTCTATCCAGCCCTTCTCGTAGGCTATGCTCTCAAGGCAAGCCACCTTCAGCCCCTGTCGTTTCTCGATAACCTCAATGAATGTCGAGGCCTCCGACAGCGAATCGTGGGTTCCCGTATCGAGCCATGCGAAACCGCGACCCATAAGCTTCACCTTCAACCGGCCTTCGCTGAGGAACGCCTGGTTCACGCTGGTTATCTCCAACTCGCCTCGCGCCGACGGCTTGATGCTTTTGGCTATTTCAACCACCTTGTTGGGATAGAAGTACAACCCGACGACGGCATAGTTGCTCTTCGGATTCTTGGGTTTCTCCTCAATCGAGAGCACATTGCCGTTGCTGTCAAACTGGGCAACGCCATATCGTTCCGGATCCGCCACCCAATAGCCGAACACCGTGGCCTTCTCCTCGGTTTCGGCAGCCTCGACTGCGTCCCGCAGCATTTTCGAGAAACCGTTGCCGTGGAAAATATTGTCTCCCAGCACCAGACACACGCTATCGTCGCCTATAAACTCTTCGCCTATAATGAACGCTTGCGCCAACCCGTCGGGCGACGGCTGCTCAGCATACGAAAAACGGACTCCGAAATCACTCCCATCGCCAAGCAGACGGCGGAAAGCGGGCAGGTCGAACGGTGTCGAGATGATGAGTATATCCCTGATTCCGGCAAGCATCAGCGCCGAAATGGGGTAGTACACCATCGGCTTGTCGTAAATAGGCAGCAGCTGTTTGCTGACGCCTTTGGTTATCGGGTACAGACGTGTACCGGAGCCTCCGGCAAGGACTATGCCCTTCATATTGCCATCTCCTTTCCCGTCATGCTGACGAAATGCGATTTCTCTGTTCTGTTCCTCATAGCCTTTACTGTTGTTACGACCACATCGGTGCTTTCTGTCATTATGGTTATTTTATACAAATTCTTAAATTATTATATATAGTCCGAACTTATTGTCACACAAACACCTTTGCCCATTCTACACGATAGGCAGCATTTGTTTTCATATTGCAAAAATATAGATTTATGTACAATCTGCAAAATTTATTTTGACCCACATCGTTATACTGGCAAAAAAAATCCCCGTACAAAACTCTTCGCAACATGTCCTCTTTCCTGCAATCTGTAGCTCAACGACTATTCGACAATCACGGACGCAATCTCGGCAACACCCTTGTCGTGTTCAACAACCGGCGTGCCGGTCTCTTCCTGCAGAACGAGATGTCGAAGATGGAATCCGCACCGTTCTTCATGCCGCAGATTGTCGGCATGAATGACCTCGTGAACATGCTTGGCAATATCGAGATAGCCCAGCAGGAGTTCCTGCTTTTCGAACTCTTCCGCATACACCGCGAACACAACGCTGGCGAACGGAAATTCGACTCCTTCGAAGAGTTTGTCTCCTTCGGCGAAATGATGATCAGCGACTTCTCCGAAATAGACCTCTACTGTGTTGATGCCGAACGTCTTTTCAACAACATCTACGAACGGCAGCGTCTCGGCGAATGGGATGTGTCGGGCAAAAAACTCACCCCTTCGCAACAGCGCTACCTCAACTTCTACAGGTCACTCTTTGATTACTATTCTTTGCTCCGCAACGCACTGTCTGCAAAATCGAAAGCATACACTGGCATGGCATACCGCAATGTGGCGGAAAACATAGACTCGCTCGCCCCCACCTTGCATTACGACCATATCTATTTTGTTGGTTTCAATGCCCTGTCGGTCAGCGAACAACGCATAATCAACTTCTTCATCAAAGAGGGTTTGGCGACGCTGATATGCGACGGCGACGACTACTATTTCTCCGACAACGACCAGGAAGCTGGCTTCTTTCTTCGTGAACATGCCAAAATCTACGACAACATCGGGCCTTTCGAAAACAATTTCTCTATCGGGGAAAAGGAAATCACCATAGTCAACTGCCCAGAAAACACCATGCAGGCTAAAGCGGCAGGAAACATCATCGGACAAATAGCCAAACTCCCCGAGGTCGAAGATGGCTTGCAGAACTGCGCCGTGGTTCTGTCCGACGAGACTCTGCTTCTGCCTATGCTCAACTCCCTGCCCGACTGCGTCAAGTACACCAACGTCACCATGGGTTTCCCTTACACGCTGACCAACACCCACAACCTGGCCAATGCTGTGCTCTACCTCTATGCGCATGTGAGAAACAACCGCTTCTACCATACCGACTTGTCGGCCCTGTTCAACGACCCTGTGATTGCACGGATCTCCGGCAATCCTTCGTTCTCATACAGCGTCGGCAAATACTTCAACGACAACAAAATAATCTACGCATCAACCGACGACATCATCCATATCGCCGAGAGCATTCCCGGCTTCGAAAAGCTGACATTTCTGTTTGAGGATCCGACCCCATCGGTCAACTCGATCCTCGACACAATGCTGCGCCTGGCCTCTGTCATAATCCAAAGCAACTGCTTCGAAAACAACCCCAAAGAGAAGGAAGCACTCGCCTGTTACGTCCAGATATTCAACCACTTCAAAGACCTTCAGAAAGAATACGAAGCCATTGCAAAAACGGACACTCTGCAACGCTTCTACCAACGCATAGCTTCACGTCACCCTATAGCTTTCTACGGCAAGCCTCTTCAGGGACTTCAGATTCTCGGTACACTCGAAACGCGCAGCCTCGACTTCCCCTACATTGTAATGACCTCCGTCAACGAGGGCATCGTCCCGTCCGGAAGGTCCTCATCCTCACTCATTCCGCACACTCTTGCCAAGGCTTTCGGGCTCCCCTCTTTTGAAGAGAAAGACGCTGTCTACGCCTACAATTTCTACCGCCTCCTGCAGCGCGCAAAGAAAATCTGGCTGCTCTACAATTCCAACACCGAAGGCCTCGGAAAGGGCGAGCCAAGCCGCTTTATCCTTCAGCTGCGCAACGAACTCGCCGTCCGCTGCCCATCTGTCAAAATCACAGAAACCACCGTCACTCTCACGTCCGAAGACAGACAGTACAACATCCTGAAATCCATACCGAAAAGCGCAGCCGCACTGAACGCTCTCGACGCAATGGCTACCAAAGGGTTCTCTCCCACTGCCATCAACAGTTACCGCAGCTGCCCTCTCAAATTCTACTTCTCCGAAATAGTCGGCGTGAAAAACCCGAACGAGCTGTCTGACGATGTCGAATCGAACGAACTCGGCACCCTTATCCACGCCATACTCTGCGACATCTACAATCGCGACACCGACAAGAGAATCCGTATCGACACCCTCTCCAACGCCCTCGGCGAAATCGACCAACTCGTCGACCAGTGCATGGACACCGACCTGCTCAAAGGACGCGAACATGAAGGACGCAACCACCTTTATGGCGAAGTGGCCAAGATGCAGCTCAAGCACTTCCTCAAAAACGAAATAGCGACCCTGCAGCAGGGACACTCAATCCACATGGTGCTGTCGGAAGAGAGGCTATCACATCCTATCGACATCAACAACAAGCACGTCAACATCTTAGGATTCGCCGACCGCATCGACCTTTTCGACGGCCAACTCCGCATAGCCGACTACAAATCGGGCGGTGTCTACGACAAGGACTTGCGCGTCAAAGACGAGCATCCCGACCCGCTCACCGTTCCCGAAAAATGGTTTCAGGTGCTCTGCTATGCTTGGCTCTATTGCCGAACCCACGACCACAATGCCCCGCTCCTCTCGGGACTCTTCCCTCTCCGCACTCTCGACAGCGGTTTCGTGCCGGCCTTGTGGACGGACCACACAACACTCTCATCCAGCGACATCGACAACTTCGAAACGCTACTCGTCTCCGTCCTCACCGAAATTCTCGACCCCGGCATCGATTTCTACCCCAAACCCGATGAAAACACCTGCGCCTACTGCCCCGTCGCCAAGAGCTGCACATACTTCATTCCACGCTCGAAAAAACGCTAACTTCTGCACCTAATAAATAAACAACTCCAACACAGAATATTATCTGTATTTTTATATTGTTTTTTCTTTTTTTACACAAATTTCTAATTGATTTTGTATCTTTGCATTTTAAACATAAACCTAAAAAATACAACATCAGTCTATTTCACAGCAGTTTAAGAATATTTATATGAAAAAATCAATCTTCACTGTTCTCCTTGTCTCTCTCCTTATGGTGAGCTGCAATAGCCTGTCGAGCATGAAATCAAACAGCAAAAAGGTGCGCTATCAGGCTACACCAAACCCCGTCGAAACACGCGACGACAAAGTCGTCGTCAAGTTTGTCGGTTCATTCCCGGAAAAATATTTCGACAAGGGGGCCGCTCTCTTCATCCAACCGGTATTCACATGGGAAGGGGGCTCCATCCCGCTCGACCCAGTCACCCTCAAAGGCGAAAATGTCAACGGTGAAGGCATTACCATCAACTACGAAAACGGCGGACGATTCACCTACACCGACGAACTCGACTTCAAACCCGGCATGGAGACAGGCCGCGTCACACTGACCCCCGTGGCTTACAAGGCTTCTACAACCGACGACGAAGCCAAGTTTGCCGACGAAATCCAATACAAGACAACAGCCTTCCCGACGGTTCTCATCTCCGACGGCGTAAACACCACCTCCAACTGGGTCAACATCCGTGGCAACATCTCCATCTCGCCAGTCAACTACAACAAGACCCAGGGTGTTGTCGAGACTGCCGACATCTATTTCCCTAACGGACTCTCTACCCTCGATTGGAACTTCGAAATGAACCGCATCTTCAACAGCAAGGCTCAACTCGAAGACCTCCGCCGCATCATGCTCGAGAACGGACTGCCCAAACAGATTACCATCACCGGATGGGCTTCTCCCGAAGGCGAGGAGACCAACAATGTCGGCGTATCCAAAAACCGCGCCGAAGTTGCTACCGTCCAAATCAAACGCGTCCTCGAAGATGTCCTCAACACCATGGCCACTCGCAAACAGGTACCTGCCTACGAGGTCGACCACTACAAATACGAACTTCAGAAGCAAATAGTCCTCTCCACCCGCGCAGCCGGCGAAGACTGGGTCCACTTCATCATCATGGTCGAAGAGTCGGACATCCAGGACAAACACGCCATAGTCAACATCGTCGAAACGCAGCAGAACCTTATCAAACGCGAACAGATGATCAAAAATATGGCCGAGACATACACCGAACTCAACACTCGCATTTTCCCCAACTTGCGTCGCGCTCAGATTGCTCTCTACTATTCCGAGGCTCGCAAGACCGACCCCGAGTTGGCTAAACAGGCTTCTCTCAACCCTGCCAAGTTGACCTTCGACGAGCTCATGTATGCCGCCTATATCAACTACAACTACGAGACCAAACTCAAATACTACAAGTGGGCCACCGAAAACTACAGCTCCGAATGGGCCGCATGGAACAACGCCGGCGCTGTCTCCTTCTACCTCGAGGACTATGCCGAGGCTGAACGCTACCTCAACATGGCTCGCCAACTCAACCCCCACAACCCCGACGTGCTCAACAACACTGGTCTCCTCTGCTTGGCACAGAAGGATTACGCCCTCGCCAAATACTATTTCGAAGAGGCCGAACGCCAGGGCAGCACAGATGCCGAGACCAATCTCCCCATCCTCAACCTCAAGAAGGGCGACTACAAGGCCGCCGAAAAGCAGCTCAAAGGCTCTACCTGCTCCTTTAACCTCGGCTTCGCTCAACTCATGAACGGCGAAACCTCCAACAGCATCCGCACCCTCGACTGCTGCCTCGACCAGAACGCCGACGTCAACTACCTCCGTGCTGTCGCTTACGCCCGACTCGGCGACAAGGCCAACGCTCTCAAAAACCTCAAACTGGCCTGCGACGAAGAATACAACTATAAGGAACGCGCCGCCGTCGACGTCGAATTTAAGGCCTATTGGGACGACGAGGAGTTCAAACTGATTGTAAAACTCTGGTAATGAAGAAACAAATCCCCAACCTCATAACACTCTGCAACCTGCTTTGCGGAGTGTTTTCTTGTATCTATGCCACCCAAGGCTGCCTAATACAGGCAGGGGTATTCATCTGTCTGGGAATCTTTTTTGACTTTTTCGACGGAATGGCGGCGCGACTGCTGGGCGTATCGTCACCGATAGGGAAAGAGCTGGACTCGCTGGCCGACGAGGTCACGAGCGGCGTGGCACCGGGATTGATACTTTTTGTGCTGTTCGCCAACAGCCAGCTACCGTGGCTGAGATTCATAGGGTTGCTTGTGCCCCTTTTCGCCGCCTACCGACTGGCCAAATTCAATCTCGATACACGCCAGACTCACAGCTTCATAGGGCTTCCCACACCCGCCAACGCCCTTATTTGGGTAGGTTTTGGAATTGACTCCGGTTTTGTCACCGACCACTTAAGTATAACAATAGCTGTAGCTGTTTTGAGTATAATCACCGACATAATGATGGTCAGCGAGATGCCGATGTTCTCATTGAAAGTGAATTTCAAAGACCTCTCGTGGAAGACAAACACCGTCAGGTACATCTTCCTTATAGGCTGCGCTGTCATCGCCATTTGGGGATATATAGCCACACTCGATTTTTTGTTCCTACCCCTATTCATCATCTGGTACATACTCCTTTCCATCATCACCCGCAAACACAGCAATGCCCACTGACCCTCGCAACATATCAATTGCCGACTACGACTACCCCCTGCCCGACGAACGTATAGCCAAGTTCCCTCTGGCCGAGCGCGACCAGTCAAAACTGCTCGTCTACCGCGGTAGCGAAATCACTGAATCCCAATTCTTCCACCTGCCCGAACTGCTGCCCGAAGGGGCAATGCTGCTCTTCAACAACACCAAGGTCATCCACGCTCGACTCTTTTTCCGCAAACCCACCGGCTCGCTCATCGAAATCTTCTGCCTTGAGCCGTGGCAACAGCCTGTGGCAACGGCCTTCGAACAGCGTACCAGTTGCACGTGGCTCTGCTACATAGGCAACAACAAGAAATGGAAAGAAGGTCCCCTGGAGCGCGAATTCAAAATTCAGAATTCAGAATTCAAAATCACAGCGTCGCGCCGAAACGCCGTCGGCGAAGCTTGGCTGGTCGACTTCCAGTGGACTGGCAACATCAGCTTTGCAGAACTGATCGACAACGTCGGAGTAATACCCCTCCCGCCCTACCTGCACCGCGAGGCCGAGGAGAGCGACAACACACGCTACCAGACCGTCTACGCACACTACGAAGGCTCGGTGGCAGCACCCACTGCCGGCCTGCACTTCACCGACCGCCTGCTCGACGAGCTGCGCGCCAAGGGTTTCAAAACCGAATACATCACCCTCCACGTCGGCGCAGGCACCTTCAAACCCGTCTCGACCGACACCATTGGCGAACATACAATGCACGTGGAACAAGTCCAGATTCACCGTTCCAACCTCGAACATATCATCGCCCACCTGGACCACCCCATCATTCCCGTAGGCACCACCACCGTTCGCACCCTCGAGTCGGTCTACTGGTTCGGCGTACAACTTGAAAACGACCCCGACCTGCAGTCCATGCACATCCTGCAGTGGGACCCCTACAAGCTCGAATCTCTCGGCATCAGCACCCTTCAAGCCTACCACAACGTGCTGCAATGGATGCAACGCCACGACACCGACACCCTCTTCGGCGACACGCAGCTCCTCATTGCTCCAGGATACAAATACCACGTCGTCTGCGGATTGATAACAAATTTCCATCAGCCACGAAGCACCCTCCTTCTGCTCGTCTCGGCACTCATTGGCAACGATTGGCGACGCTGCTACCGTTATGCCCTCGACCATGGCTTCCGCTTCCTTAGCTATGGTGACAGTTGTCTCCTCCTGCCGTAGGCCTTTTCATACCATAATCACAACAGAATTGTCCCTCTTCCGCGACCTCATAGAACTCTTCTTCCCTCGCTCCTGTTGCCTCTGCGGAGCTCCTCTCCTCGGCAGCGAACACGACATCTGCCTCCACTGCCTGCAGACCCTCCCAGAAGCGCTCACCGCACAAGGGAAGGACAATATCGTCGACCACCGCCTGATGGGACGCATCAACTACGTGGCAGCCACCTCGCTGCTCCTCTTTTCGCAAGGCAACAACACTCAACGTCTGCTCCACCAAATCAAATACCACGGCAACGAACCGCTTGCCGTCACAATGGGACGACAAATAGGGCTCCAACTCACTGGCAACCACCTCTTCGACGATGTCGACATCATCATTCCCGTACCTCTACACCCTCGCAAACAGCGACGCCGTGGCTACAACCAGTCTTTGCTTCTCTGCCGAGGCATTACACAGACTTTCGCCCGACCCGTGTCTTCCGACAATCTCATACGCATCCGGCACACCGCCTCACAAACCCACATGAATCGCGAAGAGCGTTTCAACAACATGAACGGCGTCTTCCGCGTCCTCAATCCTCAAGACCTCATCGGAAAACATATCCTCATCGTCGACGACGTCATCACCACAGGGGCCACCCTCGAGGCATGTTACACCGCTCTCAAAGACATCCAAGGCCTACGTATCAGCATCGCAACCCTCGCCGTCACCGACAACGCATGACGATCCTCCCCTGGTACGCGAGCATCCATGCTTGCGATTTTTTTTTCGTAATTCTTATTTCTACACTATTACTTTTTAAAAAATTTTTTATCTTCGTAGTCACATTCACGAACCGACCCATCTACACAATAATATATTAAACAAATACTTATACACAAAACCACACAATCACTCACCTTATGAAATACAAACGCGTCCTCCTCAAACTCAGTGGCGAGTCGCTTATGGGCTCCCAAAATTATGGTATCGACCCCACAATGCTTGAACAATATTCCGCCGACATACGCCAAGCTGTCGATGCCGGTGTCGAAGTGGCTATCGTCATCGGTGGCGGCAACATCTTCCGCGGACTCAGCGGCGCCGCCAAAGGCATGGACCGCGTCCAAGGCGACTATATGGGTATGCTCGCCACACTCATCAACAGCATGGCCCTCCAAGCTGAACTCGAAAAGCAAGGACTCCGTACCGAGCTCCTCTCCGGACTCGCCATCGAGCCCATCTGCAAGGAAATGAGCCGACGACGCGCCATCGAAGCCATGCGCGACGGACGTGTGGTCATCATCGGCGGCGGCAGTGGCAATCCTTTCTTCACCACCGACACAGCCTCTGCCCTCCGTGCTGTCGAAATCCAAGCCGATGCCATCCTCAAAGGCACTCGCGTCGACGGCGTCTATACTGCCGATCCTGAGAAAGACCCCTCTGCCACCAAATACACCTCCCTGTCATTCCAAGAGGCCTTGAACAAAAAACTCAAAATCATGGACCTCACAGCCTTCGCACTCTGCGAGGAAAACCACCTTCCCATCTATGTTTTCGACATGAACCGCAAAGGCAACCTGCTCCGCGTTGTCTCTGGCGACCCAATCGGAACCGAAGTAATATAAAATCCCCACTCCCTTTAACCTTTAACCTTTCTGCCTGCTTGCAGGCCTGCGACCGAAGTGGAGCAAACCTTTAACCTTTAAACTCCTTAAACCCTTATATAACAATGAACGATCTTTCTAAAGCATGCATCGACGAAGCAAAACAAAGCATGCAAAGCGCAATCAATTTCCTCGAAAAAGAACTGGCCAAAATCCGCGCCGGCAAAGCCAACCCAGGCATGCTCGACGGTGTCAAGATTGACTACTACGGTGCCCCCACCGAGCTCAGCCAAGCCGCCAACATCAGCACCCCCGACGCTCGCAGCATCATCATCCAGCCATGGGACAAATCCATCATCGGCGCCATCAACAAAGCCATCCTCGACGCAAACCTCGGATTCACACCGCGTCACGAAGGTGATATCCTCCGCATCGTCGTCCCTCCTCTGACCGAAGAGCGACGCAAAGAGCTCTCCAAGGCTGCCAAAACCGAAGTCGAGAACAGCAAGGTCAACATCCGCAACGCACGACGCAACGTAATGGACAAAGTCAAGAAACTCAAAGACAAATCCGTTCCCGAAGACGAAGTGAAACAGGTCGAAAAAGAAATTCAGGATGTCACCGACCGCTTCATAGGAGAATGCGACAAAATCTATGCCGCCAAGGAAAAAGAGATTATGACCGTATAATTCAAAATCACCACTTGAACAACCGCATTTTCGACATACGGTGGTTCGACTCGCTCGAATCCACCAACAACTACTGCAAGCTCCTCGACCTCAACACCGTCGAGGAGTTTACGGTTATATGCGCACACAGCCAGACGGCAGGCATCGGGCAGCAGGGTAACCACTGGGCCAGTGAGCCCGGCAAGAACCTCACATTCAGCCTCATCCTCAAACCCACTTTCCTTCGCGCCGCCGACCAGTACTCGCTGACGATGGCCATCGCACTCGCCATAGCCGACACCTTGGATCTTCTGATCTCCAATCCCAAAAACGACCAGTTCGCTCCCTCTGGTCGCGTTCGGTTCTCTCAAAGAAACCAGTTCGCTCCCTCTGGTCGCATTCAAATCAAGTGGCCCAACGACATCTATGTCGGGACGCCAAGCGAACAGCATTACCGCAAAATCTGCGGCATCCTTGTCACCAACCAACTCAGCGGGTCGCACATCGCCACTTCCATCTGCGGCATAGGGCTCAACGTCAACCAGACCTGTTTCCCCGCATGGGTTCCAAACCCCACATCGCTGCTACTCGAAGCCTCTGCCCCGTCATCCCCCACCCCCTTCGCCATCGACACCGTCCTCGACACTGTGCTCGACTGCATACTGCACCGATACCGTCAGCTCTCCCTGCACGACGGACCCGATGCCATCAAGACCGACTACCTCAGCCGCCTCTACCGCCTGGGACAGGAAGCCTCCTACTTTTACAACGGCAAAACTATCCGTGCCACAATCACCGGCATCGACCACTTCGGGCACCTCCTCCTCACCACCTCCACAGGCTCGCACCTCTCCTGTGCCCTCAAAGAGATAAGTTTTTTATAATCAATTTTTCTACGCTCCATTTCGTACTTTTCGCCTTTTGCCGGCAAAACAAATTCGTTGTGTTGGTACGCAAGCATCCTTGCTTGCGATAAAATATTAGTGGTAATCTCTAAAAATTCGTTTAATTATCTTCGTTGACATTTCTTTGGCTCGGAAAAGCAAACAAGTTTTCTTTTCTCTCGCTTTGCGAAACGTTCGCGTTTTGTTTGCAAAACAAATTTCTAAATATCAATTCGTTTAATTCGTACAATTG
>JAFXAD010000004.1 GCA_017522065.1 Bacteroidales bacterium
GAAAAGCAAACAAGTTTTCTTTTCTCTCGCTTTGCGAAACGTTCGCGTTTTGTTTGCAAAACAAATTTCTAAATATCAATTCGTTTAATTCGTACAATTGCTCATTGCATTTTCTTTATTCATTATGTATTCGCAGGCATACCACGCCGTTTAAAATAATTATTAGAGGTGTTCTAAAGTCAAAGTGCTTGGGATACTTTTTATTAGGGTAACCTCTAAAAATTCGTTTAATTCGCGTTTTGTTAGCAAAACAAATTTCTAAATATCAATTCGTTTAATTCGTACAATTCGCCGTTTTAAATAATTATTAGAGGTGCTCTTAGGCGTTATTCCGCAACCATACACATACAAACCTCCGGCTGGCGGAGACGTGGTGTAAGTATGCAGGCTCAGCCAGCTGCGACTGCTGCCTCTTGGCGCTCACGCTATTCTCGGTGGCCACGGATATTCATTGACGTTTATTTGAAAACGATTTTTATATAAAAATCTGCAAACCAGCAAATCCGTTTTGCTTGAAAAGAGCGATTATTACAATTTTTGATGCCATACAAGTATAATTAACATCTTTTAAAAAAAAGAGGGGGGTAACGCAGCAAAAAGTGATTTTTTCATGACTATATAATTGGATAAGTTTTTTTCAACATAAATAATTCTACATTATTATGAAATCATTATTAAAAGTTCTTGTAGTTTTAGTGTTTGCCGTAACGCCTTCATTGGCAATGGCAACGCAGAGCAATCCGTCGGGTGTCGACGACACCATTCCTGCCGAACCCCGTTGCGACAAGTACTATTACACCAAATGGTTCGACGATTGCCCGAATTGGCGACCTAAAGGCGTATATGACAGCTGTCTTTGTTTCAAGTATAAGTTTGGCAGAATTTTTTCAGGCGAGCTTGCCAAATGGGAATATGCCCACAACGGGCGTATGAAGGTGAAAGGACTGGCGGCGATGGTGAATGCCTACACTCCGCCGACGGTCGACGGTGCCCCGGGGAACCTGAAAAACCCCGAATATATGTACATATACCAGATGACGGAGACCGGCCGGACTATTCAGGGAATTGATGTCGAAGTCCGGCTTCAAATGCTCGACTCGGTGAGGTGGGACACGGCCACGGCGCGCGTTATGGAGTTCCGTCAAGGATGGAACGACGAGTTTATCCAGTACTGCTATATATACGAGGCTTATTTCGAACAGCCAGTGTGGGTAGACTCCGATTTCTACATCGTCGGTTCTATGAATACACCTAACAGCAATGGGATGGTGTCCACATTTTATGTCGACATTCGGGACGAGGGGGACTATATGTTGGACAACAAAAATGGCTGTGACGCAAGTGACTATCATGATATTTTATATTGCCCACCACACGCCCATTCTATTCTCGAATGCCCCCAATGCTTGGGAGTGGGCCGGCCTTATGCCTTTTGGGATTTTCAAATCGGTCCTATGTTCAACTACTGGATTAGCGACTGGCCTGAAAGTCCATTCGGATATTACCTTGTCATTGTGGACAAATGGGACCTCAACGCCGAACCCAACGAGGTCGGATGGGGAGAAGTGCTTGGCGGTGGACGTTTCCCCGACGAAAGCGACGACACCATCACGGCCATCGCCAATCCTGGCTTTGCCTTCGTCTCGTGGAACGACGGCAACACCGAAAACCCGAGGGTCATTCATCTGATGGGCGACACAACCTTCACCGCCATCTTCCAATGCACCCAACAGTTCAACCTACAGGTCACAGCAAATGACGCAACGATGGGCACCGTCACAGGCGGCGGCACCTACTACGCCTCGGATGTCACCATTACCGCCACGCCCAACCCTGGTCACAGATTTAACTACTGGAGCAGCGGTGACGGCTCGACAGTAATTGCCACCAATCCCCTCACAGTCCACCTTGTCAGCGACACAGCTTTTGTCGCCATTTTTGAGGATGTCAGCGAACAGACATTCACCCTTCAGGTCTCGTCGGCAAATGCTTCGATGGGTACCGTCACCGGTGGCGGCAGCTATCCTGGCGGTACAAATCAGACCATCACTGCAGTACCATCCGAGAACAGATACGGATTCACGCACTGGAGCACCCTCGCTGGCGACAGCCTTACCGACAATCCCCTCACGATATACCTCACCCGCGACACCGCCTTTGTGGCCCACTTCATCGAGTTGCCGCAATACTACGTGACAGCGGCAAGCACCAACGAGAATTGGGGCTCCGTCAGTGGTTCCGGTATGTACTTTGAGGGCGAGCAGGCCACGCTGACAGCCATTCCTGCCGAATCCTACGTGTTCAATGGTTGGACTGACGGCAATGAGGAATCGCCTCGCATTGTCACCGTAACACAGGACACGGTGTTCGAAGCCACTTTCGCAGCCGACCCGACAATAGGCATCAATAAGGCCGCCACGCTAGAGTTCTCCGTCTCACCCAATCCGACAACTGGACGGTTGACAGTGCAGATGAACCAACAAGAACCGTATGAAATGACAATTTACGACGTAAACGGCAAGGCCGTAATGACCAGAAAGTGTGAAAGTCAGTTGACCGAGATCGACATCAGCACACTTCCCGCAGGACAATACCTCCTCGTGGTACGCACCAAAGACAAATACGGAGTGAAGACAATTGTGAAGAAGTAACATTTGAAAGTCAGGTATAAAAACTCATATTCTACCGACCATACTATTTCTATAACACTTATACAGTCACGGCAGGCACTCATCGTGCCTGCCGTGGCTGTATAAGTGGACTTATAGGCGAGCCGATACTCTCCCCTCAAGCCCATTCTCCGACCTCACAGGTTCTAATTGTTGTATGTGTATTCGCCGTGCTGGCTGCGCACCACCACCTGTGCCTTGTTGTAGTCCTCGCAGTGGCCTATGATTTGGGCATCAATGTTGAAACTGCGGCTGATGTCGATAATACCCTGCGCTGTGGCCTCGTCGGTATAGATCTCCATTCGGTGGCCCATATTGAAGACGGTGTACATTTCACGCCAGTCGGTACCGCTCTGCTCTTGTATCATGCGGAATAGCGGTGGAGTGGGGAATAGGTTGTCTTTCACTACGTTGAGGTGGTCGATAAAGTGCAGTACTTTGGTTTGTGCTCCGCCGCTGCAATGTATCATACCGTCGATTTTCGGGCGGTATTCGTCAAGGATGCGACGTATGACGGGAGCGTAGGTGCGAGTGGGCGAAAGGACCATGCGGCCAGCATCGACTCCGGCAACCTCAGTGCTGTCCGTGAGTCTCTTCTGACCACAATATACCACCTCTTTCGGCAGACTATGGTCGTAACTCTCGGGGAAATGCTCGGCATAGTATTGTGAGAAAACGTCGTGTCGTGCCGAGGTCAATCCGTTACTGCCCATTCCGCCGTTGTACTGCTTCTCGTATGTGGCCTGTCCAAATGAGGCTAAGCCTACAATTACGTTGCCCGGCTTTATATGGCCGTTGTCAATCACATCGCTGCGACGCATGCGCGCCGTTACGGTGCTGTCGACGATTATGGTTCGCACGAGGTCGCCTACATCGGCTGTCTCGCCGCCGGTAAGGGTTATGCCGATGCCAAGGTCGCGCATCTCTTGCAGGAACTCTTCGGTTCCGTTGATGACGGCACTTATGACTTCGCCCGGTATCAGCTGCTTGTTTCTTCCAATAGTGGAACTCAGCAGTATATTGTCCACCGCTCCTACACACAGAAGATCGTCAAGGTTCATCACTACGGCATCAATGGCTATGCCTTTCCATACCGAAAGGTCCCCAGTCTCTTTCCAATACAGGTATGCCAACGACGACTTCGTGCCGGCTCCGTCGGCATGCATGATGTTGCAGTAGTCTTTGTCCCCACCAAGTATGTCGGGAATGATTTTGCAGAATGCTTTCGGGTATATGCCCTTGTCGATGTTCTTTATGGCGTTGTGTACGTCTTCTTTCTGTGCGGAAACACCTCGTAGGTTGTATTTCAGGTTGCTCATTTGTCTAAATTTTTTGCAAAAGTACTAATTTTTCAGCGTTTAAAGAAAAAAATGTATCTTTGCAAATCACAATCCTTTTCAAACCGAAGCTATGTCACTAAAAAACAACTTTCTACTCGCCCTTGCCGCTTTGGCATGTTTGTTGCAGCCTGTATCGTCGGTTGCGCAAGATGTGGCCACTGGCATCGGAAGAAGAAACGATTTCAAGATTACGCTGCTGTCGCTCGGCAGCGGCTCGACGCGCATCACCTACGAACGGGCTTTCAGCAACCGCAACAGCGGCGAAGTGACTCTTGGCATCGTAGGCTTGGGTTGGGACTGGATGAACCATAGCAGCCCGCACGGCCTCCTCACCAAGGTCGCCTACAAGTGGATCCTCGCCCCGCAGCTCTCATCCTCCTCCTGGCTCGCTGGCTTTTATGTGAAGCCAGAGTTCGTCTGGGCTCGCTTTATGTATGGCTCCAATCGCAGGGACGAATTCGGCTTCCCGCAAAAATGCCCCGAACTCACTCTCCAGATGGCTCTACTCGCCGAATGTGGCTATCAGCTCGTGCTCGACTGGTTTGTCTTCGATGTCTATTGCGGACTCGGACCTTCGTTCGGCACCGGCAATTCCAATAATTATTATCATAGCTTTATGCTCTTCCCTTCCGATGGCTGGTTGGCTTTCACGGCGGGATTCCGCGTCGGCGTGGCTTTCTGAGACGATGTCGGTACTACGCTCTCTGATGCTCACGTGTGGGAGAATTGCCTGTTAATCAACGGCCGATAAGATATAATGAACCTGAACGATAACTTGTCTGAATTATGAAGATAAATACCAAATACAAAGTGCGGCAAGTCGCTGGCGAAAACATCGTCCTCGTACAAGGCCGCAACCCCGGCGATATGACTTCTGTAGTGGCTTTTAACGATTCGTCTCTCTACCTGTGGAATAGCCTGTTGGATAAGGATTTTGAAATGGAGGATGTCGTGTCGCTGCTTACTGAACGCTACGAGGTTGACGAGGCTGTCGCCGCAAAAGATGCCGAATCGTGGATAAAGACGTTGCAAGAAAAGGGGTTGCTCGTCTGATGGCTGAAAGCTTTTATAACATAGGAGGATGTATCATTTCGGTCGATTGGCCGGAGG
The DNA here is from genome assembly GCA_017522065.1 of Bacteroidales bacterium. Classification (GTDB taxonomy): domain Bacteria; phylum Bacteroidota; class Bacteroidia; order Bacteroidales; family P3; genus Colimorpha. The sequence continues at coordinate 5,120 of JAFXAD010000004.1, forward strand.
CTTATCCCACGGTCGAGCCTTTTGCAGGTCTTCGCCCTTTCAGGACCGAACCTGCCAGCCCCGACTACCGTATCCTTTATGGCCGCGAGCTTGCACAGGTGGATGGCGCTGTCGTGTACAACCAGTTCCGCTATGCCGAGATTGACAGCCTTTGCACTTTCGCAGCAAAAGACAACCTTTTCGTGTTTACGATGCGCGAGTCCTTTACCGGTACGGTGCTGCTGAACATGCACTACCGCCAAGGTGAAAAGGTCGTGTATTCATCCTCGTGTTCGAATCTCAGCGCATTGCGTTTCTCGTTGTGGTTCGCGCTCGGCATGCTGTCAGCGCACGACAAAATGTCGTTTGTCCATAGTTCAGCAATTGTCTACAACGGTCGGGCGGTACTCTTCCTCGGCGAGTCGGGGACGGGAAAAAGCACGCACGCATCCTTGTGGCTCGACAATGTCAACGGCTCGCATATTCTCAACGATGATAGCCCTGTGCTCTCCACGGCATCGGGTATGCCCATCGTCTATGGGTCGCCCTGGAGCGGCAAAAGGCCTTTCCATATCCAACGCCATTTTCCGTTGGCGGCGGTGGTGCGCCTGTCGCAGGCTCCTCATAACTCGATGCGGCGTCTCTCGGTTCCTGCCGCCCTCGCGGCTCTGCAGCCTTCGCTGCCGCCGGCTTTGATGCAGCACGAGGCGTTCGCCGACAAGCTGATAGATATTATCTCGGACACTATCTCCGCGGTCCCGGTCTATCGTCTCGAGTGTCTCCCCAATGCCGACGCTGCATTGTTGTGCTTCCATACTGTTTTTAACGAGTGACTGCAATATTTTGTATCCTAAGATTATGTGTGTATGCTGACAATCCCGAACAGTGCCGATAGTTTTATTGTTGACGAACTCCGCAGTCGACTCGCACAAGGTATAACGGTGCGTATTGTTTTCGGTGGCGACAGCATGCTGCCTCTGATAAACGGCAGCAAAGACAAGATAGAACTCTCCCCACTCGACAGTCCCGTCCGTAAGGGCGATGTTTATCTGTTTGTCTATCAGGGAAGGTGTGTCATTCACCGCTTGATTGCTGTTGAGGACGATTGTCTCGTTTTTCGCGGAGATAATTGTATGGGGCATGAGCGTGTGCACTCCGACGCGGTATTGGCGCGTCTGTCGGCTGTCGTGAAACCCGACGGCCGCATAATGGATTGCAACTCTGCCGAATGGCACCGCCTCTCACGCAGGGTGACGCTGCGCCGTTCGGCAATCAACCTGCTTCATCGCTCGTTCTGTAGCCGCCAGCGCCGCTGGGAGCGTTGGGTATATTTCGCGCTGCTGCTTATTCTTATGTGGGCTCCCATGGGGGTGCTCGGCATCCCACTCGACAATTTCGTCTTGGGCATCCGCGCCGACCATCTGCTCCACGCTTCTGTCTATCTGCCTTGCGTCTTTTTTATGATGGATTTCTTCGTTTTTTCCAAACGTAGATACTTGTATTCGTGGTTGGCAGCTCTGCTGCTGTGCTTGACAACCGAAATTGTACAGTACTGGCTCCCTTATAGGGGATTCGACATCAACGACCTTATAGCCAATACTTTCGGAGTGACTGTGGGCCTTGTTCTGCTTGTCGTTATACGTCGTAAAAAAAGCCAAAATCGATAAGTTCTGCCGTTTTGATGTGCTTAGGAACGCTCAATTGGATTTTTTTTTGTAATTTTGCAAATTCTATTATAGAAGTTTAGAATTCAAGCATAAACAGATTAAACAACAATTGGTTATGGCTGATACATTGGTTATTACGCCCACATATAACGAAAAGGAAAATATCGAGAGGATTATCCGCAAGGTATTCTCGCTCGACAAGGAATTCGATATGCTTATCGTCGAAGACAACTCGCCCGACGGTACTGCCGATATCGTGAAACGCCTCATGCAGGAATTCCCTAATCGCTTATTTATCAAGGAACGCAAAGGTAAGCTGGGCCTCGGTACTGCATATCTCGAAGGTATGCGTTGGGGCAACGAGCATGGATACGACTACATGATCGAGATGGATGCCGACTTCTCGCATAACCCCGATGACCTCCCTCGACTCTATGAGGCCTGTGCCTCGGGCAAGGGCGATGTGGTTGTCGGTAGCCGCTATGTCGACGGCAAGATAAGTGTCGTCAACTGGCCTATGGGTCGTCTGATGATGAGTTACTATGCCTCTAAATACGTGCGCCTCATTACTGGCATGAGAGTCTGCGACGCCACGGCGGGCTTCGTCTGCTGGAGCCGCCGTGTGCTGGAAAAGATGAAGTTCGACAAGGTGAAGTTCGTCGGCTACGCTTTCCAGATCGAGATGAAGTACACTGCCACGCGCCTGGGCTTCAAAATCTACGAGGTGCCTATCATCTTCACCGACCGCGTCCTCGGCACCAGCAAGATGAGCATGAAGATCTTCAAGGAGGCCTTCTTCGGCGTCTTCAACCTCAAGTTCCGCAACTGGAAGAACTACTAACCCTCCACCACCTGCCACCGTTCCTCCTCATCCTCCTTGCCGCTACCGCGGCAGAAATCTAGATTTCTGCCCGCAGGGCAAGGAGAACAACATGAGCAAACAAGATAAACAGAGATAAAAAATGAAGAAGATATTATTGACACTGGCGGCCGTGATGTGCACCGCCACAATGATGGCGCAGGACAAGCTCCTGCAGTGGGACCAGCTGATGGACCGCAACTTGTATCCTAAACGCGAGGCATCGAGCTTCATATTTGCCCCCGACGGCAAGACCGTTACCTACTTCCGCGACGGCGAACAGTACGGATTCGACGGCAAAAAGGAATTCAAACTCACCGAAGCCCAAAAGGAGTGGCGCAAGCCGCAGAACAACGACCCCAAACTCGAGGAGCGTGTCGAAACGAAAGAGGGCAACCTCTATGTCGACGGCAAGCTCGTTGAAAGAGGCGACGGCTACAATATCGTCCTCGGCGAGAGCGTCCACCGCAACGAGTTCGGCATCAACGGAGGCCTCTTCTGGTCGCCCAAGCAGTCACGGTTGGCCTTCTACCGCATGGACCAAAGCATGGTGGTCGACTACCCGCTGGTGAACACCAAGACCCGCGAGGCCGAGCCGATGCCCATCAAGTACCCCATGGCTGGCATGCAGAGCCATTGGGTTACCGTGGGTGTCTATGAGCCCGCCACCGGGAAGCTCCTCTACCTCAACACCTGCCGCGACACCACCGTCCACGAGCGCGAGATGTACCTCACCAACATCGCCTGGAGTCCCGACGAGAAGTACATCTACATCGCCAAGGTGAACCGCGAACAGAACCACATGTGGCTCGAGCAGTACGATGCCGCCACGGGCGACTTTGTGAAGACCCTATTCGAGGAGACCAACCCCCGCTATGTGGAGCCATGCGATCCGATGATATTCCTGCCAAGCAACGGCAAGCGGTTGCCTGGCGGCGACCAGTTCCTCTGGTTCTCGATGCGCGACGGCTACAAGCACCTCTATCTCTACAATGCCGACGGCAGCCTGGTCAAGCAGGTCACCAAAGGTGAGTATGAGGTCGAGGGCTTCATACAGTTCGACAAGAAAGGCGAGAATATCTTTATCTATGCAAACAAGAACAATCTCGACGGCCGCGATGCCTATCGTGTGAATCTGAAAGATGGGACGATGAAATGCCTGACAAACTATAATTCAGCGGAAGGCACCCATACTGTTGTCATCAACGACGAGGGAACCCGTATGGTTGACTATTTCAGTGCTGTGGACAATCCTGGTGAGGTCAACTATGTTATTAACATAAACAAGCCGGCCAATCACCGCGATTATAACATCTACAGGGCTGAAAATCCCCTCAAGGACTACGCTATGCCTGGTGTCGAACTTGGCACAATCAAGGCTGCTGACGGCAAGACGGACCTTTACTACCGCCTCATCACTCCTCCCAATATGGAGAAGGGAAAGAAGTATCCCACGCTGGTCTATGTCTACGGTGGCCCTCACTCGCAGCTTGTCACCGACAGTTGGCTTGGCGGCGGCAACCTCTACTTTATGTTCCTCGCCCAGCAAGGCTATGTGGTCTTCACCCTCGACAACCGCGGCACCGACAACCGTGGCTTCGAGTTCGAGAGCTGCACCCACCGTCGCCTCGGCGAAATCGAGTTGGCCGACCAGATGGAAGGCGTCAAGTTCCTGCAGTCGCTGCCATACGTCGACAAGGATCGCATGGGCGTTGAGGGTTGGAGCTTTGGCGGCTTCATGACCATCACGATGAAACTGGCTCACCCCGAGGTCTTCAAGGTGGGGTGCGCTGGTGGTCCCGTCATCGACTGGAAGTGGTACGAGATTATGTACGGCGAACGCTATATGGACACCCCGCAGGAAAACCCCAAGGGCTACGAGGCTGCCTCGTTGCTGAACAAAGCCAAGAACCTTGAAGGTCGCCTGCTGGTCATCCAAGGCGCCGAGGACAACACCGTCGTCCCGCAGCACAGCACCGAGTTCATCGAGCGATGCATCAACAACTACAAGCAGGTCGACTACTTCGTCTACCCCCACCACGAGCACAACGTCCTTGGTCGCGAACGCCTCCACCTCTACCAGAAGATGTTCCAGTACTACGAGGACTTCCTGAAATAAAGGCAGCATGGCAGTACAATGATGGAAATTTTTTTCTCTGTTTGTAAAAATCGTCCCCGATTTGTTAATAACGGAGTATAGCAAATAAATTAATTCACTATGAAACGTATCATTCTTGTCATCATTGTGCTGCTGCCCTTTGTTGCTACGGCGCAGAACGGAATCAGCAAAAAACAAAGCCGGTACCGGCTCGACGCCCTGAAGCGGCTGGAACAGACCTATAGTTATCTTTGTGGTCAGCATTCCGGCGACCTTGTCGTCGCCCGCAAAGGCGATCTCTTTGGCGTTGTCGACCTTGAGGGGCGCACGGTCATCCCGATGCAGTACGACTGGGTTTTTCCCGCGTTGAACGGCGAGCGTTTTTTACTGTTTAGCGACACGCTGATGGGCATTGCCGACCGTTCGGGCCGTATGGTTGTGCCTATGGAGTACGATGCCGAATTATACGCAGAGGATGAAGCTGTTACTTTCCGCTACGGCCTCATCGTTATGTCAAAAGGTGGCAAACAGGGTGTCCTCGACACTGCCGGCCGCACGGTTGTGCCGATGGTGTACGACGAGTGGCTTTGGCTTGTCGATTCCAATCTGATGATTTTGCATGACTACGACCTCCAAATCCGGCACGCGTACCGTACCCTGATGCGACTCGATGGCGACACGGTGATACCCCCCCAGCGCTTTATTAACTGGTGGGACGAGAACCATTTCAGGGTGCAGAACGACAAGAAGCTTTGGGGCCTCTGCGACCACTCGGGGCGCGAGGTCGTAGCGTGCCAATACGACCATATTGATTATCTACACAACGGTCTTGCCGCCGTGAAGATGGACGGCCGCACCGGCATTATCGACAGCCGTGGCCGCGAGGTAATCCCCGTCGCCGAAGACCGCTTCGGCGGCAAAACGCCTTGCCCGCAGACACGCAACCTCTTCGTCCTGGAAAAGGGTGGCCACTTCGGAGCTGTCGACAGCCTGGGCAATACGGTGATACCGTTCGAATACGACATTAATTACGAAGGAACGGCCTCGCACCTTGTCTTCGTCCGGGGCGACACGGCCTTCCTGTTCGACAACACGGGGCGCCTGATAAGCACCTACGACGACATTTACTTGTATCCAGAATGCGATGTGTGCGAACCTCTCTCGCTCTTTGCCGTTTGTCGTAACGGATTTTGGGGGCTGGTTGACACGGCTTGGCGCGAGGTGGCGCCCTGCATATACAAGGGTGCCGCTTTGGTCGACGGTCGCCATTGGCTGATGAGTCTCGACGAGGGCACCAGCTGCCTCATCGACGAGCAGGGGCAGGTGCTCTTCAAAGGCCCCTATTCGTATGCATATCCTTTCTGCGACGGCATCTGGCATGTTGGGATCTTGGATTGTGCCAACAACAATTATATCCTCGGCTATGTCGATGCCTACGGCCAGACGACCTTGAGCCGCAAGGATTTGAAAAAGATGGAGCGCATATTGACAGAATGCGCAAAAAAGGAAAAGGAACCTACGGACAAAATCACAGTGCGCGAAGCCGACGAAACTATCCACACCGACACAATCCCCGCTGGCAAGACCGATTCGGGCGAAGAAGAAATCGACGAGGTCTTCGTCTTCGTGGAAAACCAACCAGAATTTCCAGGCGGCGACAGCGCGCTGTTTATGTTTATCTGTATGAATCTCAGCTATCCCGACCAGGCCCGCGACAACGGGCTTGAAGGCGTGGTGATGGTCCGCTTTGTCGTCGAAAAAGACGGCACCATCGGCAACGTCAAGCTTTTGCGCGACATCGGCGGCGGATGCGGACAGGCCGTCGTCGAGATGGTCAAGTCTATGCCGCACTGGAAACCAGCCACCCAGTCCGGCAAACCGGTGAATTGCGAATTCATCCTGCCGGTCAAATTCCAGCTCACCGACGACGCTCCCGAAGGCACCCGTGAGGAAAAATGCCTCTTCCAGTACAACAGCAACTGGAAAAAGTAATCTTTCTTATCGTCGGACAATAATAAGCGGTCTGCAACGTTAACAAAAGAAAAAACCACTAATATGTTCACAGGAATCATTGAAACGACGGCCCGCGTGGTCAACATCGAGAAAGAGAATACCAACTACCACTTCACGCTCGAAGTGCCTTTCGGCGACGAGCTGGCCATCGACCAGAGTATGGCCCACGACGGTTGCTGCCTGACGGTGGTGAAAGTCGACAAGGCTAAGAAACAGTACGTTGTGACGGCAATGGACGAGACGATGCTCAAGACCAACCTCTCCACTTGGAAGGTGGGTACTGAGGTCAATGTGGAGCGCTCGATGCGTATGGATGGCCGTTTCGATGGCCACATCGTGCAAGGTCATGTCGACCAGACTGCCACATGTACCAAAGTTGTGGATGACAATGGCAGTTGGCGCTTCTATTTCGAATACGATGCAAAGAATGCTCCCAGTATTACGGTCCCCAAAGGCAGCATCAGCATCAATGGCGTCAGCCTGACGGTGGTCGACAGCGAGCCAGGTATGTTCAGCGTGGCCATCATCCCCTATACCTACAAGGTGACCAACTTCCACAATTTCAAGCCCGGCACGGTGGTCAACATCGAGTTCGATGTCTTTGGCAAGTATGTGCAGCGTCTGCTGGAACAGTATATGGCTGCCCAAAAGTAGCTATGACATGAAAAATAAAAAAAGGCTTGCACATCTGAAGTGACCCCAAAAAGTTGGACGGATTAAATAATCAGTTAATTTGTCTACAGAAATGAGTTCGGTATTGCACCGGACTCATTTTTAGTTTAAGCTTGATGCGTTTGTTGTTGTAATAATCTATGTAGTCGGCGAGCTGA
>JAFXAD010000009.1 GCA_017522065.1 Bacteroidales bacterium
CTTTTCTCTCGCTTTGCGAAAACGTTCGCGTTTTGTTTGCAAAACAAATTTCTAAATATCAATTCGTTTAATTCGTACAATTGCTCATTGCATTTTCTTTATTCATTATGTATTCGCAGGCATACCACGCCGTTTTAAATAATTATTAGAGTTGTCAGTCTCGGATCTACTATTGTTTCTTGCATAAATATTTGTTTTATTGTTTGTTATTCAATTATCTTTTATTTAATTTGACGCTGCAAAATTACAACCATACCCTCATATATCTATTTCACAAAAAACATCATTATTTTCACAATAAATACAAACCGATCAACCTGGAATACGATAAGTTCTTAACGGAGTATATTTGCCCTCTTTGTGGCAATTACATTTTTCCCGAAAAACTAATACATTATAATGCCCGAATCATATAAAATAATAAGTCGCTGGTTTTCAATTCAAAGGTTGGTGATTTTTCGACGTTCTTTCGGTGGTCCATCTATGACCCGTTTAAAAAAGCATAACATTCTTAACAACCGTTGAAAAATACATTTTGCCATTCCCCGAAAAAATTGTATTTTTGCAGTCGATAAATCTACTGAATATCACGAAGTAATCAACGGAGAAACTGCGATATGTGCCTCAAAGGTGGTACAACCACCACTTAAATAGGTAGTATATACAATAAAAACGAAAGAAGTGCGTTAGTAAGGTGGTATGAAACCCATATAATATAGTGGTACGCTTATGAAGATAGAAGAAATATACAACGACTGGAAGGCTCTTTTCCCGCTATCGGAGAAGCATGTGGAACTGTTGCGTAACAAGTTTACGATCGAGTACAACTACAACAGCAACCACATCGAAGGCAACATGCTGACCTACGGGCAGACGGAGTTGCTCCTGCTGTTTGGCAAGGTGAGCGGCGAAGGAGACCTGAAGGACTTTGTCGATATGAAAGCCAGTCAGGTGGGCGTTGAGATGGTGATGGAAGCCGTACGCGACAAAGGCATACCGCTGACACAGAACTTCATCCGTCAACTGCACAAAGTGCTTCTACGCGAGGACTACACCGTCTATCGTGACCTTCCTGGAGGTGGACAGACAAGCTACACCGTCCATGCCGGGCAGTATAAGACGCGCCCCAACAGCGTCATTACCCGATATGGCGACCGTTTCGAATATGCGTCGCCCGAAGAAACGGCCTCGCTGATGAGCGACCTTGTGGATTGGTACAACGCTTCCGAGCAGGAAGGCAAGCTGTCGCCTGTTGAGCTGGCTGCTTTGTTCCATTACCGCTACATCCGCATCCACCCCTTCGAAGACGGCAACGGACGTATCGCCCGCCTGATGGTGAACTACATTATGGCCCGTCACGGGTGGCCCATGATTGTCATCCGCAACCGCAAAAAGGCTGAATACCTTGAGGCCTTGCATCGTGCTGACCAGAAAATAGGCAAAGTGCCCTCCGACGGTGCTCACGCCACCATAGGCAAAATTGCTTCCTTCCTTGCCTTCTTCCGCCAGACGGTGTGCGAGGAGATGCAATGCGAGATAGACATCGTGAGGAATGCCGACAAGGACACCTGGTGGTACGACGGTCAGCGGATCCACTTCAGGAGCGGGAATGGCAGTCGCCTGCTTGCGCTCCTGCGCGACAAGTCCTTCGTCACCTTCTCCGAGATGGCGGACTATCTGTCGGTCAACCGTTCTGCTGTACAGAAGCAGGTAGAGAGCTTCCGCAAGAAAGGCTATCTCGACCGCCGCGACGATGGCAGCTGGCATGTTTTGGCCTTAAACTCAAACATCAAAAAAGCGTAGACATCGCTCAACATTCGTATCTTTGCAGATTGAAAATATAGAACAATATGTTATTCCAAAAGAACATACTGAAGAAATACAATGCGACGCTTGCACCCGAAAATGTAGAGCGTTCGTGGGTGCAATATAAGAGTTATTTTCTCAACCCCGAGATACAGCAGAATATCCGCCAGTCGAACGAAGAGCAGTTCCAGGAGGGCTTCCTCCGCGAGCTATTCGTTAAAGTGCTGGGATATACCCTCAATCCCTCGCCCGACTATAACCTCATCACCGAACAAAAGAACGAGACCGACTCCAAGAAAGCCGACGGCGCCATACTGCAGGACGGAAAAGTCATAGGCGTTATCGAACTGAAAGACCATAAGACCACCGACCTATCAAAAGTCGAAGCACAAGCTTTCAATTACAAGAGCCAGCATCCCGATGCCCGTATGGTAGTCATCTCCAACTTCGAGAAACTGCGCCTCTATATCGACAATGCTGTCGAGTATCGCGAGTGGAACCTCTTCCGCCTTTCCGAGCAGGAATTCCAAGAGTTGTATCTTGTCCTTGCATGGCCACAGGTGCAGCGAGGTGTGGCTTGCACGATGAAACAAGAGTCGGTGTCCAACGAAGACCAAATCACAAAAGCCCTCTACAAAGACTATTCGCAATTCAAACGAGTCCTCTTTGCCGACATCATTGCCCGTAACCCTTACCAAGAAGGTAACGCTTGGACAGCAGACGAGAAAGCGTGGCAGCTTCTGCTCTTCAAGAAGACACAGAAACTACTCGACCGCTTGCTCTTCATCTTCTTTGCCGAAGATGGAGGGTTGTTGCCTCCCAACTCGATGATTCAGATTATCGACCAATGGGAGAAGTTGAGGGATTTGGATGCGTATGTACCTCTTTACGACCGCATTAAAAAGTACTTCGGCTATATGAACACCGGCTTTCAGGGCAAGAAGTACGACATCTTCGCATACAATGGAGGCCTCTTCAAGCCCGACGAGGTGCTGGATAATATCGTCATCAGCGACGAGCCGCTGGTGGAACACACCCGCCGACTCTCCACTTATGATTTCGGGAGCGAGGTTGACGTGAACATCCTTGGCCATATCTTCGAGAACTCCTTGTCGGAAATCGAGGAAGTCAGCCAGCAGATCAACAGCGGCGAGAAGCCGCAAACCTCCAAGCGCAAGCAGGACGGCGTATTCTACACCCCACAGTACATCACCAAGTATATCGTCGAAAACACCGTGGGCCGCCTCTGCACCGAAAAGAAAAGCGAGCTGGGCATTGTGGAGGAAGAGTATTTCGCTGATAAGAACCGCCAGAAACAAACCAAGCTGAAACTGCTCGAGAAACTGAACCAATACCGTGAGTGGCTGCTGCAACTCACCATCCTCGACCCTGCCTGTGGCAGCGGCGCCTTCCTCAATGCAGCGCTGCAGTTCCTTATGGCAGAGCATTCCCTTATCGACGAGATGCAGGCGAAAGTCACGGGCGACGCCATCGTCTTCCAAGGAATTGAGAACAGCATCCTGGAGAACAACCTCTATGGCGTAGATATCAACGAAGAGAGTGTCGAAATAGCACAGCTGGCCCTTTGGCTGCGAACAGCCAAACCTCGCCGCAAACTCAACACACTTAACAAGAACATCAAGTGCGGCAATTCCCTAATCAGCGACCCCGCCGTCGCAGGAGACAAAGCCTTCGACTGGCAAAAGGAATTCCCTCAAGTCTTCGAGAAAGGCGGCTTCGATGTGGTGATAGGTAATCCGCCATATGTGCAACTCCAGAGCCTTGGGGAGGTGAGCGATGTTTATGCACAATGTGGATATGAAACATACAATAAGAGTGCTGATCTTTACTGTCTATTTACAGAAAAAGGATATAGTCTTCTAAAGACAGGTGGTGTGCAGTCGTTTATTATGCCAAACAAATGGATGCTCGTTTCTTATGGCAAAGAACTGCGTAAGTTTATGTCAAAGACGGACTTGCTGCAAATAATCAACTTCGGCGATGTACAATTCTTCGACGAGGCTACCATCTACGTCTGCATCTTTGTGACAAGAAAAAGCGACAATCGAGATGACAAGGTACTTGCCCTGTCACTCAACAAGAAAACTTATCACGGCGACTTCCTGCATGAAGTACCGGAGCAGTTGGCGTCCTACCCTGCTGAAACATTCGGTGAAGCAGAATGGATTATTCAACCCAAAGCCCACCTCAACATTTTGCAGAAGATGCTGAATGGCACTGCCCTAAAGGATATGCCAATATCTATAAACTATGGTATTAAGACAGGCTTTAACGATGCCTTCTTCATCGATGGTGCCACAAAAGACAAGCTCATAGCAGAAGACCCAAAGAGTGCTGAATTGATACATCCATTGTTGAGAGGACGAGATTTACAAGCATGGTACACATCTAATGATAATCAATATTTGATTAATCCTCACAATGGATTACCAAAGGAAAAAATTGCTCCAATTAGCATTGAAGATTATCCAGCAATAAAACAGCATTTAGAGCCTTTTTTTACAAAACTTTCTAAAAGACTTGACAAAGGAGTCTCACCATACAACCTTAGAAATTGTGATTATATTAAGGAATTTGCTAAACCCAAAATAATGTACCCTAATATGACCTCTATATTCCCGTTTACCTATGACGAGAATGGGTTTTATGGCAATGACAAAACCTTTATGATTACTGCCAATGATGATACTGTCAATCTAAAATTCATTACTGCCATATTCAATTCAAAGTTGTGTAAGCTTTGGATCTGGTATAACTGTCCAGAATTACAAGGTGGCACACGAGAAATCCGCAAGGTCTATTTCGAGAATTTCCACATACCTATCAACACAGACATGCAACCCTTGGCAGACTTGACGGATAAGCAAATGAATCATATTGGTCAGTTGCAAGATAAGCGTAATCGTTTCCTGCGTCGCTTGACGGAGAATATCGAAGGTGTGAAGATAACGACAGCCTTGCAGACATTCGACCAGATGGACTTCGCTGCCTTTGTGGCAGAGCTGAAGAAGCAGAAAATCAAACTCACCCTCCAGCAGCAGGACGAGTGGGAAGACTACTTCCGCCAGTATGCCGACGCTTGCCACCAACTCACCGACCAAATCGATGCTACCGACCGCGAAATCGACCTTCGCGTATATCACCTCTACGGCCTCACCTACGACGAAGTACTCACCGTCGACCCCAATACAACCATTACCAAAGAAGAATACGAGAACGAATGAACGAACTTGCTTTTATCCTCTTGTCTAAAGTGGGAATACCTGTTGGCGGGTTTCTCCCGCTCATTGTTGCCATTCTCGTTATATATTGGGCCTATCGGAAAGACAACCCCAGCTCGACCTATATGCGGACTGGTGTTGATGCCAACCAAGAAAGACGGAACGCACTTCAAACCAAGGCGGTAAAGGACGAGATTGCCCGTTCACGGGCCACGGCTTCTGCTAGTGGAGCCTATGTGATTCCAGAGGACAAGAAAGACGCTCTTTGGGATTACTCCGGTCAGAACCTTACAGGTGCCAACTTCGCAGGGAAAGATCTTTCGTTTGTCAAATTCGACAACGCCATCCTGACAAAGGCTAATTTCTCGTATGCCAATCTTGACCACGCTTCGTTCAAAGGGGCCAACCTCGAAAGAGCCGATTTATATTCTGCCAATTTTAAAGAAACAGATTTCCGTGGAGCGAATATGTTCGGCTGCAACTACTGCGGCTGCGAGATAATGGGCATGATACTTGGCGATTTGCCGAAACTTGAGCCAGACGAGGACCATCCGTTTGCCATCAAAAACATTAAAGGCGAGGTAATCGCAACACTTGGCAAAGACGAGGCCTGCACCGAAGATCTGACCACCGCCTACCTTGACAATCTGGACTTAAGTCATGCCAATTTAGAGAATGCAGACCTTCACGATGCCTATATTGGTTTTTGTAACCTTACTGGTGCCAACCTCCGTAATGCAGACCTTAGCAGTGCCATCATAAAATGCTGCACCGTGACCGATGCCGACTTCTCTGGTGCCGACCTCAGCAATGCCCAAATCGACATTACAACCGACATCTGGCTCGACGCCATTACCGACGACGAAACGGTCTTCCCCTCGCACCACAGACCTTCATACATGTAAGAATAAAACAGCAAAGACTATCGAAAATGACAGAGACCAACCGCATAGAATTCAAACGAGAACTGACCGACGACCTTGACAATGAAAAGTTAGTGAATAGTGGACTGCATGAATATAATTAACGACAATGAGCAATAAGAAATCCATACTTTTTTTCAACGACCACGAGGTGCGGGCCGTGTGGGAATCGCGTCGGATGCAGATTAAATTTTGAAGTAATAATTATATTATATTTGCGCAGTTTATTTATTTTGTTATTATTTACAGCAAATCTTGTTCAAATTTTTTGCATGTTCAAAAATTTTGAACAACAATGGAAGGGGCGTCCTATGGATGTAATTTAGCATCAAAAAAACATGACTTTTTTGGAATCTATTCCCAAAAAGTTACAACTTTTTAGGAGTTAATTCCAAAAAAGTTATATATTTGCATCGTAAATATACCGTATTATGATTAGTCGTTTCCTTTCGAAAACAATTGAGGACAAGTTGTTTAAAGGCAAAGTTATTGTACTTTTAGGTGCTAGACAAGTGGGAAAAACCACCTTGCTGAAACAAATTCTGACAAAAAACGAAGAGGTATTATGGTTGAATGGTGACGAAATGCAAGTACAAAACCTTTTCAACAATGCGTCGGCGGACAGACTTATTTCAGAGTTTGGGAACAACAAGATAGTGATACTGGACGAGGCTCAACGCATAAAGGACATCGGACTACGACTGAAGCTGCTTGCTGACTCGGATAGCGACATACAAGTGATTGCCACAGGCAGTTCGTCGTTCGATTTGGCAAACAATGTGAACGAACCTCTGACGGGCAGGAAATGGGAATATCGGATGTTCCCCCTGTCGTTTGGCGAGATGGTGGCACATCACGGGAAAATGAAAGAGATGCGCATGTTGCCCCGCCGTATCGTCTACGGCTACTACCCCGAGGTGGTGATGAACGACGGGAATGAAGTGGAGATACTCAAGTTGTTGACGGATGCCTATCTGTATAAAGACATTCTTTCGTGGGAGAACATCAAGCATCCCGACAAACTACAGACCCTCCTGCGTGCCCTTGCATATCAGGTGGGGTCTCAGGTGTCGTTCAACGAATTAAGCCAAATGTGCTCTCTCGACAATAAGACTGTGGAGCGATATGTCACCCTTTTGGAGCAATGCTATATCATCTTCCGGTTACCCTCCTTCTCACGCAATCTGCGACACGAACTGAAGTCGAGCCGTAAAATATATTTCTACGACAATGGCATACGCAATGCTTTGATTGCCGACTTCAACGCTCCCGAGATCAGACAAGACATAGGAGCCTTGTGGGAGAATTTTGTCATTGCAGAGCGTATGAAGTGCAACGAGTACCACCGTCGGTGGGTGAATTCGTATTTTTGGCGTACAAAGCAACAGCAGGAAGTGGACTACCTGGAAGAGGGAGGAGGAAAACTGAGCGCATACGAGATAAAATGGAACCCGCGCACCAAAGCATCTCTTACCAAGACCTTCGCCGAAGCCTATCCAAATACCGAACTAGAGGTTATCACTCCCGAAAACATAACTGACTTTCTAATTTAGGTCGGCCCGTATGGCACAGATTTTTGAACCATGAAAATACAATTTGTTAGCGACCTGCACCTGGAATTTCCAGAGAACCGTGCCTATCTTGCGGAGCATCCGTTGGAGGTGAAGGGCGACATATTGCTCGTTGCGGGCGACACCGCCTATCTCGACCTTCCCGATTCCAAGGAGGACACCTATTCGCGGTATGCTTTCTGGGATTGGGCCTCGGAACACTATCAACGAGTGATTGTATGCTTTGGCAATCACGATTTCTATGGGCACTATGACCTCGCCACCATTCCCGACGGCTACTGCAAGCAGATACGGTCAAACGTGCATGCATACTATAATGGAGTTGTCAATATGGGTGATGTCGATATCTTTGTCTCTACCCTTTGGGCGTATATCAAACCCGAAAACTCCTATCTGACAGAGAGGGGCGTGAGTGACTTTTACCGAATCAGATATAACGGCCACCGTCTTTCGTCCGACACCTTCAACCTTGAGCATGAGCGCTGTCTGCAGTTTGTGAAGAAGGCCGTCTCGGAGAGTATTGCAAAGTTCAAGATCACGCTCACACATCATGTGCCGACAGGGCTATGCACCGCTCCTGAGTTCCGCGACAGCCTTATAAACGGAGCCTTTACTGTGGAATTGGGCAACTACATCGCAGAGTCAGGCATCGACTATTGGATTTACGGGCACTCGCATAGAAATATCGACGCACAGATTGGCGACACACGTATCATTTCTAACCAGTTGGGGTACGTCTCTCATGGAGAACATAGAACTAACGGATTTGACCCAGGACGATGCATAATATTATAATATGAAGAAAATATGCAGGAACAACCTATCGTAATCAAGAACATGCAGGGAGAGGTAATCGCCCGACTTGGAGAGGAACAAGGCTGCACCGATGACCTCAGCACGGCATACCTCGACGAATTGGACCTTCGTACATGTAAGAATAAAACAGCAAAGACTATCAACTATGCCTGAGGCAAACCGCATAGAATTCAAACGAGAACTAACCGACGACCTCGACATAGAAAAAGAGATAAAAGTGCTATTATGTACTGGCTGTTTCCCCATAGATTGTAAATAAAACACACAGCAATTATGAAGAAAAAAGAAATACAACAAACCCAGCATAGCATCGTCCTCTATCAGAACGACGATAGCAATGTATGTGTCAGCGTCTACTACAACAATGAGACCTTCTGGCTGACACAGAAAGCAATGGCAGAGCTATTTGGATGCTCGACCGACAACATATCCCTCCACTTGAAGAAAATCTTTTCCGAAGGAGAACTGGATAAGAATTCAGTTACCGAGAAAAACTCGGCAACTGCCTCTGACGGCAAAAACTACTTGACCACATTCTACAATCTTGATGCCGTTATTGCTGTTGGATATCGCGTTAACTCCCATCAAGCAACCGCATTCCGCATTTGGGCTACCAAGACTCTGAAGGAATATATCACTAAGGGATTTGTCTTGAATGATGACATGCTCAAGAACGGACAACCTTTCGGTAAGGACTATTTCGATGAGTTGCTAGAACGTATCCGTGAGATTCGTGCCAGCGAACGCCGTGCCTACCAGAAGATTGCCGATGTCTTCGAACAATGCAGTTACGACTACGACAAGAAGAGTGAGACCACCAAAGCTTTCTACTCCTTTGTACAGAATAAACTGCATTTTGCTGTGACGGGCAAGACCGCTGCAGAGCTTATCTATGAACGTGCTGATTCTGCACAACCCACAATGGGACTTACCACTTGGAGCGCAGCACCCGATGGCAAGATTCTGAAGCGTGATGTCACCATAGCCAAGAACTACTTGAACGAGAAAGAGCTGTCGCGTCTCAATCGGTTAGTGACAATGTTTATCGACTATGCCGAATTGATGGCCGAGGATGAGATATTGATGAGCATGGCTGACTGGCTGAAGCAGACTGATGTGTTCCTCTCCACCAACCGCCGCAATATCCTCGCCGACAAAGGTACTGTTTCTCACGACCAAGCCGTCGATAAAGCCACCAAAGAATACGAGATATTCCGCATCCGCCAAGACCGTGAATACATCTCAGACTTCGACCGTGAAACCGAGAAATATCTAAAAGGTGAAAATTGACTTTCTATACTCTACTGACTTTCTGGCGATGAATGCGCCGGATCTGGGCCACACCTGCATGCACCTGCTTTGCACGGCAGGGGAGGGGAGTTTTGTGTTCAACGAGAAGTGCTACCACATCGCGAAGAACGACTTGGTGGTTATCCCTTTTCCCAACCGCGCCAGGAACCTGGCCGCAGCGCCAGGGATGGAGGTGGAGTGGTTTGCTGCCGACAACAAGTTCCTGCAGAGCCTCCTGCCCTCAAACAACTACAGTATCGGCGGGTCTGTGTCGCTCAACCAGAACCCTGTCATCAAACTCAACGACCGCCAGGCAGCCATACTGCTTGCCGACTTCCGCCGCCTGCGCGACCGCATGGAGGACCGCGACCTGCTCTTCTACCGCGAGTTGATGGGAAGCCTCTGCCTGACGATGATGTATGACATCTTCGAGCCCCATGCGCAGCGCGACCCCACGTCGACGCACAGCGACCGCACCGCATACATCGTCAAGCAGTTCCTTGCGTTGCTCGACACTGGCATCTGCCGTACCGAGCGCGAGGTGTGCTACTTCGCCGAACGGCTGAACGTGTCGCCGAAGTACCTGTCGGCTACCATCAAGCGCGTCACCGGCCACAGCGTGAGCAGCTTCATCAACCGGGCTACAGTCTCCATATTGAAAAAGTATCTTGATGACGAGCGCCTGTCGCTCACCCAGATAGCGGACCAGATGAACTTCAACACGCTGAGCTACTTCAGCCGCTACTGCCAGAAGCATCTGGGGCAGTCGCCCAGCGACTACCGCCGCAGCCTGCAGCCATCGCTAATTTGATTCGCCTTCGCGGGCACGCGATTGCAGCTCCATCTTGCCGAAACGGAGAGTGACGGAGATCGACACGAAGCGGCTGTCGGTGTGCGAGGTGCTGTAGGCGAGCAGCAGCGGGTTGGTGCTCCACGACTGCGATCGGTTCCAGTTGAAGAGGTCGCTGACGTTGAGGGCCACCGACAGCCGTTTCTGCAGGAAGTCGGTGCTGACGCCCAGGTCGATGCTGTGGCTGCCCTGACTCTGTGCGAATAGCGACTGTGTGGGCGAAGCGTAGTTGCCCGACAGGTTGATGCGCACACGGCGGGCGATGTTGGCCCAGCAGTTGAGGCGGAAGCTGTAGGAGGTCATCGTACTGCTGTAGTGTCCGGCCTTGGGGTGGTCCACCTCGTAGCCCGACTGGTAGAGGTTGGCGTAGAGGCGGAAGTTGAGCCAGGCGACAGGGCGATAGGTGACGTTGCCTTCGATGCCTAATCTGAAGCTGGAACCAACATTGTAGGGCATACGGTAGCTGACGATGCGGCCGAGGAATGGGTCGACTTCGGTACCGGCCTCGTCGCAATAGCTGATGTTGCCCGACGACAGGCGAGCATAGCTCTCGATGCCGACGGAGCCGACTTTCGAGAAATAGCGGTTCCAACTAAGGTCGAAATTGTGGGTGTGTTCTGAGTGGAGGCCTGGATTGCCCACCTTGTAGCTGTCCTCGCTGTAGCGACGTGCTGAAGAGAGGTTTTCGGCCGAAGGCAACGTTGTGGCAAGCGAGTAGTTGAATCGGAAATAGTGCATGCTGGCTGTACGGTAGGTGAGCCCGAGCGAGGGACGCAGATAGAAGCGGCTGAGGGTGGTGTCGTCATCGAAGAGGGCGTCGAGCTGGTAGTGGCTTGTGGTCCAATAGCCGCGCAGCCCGAGGGTCATGGTGACTGATTTCCATTTGTGGCGCAGGCTGACATTGGCCGAAATTTGGCTGCCGTTTTCGTGCTTGTCGAAGCGTCGCAAGGTGTCGCTGATGGAGTAGACCGTGGCTGCGGTGTCGAAATAGGAAGGAGTGGAATAGTTGCGGTTGTATGTGGGCGTAAGGGTCAGGCCTGCCGTCAGTTCGTCGCTTTTGGAGAGCGGACGGTTGTAGGAAGCACTGAGCGAAAGGCTGTTGTTTGTCATCCCGCCCACGTAGCGCTTGCCGAAGTCGAAGAGTGCCGAAGGCAGTGAGCCTGCCAGCAGGTCGTAGTTGCGCTCCACGGTGCGGTTGTTACGACTGACGTTGAGGTTGTCGTATAAGCCAAGTGTGAAATTGTGACCCTCATTGTCGAACTTGTGCTTCCATTGCATGTTGGCCATGCCGGTGAGGTTGAAGTCTTTTGCCTGCTCGCTGTCGTTCAGCCGATAGTGGAACTCTTGCGGCCAGAAATACTGTTGGTCGGTCACAGCTAACGTGCTGCTTTGCGAGGGAAAAGCCATGGCCATTGCGAAGAGGCTGAGGTCGTTCATCGAGTCCAGCTTGTAGTTGAGCGACAGGAAGAGGTTGGCGTTCAGTCGGTCGATGTCATTTTGGTTGGATGAATGGCTGATGGCGGTGGTGTCGAAACCTGTATCCGACAGTTGCCTCATGACTTGCGACGACTGATTGTTGCTGTGCTTTGGCGTATAGCCTGTGCCGAGATATATATTTGTTGTGAACCGTTCGTTCTGTAGCACGTAGCTTGCCCAAGGACTGATGGAGGGGCGGTTCGAAAGGCCTGTGCCGAACGAGAGGAAGTGGCTGTTTCGCAGCTTGGCGCTGGTGACAATGTTGATGATGTGGCAGCCTTCTGCCACCATGTATTTGGCCGAGGGGTTCTTGATGACCTCGATGCGCGAGATGGCGTCGGCAGGGAGCGACTCGAGGTATACCTTTAGTGTCGAGCCGTTCATGTGGGTGGGGTAGCCGTTGAGCCAAATCTCGATGTTCGAGGAGCCACGCATGGAGATGTTGCCATCGATGTCCACCTCGACGCTCGGGGCGTTCTGCAGCGCGTCGAGGGCTGTGAGACCGCTGACGGTCTCGTCGTTCGACACGTTGTAGTTCACCACTTCGTCGTCCATGCTGTAGATGGGGCGTGGTGCCCGCACGGCAATGGTTTTCAGGGTGTGCATCTGTTGCTGCATACGGAGACTGTCGAGTCGCAGCGAGTCTTGGAGCGACTGCACGTGGAGGCTGTCGGGCATTTTTTTAGTGGTGTCGGCAGTAGCAGACTCGTGTTCTGCAATAACGGCCTTCAGCGCATCGAGAACCTCGATGGGAATCTGGGCTGAAATCTTTACGAAAGGGCATAGCAATAGCCCTATGAGGAATGCTAATTTCTTCATTTAGTAAGGGATAAAGGGTTGGAAAGGTTAAAGGGTTATAGGGTTGGAGGGTTTGCTCCACTTCGGTCGCAGGCCTGCAAGTAGGCGGGGAGGGTTGTAGGGTTATAAGGGTTGAAAGTTGTTTTCGTTTTCGTCTTCGTTTTCGTACGAAGTTGTTTTCGTTTTCGTCTTCGTTTTCGTACGAAGTTGTTTTAGTTTTCGTTTTTGTTAAGGGGTTTGCAGTGTGGACTTTAGTTCGTCTCTTTTCTTGAGGACGTATAGAATGGTCTGCGCGTAGACTTCATTGTTAGGGCAGTGGAACACGAGGACTGTTCGCGTGGAGTCGGAATGGTAGATGAGGTACACGCCGTTGTCGCCCGGCAGTGGTGTACGCGCCATGAACTGCATGTTGGTTGTTTTGGGATGGTCGTAGGCTTTGCCGTCCTTGTCTGTTACGGGTGTGATGTTGATATTGGCCGATTTGATGTTGCTGAACAGGATCGAGAGCATCGATTCGGTGATGGTGGTGGTCTTGTTGCCGTCAAGGCTGTCAATGTTGTGTGCGAAAGCGTCGAGACCGGTATTTTTCTTCTTCTTGTCGGTGGTTGGCAGCGCCTTGAGGGCGTTCATCATGTGGCGGAAGGCGATGTCGTCGTCGGCTTCGAGCATGGTCACGGTCACCTTCGTGCCGTCGGCGACGGGCAGACCTTCGATGCACGACGCTTCGATGCCGCTGCGTTGCGCAAAGGCTTTGTATATGGCGGTTTGGCCTTTCAAAGGTGCTATGATGAGGCAGGCAACAATAAGCGATAGGATTTTTTGTTTCATATTAATAAATTGTTATGGATTAATCTAAAGATTCGATTACAGTCAAGAACCGTTGCATAACTTCGTCGGCGTTGCAATTGTCCTCGCAATAGACGCGGACGCCTTCTTTCGACATGCTGTAGCTGGAATGTGACTGCTCGTTTTGGGCCACGAGCACATCGGACTTCTGTGATGTCGAGGTTCGGGCTATCAGCACAGCAGCAATGGCGGCAAGGACAATGGCGGCTGCCGCTGCATAATGCCATTAGGGGGAGGTGCTGCGCTTCCGTCCGGCCTCCATTTCCAGAAGGTTCCTGTGCTCGTGGTGGATCTGTTCTATCAGTTGGTCAATATTTTTCATGTTCTATGTTCTATCTTGTCATTGATTTCTTTCAGATGCTTTCTGATGCGCGACAGGCGTGTCTGCACGTTGGTCAGACTGATGCCCAGCATGCAGGCTATCTCGTCGTGTTGCCAGCCGTCGAGGTATAGTCCGATCAGCTGCTGTTCCTTGGTGGGCAGGAGGGTTATGAGCTCGTGCAAATGGTCGACCTGCTCGTTGTGGGAGGGATTTCCGACTGCGAAGACGCTGTCGTGCTGATTCACTTCATCGTCGATTGATATGGTTTGAATTTGTCTTCCGCGGTGCCGTCGCCAACTGATGCCGGTGTTGACGGCCACGCGCCACACCCAGGTAACCCCGCGCGCCGTGGGCCGGTAGCGTGCCCATCCGCGCCACAGGTTGAGCACGATGTCCTGTCGTAGATCCTCGCGGTCCTCGGCCGTGTGGGCGAAGGAGCGGCACACGTGGTCGATGGCCGCCGAGTGTTGTTCTATC
This sequence comes from Bacteroidales bacterium, assembly GCA_017522065.1. Lineage (GTDB taxonomy): Bacteria > Bacteroidota > Bacteroidia > Bacteroidales > P3 > Colimorpha. The sequence goes on from JAFXAD010000009.1 coordinate 14,418, forward strand.
ATTGTCAGGAATGGGTGTTGCATCATATCCCTATTAAACGCCGTAAAAGGAAAAAAATCACACGCCCCCCCAAAAAAAAGTGAAACGCAATAAAGGTCATAAGTGGGCAAGTCGTTTTGCCATGCTCCGTCATTTGTGCTATGTGCATCTTTGTCATTTGACGAAACAAAAAAGTCGCGAAAGTCAATCCAGACTTTCGCGACATGATGAATTTTTTAGTTGTGAAGAATTGCTCTTACTGCTCTTTGAAGTTAAGCGTAATCTTGTTGGTGCCGAATAATTGTGCTTCTTCGCCATCAATGTCAAATGACATTACGATGGTCTTGTCATCCTTGTTGTAGGTGAAATTCTGCTCGCCATCGAAAACGCCCTTCTCGCCATCGAAGGTATAGGTGCCTTCGTCTGAGTCTCTGTCTGAATACAAGGTCTGTCCCATAGCTGACATGGAAACGTTGACATCCATTGCGTACTTGGTCTCGTCAATGAATTTAATTGTCATGTCCATAGCGACATCGGCTGCAATGCCTTCAACGGTGATGTTGTTGGTGTAGTTAGCCTTCCAAGTGGTGCCAGGCAGACTGACTTCTTTGCCGCATGATGTAAGAAGCATTACAAAGGCAACTGCTAGTGTGAAAAAAACATTTCTTTTCATTTGTTTGATTTTTAATTTGTTAAACAAAATGACGAGTTAACTGTCTATTTGCAAAAATATAAAAATATTTCATTATGACAAAATAAATGTATCCTTTTGAAATTTCTCAACGCAGACGGTTGCGTTCGAAATTGCCTCGCGTCACGGCAAAGAACAGTGCCACGCCGACAATGTGGATTGCCGCTACGCCAATAAATGCTGCCGCGTAGCCTACGTGTTCGGCGACGATGCCGCCCAGCAGTATGCCGAGTCCGAGACCGAGGTCCCAGCCGGTGAGGATGGTGCTGTTGGCCGTGCCGCGTTCGTTGTGCTGCGCCAGATCCACAATCATGTTCTGCATCGATGGCCACATGTGACCGTTGCCCAAGCCGATGAGCAGCGCCGAGCCGTAGTAGCCGATGGGATGATGCACGGTGGCGAAGAGCAGGTAGCCAATCGTCGAGACGAGGATGCCCTCGGCGGCGTTGTGCACTATCTTGCCCTCTCGCAGGGCTCGTCCGCCCTGTATGCGCGACAGCATCAGACCGCCGCTCAGTATGGCGAAGTAGGTGCCAGTGCCGGTGGTGATACCAAGGGTCTCTTTGCTGTAGATGGCTAAGTAGTTGCTCAGCACGCCGTAGCAGAAACCGAACACCACCACGTTGAGCCCCACAAGCCATCCGCGCACAAGGAAGAAGCGGTCGAGCGACAGTTTCTTCTTGTCCTGCATCAGCTGACGTTCGGGCAGTGTGATGGTAGCGTCGACGGCGAAGCCGATGAGGGCAACGACAAGTGCGAGGATGAAAAGCAGTTGGAAACTGTGGGTCTGCGTGTAGACGTAAACGCCCACGGTGGGGGCGATGGCGGTGCCCAAGTTGTTGCTCAATCCGTAGTAGCCGATGCCTTCGGTGCGTCGCGACGAGGGCAGCACATCGATTGCCACGGTGCTGTTGGCTACGGACGAGGCTCCGAAGGGACCGCCGTGCAGGGTGCGGACGATGAAGAATAGCAGCAATGACCCCGCCACCAGATAGCCACCAAATATGACGGCGTTGAGCAGCAGGGCTATCAGAAGCACCTTCTTGCGAGGAAAGCTGTCGGCCAGGTAGCCGCTGAAGGGACGCACGAGCAGTGCGGCGACGATGTAGCCTGCGAGCACCAGACCGATAGTGTCCTTGGTGGCGCCAAACTGCTCGCTAAGGTAGAGCGGCAGCAGTGGCGTCAGCAGGTAACCCGAAAAGGCCATGGTGAAATTGGCCACCATGACCTTCCAGTAGTTGGCGTTCCAGAGTCGTTCTTGTGGTTTTACATTTTCCATAACTACTCCATTAACGCCGTCTGCAGAGATTTATTATAAAGGGTTGAAAAGGTTATAGGGTTATAGGGTTATAGGGTTGGAGGGTTATAGGGTTATAGGGTTATAGGGTTATAGGGTTTGCTCCACTTCGGTCGCAGGCCTGCAAGCAGGCGGGGAGGTTAAAGGTTTGCTCCACTTCGGTCGCAGGCCTGCAAGCAGGAAGGAAGGGTTGAAGGGTTAGAAGGTTGTTTTCGTTTTCGTCTTCGTTTTCGTACGAAGTTTTCTTCGTTTTCGTCTTCGTTTTCGTACGAAGTTTTCTTCGTCTTCATACAAAGTTGTCAGAGTGACAGTTTCAGTCCTGCAAAGATGGTGCGAGGCAGGGAGGGTCCGTAGATATACTGCGAGTCGCGCTCGTGACCGCTGTCGAGGTCGCGCTGGTAGCTGTCGAAGAGGTTCTGGATGCCGGCGTCGATTTGTAGCGTGGTGCTTTCGCCGCAGGGAATAGTGTAGGTGGCTTTGAGGGAGAGGTCGAAGAAGGATGGTGTGGTTTCACGGTGCACATGACCGTCGGCGCCGTGTTTGTCTTGTTCGGCGACGTGGTGGTAGACAATCATGGGACCTGTGAAGATGCCTGAGATGTTGAATTGCAGATGTTTGGTCGGGGAGTATATTCCGGTGAGGTAGGCATAGAGGTTGGGGGCGCGTTCCATGCGCTGTTCGTATATGCCTTCGTCCCATTCTTTGCCTTGTCCGCTGTATCGGCTGCTTTGCCAGGTGCCACCAATCTGCAGGCGCATTGTCTCCATGGGCGAAAGCGTCAGCTCGGCATTGAGGCCCTTGACGGTGGCTCCGTCGGCGTTACGCCGTTCGTAGTGGAGGTATCCGCTTGTGGTGTCGTCAAAGAGCAGCTCGTTGACGAAGGCGTCGGTGATGGATGTGTAGAAGCCTTCGATCATGAGGTCGGCTTCGAGTTTGCCGATGTGGAAGCAGTAGTTGACCGATGCTGTTGCTGAATAGGAGCGTTCCATGTGCAGGTCGTCGGCATTGGTGATGCGGTAGAGTTCGCCGCCGACGGCACCGACGTGGAGGTCCTCGTCGTATACTTGGGGTGCGCGGAATCCTGTTGCGAAGCCGGTGCGGAGGGTGAGATGCGTCGTGGGTGCGTAGCGGAGGTTGAGTCGGGGACTGACAACGGGGGCATTGACGAGGGAGTGCTTGTCGATTCGTGCGCCGACGAGGAGGCCCCAACGACTTTGTTTCCATTCGTTCTGGAGGTAGGCGCTGACGATGCCGGTCTGTTGGTGCAGGGTGTCGGGCGAGCCGTATGTGTGGTCAGCGAGGCGGTCGAGGGTGTGTTCGAGTCCGGCTGTGAGCTCGGCGGGTGCGAACCAGAGTGTGTCGAAATGGCGGCTATAGAGGGCTCCATAGTTGAGGGTCAGCTCGTTGGTGTTGCCGTAGGCGGTACCGATGGGGTCGTTGTCTTCGCGTTCGCCGTAATAACTCTGACGGTCGACATGCTGCATCGAGGCGAAGAGGGAGGCGTGTCGTATCCCGTTGGAAGGCAGCCAGTCCCATTTCAGGTTGGCGCAGTGGATGTCGTGCTCGCCGCCTTCGGATATATGGGCCAATGGCGACGGGAGGTCGAGGCGGTCGCCACCGCGACGGAAGTCGTGGATGTTGTGGTATTCGAGTCCGAGCTTGGTGACGTCTGAGGTGCGGATAAATCCCTTGAGTCCAAGCATGTGGGCTTTGAGGAGTCCCACTTCCGAGAATCCGTCGCCGTTGCGGTCGTAGGCGTCGCGATGGCGGTTGTGGCCGAAGATTGCGAGACCGGCACGACGGTCGCGGCTAAGCACGGAGGCGTTGAACTGGTTGGAGAGGTCGATGGCGGAGCCTCCGACAAGGCGAGTGGTGTTGGCGATTGAGGCTTCGTTGGCGAGGGGCTCGCGGGTGATGACGTTGACGACGCCGGCAATGGCGTTGCTGCCGTAGAGGGCGGAGCCGCCGCCACGAAGGATTTCGACGCGGTCAATAAGGGCTGTGGGCAGTTGGTCGAGGAGGTAGACACCCACCAGGGAGCTGTTGACTGGACGGCTGTCGATGAGAATCTGCGAGTAGGCCTGACCGAGACCGTTGATACGCAGCTCGTTGGAGCCGCAGTTCTGGCATGTGTTTTCGACTCTCAGGCCTGTGCCTAAGCGCAGGCTTTCGCCAAGGCTGACGGCGGAGAGGGCTTCCATTTGGTTTTTGTCGACGACGCCGACTGCTTGGGGTGCTTCGCCTCGTGAGGTGGCGTGTTGTGTGGCGGTGACAACGACTTGCCGTAGTCTGATGGTGTCGCTGTGGCTCTGGGCAGAAGCCCCAAGGGTGATGAGGGTAAATATGGTGAAGAATATTTTTTTCATTTTTGAAAGGGGTTGAAAGGTTGAAGGGTTAAAGGGTTAAATGGGTTTGATGGGTTTGATGGGTTTGATGGGTTTGATGGGTTGAGAAATTGAAGACTACAACCTGTAAATCTTAACTTTAACTTTAACCTTAACTTTAACGTTAAATTTTTTTTAACTGTTCCGTATCTGAGCGGAATGGGTTTATAAGATCTGCCAGTCCTCGCAAATTGATGCCGGTGGCCTTGTGGAGCCGGCAATGCGAGCGGGCGATTTTATAAACGGGCGAATTGATAGCAATGTTTGGTCGCATCGATTTTGCGATGCAGCCAATCAACATGTACTATATTCGATTAATTGTGTGGGGGAATGGGTGTTTGCAAATGCTTACCGTGCAGATGCTTACCGTGCAGCCTGTTGCGGAGGTGCCCGCAGATGGGGCTCTGCAAATTGTTGGTGGACTACATGTTTGGTGAGATGATTGGACTGGAGTGGTTGTGCAGCCAATTTGAAGAAAGGATTGCCTGTAGCAGTGGGGGTGTAGTCCTGCCCGAGGATGTGACAATAGAGGCAATCGTTGTGGTGATGGTGTTGTGATTCGAAGTGTCCGACACATTGCAGGCAGTAGTCTTCGATGTCCAGCGTGTCATGATGCACATGTACTGCTGGCAGAATAACCAGCGGCAGATATGTTACGAGTAGTATAAACGCCGCAATATGAGACTTTTGGTGCATTTGTCGTCTTCGTTTTCGTGATGCAAATATACGAAAAAAGTTGAAAAGGGTGGAGGGTTTGAGGGTTTGCTCCACTTCGGTCGCAGGCCTGTAAGCAGGCAGGGAGGGTTGGAGGAATGAAAGTTGTTTTCGTTTTCGTCTTCGTTTTCGTCTTCGTTTTCGTCTTTGTTTTTGTCTTCGTCTTCGTTTTCGTTTTTGTACGAAGTTGAAGGTTTAGTCGTTTTTTGCATTAGGGACGGCGAAGAGGACGGTCAGTGCGCCTATGGCACCGGCAATGAGGACGATGGGTCGTGCCACTGAGCCGGCTGGGATAAAGACAAAGACGGACAGGAGCACGAAGAAAACCATGACGCCTACGGCTCCGGCTTTTTGTGTGGCTGTCATGCCTCCGCGACGCTGGTAGGAACGAATATAGGTCCCGAGCCATGAGGAGAGAAGCCATTGCTGCAGTCGTGGCGACGAGCGATAGAAGAGCCACGAGGCTAACAAAAGGAAGGGTGTGGTGGGCAATCCGGGCACCACCACACCCATCGTTCCGAGTCCTACGCAAATGATGCCAAGGACAATAAAAATGGATCGTTTCATTTCTGTTTGGCCAATGCTGCTCCGGCATTCCAGGCTTTGCCTACCTGTTCACCACTGATGTAGTATCCGTTCTGGAACTGGTCGAAGGTGAGGGCATTGAGTTTAGAGGGGTCTACTTTACCGTTAGCGGCGAGCACTTTTTCGTCGGCAGCGACATTAATGATGCGTCCAACGATGCAGTGGAGGTTCTCGGTATTGACCTCTTCGGCGAGTTCACATTCCATCACGAGAGGGAATTCGTCGACGATGGGGGCGTTGACGTGGCTGCTGCGGGTGGCGTGGTAGCCTGTGCGTTCGAACTTGTCGGGGGTCTTGTTGCCTGTGGCTATGCCAAAGTAGTCGGCGACATCCATGTGGTCGCGGTCGGCGATGCTGACGGTGAAGGCTTTGGTGGCCAGTATGTTTTTAGTGGTTTTGTGGTCTTTGCCGATGAAGAGGGCTATTTTGTCCATGTCGCAGATCATGCCCCAAGCGGCATTCATGACGTTGACGCGGCCGCTTTCGTCGTAGGCGGCGACCATAAGTACCGGCATCGGATATACGGCCGGCAGAATTCCAAGATCTTTTTTCATTGTTTAGTGGGGTTAAAAGGGTTGGAGGGTTTTAGAGTTTAGAGCACCTCTAATAATTATTTAAAACGGCGAATTGTACGAATTAATCGAACTGATATTTATAAATTTGTTTTGCTAACAAAACGCGAATTAAACGAATTTTAAAGATTACCTTTAAGAGTTTTAGGGGTTTTATACAAAACGAGAATTAATCGAATTATTGTGGTTGGCATGAAATAAAAAATCCCGTAGCGTGCGCTGCGGGACTTTGAAATTGGTGTATGTCGTTAGTCGATGCTGACGATGTGATACTTGCGAGTGCCGAGACCGATTTTTTCGGCGTGTTCGACGGTGTGGATACCGTGCTGCTTCTCGATGCGCTGAATGAGGGCAGTATTGTCGTCGCCTTCAGTGTTCTTGTGGTTGTATACGAGGTCGAGGCAAGCCTGGTCGAGTGCTACGGGGTCGGTCGAGGCGAGGATGCCGATATTCTTCAGCTCGGGGGCGTGGGGGTTGCCGTCGCAGTCGCAGTCGATCGAGATGTTGTTCATGACGTTGATGTAGACGATGCCATTGCGACCGGTGAAGTAGTTGTGTACGCCTTGCGAAGCGGCAGCCATACTCTCGAGGAAGCCGTCCTGGTCGTCGTCAATCCATTCGGTGGTGCTGCGTCCGGCGCTGTGGATGTAGAGTTTGCCGGCAGTGGAGGCTACGCCGATGCTCTGGTTCTTGAGGACTCCACCGTAGCCACCCATGGCGTGACCCTTGAAGTGAGCGAGGTTGATCATGAAATCGTAGTTGGCCAAGTGGCTGCCGACGATATCGTACTTGATGTGTGTGGTGTCGACCACGGGGATCTGCATGGTGCCTTCCTCGTCCATGAGGTCGAAGGGAGCGATGTCGAGGAATCCGTGTTCGCGGATGGTCTTCCAGTGCGCCTTGGTGTCCATGCGGGTGCCGGGATAGGCGGTGTTGCACTCTACAAGGGTGCCGTTCACGCTCTTGACGAAGTCGCCGATGAGGGCGGGTTGCAGATAGTGGGTGTTGCCACCTTCGCCGGAGCTGATTTTCACGGCTACACGTCCTTCGGCTTTGACGCCGAGGGCTTCGTAGATCTTGATGAGCGATTGGGGAGTGATTTCGGTAGTCATGTAGACTGTTGCGCCTTCTTCGACAACGGCGGTGGTGTCGACGGCGGGTTGGCTGTTACCTTTGCAGCTGCAGAGCATCAGGGCTGCTGCTGCGAGCATAAATAGGGTTCTTTTCATAATTTAGTTTTATAATAAGATGTTAAATATTAACTGTTTATTCTGAAAAAGCTATTCTTTTTGTGAATGCAAAAATACATGTTTTATAAAATGTATGTGTTATACATTTTACTTCATTTTTTTCATATTTTGCATCACCCGTTTTCGTGAGGCAGCGAAAAAAACTTCGTACGAAAAAAAACTTCGTACGAAAACGAAAACAACTTTGTACGAAAACGAAAACGAAAACGAAAACAACTTTGTACGAAAACGAAAACTAAAACGAAAACAACTCTCAACCCTTTCTGCCTGCTTGCAGGCTTGCGACCGAAGTGGAGCAAACCCTTTCAACCTTTTCAACCCTCCAACCCTTCCTGCCTGCTTGCAGGCCTGCGACCGAAGAGGAGCAAACCTTTAACCTTTCTGCCTGCTTGCAGGCTTGCGACCGAAGTGGAGCAAACCTTTAACCTTTATCCTTTAACCTTTAATCTTTAATCTTTAATCTTTAACCTTTAACCTTTCTGCCTGCTTGCAGGCCTGCGACCGAAGTGGAGCAAACCTTTAACCTTTAACCCTTTCACCCCTTTCAAACCTTCAAATTTTTGTATATTTGCAAAGTTTTCATGCGATACGTTTTTGACTTTATGTTTCCTTTATTTAGTTTTAAATCATGCGGTTAGCTGTGGATGGAGGTGCCACGTAATTAGACAATTTTTTTTATAAACATATCACAACTTTATTTCTGATGAAGAAAATACTACTATTGCTTTTTGTCGCCTGCATGGTTGCGTGCGGGCATAAGGCGGAACCGACGGTCACGCTGGAATCGGAAGCCGACATTGCGGGCAAGCGTGTCGGATACACGTCGGGTACTATTTACGAACTGATGTTTTCGCCGCGTACCGACATCGAGAAGTTCAGTTTCAACATGCAGTCCGATGCCATCGAAGCCCTCGTCAAGGGTCAGGTGGACGTTGTCCTCGACGACGACTGCAACATTCCCAAGGACGAACAACGCCGCCTGGGCGTGCGGCTGGTTTTGCATGGCGAGAAGAGTTTTGAATGTGCTTTTGCTATGCACAAGGACAGCAAGGCGCTGTGTGAAGGACTGAGTTTGTTTATCGACAGCCTGCGGTCGACTGGCGAGTTGCAGTCGATCTACAATCGCTGGTTCGAGTCCGATGTTCCGGGCGAGGTGAGGATGCCCGATTTTGGCCCCAAACCGCAGGGCGAACCTCTGCGCGCCGCTATGGGCACTACTATGCCGCCGGTCTCTTTCCCCGTCGGCAGCGAAGGATGCGGCTTCGAACCTGAAATACTGACGCGATATGCCTATTCTGTCGGACGGCCTATTGAGATTCAGTTTCTGCCGACAGGATCGGCAATAGCGGCATTGCAGAGCAAGAAGGTCGACTTCCTTGGTGGTGCCATTTTCATTACCGAAGAGCGTCAGAAAACCATGCTTTTCTCTGCCTCGCACTTCAGCGCCCATCCCGGATATTTCGTAAAGGACGCATCAATGCAAGCAAATGTGTCGTTCGGCGACCGCATGAAGAATGCCGTCAAAAACAACCTCGTCGTCGAGGACCGCTGGCGCTACATCACTGACGGACTTTGGGAGACGGTAAAGATTTCTGTTTTTGCCATACTGCTGGGCACAGTTTTCGGTTGCGGCATCTGCTGGATGCGCATGAGCCGACGCAAATGGCTGAGCGTCACGGCAAAGGTGTATATCGACCTGATGCGTGGCATACCTATGCTTGTGCTTCTGATGATAATGTTCTACGTCGTCCTTGCCAAGGTCGGCGTCGGTGCCACTACGGTAGCAGTGGTGGCCTTTGCTCTCAACTTCGCGGCATACGTCAGCGAGATGTTCCGCACGGCAATAGGGGCTGTAGGCAAAGGCCAGACGGAGGCCGGACTGGCGTTGGGTTTCACCCGTTGGCAGACGTTCATCCATATCGTTGCGCCACAGGCACTGCGCAATGTGATGCCCGTATACAAGGGCGAAGCCATCTCGTTGGTGAAGAACACGTCGATTGTCGGCTACATTGCCATACAAGACCTTACGCGAGCCAGCGACATGATTAGAACCCGCACTTTCGATGCCTTTTTCCCATTGCTTTTGGTGACAATAATATACTTTATCATCGCATGGGTGCTGGGAAAACTGCTCGATTTGGCCATAAAGAAGTGAGTTAAATTAAAAATTAAAATTAATAAAGGGTACCTCTGATAATTTCTTTTCAAACGGCGAATAAATACTTGTAAACCTTAACCTTATTTTGAACACGAATAAAAACAAATAACACGAATGGATTTCTACAACCCAATGAATTTGTTTTGCAAGCAAAACACTAATCAAACGAATTATAGTGGTTACCTTAATTATTATTCTCATAAATGAGAATTCTAAAATTTCAATATTTTGAACACGAATAAATATTTATAAACCTTAACTTTTATTTTGAGCACGAATAAATATTTATAAAGTTAAATTTTTAGAAATGATTACTGTAAAGCATCTTACCAAACAATATATTGATCCGGACGGTTCTGTTTTCCAAGTACTGAAAGATGTCAACTGCGAAATCGAACGCGGCGAAGTAATAAGCATTATCGGACCTTCGGGTACGGGCAAGAGTACCTTCCTCCGTGCCCTCAATCTCTTGGACCCGCCCACCAGCGGCGAAATTCTTTGGAATGGCGAGAACATCCTTGCCAAAGGCTACCCCCTCAACAAGTTTCGTCAGAAGATGGGCATGGTGTTCCAGAGTTTCAACCTCTTCGAGCATCTGAGCATTCTCGACAATGTGACATTGGGACCTATGAAACTGCTGGGCCTGTCGCGTTCGCAAGCAGAGGAGGAGGCAATGACCATGCTGCGCAAGGTGGGCATGGGCGAGAAGGCAGCCTCGATGCCGGGCGACCTGTCGGGTGGGCAGAAGCAGCGCGTGGCTATAGCACGTAGTCTGGCCATGCACCCCGATGCCATCCTTTTCGACGAGCCGACGTCGGCACTCGACCCGACGATGGTGGGCGAGGTGCTCAGCGTAATGCGGCAATTGGCAAGCGAGGGGATGACGATGCTCATCGTAACCCACGAGATGAAGTTCGCCCGCAACGTGAGCACTCGTGTATTCTTTATGAATGAAGGAATTATCTATGAGGACGGAACCCCTGAGCAGATATTCGAACATCCGGTCCATAGTGCGACGAAGGCGTTCGTGCAGCGCATCCACAAACTGGTGTTCGAGGTCGACGGAGCCGATTTCGACATGCTCGACGCGAAGTCGCAGATGGGGCGTTTCTGCATAAAATATAATGTAGCATCGAAGGTCGAAGCCGCCAATCGGATTGTCGACCTGATGGGCCAGTCGGTGATGTCGCGTCTATATCCCTACACCTTGCGCCTGACACACAGCGAGCAGACTGAGGTGACGGCCCTCGACTTCATGAAAGAGAATATTCAGGATTCGCCGCTGCGGATGCCGCAAACCGACAGCACCCTTCTTGACAAGCTTCGCGAACACTGCCAAGAGATTGTCGAAGAACCGACAACGCGCGGATTCAGAGTGAAGTTTATACTCTGATAGGGAACGCTTAATGTATGTAAAAAAGAGGCTTGCACCTGTTGGGGCAAGCCTCTTTTCAATAAATCTGTCGTGAATTATCCCTCGTAGAAGGGCATCTTGACGGTGATGGCCTTGAGGAGTTTCTCGCGGATCTTGATGTAGATTTCGGTGCCGATCTTGGCGTATTCGGCCTTGATGAGGGCGGTGCCGATGTTCTTGCCGGTGCTGGGGCTGGGAGAGCCGCTGCGGACCTCGCCGATCTTGTTGCCTTCAGCGTCGCAGACATCGTAGCCGTTGCGGGCGATACCGCGGTCAATCATCTCGAAACCGGCGACTTTGCGTTTGAAACCGGCAGCCTTCTGAGCCAGGAGGAGTTCCTTGTTGATGAAGTTGTTGTTCTCGGCTTTCAGCTTGACGATGAATGCCAACGGAGCCTCGAGGGGGCTGACGGTGTCGTCCATCTCGTGGCCGTAGAGGGCGAAGCCCTTCTCGAGACGCAGGGTGTCGCGGCAGCCAAGACCTGCGGGCATAATGCCGTATTCCTTACCAGCCTCGAAGACAGCGTCCCAGACCTCGATGGCTTTCTCCTTGGGGATGTAGATCTCGCATCCGCCGGCGCCGGTGTAGCCCGTGGTCGAGAGGATGATGTTGGGAATGCCTGCGAAAGTGAGGATCTTGAAGGTGTAGTACTCCATGTCGACTATGTTCTCAGAGGTCAGCTTCTGCATGGCCTTGAGTGCGTTGGGACCTTGGACAGCAAGCTGAGCCCACTGCTCGCTCTCGTTGACGAAGTCGCGACCGAGCTCCATGCCCATCTTGTCGGCAATCTGGCTCATCCAATTCCAGTCTTTGTCGATGTTGGCAGCGTTGGGGACCATGAAATACTCATCGTCGTGAACGCGATAGACGAGCATGTCGTCTACGACGCCACCCTGACCGTTGGGCAGGCAGGTGTACTGCACCTTGCCGTCGAAGAGGTCCTCGACGTTGTTGGTGGTGACATACTGCATGAAGTGCTTGGCGATGGGGCCTTTGGCGCGGAACTCGCCCATGTGGCTGACGTCGAAAACGCCAACGTTGTTGCGGACGTTGTTGTGCTCTTCGACAAGACCTGTGTATTGGATGGGCATGTTGTAGCCTGCGAATTCGGCCATCTTAGCGCCGAGTTTGATGTGTAAATCTGTGTAAGGGGTTGTTTTCATTTATATAAATTTAAAGTTTGTTGTCGATTGATTTACATGGTATTTGCTGTTACATGTCCTAATCTAACGATTAGTTTCTTTTTTTATTGTATGCAAAAGAAAAAAAAGGCAATAAAACGAACGGATTCGCGTTTGCATCTGTAAATAAAACATAACCGACAGCATGATTAGATATATTTCCGACAGGGATCACTACAGCGAAGTTCTTGCCCGTTGCGAGGGGGTTAAACATGACCTATGGATTGCAACGGCCGACATCAAGGACCTGTATGTCGAAGACGGGAATAGGGTAGTGCCGTTTCTGTCGGTCCTCGACAAGCTGACAAAACGCGGCGTCGACGTCCGGCTGTTGCACGCCAAGGAACCTGGAGGAAACTTCCGCGACGATTTCGACCGCTTCCCGGGCCTCTGGTCCAAGCTGGAGCGCAAACTTTGCCCGCGAGTACACTTCAAGATTATGGTCTTCGACTGCTCGATGGTGTATATCGGCTCGGCCAACCTAACGGGTGCGGGTATCGGTATGAAGGGCGACGGAACACGAAATTTCGAGGCTGGCATACTTACCGACGAGACCGCCCTTGTCGATGCCGCTGCCGACCACCTCGACAGCGTATGGCAGGGTGTGCACTGCAAGAAATGCCGTCGCAAAGACTTCTGCGGCGACCGGATTGAGAATTGAAATTCGTACGAAAACGACTTCGTACGAAAACGAAGACGAAAACGAAAACAACTCTTCACCTTTTAACCTTTAACCTTTAACCTTTAACCCTATAACCCTTTAACCTTTAACCTTTAACCTTTCAAACCCTTTATGACCGAATACGAAAAAATGATAAACAACCTTCCGTACGACTATACGGACGAGGATATTCAGCGGCGCATTCTCCACACCTACCATGCCATGCGCGCTTTCAACCAATGCGGAGCCTGGGATATGGACGAGGCACGTCGCTGTATGCTCGACTTGTTGCCCAATGCCCACCCGTCGGCACTTGTCATACCGCCGTTCCACTGCGACCACGGCGAGCGTATAACCCTTGGCGAACATGTGGTAATCAATTTCAACGGCGTATTCCTCGACGGCGGCGGAATCACCATCGGCAACCATACGCTGATAGGCCCCAACTGCCAGTTGCTGACTCCCGACCATCCGCACGACTACATCGAGCGTCGCAAGACCATTGAGACGGGCCTGCCTATCCGTATCGGCGACGACTGCTGGCTGGGGGGCGGAGTGACGGTCTGTCCCGGAGTGACGATAGGCAACCGCGTGATTGTCGGTGCCGGCAGTGTGGTGACGCACGACATACCCGACGATGTGGTCGTGGCTGGCAATCCCGCAAGGATAATCCGCAAAACAGAAAATGCCAAATGATCACCATCGATACCACTGAAATGTGTTCGCACCTGCAGCAGAAACTATTTGCCGATGACGGTGTCTATCATCATATATGGCTGGCGATGCAGGACGACGCCGAAGTCACCGCCTTCGTGCGTTCGCGCCAGCTGCATATCTATCGCAATGGAAGGAAGGTGCTGGTTCTGCCTGGCAAGTCGGCTCCGAAGATAATCAGAGAAGACCCTTTGTGCGATATGCTTGCATCGGAGGCTCGGTCTGTGGCAGAGTCATGATAATATTTGAACCTTAAATACTTATGGCAAAGAATTTTGAAGATACGATACACGATAACCTGCATCAGTACCTTGTCGGCATGAAGATGGTCGACGAGCGTCTGCAGGAGTGTCCCGACGTCGAGGAACGCTGGCCGTCGATAGGCAATTCCTATATCCCCGACGGCGCGCGCGAGTTCCGCAACTATCCCGTTGCCAGCCTCGGCTGGATGATGTATATCGGCATGGCGGTCGCCAAACTATGGGATGAAGAATGCCAGTGGCATTCGATAGCGTCACGAAGTGTGGCGAGCAGAGTGAAGCCAAGCGGAGAACAAAACGAATGGGAAATCTACTCGCAGTTAGACGACATGTACATCTATATGCGCGACAAGCGCGGCTACGACGAGATGGACGAGTTTATTCGCGAGGACGTGCTGATGCTTCGTGGCAAGGAATCGGACGCCCTCGAGGAGGTCGTCAGCGAATGCGCCACACGTGTCAACTACGAGCTGATGCGCGAGCGTTTGGAGCCAGGCACGAAAGAAGCCTTCGACGGCTATGTGGCTTGTCTGCACCAGCTCTACCTTTTCGGCATGGCTATGCAGCTCCACCGCATGGGCTACCACATGAAGCGGGTAATTTAGCTTTAACTCCATAAACCCCACTTCCACAGGCTTGCTAAGCAGCCAGGTGGCGACACTGTCAATCTGCTCAAGGACTGTCGCGTGTTCGTTTAGGTTGCTGGCAAAAATCTCAATATTGCTCATCACCATCATGGCCGACAATCTGCGGTCCTTGACGCGTTGAATGTTGTCTGTGATTTTTCGGCAGCAATAGTGAGCAGCAGCGATATGGTTGTACCTATTACAATCATGCCTATCTGTTTCCAAAAACTATTGCCTTTGGCGTCCACGTTGACCTTGGGTGGTTTCATGATTTTAATTTGTGACATATATATAGATGTTGTTTTTCAGGTTGCAAAAAAAGCATTTTTTTAAACATGGACACTTTCAGCCCCAAAACGCAATAAAATCTATAGGAAACCTCTATAATTCGTTTAATTATCTTCGTTGACATTTCTTTGGCTCGGAAAAGCAAACAAGTTTTCTTTTCTCTCGCTTTGCGAAACGTTCGCGTTTTGTTAGCAAAACAAATTTCTAAATATCAATTCGTTTAGTTCGTACAATTGCTCATTGCATTTTCTTTATTCATTATGTATTCGCTGGCATACCACGCCGTTTTAAATAATTATTAGAGGTGCTCTTAATACTTCTCACATAGTTTTGAATCGAACGAATCATGCAACTCGCTGCCGATGTGCTTGATGTCTTTCAGTTTCATATCCTTCGTTATGCGACAATTGCCATATCTGGGATAGATGTCGACGAAGCAGCCATCGACGAAGCAGTCGGTGAGGGCCTTCTCGGCTTCGCCCACCGTCATGCTGCTGTCGAGCGTCAGCTCGGCAGCGTGGTCGGGGTTAATGAATCCCTTCAGCGGCACCTCGTCGAGCTGGCGCCGCTTGTTGTGGATGATACGCACTTCGGCTTTCCCATCGAAAAGATAATCAAAGAAATGGCTGAACTCACCGACGGTCATTTCCTTGAAGGCCTCCTCTTCGATGGCTGTCGCCCCCTGGGGGATGATACCTTTCCCATCTATTACTTCATATTTTGCCATAGTTTTTTGTTTTGTTTGGCAGCCCTTTCGAACTGCAAAGATATGAAAAAATTCCGAATTACACACACAAACACTTTAAAGCATTTTGTTGAATGCGCATTACCACTTGAATGTTTTTTATTTTCCAAAACCTATTCTCCGCTCGCTGCGGTGACTGTCAATGCGCTCGTTGGCACACAACTCCTCCAAAGCCCGCCCTGCGTCGGCGCTCTCGCCATGCAGTATGCAGCTGACAGTATACTTGCGGGCGATGTTCTCTATCTGGCCACCGCTGAAATCATACTCTTCGGCAAGGGTGGCGACGATACTATCAGACATCTCGGGAATCATCGTCTGCCATATCTTGCTGCGCACCTCGGCGTCGGGCTTCTCGAAACGTATCTTGTAGAGGAAGCGACGCTCGAAGGCGCTGTCGAGGTTCTCCGTGAGGTTGGTAGTGGCGATAAGGATGCCGTCCAAGGTCTCCATCTCCTGCAGGATGATGTTCTGGATGGTGTTCTCCATCTTGTCAACGGCGTTTTGTGCCCCTTGCTTGCGGATGCCGATGATGGCGTCGGCTTCATTGAAGAGGAGGATGGGGGCGACGTCGAACTTCTTCACCAGCGCACGGTAGCGGTCGAAGAGGGCTTTGATGTTCTTCTCGCTCTCGCCGACCCACTTGCTCTTGATCTGCGGCACATCGACCACCATCACCTGTCGCCCCGTGCGGCGCGCCAGCTGGTACACCGTCTCTGTCTTCCCCGTTCCCGGTCCTCCGTGAAAGAGGCAGGAGAACCCATGACGGAAGCCCCGCTGTTCCATGCGCTTGTGAATCTCCTTGTACTGCTCCACTCCCAGCAGCGAAGTCAGCTCCTCGACCTGACGGCCAACGTTTTCGCTGAAGAAAAGCTCTTTGGCAGCGAGCCCCTCGGGCAGCAGCACATCGGCGAGTTTCTCGTCGGTACTGCCGATATTGAACTCGCCCAGCAGCTCGCGCTTGGCCTCTTCGGTAAGCTTGTAGCGCGTGTTGTCGGCAATACCTTCAACACAAAGGTGCTCTATCAGCTTGTTCTGCATCAACCGGTGGTCACCTCGGCGCAGGTTGCCTTTGGCGCGGTTGAGGTCTGCTTTGTCGAAGAAGAGGTCCTCCAGTTGGCCGAAGCGGATGTCGTCATCGTTGTCGTTCACCAACTTGTGGCAGAAGAAGAGCAGTAGCAGCAAATCCTCGTCACAGAGGTTGAGCGCATCGATTTTCTGTGCGAGGACCACCTGCGGGTTCTCCTCAATCATAGCCGTCATCTCGTCCAGCAGCTCGCGGGCCGAGACGGCATCGTCGTCGAGGTCTTCGAACCACATATTCATATACTCCAGCATGCTGCCCGCGTCGAGGCCCGTGCGTTTGGGCAGTTGGTACACCTCGTTGTGCTTGAGCGACTTGACAACTATGGGGGGCACATCGAAAGAGTCTTCGTCGTTGGCGTCGCGATAGCGCAGCAGGCGGCGGTGGACGAGGGCGTCGATGTCGCTGCCGTAGCTGAGGATGCGGATGGTGTTGAGGTCAAGGAACGAGGCCAGGTCGTCGAAGTCAATGCGGCGAGGGGCTCTCTCCATACAGGCGCAGAAGAGGGCCGCCTGACGGGGTGTGATGCCGTAGCTGTCGGCGAGGAACTTCAGCTCTGCCTTGCAGCTGATGAAGAACTGGTCGCACAGTTGCGAGTCTTTGGCGCCTTCGACCACGCGCTCGATGGCTGAGAGGAGAGTAAAGCGATTGCGTGATTGCGTGATTGCTTGATTGGTGGCTGTTGTTGGTGACTTTCGTTTTTCCCATAATGCTTGATTTTTGGCTTTTCTCTATATAAATAGTGACGAATGCCAAAAATTCAAAGTATTAACACTCTTTAACATTGTGCAGCACCCAGGAGACTTCCCTTTCGGAAAAATAAAGCCCGCCGAGCAGTCGATTGCTCAGCGGGCATTCTGTGGATAATCGGAGATTCTGTTATGATGTCAAAGTAGCCGAAGGACATCCTCAGGCAACAGGGCGTTGCCTTGGTCTTCATCTGGACGCACTTTAGTAAACAGTTTGACAATAACTTTCTTTCCCTCTACAAACGGCAGGAAAGGCACTATCTTACTAATGCCATTTGTCAGAAGTCGGCCGTTCTCACCTTTTGTCCACTTGCATTCTCCTATTAGGATTGTAGAGTGGTCAAGCGATTCGGCCACCATATCTAGCTCAACATCCTTGCTCTCGGCCCGGCCTTCCTCGTTCATCACGGTAATCTTTCCCCACCAGCGGCGGCACATCCCGTAAGCAACTCCGTCTATCTCGTTCCCGCTGACGGCATCACGGCAGATATGCTCCCACCAGTAACCCACGTGGCCGGGGAAATCCCTTTCGAAAGCCGCAACTACAGGCGCATCACGCCTCAGCTCGATAAACGACTTGTTAGGCGCCACGAACTTATTATAGAAGTGAAGGAAAGGGTCGGCAATCCTGTAAAGGCTTTTCTTTGACGACTTCGCTGATTCGCCAAAGGGAACCTCTTTTTCAAGGTAGCCCAGGTCTATCAGTTTTGCCAAAGGCCTGGAAAGATTAGTTGCCGGCTCACCCAGCCGTGAGGCAATCTCAGAGAGACGGTTGACTCCGCATCCCACGACCGACATAATGGTCGATGTTTTGACTATATCCTTCATGTCGTCACGGAAAAGGCGTTGGGGTTCTTCATAGAGGGCTCCCATGTCCGACAGGACATTCGCCCAGATGGCCTCACTAAGCGTGCTGGATGACTCTGCCAGCTTCCAATATCGCGGCACTCCTCCCCATACCGAATAGTGCTCAATGCACGTCTGTGCATCCAAACCCAAGGCCTCCTGCAGATAGTTGGCAGCGATTGCTTTCATACCGAAGTCGGCATCCGTCCTCCCGTATAGCGGCGAGCTCTCATCGTGTGTGAGGTTATACATCATCTGCTGTGACGAGCCGCACAGAATCAAGTTATACTTCAACTTGTCGGTATTTGAATCCAGCAAGCCTTGAATGACAGAAGGAAGCGAAGGGGTGCCCTCTGCGAGGTAGGGAAACTCGTCCAGGCAGAGGGTTATCTTTTCTGTCACACGGTGGTTGATGGCAACGAACAATGCGCGCCAGTCTTTATATATGGCATCGTCAAAGCCGGGGAATACATGGGCTACCATACTGGACAGTCCTGCCATCTGGTTTACCGGGTCAGTCCTATCGGCCTCATAATAGATGTCCTTCTCTGTAAGCACTTTTCCAATCAGCGTTGATTTGCCAATCCTGCGCCGTCCACGGATAATGACAAACGATGGAGAATCGGAGTTTAACAAGTGCTGAATACGTTCAATTTCTTTCTTTCAGTCAACGAATTTCATCTTCCCATTGATTATGTTTCGTAAACATAATGTTTATGCAGCATAACGCCCTGGCGTATTGTACTGTCAACTTATTGTATTGTTAACCGTTGTAATACTGTAAATTAAATTCTGAAATATTCATTTCCCAAACCGCTATTTACGGTGCAAAGATACAACTTTTTCTCAGTTCTGCATTTTTTTTCTTCAAAAGAACACACCCTATATAAAACGCCCGCCGCGCAGTTGCTGCTCGGCGGGCGTTTTGTGGATAAACGCTTTTATTAATATTCTATCAGTACTTTATCCGTATCGTCCTTGACACAAAGAGTCCTTATCTCTGTATTCCAAAAATAATTTTAAGAAATGGCCAAAAATAATTTTAAGAAATGGCCAAAATTATCCGTCTTCGAACAAACGTTTGCAAACTCTTCTTCTGTCAGAATCACCTCCCAATGCTCCTCGTCGCGGCGCATATTGGGCAGCGTGTTGTCGCCGTTGCATAGATGACGTCGAATTCCGTATCGCGCGTACGGATGTCCATCTTGTCGAAGAAATTGCAGAGTTTTTCGTTGTCCACCTCCTTGCAGTTGCGCCAGATGACCTGCGTCTTCAATCCGTCGCGGCGGGCATCACCGTCAAAGACCGGTTGATCTACTATTCCCAGCTCATCCTTCCCTTCTATATGTCATTCCTCCTCACCGAGGTGTGAGTAGAACAAGTGGCGTCCAAGTTGTCTTGTTAGAATTCACCAATTTGATGTATTCTGAATCGCGTTTATTAGGTGCGAGATGCCGCAATTGGGTGGTTTGTAAGTATTTTGTAATTAATATATTATAGATCTCGATTAATAAAAAGTTGCATTTCTGGAGATAAAGTTGTAAGTTTGCACTCTGAAATGTCGTTCTAAAAAACAATCAAGATGATTATTGACAACAAGAAGAATCGTTATCCCGATAATCCACTCAATATTATCACTCTTTGGGATTTTATTAATGTATTTTCCGGGAAAGAATCTGGAGAAAAGGGGAAGTTGGATTTGGTGACAGGATACTTCACTATTGCTGCTTTGAGCAAAATGTATGAGGACTTCCCTGAAGACAACCATATCAGAATAATTTCGTCAGAAATCGTTCAGGATGACTATAAGAAAGACCTTGTTGTCGATATCCTTGGCGGAGATGTGGATCTAATGTCAATAGGCCAACTGGATAAACAGGCTCAGCAGGCCATTGCTTTTTTGGAACGTGAGAGCGTGGAGATGCGTGCCGAAATACCCGATTTTTGCCACGCGAAAGCATATATCTTCAACAACAGCAATCCTCGCAATCAAAGCTACTATATTACAGGTTCCTCAAATTTCACTCCCGCAGGGTTGGGCATAAAGAAAGCCGCCAATGTGGAACTGAATATTGCTGAAAATTGTAATACCAGCAATTCTGAATTCAGAGAACTGCAAAGTTGGTATGAAGATATCTGGAAGGAGGCACGTACTGAAGTGCCTGAAGATATTAATGACAAACGTTCTGCAAAAATCCCAATCAAAGAATACTTTATCCGCAAGATAAAAGAGTACTTCCGCACATATTCGCCGGAGGAAATCTACTACAAGATACTTTATGAGCTGTTCAATTCCGATATTGATTTAGAATCCGGGATAGAACACCGTGAGGATATGCAAACATTGCAGAACAGCGAGATATGGAATACGTTGTTTAACTACCAGCAGAAAGGCGTCATCTCGCTCATCAAGATGCTGCGTAAGTACAATGGTGCTATCCTTGCCGACGCTGTTGGTTTGGGTAAGACGTTCTCCGCATTGGCCGTCATCAAATATTTCCAAACCAAGGGTTATACTACTGTACTATTCTGTCCCAAAAAACTGCAACAGAACTGGGCACAGTATCATGTGGGTAGCAACTCGCGATTTGAAAAAGACGGATTCAACTATGAAGTTCGTTTCCATACCGACCTTCAAGATGACCGTTTGCAAAACAATTATGACTATTATAAACTCGACGTCCTTCAGAATCGTGAAAGGTTGCTGATTGTGATAGATGAAAGCCATAACCTGCGCAACGAGAAGTCGAGCCGATATGCCGAATTATTGGAAAAACTAATTAAGATACAATCGCAGAAGCCTGGCCGTCAGTTAAAAGTCTTACTGCTTTCGGCCACACCTATCAATACAGGGTTGCGCGATGTAAAGGGACAGTTCAACCTGATTGGACGAGGAAAAGATGACGCGTTCAATACTGTTGACTTCGGAGTGGAATCGTTGAAAGACCTCTTTACCGACAGCCAGAGGAAATACACCGATTGGTGTGGGGACGATAATCGTACCGTCGGCTCTTTTATCGCCAAACTGCAACCAAAATTCTTTAACCTTACCGACAAACTGATAGTTGCCCGTACCCGCAATCTTATAGAAAAGACTCTGGGTGAGAATATGGGCTTTCCTAAAAAGGACAAGCCTGTCAATATCTATCAAGGCGTTGACCATTTCGGCAAGTATAAAACCACCGACGAGATATATGAGGCTTTCGATAAGTTGACGCTGACTGCCTACCAACCAAGTTTGTTTATCCCCGAATCGCAGAAGGAAGCCAAAAAAGGTGCCAAAAGTGATTGGGATGACAATGTGAACCGTGAGCGTTTTCTCGTCAAGATGATGGGCATACTCTTTATGAAGCGACTTGAAAGTTCGTGGCATTCGTGTATGCTAACGGTAAAGAAGGTTCTCGATGTACACAAACAGACCTTAGAGCTCGTGGAGGCCTATAAGAAGAATAAAGGAACCGGCACATTGCCTACAGGTGAGAGTGTTGGGGAGGATGATGACCAGATGGAGGAACAGTTCGCTCTGCGAAAAGGCACCATTCGCCTGTCGGAGATGAAGAATCTTGGAGGTTTCGAAGCAGGTCTAAGATACAATGTAAACCGCTTGACGGAGATTCACGACAGTTTGCAGGCATTTGAAACGGCATATCGTAACGGCACGGAGAAGGACCTGAAATTGGAAGAGCTGATAAAGATCCTAAACAAGAAGAAAGAAGCAGAAAACAAGAAAATAGTCATCTTCACGGCTTACAGCGACACGGCTAAGTTCCTGTTCGATGAGTTGCAGGAGCGTGGATTCAACCGTATAGCCTCCGTTTCGGGCTCGGCGACATATACGTCGGGGCTCCACCAGACGAACGACTTCCAGGAGGTGCTGCAAAGTTTTGCACCTTACAGCAAACTCTATAAGGAAAAGGATTGGGACAGCCTCTATGCAGATGCTGGGATTGACACTAACAAATATTACAAGTTGCACAATGGCAAGGGGCGCTGGGAGGTGCCGTTCGAACTATGGAAACAAACCGTCAAGGTACACCGTCCGGACATTCAGCGACTGCTGGACGACCCCATCGACATATTGATTGCATCCGACTGCCTCTCAGAAGGACAGAACCTACAGGATGCCGATATGCAGGTAAACTATGATATCCATTGGAACCCGGTGCGATTGATTCAACGTTTCGGACGTATCGACCGTATTGGTTCTCCAAACAAAAAGGTAAAATGTGTCAACTTCTGGCCCGCCGCATCATTTGAGCAATACCTGAATCTGGAAGATCGTATTATGAATCGTATGGCAACGATGAATCTCGTTGGTTCAGAGACCCAGGAACTCAACGATGCATACCTGAAGATGGTTCAAGACAATCCGTTGGTCGACAAGAATGCCAACCGTTTGCTTGCTGAACTCCAGAGCAACAGCATCAGCGACATAGAATCGCCCCATACGCTATCGCTTAAAGATTTCTCCTTTGAGGTTTATCGTCAAGATTTGATCGATTATTTCGAGAAAAACAAAGATTTCTTCCGTAGTATACCGAATGGTGTTTTCTCCGGATTCCGTGCATTGGACAGCCTTTCCGAGCATATTCCAGAGAGTTTGGTCGCCGTTGTGGGGTATCCTCATCGCGAGGAGGGCAGCAAGAAGTCGTATTCCGAGATATACTTGATGTGCCAACCAGTTGACACCAATCTGCCAGCCACCTATAAAGAACTGAACCGCGCCGAGGTGCTGGACTTCCTGCGTCAAAACAAAAAACAGGAACGCTTTGTGCCGGAATGGATAGAGGCTGCAGACAACAAACGGCTGAAACATTTGACGGAGATCCTCCAGTCGTGGATGAAGATGAAAGTACCACAGCAGGCCACTGCTGCCATTCTTCAATTAGCACAGACAAGAAGAGGTGTGGCTAAAACTGCCACCAACGTCAGAAACACCCAACTAATGGAAGAAAAATTCAAACTTGAGAATTTTGATTTGATAGTGTGGGAATATATAAGTAAGTGAATAAATAATAGTCATTATGAATACAATACTGAAACTTTTTACGGCAGGATCATTGTTCGATGCATGTGCTGCGATGCTTCGCCATCTGCATATTGAATTCAACGAGGTTACACGCACTCCGGTGCCTTTCGAAAGCCTATATCCTAACCAGATGCCCAAATCGTTGTGTGGGGTTTTGTCAAAAGTGGATAAAACTTATTTCATAGGCACAATAGACGAGGCTTCTCTATCGGGTAATGCTTCTCGTCAGGACAAAGACGATGTAACGACGCTGGCAAAAGAGGAACGATATGTGGGGATGATGGTTTTTGCCGTTGACATCCATCCGAACCAAAATATTACGCGAACGGAATTGGCAATACTCACTCGTGGATTCAACCGCATTGCATCGGCGCAGCCGGTGGTGCTGTTTATCAGACAGGGAAATCATCTTTCGCTGTCCACCTGCGAACGAAGTGAATACACACAGCAATGGCGTGATGGCGAAAAGCTCGGAAAAGTCAGTTTGCTTCGAAATATTGATTGCGATCACCCTCATCGCGGACATATCGACATTCTGGAAAGCATTGGAGACAAGGTCTATCCATCATTTGAAGAGCTCTACAAACATTGGATGGATGTTTTCTCTTCAGAATTGCTTACTAAGAGATTCTACACCGAACTCAGCGAATGGTACGCGTGGGCCACAAAGGTGATTCGTTTTCCCAATGCTCTTGATGATGACAAAGACGATGCCAAATATAATACCGAGAGTGGTATTCGTTTGGTAACGCGACTTATCTTTGTTTGGTTTTTGAAACAGAAGGGGTTGGTTCCCGAAGAGTTCTTTGACGAAAAATCGCTTCGGCAAATCCTTAGAGATTTTGATCCGACGCAAAAAGAACACTCCTTGTTTGGCTATATGTCCAAAGAGAGCAAATATTACAAGGCCATCTTACAGAACCTCTTTTTCGCCATGTTGAACACGCCGTTGACAGAACGGAATGACTTTTCGCGTGGATTTAGAAAATATGATGCCGATGGCAAAGCCTCTGGAGCCAATCGTGGCGACCATCACCTTATGCGTTATAAAAAATACTTTGTCAATCCCGACGAGTTTCTCAGTTTGGCGAACAAGGTCCCGTTCCTCAACGGAGGATTGTTCGAATGTTTGGATGATGTAGAAAAAAAGTTCTATCTTGATGGTTTCTCTGAAAATGAAAAAGTAAGCAAATCACTCTGTGTACCCGACTACCTGTTTTTCGGAGAGCAAGAGAATATTGACCTTTCTGAATGGTATGACGACGATCAAAAACGTCGGATGAAAGTTCGCGGTATCATTGATATACTGAAAAGCTATCAATTTACCATAGAGGAAAACACACCTTACGAACAAGAAGTATCACTCGACCCAGAATTGTTAGGCAAGGTGTTTGAAAATTTGCTTGCTTCGTACAATCCTGAAACAAAAAAGACCGCACGCAAGTCAACAGGTTCGTATTACACTCCTCGAGAAATAGTCCAATATATGGTCAACGAAAGCCTTGTGGCTTATCTAAAAGAGGCTGTAGATAAAGATTTAGAGAAGCAATACAGACAACTTCTTGATTATACAGAAAAAGAGGTCGACCTGACTTTGGAGCAGAAACGCCGAATCATACTGGCACTCTATCAATGTAAGGTGCTTGATCCCGCTTGTGGTTCCGGAGCATTCCCGATGGGCATGTTGCAGCAGATGGTTCATTTGTTAACCGAACTTGATCCCGACAATGTTATCTGGAAACATCTCATAGAAGAAAAGTCAAAACAAGAGTTAGCAGATAGTCTCAACAATTATAGTCAAGAGGAACGCGACGAGGTGCAAGCTGATATTAACCGTAGTTTTGACCTCAGCCAGAACGCCCCTGACTATGCACGCAAACTATACCTTATTGAGAATTGCATCTACGGTGTGGATATCCAAACCACTGCCATTCAGATAAGTAAGCTGAGGTGCTTTATCTCATTGGTGGTAGATCAGAAGGTGAATGATAATCCTGTAGACAACTATGGCATACGTCCGCTTCCTAATCTAGAAGCCCGCTTTGTTGCCGCCAACACCCTTATCGGTATTAATAACGACCTTTCTTTGGCTAATACAGACGAGGTGATGGAAATCAAGTCCAAGTTGAAAGAGGCTAATCACCGTATTTTTAGTGCAAAAACAATGCGTACCAAACGCAAGTGGAAAGACGCAATTATAGATTATCGAAAAAAATTAGGTGATGCATTAGAGAAGACAGGTTTTATCACGCACGACGAAGCCATTTTGGTATCATCCTGGGATATGTTTAATCAAAATAAGACATCCTCTTTTTTTGATAAGGATTGGATGTTTGGTGTAACCGATGGTTACAATATTGTAATCGGAAACCCTCCATATATAAAAGAATACACCAACAAAGCGGCATTTGATGGTTTTAGGGAAACAAGTCCTTATTATATGGGGAAAATGGATTTGTGGTATGGTTTTGCTTGCCACGGAATTGACTTCCTCAAGCCTAATGGTGTTCTATGTTTTATTGCACAAAACAACTGGACAACAAGCGCAGGTGCAAA
The DNA here is from genome assembly GCA_017522065.1 of Bacteroidales bacterium. Lineage (GTDB taxonomy): Bacteria > Bacteroidota > Bacteroidia > Bacteroidales > P3 > Colimorpha. The sequence continues at coordinate 40,198 of JAFXAD010000009.1, forward strand.
GAAGATGCGAAATAAGGTGATAAATGATTGTCAAATACTTCAAATGCTCGACTTTAATACTTATATGATATTTGAGAGTGCTGACATTCAGACAATGATAATGCTATTTAAACGAAATCAAGACATTGACAATTACCATTTTGATTACCGAACTATTACCCAGGGTGACGAAAAAGAAGATATGTTAGCATTGCTTGAAAAACGACATAGAAACACAAAGTATTTAGATCCAACATTCACACGCAAAGCATTTTATGACAAATTGTTTACTTTCTCAGGAAACAATCAAATAATTGAGAAGGTATCAAACGGCAAGTCTTTTCTCAATAATAATGAAGTTGCACAAGGAATAGTATTCCCGCAAGACTATCTAAATAAACAAGGAGCGAACAAGTTGGGTAATAAATATCCCATTGGTACTGGCATTTTCGGATTAGACCAAAAAGAAAAAGAATCTATGAATCTAACTAAAGATGAAATGGAACTGATAAAGCCTTATTTTACTACAGAACAAATTCATAGATATTATACGGATCCTCATAATACACAATGGATGATCTATACGGATTCATCATTCAAGGAAAAAGAAAAGATGAATGTTTATCCAAATATCAAAGAACATCTAGATAAGTTTATAAGTGTTTATACATCTGATAATAAGCCATATGGTTTACATAGATGCAGGAAACAGAGTTTCTTTCAAGGTGAAAAAATTATTTCATTGCGCAAATGCGTAGATAAACCATGTTTCTCATATTCAGACTTTGATTGTTATGTCACACAGACTTTCTTTAGCATTAAAACTGCTCGTTGGGATATGAAGTTTCTAACGGGAGTTTTAAATTCAAAACTAGTTGCATTTTGGCTAAGGCACAAAGGCAAGATGCAGGGAAATAATTATCAAGTTGACAAGGAACCTTTAATGGGAATACCATTACCTGTTGTAAATAATATGCAGCAACAACCTATTATTTCAATAGTTGACCAAATCCTTGAAGCAAAGAATTCTAATCCGGAAACAGATACAACAGGTTTGGAATACAATATAGACAGACTTGTATGCCATCTCTACAACTTAACCTATGACGAGGTGTTGTTCATTTACGAAAACGAGAAACCACCATTTTCAAGAGAACAATATGAGAATGAAAACGAGTAAATACCCATCAATATGACCAAACAGGAAAAGCTTTACAGTATCATTGAGAACTCCAAGGACGTAGGAGTGAAACTAGGCAAGGACGTGCTCCAGCAGGTGGAGTGAGATGAGCAATAATAGGGATAACTGTTAGTTTTGAAAAGGTATGAATGCTGAACTAGTAACAAAACCCCAATCTGAAGATACCCTCTATGGCGACGTGTGCCAAATTATTGATGGTGCAAGGTCGCGTATTGCCACATACCTGAACACCGAGGTCTGTATGACCAACTGGTATGTCGGCAAACGCATCAAGGAAGATGTTCTCTTCAACCAGCGTGCCGAATATGGCAAAAAGGTGCTCAAAAACTTGTCGGCTCGGCTTATTGACCGTTATGGGAGCGGATGGAGTGTATTCAAGCTTCAACATTGTGTACGCGCTGCGTACACTTTTTCGGAGGAGGAAATTGTGTACGCAACGCGTACACAATTGAGCTGGACACATCTGCGAACCCTAATGGGTATTAAAGACCCTCTTGAGCGACAGTTCTATGCCCAGATGTGTGGTATAGAACATTGGGACACACGTACCCTCGATGAGAAGATTGACCAGCAACTCTATCAGCGTACCGCCATCAGCCGTCGCCCGGAAGAAGTTATCCGAAAGGAGTTGGACGCCACGAAAGAGACCAACCACCTCCTGCCCGATATGGTATTTCGGAGCAGTTACTTTCTCGACATTCTTGGGCTTCCGGACATCTATACGGAGAAAGATCTGGAGAATGCAATCATCACGCAGATGGAGGGCTTCATCGGCGAGCTGGGTTCCGACTTTTCCTTTGTCGCCCGGCAGAAAAGAATAACCGTCGACAGCACCGACTACTATATAGATCTGCTCTTCTTTCACCGAGAATTACGTCGGTTGGTGGCAATCGACTTGAAACTGGGCAAATTCAAACCCGAACACGAAGGGCAGATGCTGCTCTACCTGCGCTACTTGAACCAAAACGAACGCAAGCCGTGGGAGGAGTCGCCCATAGGACTGATACTATGTTCCGAGGGCAATACAGAGCACATCGAATACCTGATGCTCGACGAGAACAGCCCCATAAAGGTGGCGCAATACTACACGCAGCTACCAGACAAGAAACTGCTTGCCGAGAAGTTGAAAAAAGCTATCGCCATTGCGAAAGAGCATTGTCAACAGCGCGATAAAGAGAAATGCCCCGTCGCGTCAAACAGCTTAGATTTACCGAACAATTAAATCCCCATCAATATGACCAAACTGGAAAAGCTTTACAGCATCATCGAGAATATTAATAATTATAATTAATAATGATATGTCACGTTTAGAAGATTTGTATAAAGCAAAAGAGATTTTGCGTCGAGAGAAGCTTGAATTGAGCGATAAACAGGAGAAGCAGTTGAATGAGCTTGAAGAGGAAATCATCAAGAAGGAGATCATTTGGGTGCGTCAAATAGACGCACCTTTTTTTATGACTTATTCAAAATATGACCAAAAAATGACCAAATTTGGGATATAAAAGAAAAAGGATTTTGCATTTTGCTCTTTTGGGAGTTATTTGCAAAATCCTTTTTTCGTACCCCGGGAGGGACTTGAACCCTCACGCCGTTGCCGGCAGCAGATTTTGAGTCTACCGTGTCTACCATTCCACCACCAGGGCAGGTTTTTTGGTTGGAAAATAAAAAATGAAAATCGAAATATGCTGTTGTCTTTTATTTCATTATGGCTTTTTCAAGCCCATTTGTCATCTTCGTTTTCCGAATGCAAAAGTACGCTTTTTTTTTATTCTGACAAATTTTTTTTCATTTCTTTTTGTAATCCAAAAAAATGTAGTATTTTTGCATTCCATTTAAATCCATATTAAAGGCATGCAAACATCTGATAAAGTATTCATTTTCGCGGGTCGTGCCACTGCCGACCTCGCCCGTCGTGTGGCTGAAATTTATGGAATACCTCTGGGCAACTCCACAGTTTTTCAGTATGCCGACGGTGAATTCCAACCCTCTTTCGAGGAAACAATTCGTGGCGGAATCGTTTTCATCATCCAGTCGACGACTCCTCCTACCGACAATCTTTTCGAACTCCTTATGATGGTCGACGCTGCAAAGCGCGCCTCGGCAGGCAAGATTGTTGCCGTAATACCTTATTATGGGTTTGCCCGTCAGGACCGCAAGGACAAACCGCATGTGCCTATCGCATCGCGACTTATAGCTGATATGCTTGTGGCTGCCGGTGTCGACCGCCTTATCACTATGGATCTCCATGCCGATCAGATCCAAGGTTTCTTCAACATCCCTGTCGATCACCTGTTCGGCTCGTCGCTTTTCATGCCCTATATCCGCGAGAAGTTCGATATCGAGGATGTCATGTTCGCTTCGCCCGACATGGGTGGCAGCAAACGTGCCGGCATGTATGCCAAAACACTCAACAACAGCTTCGTGATCTGCTACAAGCATCGTAACAAACCGAACGAAATCGGTGAGATGCGTCTCATCGGCGATGTCGAAGGCAAGCATGTCATCCTGCTCGACGACCTTATCGACACAGGTTCGACTATCTGCAAGGCTGCAGGAATCATCAAAGCCAGCGGTGCCAAGAGTGTCCGTGCCATGATTACCCATCCTGTCCTTTCCGGCAATGCCATCGAGAAAATCGAAAACTCTGAACTCGAAGAACTTGTGGTCAGCGATACAATCCCGCTGAAACGCGAATCGTCGAAAATTCGTGTCCTCTCCTGCGACTGGCTTTTCGCCGAGGCTATCCGCCGCGTCACCAACTGCGAGTCGCTCGACAACCTCTACGAGACGACAATCCATCACAAGGGTGTGATCCACAGAATTGAACATTGATATTTTTATTAATTAACCTATTTTATAATCATTAAAATTTAAACAAAATGAGAGTAGTATCTATGAGCGGTGCTCTGCGCGAGCACGTAGGGAAAAAAGATGCTAAGGCTTTGCGTCGCGACGCAAAGGTTCCATGTGTTATGTACGGTAAGGACGAGCAGATTGCTTTCAGCGTTGCTCAGACTGCATTCGACCGCATCATCTTCAATCCGGAACCTTGCTTTGTCGAAATCGAAATCAACGGTGTCAAGCATAGCGCTATGCTGAAGGATATCGAATTCCACCCCGTGACCGACATCGTCTATCATGCTGATTTCTATGAACTGAGCGACAACAAGCCCATCGTCATGTCAATCCCTGTCCATACCACCGGTACCTCTGTAGGAGTTATGAAGGGCGGTAAGTTGGCTTACAAGCAGAAACGCCTCAATGTCAAGGCTCTGCCCGCTAACATGCCTAACGAAATCCTCATCGACATCACCAAGCTCGATGTCGCACAGCGTATCAAGGTCCAGGACATCCAGACCAACAACTACGAGTTCCTCAACCCCAAGAGCAGCGAGGTCCTCGTTGTCAACAGCACCCGTGCATCCGCAACTGCCGACACTGAGGATGCTGCTGAATAATGGTTGCTTGTCAAAAATGCCTATAGAGTCGCGACGACTGTTCGCGACTCTTTTTTGCATATACTGTCAGTCGTTTCGTTACATATTATCAGCTGTTTATGAAGTACCTCCTTTTCGATCTCGACCGCACGCTGTGGGATTTCGACGGCAATGCCGACCGTACCTATCGTGCTATGTATGACGTTTTCGGATTGGAGCAAATGTGCCACGTAGATTTCGACACTTTCCACGAACGTTATCGTGTTATAAATGATGCCCTTTGGGAAGCTTATCGCAACGGCACCGTCACCAAGGAGATGGTGGCGATACGTCGCTTCTCGCTGACCTTTGCCGAGTTCGGCTGCGATGCATCGTCGCCTGCCATCGTGCGCCTGTCGCAGAAAATGTCCGACTACTATGTCGTTGAGGGCACCCATCAGACAGGACTTATGCCAGGCGCACGCGAGTTGCTCGAATGGCTTGACACTCAGCGTGAACGCTATAGTCTTGCTGTGATAACGAACGGCTTTTCAGAGGCTCAGATTCCAAAGATGCGGACATCGGGGATTGACCGTTTTTTTAGCAAATTCTTCCTTTCTGAAGATATCGGATTCATGAAGCCCGACTGGCGGTTTTTTGAGGTCGCCCTCCAAAGGCTCAATGCAGAGCCTGACGAGTGTCTCGTCATTGGCGACGACTACAAGGTCGACATTGCCGGAGCCATGGCTGTCGGTATCCCGCAAGTGTGGTACAATTACAGACACCAGACTCTTCCTCAGGGTGCTATGCCGCCGACTTTGGAGATTGACAACCTCTTGTCTCTGAAAACAATTCTTGCTGCACCCGAACCCGTCGGCGCCTTTTCGTCCACGGGGACAAAACACTCAAACGACAAAAAATAACACCTCAACAACCAGTATTTCAATATTCCAACATCCAATAACCATGCACAAATCAGGATTTGTTAATATCATCGGTAACCCCAACGTAGGAAAGTCCACGCTGATGAATGCTCTTGTCGGCGAGAAGCTCAGTATCATCACCAGCAAGGCACAGACAACGCGCCACCGCATCATGGGCATCGTCAACGGCGAGGATTTCCAGATTGTCTATACCGACACCCCTGGCATTGTCAACCCACACTACAAGCTCCATGAGCAGATGATGGGTTTTGTTGGCAGTGCCCTTCAGGATGCCGACCTGTTTCTGCTTGTCACCGAAGTGGGAGAGACCCTCAAAAACCAACAGGTGTTGCAAAAGGTGATTGATTCTGAAGTGCCTGTAATATTGGTCATCAATAAGATAGACCTGTCCGACCAAACCTCCATCGTGGACAAGATGGCCTATTGGCAGGAACAGATTCCGCGTGCCGTGGTGGTCCCTTGCTCTGCAACCGAAGGCTTCAATGTCGATAAAATTTTCGACCTCATTCTTGAAAAACTTCCCGAGAATCCGCCCTATTTCCCAAAAGATGAGCTTACCGACCGTTCGATGCGTTTCTTTGTCTCCGAGATAGTCCGCGAAAAGATTCTCTTACTCTTCGACAAGGAGATTCCGTACAGCTGCGAGGTTGTTGTGCAGAGTTACAAAGAGGGGGAGAGCCTCGACAAAATCTCAGCATTGATTTTTGTCGAACGGGAAAGCCAGAAGGCCATCATTATCGGTCATCAGGGCAAGTCAATCAAAAAACTTGGCATCGAAGCACGCAAGGACATAGAGGAATTTACCGGCAAAAAGTGTTTCCTCGATTTGCGTATCAAGGTGCTGAAAGACTGGCGCAACAGCGACGTGGCGCTGCGTCAGTTCGGCTACGAAACGAGCGACTGACAAGCCGTTTTCTCCCTGTAGGATTATTCTGCTACGGTTTTCAAAAGACCGTCATTTGCGCAGGATTAGAAATACTCTATCTCGCGGGTGACGATGTACTGCATTATTGGGTCGCCGTCAATGAGTTCGCTTTCGGTGCGGCGTGTCCAGTTGCCGTTAGTGTCGTATTCGTATTGGAAAATAGTGATATACATTTCGGGCTCAGCCTCGCTGTAGTCGTAAAGTGTCTGCGATACGGGTTCGTTGTTTTCGTCGTACTCGTAGCGCCATTCCTGCATTTTTTTGCCGTTACGGTCAAAGACGACTTTCTTGTCGACGTTGTTGCCTGCGTAGGTGAAGACTTCGCGTTTGTATATGTTGCCTGCGGCGTCGTTCAGCGAGCGCTGCACCAGTCGGCCTTGTGCGTCGAAGCGCACCAGTGTGCGGCTCTCAATCTGTCGCTCGGCATCTTCTACCCACATCTCTTTCAGTACGTTCTGTGCATCGTATGAGTAGTATGTGCGGCCGATGACATTCTCGTTGTTGTCGACAATCTGCTCCACCGTCGTGAGTCCGAAGCCGTCGTGTTTGAAGCGTGAGCGGAAGATGATGTCGGCCTCGGGAGTGACGTAAGCCATTGTTTTTCGCCAACCTTTGCTGTTGTATGTGGTCTCAAGACGCTCCAACATATCGCCTTCCGAGGTTACGCCTTGGAAATCAGTGCGAGCCTCGTAGGTCACCTTTGTCACGTTTTTCACTCTGCCGTGCAGCCCGTCGAGGGTTACGTCGGAGGCAAGTTTCTGGGCTGGAAGCATGGCTGTCAAACCCATAAAAAGTGTAGCGAAAAGAATGTTTCTTATTTTCATAACAAAGTGTTTCTTATCAGTTTGTGCTATATTTGCAAAGATTATTGATTCAATTCTTAAAAAGCAAAAATACAAAAGTTGGGCGACATGGCAAAAAAATTCGTATTTTTGCAAACTTAAATCAATAACGGATGTCTACGCAAAATATTATATTGCTATGTTTTATTTTATACACGGCGTTGCTCTTTTTCGTCATGTGGCTCACGTCGCGCCGTGCGTCAAGCAATGATGCTTTCTTTCGTGCCGGTCGCAAATCGCCTTGGTTTGTAGTGGCTTATGGTATGCTCGGTGCTTCGTTGTCTGGCGTGACATTCATGTCGGTTCCGGGAGGTGTATATTATGGTGCCTTCACTTATATGCCCCTTGTGTTCGGCTACGTCATCGGTTATTTTGTCATCGCTTTTCTCCTCTTGCCGCTCTATTACAAGCTGAATCTCACATCTATCTATTCTTACCTCGACCAACGCTTCGGCAGTACGTCGGAAAAGACGGGCGCCATATTCTTCATACTTTCCCGTCTTTTGGGCTCTGCATTGCGCATGTATCTGGTTGTCTTTGTGCTTTATGAGCTCGTGTTCCGCTCGTGGGGCATCCCGTTCTGGATTCCCGCGGTGGTTTTCATCGCCCTCATTTTGCTCTACACTTTCCGTGGCGGACTGAAGACCGTGGTGTGGACCGATACACTGCAGACCACCTTCCTGCTCCTCGCTGCCATAGCCACGGTGGTGGTTATTCTGAAAAATCTGAATATCAGTATTCCCGAACTGCTTAGCGCCAGTGCCTCCGAAGGCTATACCCGCATTTGGGAAACCGATTTCAACCACCCAAAATTCTATTGGAAACAGATAATCTCCGGGGCTTTTATTACAATCACGATGACGGGACTTGATCAGGATATGATGCAGAAGAACTTGACTTGCAAGTCGCTGCGCGATGCGCAGAAGAATGTTATTACCTCCAGTTTCCTCTTTGTCGTGGTGAATCTGCTTTTCCTCACGCTCGGTGCTGCCCTCATATACTATGCCTCGCATACAGGACTGCAACTGCCGGTGGGTGCCGACGGACGCGTGTTGGGCGACAAGATTTATCCCATGATAGCGCAGTCGATGGGTGGCTTCACCCTTGTGTGCTTCATCCTTGGCATGGTCGCTGCAGGCTACAGTAGCGCCGATGGCACATTGACGGCGCTGACGACAACGTTCTGCTATGATTTCCTTCATTTCGACAAGCGCAAGAGCCTCGACGAGAAGCATCAGGTGCGCTATCGCAAGATGGTGCATGTCGGGTTTGCAATCCTTTATCTGTTGGTGATTATAGCTTTCCGTCCATTCCACAACGACTCGCTGATTAACATACTGTTCGATGTCGCCGGCTACACCTACGGCCCGCTCCTCGGCCTGTATGCCTTTGGCTTGTTCACCAAGTGGAGTGTGCGCGACCGCTGGGTGCCTGTTGTTGCCGTTGTATGCCCTGTGATATGCTATCTTCTTAAAATCTATTCCGCACAGCTGTTCGGAGGCTATCAGCTTGGATTCGAATTGCTTCTGCTCAACGGCATACTCACCTTCATAGGACTTGTACTCATACGCCGAAAATCGCCCGCAGCTCTTCAAAATGAACAATAACAAACAAACATATATTATACTATGCATAAACGATTTGTGATAAAGCTTTTAACACTTGTTTTAATAGCCTTTACCCTCGACTCATGCAGTCAATACAAGGTCTATTCCGTCAAGGACAGCCCAAACCTTCGAATTGGTGGCGGGGTGATGTATGCTCTTCCCAAAACGCAGCTCTGTGTTGCTGTGACTGTCGAAAGACGCGACCTGAGCAAGGCCCCATACAGTGCCTACGCTATCGACTACCTCGGCGTCGACCCCAGCGCTATCGACACCTCTTTCCAGATTGTCGACATCGATGTCAGTGGACGCAATGTTGCCGATCCGGACTATTTCTATTACGTCAAAGTCCGTCGTGGCTCGGTGTCGGTCGACAACAACCACCTGCTCCTTTCCATAGGAATGGACGCACAGGCCGCCAATCCAATGAAAGAACAAAAACAACCTTCGGCCACCAAAGTGAAGACCGAAGTGCGTCCCGAATACAACCTGTACGACCATGCCGACACGCTCTATACGCGTTTCGACGCGCCTGGCTATCCTACGATGGTGTCGACCCGCAAGGACGTGCGCAGTGTCAAGCAACGTGCTGCTGCCGCCGCCGAGCGACTCGACGAGGTGCAGACCAAGAAACAGGAACTCCTTAATGGTGAATATGAGGGTTCATACGGTTCTGAATCAGTCCAGTATCTGTTCTCGCAACTCGACAAGCAGGAACGCGAAATCGTCGCCTCGTTCTGTGGCACGGTGCGTCGCGAGACGGTCACTTTCTATGTCGATCCGGTGATGAAACGCAAGGAGGATTTCACCGACACTGTCGTGTGGTTCTCTCCGCAAACCGGTTTCTCGTACGAGGCCGACAGCCTTGCCGAAGGTGTTTTCCCTATTGTCTGTACGGTACATAGCGACAACACTATGCGTTCTGCCAACCGCTTTGTGCGCTACCATACTTCGGGTGTGACGTCCAACAGCGCGGCTGGACATACGGGAAAGGCGGCATCGAAATTCCGCTCGCGCAAGAGTTTCCGCTATCGCATTCCTGACCAGGCCAAGGTCGATGTCTTCACACCTTCCTATTCTGTGAGCCGCTCGGTGCCTCTGTCGCAACTCGGCCCTATCGTCGAGCTGCCACGAATCAGTATTACGGCCATTTTTGACCCTGTAACCCACGACTTGATAAAGTTAGAACGCCGACAGACATCGACGATGACTTTTTGAAAACTATTAATTTATTAACGTTCACATGCCATTCGAAATTTTGATTCTCGGCTCCGGAGCGGCGACACCTACTTTTAACCGCAATTGCAGTGCGCAGTATCTGACGATTTGCGGCACGCAAGTGCTTATAGACTGTGGCGAATCGACGCAAAACCAGATACGTAAATACCACAAGAAGTTCCAGACTATCAAAGCGATATTCATCTCGCACCTTCACGGCGACCATTTCTTCGGCCTGCCGGGACTCATATCGACTATGCACCTCTGTGGACGTACCGAGCCGTTGACGGTCTATGCTCCCAAAGGGGCACGCGAATCGCTCATGCTGCTCTTCGAAGTGTCTGGTACCGAGCTGAGATTCGAACTGACAATAAACGAAATCGATACGCTTGAACCCGTCGAGATTCATCATGACAAGAACTTCCGTGTCGTGGCATTCCCGCTACATCATTCTCTTCCGACCTATGGTTTTGTGTTCGAAGAGTTTACGCCTCTTCTCAACCTGCGTCCCAACGTCAGGGAGCAATACGGCATGTCCAACGACGAATGTGTGCGTGTGAAGCAGGGCGAGGATCTTGTCTTGGCCGATGGTACCGTGGTGCCAAACGTCGAGTTGACGTTTCCTCCTGTAAAACCGCGTCGCTATGCCTATTGCTGCGACACGGCCTACGACGAGTCGATTATACCTGTCGTGGCGGGCGTGGATTTGCTCTGCATGGAGAGCACATTCGGCAGAGCCTTCGAGCAGTTGGCCAAAGACCGTTGCCACTGCACTGCGGCACAGGCAGCCTCCATCGCTCTTCAGGCGGGTGCCGGAAAACTGATACTGACGCATTTCTCGGCCCGTTTCATCGACACCACACCGTTGCTCGCCGAGGCACGTTCGGTCTTTGCCAATACGGAGTGTGCCGCCGACGGCGCAATTTTCAAAATCGAGAATCAACAGGAACAGCTATAATTTTTATACACATCCAATAATTTCAATGTCCGACTTACTCTTACAACTCAACGAAGCCCAGCGCAACGCGGCAGCCTGCACGGAAGGCCCGGTAATGATCATTGCCGGTGCCGGTAGCGGCAAGACCCGAACCCTTACATATCGCATAGCTCATCTTATCGAGCTCGGCGTCGACGGCTTCAACATATTGGCTCTGACATTTACAAACAAGGCTGCGGCCGAAATGAAGGAACGTATCACCAAGTTGGTAGGCAATGAAGCCCGTAACCTCTGGATGGGCACCTTCCACTCCATCTTTGCCCGCATCCTGCGCGCCGAGGCCGACAAACTGGGCTACACCAACACCTTCACCATCTACGACAACGATGATAGCAAGTCGGCCATCAAGCAGATTGTCAAGGTGATGAATCTCGACCCTAAGGTCTATAATCCTGGTTATGTGCTTAGCCGCATCTCGATGGCCAAAAGCAGCCTGATAGGGCCGGAGGACTACTGTACAAACCCTGAAATTCAGCAAACCGACCAGACGGCCAAAAAGCCCATGATCGGTGAGATATACAAGCTCTACAACCGTCGTCTTCGCAATGCCATGGCGATGGATTTCGACGATTTGCTGTTCAATACCAATATTTTGTTGCGCGATTTCCCCGAGGTGTTGCTCAAATACCAGAACCGATTCCGCTATATTCTTGTCGACGAGTACCAGGATACCAACTATGCCCAGTACCTTATTGTAAAGAAACTGGCGGCGCGCTTCCAAAACATCTGCGTGGTGGGCGACGATGCGCAGAGCATCTATGCCTTCCGTGGCGCCAACATACAGAATATCTTCAACTTCAAACGCGACTATCCGACGGTGAAGCTCTTCAAGCTGGAGCAGAACTATCGCAGCACGAAGAATATCGTCAATGCTGCCAATTCTATAATTTCCAACAATAAAGAACAGATACAGAAAGAGATATGGACCGACAACGGCACCGGCAACCTCATCACGCTCCTGCAATGTAGCGACGAACGTGACGAAGGCAACAAGGTGTGCGAATCGATTCTCGACGCCCATATCGGCGACAACCGTCCTTTCCGCGATTTCGCGATACTCTATCGCACCAACATCCAGAGCCGTGCCATCGAGGAGGCTCTGCGCCGCCAGAATGTCCCTTATCGCATCTATGCCGGCATCTCTTTCTACGGCCGCAAGGAAATCAAGGATGTGCTGGCGTATCTGCGCCTTGTCGCCAACAATCACGACGACGAGTCGCTGGCACGCATCATCAATCTGCCGGCACGTGGCATTGGCAACACCACGGTCGACCGTCTCCGTCTGGCCGCATCAGACAACGATGTGAGTATCTGGACGGTAATGGAGAATCTTTCCTCTTTCGGATTGGGTATCAACAGTGGTGTCATGAACAAGATCGACGAATTCATGACGATGATCAAACTCTTTTCGTCGCACATCTACGACACCAATGCCTACGACCTCGCCAAACGCATTGTCAACGCCTCGGGCCTAATCACGATGCTGCGCAACGACGACGACCCCGACAATGCCAACCGTATCGAGAATATCGAAGAGCTTCTGAACGGTATACAGGAATACTGTGAACGTGAGGAGACAATAACCCCCGATGCCGACGATGCCGGTGCAGAAACCGATGGCGGTCCCGTTTTCAAGACTCTCGACATGTTCCTCCAGCAGGTGCTTCTGCTCACCTCCGAGGACAAGGACGACGATAAAGATGCCGACAAAGTGTCGCTCATGACCATCCATGCTGCCAAGGGATTGGAGTTCCCGTACGTCTATGTCGTCGGCATGGAAGAGAACCTTTTCCCGTCGATGCTCTCTATCTCTTCGCGCCAGGAACTTGAGGAAGAGCGCCGTCTGTTTTATGTCGCTGTGACTCGCGCCGAGGTGCAGCTGACGTTGTCGTATGCCACCATGCGGTTCCAGTATGGCAATATGTCGTATCAGGAGATGAGCCGTTTTGTCGAAGAGATCGACGACCGTTACCTGCTGATGCCGCGTCGCAGACCGTCGTTTCCCAAGGCGGGTTCTATGCCTCGCAGCAGGATGGGCTCAATGTCGGGCGAAACCTCTTTTGTGCGCAAAACCGCAAAACCGGCACAGCCGCCGGCAGGCTTTGTGCGGAAACCCAGCGGGCCGACTATGGGAAACAGTCCGGCCGAGATCGATGCCATCCAGGCGGGCATGACTGTGCAGCACTCAAAATTCGGCACCGGCAAGGTGCTCTCCGTCGAAGGCAGCGGCGACAGCCGCAAGGCGATAATATTCTTTGAAGGGGTAGGACAGAAGCAACTGATGCTCAAGTTTGCAAAACTCTCGATAGTAGCGGGCTGATTCTTAGTTGCTTCGTCTCTTAGGCATATACCAGATAGCTGAGCTTGTCATCGCTGAACAATTCGTTGGCAAGCTCTCTTATTTCTGTGGCTTTCACGTTTTCAATGTCGCGCTGCATCTCTTCGAGCGTGTCGACATGGTCGTAAGTCAGACGGCTTTTTCCGATGGCTTGCATCTCGTTCAGTGCCAGTTCGTTGTTGATTGCCATCTGTCCTATGTACTGTTGTTTGGCGGCGTGTAGCTGCAGCGTGGTGAGGGTTTGTTCGCGGAAGCGGAAAAGTTCGTTTCTGACCAGTTCCAGATAGTGGTCGTGGGCTTCGGGGTCGATGCCGGCATAGATGTAGAAGAGGCCGGCGTCGCTGAATGGCGAGAACTGCGACTCGATGGTGTAGCAGAAGCCGTACTTTTCGCGTATGGCCACATTGAGTCTGGAGTTCATTGCCGGGCCGCCGATGATGTTGTTCAGCAGCGAGAAGGCCACCTTGCGGTCGTCGAAGGTGTCGACGGCGGCACATCCGGTCATGATGTGCATCTGGTGCGTGTGGCGCTTCAGGGTGATGTCGAAGTGCTGGTATTGTGGCGCTTCGCTACGGTCTGCTGCCGAAGTCCTCATGCTGTAGTCGCCGAAATAGCGTTCGCAGAGGTGCACCACCTTCTTGAAATCGGCATTGCCGACAATCGAGATTACCATGCGGTCGGTGGTGTAGTTGCGCTGCAGGAAATCCCTTATGCTGTCGGTGTCGAAATGCTTGACGTTTTTCTTGTTGCCCAGTATGTTGTGTGCCAGCGGGTGGGTGCCGAAGATGTATTCCTCGAAGTCGTCGTAGATCTGGTCGGCTGGTGTGTCTTTGTATGAGTTTATCTCTTCAAGAACAACATCTTTCTCTTTTTCAATCTCTTTCTGCGGAAAAGTGGAATGGAAGATGATGTCGGCAAAGAGTTCCAGGCATCGTTCGAGGTGTATCGAGAGCGACGAAGCGTAGATGCATGTCTCCTCTTTGGTGGTGAATGCGTTGAGTTCGCCTCCGACGCCGTCAATACGGTTCAGTATGTGATATGCCCGGCGGTGTTCGGTGCCTTTGAAAATGGAATGTTCTATGAAGTGGGCCATGCCTTCGTCGCTGCCCTTCTCGTCGCGCGACCCGATGTTGATGTATACGCCCGAATGTGTTACAATCGAGTTGTTCTGTTTGAAGACTATCCTTATTCCGTTGTTTAGAGTATGATATTGATACATTTATGTTTGTGGTTAGTTGTTGGGTGTTGTGTGACTATTGTTGCGGCGTGTTTCCGGTCACATGTTCAGCCACTGTCTCTCTGTGCCATACTGTCAAGAGGCACAGAAACAGTGTCGAGAAAACGCATCCTGCAAGGGTCTCGATGGTGTCTTCCGACACGAAGGAGATGAGGATGATGCATATCAGGGCTGCCGCTACGGGCAGTTGGAGGAGTCTCTCTTTGCATAAGGCTCTGACGAAGGCAATGGCGATGATGGCAAATCCGACGATGCCAAAAGCCACAAGCAGTGTCAGATACTGGTTGTGTGCATGTTTTGTGGTTCCTGCCAACTGCGACTTGTCGGCTTCGAGTTGCCGGTGGCATTCGTCAACCACGTCGCCGGTACCTACACCTGCTATCGGGTGCTTTAGGAACACTGTCCAGGCGTTTTTCCACAGTTCGAGACGCTGTGCCATGGTGAATCCTTTGACGGCACTGGTCTTGCGATGGCATTCGTATTCGAACAGCATCACGTAGTACATCTTCTCTATCGCGTTGCCTTTGATGTAGATAGGGTTGGCGATGCCTTTCTCGATAGCGGCCACGTCGTCTTTGTCGAGCAGCTGCATGCCTACGCTGTCCTTGGTGGTTCCCAAGGCGTTGAGGTATCTTATCAGTGTGAGGCAGATGCTGTATTCGTTAGGGGTTGGGGAGTCGATGTCGAGGGTGCTTCGTTTCGACCACTCTTGTCTCAGCTCTTCCTTGCAGATGTAGTGGTTGATGATGTTGCCGTTCTCGATAAGGCCGTCGCTCTTGTGGGTGTAAGGGTTGCCGTTGGCGGTGGTGGTGGCGAGCGGGGCGGTGGCGAGCGGTATCATGTCGTAGTAGCGGTGCACCATCACCGTCGACACGGTGCATACGACTGCAAGCATTGCTCCGAGCAGCGATGCTATGCCAATGCGTAGCCCTTTGCTGTGGATGCGTCTCCAGTAGGCTGCCAGAACTATTGACGCGGTCATGAAGAGTATGATGAATGCTGTATACGAGCGTAGCAGCAGCAGGAAGTCGACGAACGATGCCATCATGACTATCACGACCCACGACAGCCAGTCTGTCAGGCAGATGGCGATACCGCTACGTCCTTTCCGTTGCGACAGTTTCTTGTAGCGCTCGGTGAGGAACCAGACGGAGAGGGTCAGGGCCAGGCATACGTTGAGCGAGAAACGGATATGCGATATGAAGGGAATGATTTCGCGGTAGGGGAGGTCGGCTATCGTCGCGAGGCGTATGCGTCCTATAATGGTTGCTACGAATACTGTAGCTGTGAAGGTGAAGAAGAGCCACGTGAGCTGTTTGCGGTTCAGTGGCTGCGATGTCAGCACGACGAGCGGTATAGCCAGCAGGGGCAGCTTCTTGAAGATGTCGTCCCATCCGTAGGCTGTGTTATCGCTGGGTATCATCCATGCAAGGTGTATGCACATCAGCACTACGAAGGCGCCGAGCAGCGGATTGGCACGCAGTCTGCCGTCGGCTGTGAATTTGCGCCTCATGTCCCATTCCAACGCCCAATTCACGGCAAGGAGTATCTCCATGCCGCTCATCATGAATTTGCTTACCGACTGGGCTCCAGCCAACACAAACAGCAGCAGGAAGTATATTGCATGATGTATCGTCAGGCGTATCGACCTCTGGCCCGATGCATCACAGACTGTGGGAAAATATGTTTGAAGTAGAGACAAGGGAAGGGTTTGAAGGGTTAAAGGGTTATAGGGTTAAAAGGTTTTAGGGTTTTAGGGTTAAAGGTTAAAGGTTAAAGGGTTTTAGGGTTAAAGGGTTTAGGGTTAAAGGGTTAAAGGGTTAAAGGGTTTGAAAGGGTTAAAGGGTTTGAAGGGTTAAAAGTTTGGAGAGTTAAAATATTACTATTTAAACTTCTCTTTTGAAAGATTTTTAAACAGATTTTCGAGCGATTTTGAGCGCAGCGACCAAAAAAAGAAATTTGTGGTAACCTCTAAAATTTCGTTTAATTCGTACAATTGCTCATTGCATTTTCTTTATTCATTATGTATTCGCAGGCATACCACGCCGTTTGAAAAGTAATAATTAGAGGTGCCCTTATTATTTTTTGAGGATTTCGTTGTATTTTTTCTTGTCTTTAAGTATTTCGATAGCTTTCAGCACTTCGGGGTCGGTTTGCAGCGAGCCCTCCAGTCGTCCGCCGGCATAGTAGTAGCGCACCAGTATTTCGGCTTTCAGCATTTCGCTTATCTCTTCGCGGAATTTTTTCAGGTCGTCCGATTTGTCCTGTTTCAGCTTTTCCTCAAGGTTTTCAATCTGTTGCGAGAGGGCTTCGTAGTAGTTCTCTTCTTTGGCTACGTCGCGCAGTTCTTTCAGCAGGTGTTCGGTGTTGGTCGAGTAGCTGTAGTCCTTGTCCGACAGGTATTTGCAGAAGTCGTTGTAGATTTCGTCGCTAATCTCAAATTCAGATGGCGGTGCTATGGTTGCGTGTTTCTTGACGAATTCGTTTACGTAATTGAAGATGTGGAATTTGGATATAAGCGTAGAGCTTAAAGCCGACATGTATTCCGGCTCCACCTCGATGTCGGGTTCTATGCCGAAGCCGTCGTATACGGTTCTGCCGTTCGATGTCTTGAAGGCAGTCTTGAGCGAGTCGGGCACCTTGGTGGCGCGTCCGTTTTCGTCACGATGGCTGTAGTCGAGGGCCTGAATGCAGCGTCCGCTGGGAATATAGTATTTGGAGACGGTTATCTTCATCTGGCTGTTGTAGATGAGAGGCATCACGTTCTGCACCAAGCCTTTGCCATACGAGCGCGAGCCTACGATGACGGCTCTATCGAGGTCCTGCAGGCTGCCGGCAGTGATTTCCGATGCCGATGCGCTGTATCCGTTGATGAGCACGGCAACGGGTATCTCGGTGTCCTCCGGTGCCATGCGTGTGTAGCTTCTGGTGTTTTTGGTCGACACCTTGCCTTTGGTTTCCACTATCAGTTGTCCTTTGCGCACGAAGAGGTTCACCAGGTCCACGGCTTCGTTCATCAGTCCGCCTCCGTTGTTGCGGAGGTCAAGAATGAAGCCTTCCATGCCGGGGTTCTCGCGTTTCAGTCGCACGAAGGCGTCGCGCACGTTCTTGGCGGCCTCCTTTGTGAACTCGTCCAGTTTCACGTATCCTATATTACCTTTCAGCATGCCGCTATAGGGCACGTTGGGGAGCCTTATCTCGGCGCGTGTTATTGTGCGTTCGAAGCTTTTGCCGTCGCGTTCCAGTTTCAGAACAACGTCGGTGCCGGCCTGTCCGCGCATTGCCGAGCTGACGTCGCCGTTGTTCTTGCCTTGGGTCGATACACCGTTGACGGCCAGGATGCGGTCGCCGGCACGCAGCCCTGCTTTGTCGGCGGGGAGGTCTTTGTATGGCTCCGAGATGTAAATCTTGTCGTCTTGCTGGTGAATGAGGGCACCGATACCGCCGTATTCGCCAAGCAGTTGCAGCTTCACGTCCTCCATGTCCGATTCAGGATAGTAGACGGTGTATGGGTCGAGCGATGCCAACATTGCGTCGATGGCTTTCTTCATGGTGGCACCCGGGTCGACGTCGTCGACGTAGTTCACATACAGCGTCTGGTATACTTTGCTGAAAATCTCAAGGTTTTTCGACAGTTCGAAACTGCGGTCTTGTGGCATTGTGGTCTGAGCTTTTGCCGATGGCATCAGCGTCAGTATCGCAGTCATTGTAAGAAGGACAATCTTTCTGGTCATTGTATATGTGTATGTTGTTGTTGTTCAGTTTAGCGCAGCCGTCATCTGCTTTCAACGGCACCACTACAAAACGACATAATGTATTATTTATTGTTTTTCGACCAGACAAAAATCCCGAAATAAAATAATACCGTAATCCCGAAAAAAAACCGAAAAATAAAATCACCCTCCCCATCCAACTTTGTCAAGTCTTCCGGAGGGCATGATGGGGTTGCCGCGAAGGAATGCGTCGACTTCGGCGTCGAGAAAATAGAGATTCCGTGAATTGTTGAAGCGGTAGGCCCTGATGATGTTGAGCCGCATCCATCGGTAGACGGTGCTCCGCGAGATGTTGAGTTTCCGTTCCAGTTGGTCGACGGTTATCCAGTTGTAGTCTGTTGATTGCACAATTGTTTCCATGTCAATGATTTTTTGTGCAAAACTACTGGTTAGCAGTTCGAAATGGCAGAATAGTAGTGTTGCTGTCGCAATTGTAGCGAAAATACTCTTAACAATGTCCAAATCAGAAGGATGAAAGCCTTATCGCTACATTTTTCCGCTATATGCGGCTATAGTGTCGCTACCTCAAATCGCTATCGACTCGCTAACAGAATGTATATGGATTTACATTACTGTTGTACAGTGTATTGTGGGTGACGACGAAGTGTAGCGAAAATAAATGTAGTTGGCAACTGCCTGTTTAGTCTGCCAGTGACGACTTTACGGTGAAATCCGCGTCGTCGGAACGCTCAAAAACGCGGTTCACAAGAATGTATTTGGGTTCGTCCTTGTAAGCCGAGCGTTTGAGGTTGGTTTGCAGATGTTTCATCTGCCAGTATTTCTCGAAGAAAGCCCATTTGATGTCGGGATCGACGACGGTCTGGAAGCAGCATGCGATGCGTGCCGCCACGGTGACGGTGCATTTTGGGGTGGGGCGGAGGTTGACGTCGACCAGGCCTGCGTCGCAGAGCCGTTGCCAGTAGTATACGGCCTTGTCGCATGCCACAGCATAGTATCGGCGGTCGTTGCGGAGCGTGGCGATGGTCTGTCGGTCGACCGGTCGCGGCGCACGTTTGCGGTCGAGTTGACGCGGTGTGTTGCCATGGGTTGCGGCCAAGGTGTCGGAGGCTGAGAGCTGCACTGTCGGCTGGGCGCTCTGTCGTGGTACGTTGGCGGCGCGCAGGTCGTCCACCTGCTGCTGCAGGGCCTTGTTCTGTCGTCTGAGTTCTTCGCAGGTGGCCAGGGCGGAGTTGAGTCGGTTGAGGAGGAAATGTTCGCGGCGGAGGAGGGTCTTTATTTCGCGGTCGCGTCGGTCGATGAAGTCAAGATACTCCACGCTCTCCGTCGACTGTGGGGTCTGCAAGTCGGGGGAGTTCAATTCGGTCAGTATCTCATCGAGCGTTTCCATCGCTATTGTTTTCTGCTATGGTTCAGGTATTTGTCAGAAGTCTCCGCGACGTTTGGTGTCGCGGAGGGGTATGATTGTTTTGTTTTATGCTATTGGCGGCGACACGCTTGTGCCGCCGCCAGGGTTGGTCTGAATTTTTTTATTTTTTTGAGCCACCTGCGAGGGCGAGGATCAGTCCGAGGGCGACGCCGAGGAGGGCGGCGAAGAGGACCTGGAAGGTCTGCGGCAGGATGAAGGTAATGGTGTGTGCCGGGAACCAGAAGAGGGGTATCGTCTTCTTTATGACCACATTCCACTGCACGTCCCAGTTGACCTTGGTGGCGAAGATTTCGCGCATCTTCATTGGGCGCAGCAGTCCGCGTACCGTGCCGCCGTTGTCGAGGATATGTATGTCGGTGCATTTGTGGAAAGTCATCATGACGGGAGCGAAGATGCTGTTCATCAGAACGCTGACGGCAAAGGCGATGCCGAGTTTGCCCCATGTGAATTCTGGAGCTTTGAAGACTTCGACGAGCGAGGAGGGTTCACAGCCCATCACCGTTGCAAGGAACACCGGCACACCGCTTTTGAAGATGACCATGGCCATGGCAATACACATGCCGAGGAAGCCCCACACCATCATGCGCGGCACTATGCCGAAGCCCGGTTCGTTGTACACCCCTTTGCGGATGCGCAGGGCAAGCATCTCGCCGAGGGTGGCGAGGATGGCGAATTTGAAGAATGCCATGATATAAGGATGGGCGTCGGTTGTTTGCTTGAACCAGTCGAAAAACCCTGTTGCGGGAATGAAAAACGGTGTCAGTACTGCGACAACGCACAAAATCAGTATCCAGTCTTGTCTTTTCATCGTGAATTGTAAATGTGTGTATTAAAGATGTTTAGTTGCTGTGTTAGTAATGCTTACGAAATGCAAAGATAATAAAAAACATTGATATATGTTAAAAAATGAAAAAAAATACTATTTTTGCAAATCCAATTTTCAACTTTTCTAACCTCATGTCTGCATTGCCTCCTCTATTCCTCGACCTTGCCATAATTCTCATTACGGCAGGTGTCATCACGGTAGTTTTCAAATGGTTGAAACAGCCCCTTGTTCTGGGCTACATCGTTGCCGGTTTTTTCATAGGCCCTTATTTTCCATGGTTCCCGGCAGTGAAGGATGCCACCGATGTGCATGTGTGGAGCGACATTGGAATCGTGTTCCTGATGTTCGCTTTGGGCTTGGAATTCAGTATTAAAAAGCTCAAACGTGTCGGTGCCACGGGTGCCATCACGGCATTGACGGAGCTGGCGATAATGTTCCTTATCGGGTCGAGTGTAGGACGCCTGATGGGATGGTCGTCGATGGAGTGCATCTTCCTTGGCTGTATGCTTTCGATATCGTCGACATCGATCATCATCAAATCGTTCGAGGACCTGAAACTCAAGCAGCAGAAATTCACCTCGTCGGTCACCGCGGTGCTCGTCGTGGAAGACATGATTGCGGTGCTTCTGCTTGTGATACTCTCGACCATCTCGGTGAGCAAGAGCTTCAACGGCGGCGAGTTGGCCATGAGTTTCGTTAAGCTGATATTCTTCCTCATAGTGTGGTTCACGTTTGGCATATTCCTGATACCCACTTTTTTGCGTTGGATGCGTAAGTACATGACCGAGGAGACGCTGTGTATCGTTGCCGTAGGCCTCTGTTTCGGTATGGTCGTTCTCGCCTCGTATGCAGGATTTTCGACGGCGTTGGGAGCCTTCGTCATGGGTGCGATATTGGCCGAAACCATCGAGGCAGACGTCATCCACCGCATCATCACTCCAATCAAGAACCTCTTCTGCGCCGTGTTCTTCGTCTCGGTGGGTATGCTTGTCGACCCGCAGATCCTGGTCAAGTACATAGGTCCCATACTGATAATTGCCGGCACTGTGATACTCTTCAAGTCGAGTGCCGCCACGCTGGGCATCATCCTGTCGGGCAAGGACTTGAAGACGGCCATCCAGTCGGGATTCTGCTTCTGCCAGATTGGTGAGTTCTCGTTCATCATCGCCGGTCTGGGTCTCTCGTTCGGTGTCATCAACCCCGACATTTACCCCATCATCGTTTCTGTTTCGATAATCACCACATTCGTAACGCCCTACATGATCAAAGCGGCCAATCCGTTCTATAGCAGGGTGGAACCGCGCCTGCCGCAGAAGCTTAAGGATGCGCTGGAACGCTACAACAATTCGGCAAAGCAGACCAATCAGAGTGTCTCGGTGCGCCTCTTCCTCAAGAAGCAGCTGTCGTCGATCCTTATCTATTCGGCCATCAATGGAGCTCTTTTCTTGATTTCCAACTCGTTGCTGAAGCCTTTGCTTAACAGCATTATAACTCAGGCCGACGGCTCGCCATCGTTCTGGGGTAATATGATAGGTATGGTCGCTACCCTGGTGGTTATGCTTCCTTTCGTCTGGGCTTTGGCTGTGCGCAACGTCAACCGTCAGCGTATCAAGGAGCTGCTCGACTCGAAGGAGTATAGTCAGGCCATCGTCATACCTGTGCTGCTGCTGCGCTATTTCCTTGCGCTGTTCTTCATCGGCCTCGTCATAGGCAGCTACATCCACCTCGCCGTAGGTTTCCTCGTCATCCTTGCAATCTTCATAGTATTGATTGTCCTCTTCTCCAAACGGACCATAGGTTTTTATCAGCGTATTGAGAACCAGTTTATTGAGAACTTCAATTCGCGTCAGGCGCAGCAGTCGTTCAAGATTCCGACTCTTCTCGAAAGCAATTTCTACCTCGAACGCATACCGGTGACTCAGTATTCGCCATTCGCAGGTCGCAGACTTATGGAAACAAATTTCCGCGAGGACTACGGCATCAATGTGGTCTCTATCGAGCGTGCTGGCGAGGTTCACGATTTGCCGGCCAAGGATACCATCATATTGCCGGGCGACCGCCTGTCCGTGATGGGCAGCGAGGATCAGATTGCGCACCTTCGCAGTGCTCTCGATGTGGAGCCTGATATGCTTATTCACGACCATAGTGACAATGAATTGAATATCTATCGTTTGACGGTGCATGACAACAATCCGTTCATTGGTCTCACTATTTCGGAGTCGCATTTCTCGCAGCACTACCATGCTATGATTATTGCCATTGAGCGCGACGGGAAGCAGATTCTCAACCCGCGGTCCAACACGCGCTTTATGGAGGGGGATGTCGTGTGGTTCGTGTCGCCCGAAGACCTTGATATCCATCGATTCACGACGAACTGATTTTTCTGCTTGCTTGGAGGGGGATGCGCTACGCGCAGATTTTTTTTTGAACACGAATTACTCGAATAGTACGAATCTCTTTTTTGGGGTCGCTGCGCTCAAAATCTTTAAAAAATCTGTTCAAAAATCTTTCACTGCCCATGCTTGGAGGGATGCGCTACGCGCAGAAATTCTTCAGAATTAATTTCAAATTTTACAAATTGGTGTTTTTGGTCGCTGCGCTCAAAATCTTTCACTGCCCATGCTTGGAGGGATGCGCTACGCGCAGAAATTCTTCAAAATTAATTTCAAATTTTACAAATTGGATTTTTGAGGTCGCTGCGCTCAAAATCGCTCGAAAATCGTTTTGAAAATCTTTCACTTTTTTTGAACACGAATTATACGAATAGAACGAATAATTTTTCTTGCCTATATTCACGAATGGTCGCACACGACCTGC
>JAFXAD010000010.1 GCA_017522065.1 Bacteroidales bacterium
AAAACGAAAAGGCCTTCGGCACGAAGACGAAAACGAAGACGAAGACGAAAGCGAAACTAAGACGAAAAATAAAACGGAAAATATGGACGATAATATAGAAGACGAAATCGACAACATCAACGGTAATACTGACATACCTGAAGAATCGGCCGAGAGCCTCTCGGAATCCACGACAGGTGCCTACGTGCCTCCTGCCGACGACGGCAGAGAGGGACGGACCCTCGACAAGGATGGCGAGACGATATCGCTCAATGCCATGTTCAAGGACTATTGGATTGACTATGCTTCGGATGTCATTCTCGACCGCAGTGTGCCAGACATCGACGACGGATTGAAGCCTGTGCAGCGCCGCATACTCCATGCCATGAAGGAGACCGACGACGGACGCTTCACCAAGGTAGCCAACATAGTAGGTAACACCATGCAGTACCACCCTCACGGCGATGCATCGATCAAAGATGCACTTGTCAACCTCGGTCAGAAAGACCTCTTGATAGACTGTCAGGGAAACTGGGGCAATATTCTGACAGGTGACGATGCCGCCGCAGGACGTTATATCGAAGCGCGTCTGTCGAAGTTTGCCAACGAGGTGGTGTTCAATAAGAAAACCACTGAGTGGAAACCATCATACGACGGTCGCAAACAGGAACCTGTGTCGCTGCCCATCAAGTTCCCGCTGCTGCTGGCTCAGGGAACAAAAGGTATCGCCGTCACGCTGACATCGGTCATTTTGCCATACAACTTCTGTGAGCTGCTTGAATCTTCAATCAAGATTCTCCAGAACGTCCCGTTCGAGATATACCCCGATTTTCCGACAGGCGGACTTATAGACGTCAGCAAATACAACGATGCCGCACAGGGCGGAAGGTTGCGTATTCGCGCCAAGATGCACTACGACGAGAAACGCAAAGCCATCGTCATCACAGAACTGCCCTATACGGTCACTACCGACACCTTGATAGAGAGCATATTGAGCGAAAATGAAAAAGGTCGCATCAAGATAAAGAAAATCGACGACAATACGGCTTCGGAGGTCGAAATCGTCGTTTATTTGCCGCAAGGCGTGTCGCCCGACCAGACAATTGATGCTCTATATGCGTTCACCAACTGCCAGATTAGTTTTTCGCCTCAGACCTGCGTCATTGTCGACAACAAGCCGGTATTCATGACAGCCTCCGATATCCTGCGTCACTCGACGATGCGTACAAAAGACCTGCTGCGTCAAGAACTTGAAATCCAGCTTGCAGAACTCGAAGACAAATGGCACTGGATTTCGCTCGAAAAGATATTCTTCGAAAAACGAATATACAAACAGTTGGAGAAGGACCAGGATTCGTGGGACGACCAATTGACGGCTATCGAGCGGGCTTTTGACCCTTATCGCAAGCTCTTCAAAAAAGAGATTACGCGTGACGATGTGTTGAAACTCTGCGAGAAACCTGTCAGGAAGATTTCGAAATTCGATATCAAGAAAGCCGACGAGGACCTCGCCAATATCGAGATGAACATAGACGAGACCAAGAATCACCTCGAACACCTGACAGAATATGCGATAGCCTATTTCCGCCATATTCTCGATAAGTACGGAAAGGGTCGCGAACGCAAGACAGAGATACGCAATTTTGAGGATATTCAGGCAGTTACCGTCGCCGTTGCCAACGAGAAGCTCTATGTCAACCGCACCACTGGCTTTGTCGGATACGGATTGAAGAAGGACGAAGGTGCCGAGTATGCATTCGACTGTTCGAAGATAGACGACATCATCGTTTTCCGCAAGGATGGAACAATGATGGTCACCAAGGTGCAGGAAAAAGTCTTTGTCGGCGGAGCCGACTGCAAGGAGATAGAATACATCGGCCTGTTCCGCAAGGGAGATGAACGTACGGTATATAATATGATATACCGCGATGGGGCTTTTGGCTATGTCTACGTCAAACGCTTCTCGGTGCTCGGCATCACACGCGACAAGGAGTATGTGTTGACCAAGGGTACCAAAGGTTCTAAGATACTCTACTTCACAGCCAACCCCAACGGCGAGGCCGAGATCGTCACTATCCACCATGCTTCGAAACCGAAACTCAAGAAGACCAGTTTCGACTTCAACTTTGCAGGCTTAGCCATAAAGGGACGCGCGTCGATGGGCAACATATTGACACGCAATGCCGTCCGTAGCATCAATTTGAAGGACGAAGGTGTCTCGACACTGGGAGCCCGCAAGATATGGTTCGACGAGAGCGTGAAGCGTCTGAACGTCAACGAGGCAGGTATGTATCTCGGTGAATTCAAAGGCAAGGACAAGATACTGACGCTGATGAAGTCGGGTCATTTCCGTACAACCAATTTCGATTTGGGCAACCACTATGACGACGACTTGTTGCTGGTATGTAAATACAATCCGCGAACAATAATAACGGTCGTTTATCGCGAGGCCGAAAAGGGAAGTTACTACATCAAGCGTTTTGTTGTCGATGAATTCGACCGCAAACTGCCATTCCTGGACGAGGGCTCGGGCGACGAGTTGGTTACCTATGCCATCGACACTTTCCCTCGTTTGGAGGTCCGCTATGACGAGGGTGTCAACAAGAAAGTACAGTCGGAGATTATAGAGGTCAGCGACTTCATTGCCGTCAAGGGCTACAAGGCCAAAGGCAAACGCATCACGACAGCCGCTGTCGAGGAGTTCAAATGGCTCGATCCGCTTCCGGAACCTGAAATCGAAGAGGAGGACGAAAACGAAGACGAAAACAGAATGGATCAGCTGCCCGACGACCGCGAAGGCTTTGCCGAAGGGACACAGACTACGCTGTTTTGAATAAGAATGGAGGAGTGAAGGGGGAGTGAAGGAGGAGTGAAGGAGGAGTGAGAGGGGAGTGAAGGAGGAGTGAGAGGGGAGTGAAGGAGGAGTGAAGGTGGAGTGAAGGAGACAATAGATTGATGTTTGCACACAGGGGCGCAGGCTTCGGTGGAGTGCGTGAAAGTTGAAGTTTTTTTTAATTAAGGATTAAATTTTTAAAATGAAAATATTAGTAATACTGCCACGGTTTCCATATCCGCTCGAGAAGGGCGACAAGCTCAGAGCTTATCACCAGATACGTACACTCTCGGCCAACAACGAGGTCTACCTCTTTGCCTTGTCGCACAGCAGGGTGGAGGAGGAGGCCGTCGCCGAGCTTGGCAAATACTGCCGCGAGATATGCATAGCACGAATATCGAAGGTCATGGGAGCCCTGCGGGTGCTGCGAAATTTTTTCAGCATACGCTCGCTCCAAATAGGCTATTGGGACAGCAGGAAGGCTCGGAAGATGTGCCGTGAGTTTGAGAATAAGGTCAATCCCGACGTGCTCTATGCACAGATGGTACGCACGATGAAGTATGCCGCTCATAGCCAGCGTCCGAAAGTGATGGATTTTCAAGATTCGCTGTCGATGAATTTGGGACGTCGGATGATGCAGTATGGCGGGTTGCGCTATTTCTTCTATCACTATGAGTTCAAGATGCTGCGTTCGGCAGAGTTCAACGCCTGTTCGATTTTTGACCGCATGACGGTCATTTCGGAAGTTGACAGCGAGGCTATTCCGCGGCTCAAAAATACGGAAATAGATATTGTTAGGAACGGTGTCGATTTCGACTATTACAAGCCCATGCAGGTCGAGAAGCGTCACGAGGTCGTCTTTTGCGGCAACATGCAGTACAATCCTAACGTTGACGCTGCACGTTATCTTGTCACAGAGATAATGCCCATCGTGTGGCGTACCCACCCCAACGCACGTGTTGTCATTGCTGGAGCCACACCGTCGCCCGTCGTCCGGCAGCTCGCCTCCGAACGGGTCGAGGTCACAGGCTCTGTCGCCGACATACGTCCTTATTATGCCCATGCAAAGGTTTTCGTTGCACCGATGCGTATAGGGTCTGGTCTGCAGAACAAGCTGCTCGAAGCCATGTCGATGCGTGTGCCATGTGTCACCACGCCATTGGCCAATGCATCGCTTGGGGCTAACGATGGTGAGCAGGTGCTGCTGGGTCACGATGCTGGCCAGACGGCTGCAGCCATCGTCCGTCTACTCGACGACCAAGGGCTCTCGCAGTCGCTTGTCGACAAGGCCTATCGCTTTGTCGTGGACAATTTCTCGTGGGCGTCGTCGGGTGCGGAATTGGAGAAGGTTTTACGTCAGGCAATAGAAAAACACACTACACATGCAGAAGTCGAACTGGAAGACGAATAAGGGCAAGTTTAAAGGCGAGACCGGCATCTGGGAGTCGGAGAACAAGCGTCCCACTCCGCAGCAGCGCAACACCTTCAGTACCGACATTGTGCCGGAGAAGGCCATCCTCGTATCGGTGTGCGACAGCCGTACCACCATGGAGCGGACAGAGGAATGCCTCAACGAGTTGGCGTTCCTGCTCGAGACGGCAGGTGGTGTGCCTGTGAAGAAAGTGATACAAAAACTCGACCGTCCGGACAGTCGCACCTATATAGGCAGCGGAAAACTAGAGGAGGTTGTAGAATACAAAAATGCATTGGAGGCTGATTTCGTTGTTTTTGACGACGAGCTTTCGCCCGGTCAGCTGCGCAATCTCGAGAAGGCCTTCGGGTGCCGCATACTCGACCGCACCACGCTGATTTTAGACATTTTTGCAAAACGAGCCCGCACATCAATTGCCAAAACCCAAGTCGAGCTGGCGCAACTTCAGTATATGCTGCCGCGGTTGACGCGCATGTGGACCCACCTCGAGCGTCAGCGTGGCGGTATCGGAATGCGAGGTCCAGGCGAAAGCCAGATAGAGACCGACCGACGCCTCATTACCGAAAAGATAACCCTGCTCAAGCAACGCCTTGCCGACATCGACAAGCAGAAGGTGCAGCAACGCAAGAATCGCGAGAGCCTTGTGCGTGTAGCCCTGGTGGGATATACAAATGTGGGCAAGTCCACCCTGATGAACCTCCTTTCGAAGTCCGATGTTTTTGCCGAGAACAAACTCTTTGCCACCCTCGACACTACAGTGCGCAAGGTCGTCTTTGGTAATCTGCCGTTTTTGCTTACCGACACTGTGGGATTCATCCGCAAGTTGCCACATGGGTTGGTCGAGTCGTTCAAGTCGACGCTCGACGAGGTATGCGAGGCTGACCTATTGCTGCATGTTGTCGACATTTCGCATCCCGACTATGAGCAGCAGATCGAGTCCGTCAACCGTACCCTTGAGGAGATTGGAGCCAACGACAAACCGACAATCATGGTATTCAACAAAATAGATGCCTATACCTATATTGAGAAAGATGCCGACGACCTGACACCTATGACCCGTGCCAACTGGACCCTCGAGATGCTGCAGAACTCCTGGATGTCGAAGTGGCCCGAGACGCGTACCGTATTCATCTCTGCTGGCGAGCGACAGAATATAGACCGCCTTCGCGAGATGATGTACGAAGATATAAGCCGCATACATGCTGTGCGGTATCCGTACAATAATTTTCTGTATTGAAAATTGTAAAATAAACCGTTTCCGTTAAGCCGAACGCAGAGAAGCTTGCAAAACGGTTCTCCGCTTCGCTATCGAAAGCTCCACTGGAGCTTTCTTCATTTGCTGAGGCGAGAAAACGACTCATAAAATGAAACTAAATATTTCGTTTTATGTATATTTTTGTATATTTGCAATAGTAAAAGTAATATTGTAGATGTGTTTTAGTGTATGAAAATCAGAAGTCTATATATTTTCTTGCTGTGTGTTTTGTTGTCGGCCCTTGTATCGGGGCAGACGCTGACCACTATGGGAACAGATTTCTGGTTTGCGTTTATGGGGGGAGTTTCATGGCAACGGGGTACGCTTTCGGTGACGGTGACGGGTCCGCGCGCATGCACGGGCACTATCGTCTGTAGATATGACAACAGACAATGGAATTTTGAAGTTTCCGCCAATGGAAGTACTACTATCTCTTTGCCGAATAGTAATATGATGGATATACAGATGGAGAACACCGTTTCGGGATCAACAAGCATGAGAACATACCACCTGACAACGACGGACACGGTGTCGGTGTATACGAGCAACTTCTATCCCGCCTCGTTCGACGCCTCGTTTGTTTTGCCAACGTCGGTACTGCGTGACGAATATATGGTTCAGACCTGGGAGTGTAATAATGAAGACTGGCCCTCACAGTTCCTCGTTTTGGCTGTTGAGGACAGCACGATTGTCGATATAGTTCCGACGGCAAACTGTCAGAATAGTGTATTTCAAGGGAACCGACTCACAGTCTCTCTTCGTCAAGGACAGTGTATCCTGTTAAAGAATAGGGATGTCGACCAGGATTTTAGTGGGACGACCATCAAGTCGCGCAACTGCAAGCCGATAGCAGTAATCAATGGCAATGTAAATGTGCGCATACCGTCGACGGCCGAATATGGCGACAGGCTGTATGAGCAGGCAGTACCCACTGCTTATTGGGGCAAAGAGTTCATAGTGACCAGATCGGGCTATCACAATGGCGACCGCGTGAAGTGTACCTCGCTTCAAGACAATTGCGAGCTGCGTGTCAATGGACAGATTGTCGATACCATCGATGCTGGTGAGAGTTATATTTTCACGATTGATGTCGATCATCCGACAGCATCCATCAAGGGTTCCAAGCCTATCTGTGTGTATTCCTATATGGTCAGCAAGTCATACACTATTCCGCATGGCGACCCGTCGATGGTCTTTGAGGCACCTATAGAACAGCAACTCAACGATGTGGTCTTTGTCAACTATACCCACGACGGGCAGCTGACATCGTTTTTTTTCGTCAATGTCTCTACACGTACAGACAACGTGCAGAACATGTACCTCGACGGAACGCCAATAGGCAGCGAGTTCCATACAGTAAACGGCGACCCTGATTATTCATACGCCATAATCACGTCGACTGCTGGTAGCCACAGACTATATAGTACGGGTCCGACGGGCTTCGTGTCCCGTTCCTACGGTGTCGGCGAAAACGAGAGCTTTGGATATTCCGATGGTTTTGCAACACGCATACAGAGTGTATGGATGTCAATCAATGATAGAATTAATTTAACATCCGAGGATACCTTTCATATCTGTCTGGGCGATAGTCTTTTGTTTAGGGCTGGAAGCAATACGGAATACGACTCCATCGGGTGGAATTTCGGCGATGGCACTGGGGCTACCGAAAACAACATCATCCATACCTTCCAATCTGCAGGACTGTTCTATACCGAAGTGACGCTCGAACGCACCCAAACCGATTGTTTCGATGCCACCGATACGTCGCTCAGGGCAACCATAGGTACGTATGTGATGGTTCATGAGCCAATGTTTGTTACGCAAGACACTTCAGCCTGCGATAGCTTGATATTTAAGGATATAGTATATTATAGAGACTCGGTCGACACTTCGTACTACACCAACGTTTGGGGGTGCGACAGCACTGTGGAGACAACGATAAACGTCAGCCGCTCGTACGAGACTACGTGGAATATGAATATCTATGAAGGCGACAGCCTGATTTGGATAGACGGAAACACCTACGGCGACAGTGTCACCACAGGTACGGTGAATTTGCAAACTGTCGATGGCTGCGACAGCATTATTCATCTGAACATGACACTTATTCCGCGGCCGGAAGCTCCTATTATAGACAGTTTTGCGTTGTGGGTACCCAACGCCTTTACGCCCGACAGGAGCACTAACCAAGGTTTCAGAATATCATGCTACGATATTCTTTCGGCAAAGGTGTATGTGTTCAATCGCTGGGGTCTGCAGGTCGCCGAGTTCGATGGACTGACGCAGGGATGGGACGGCTGCTATAAGGGGAAGCCTTGCCCCAACGGTGCATATACGTATCTTGTCGAATACATAGCAAAGGCAAATCCCCAATACATACATCGGGAAAAAGGGACAGTTCTCTTGATTCGATGAAGCCCTTTTTACTTTAATACAACAACTTTTTTGTTTCGAACGGAGTCTATTCGTTATTGTTTCGTTCGCAGTGAGATATAAAAAAGCCGGCTGTTGATGAGGCCGGCTTTTTGGGGGTATTGCGGGCAGGTTTGTCCGCTTGGATGGATACGACACAGTTGTCGTTAGTTTTTGGATTTCTTTTTGCTCTTTTTTTCTTGCATCTCGCGAATGATGGCTACTGCGTCGGCAAGGCTTATCGTCAGAGGGTCGACACCTGTTTTCGGCAGGCGATAGTTGTCGTTGCGATAGGTGAGGTAGGGGCCGTATTTGCCGATGTTGGAGACCACTTTGTCGCCCTCGTATTCGCCAATCTCGTGTGGGTAGAGCGATTTGAGGCGCTCTTTTTCCACCGCCTGCTGGCGTTTGATGTTGATGATTTCGATGGCACGTTCGATGGTGACGGTGTAGGGGTCATCGGTTTTGGAGAGTGAGTAGAACTTGCCGTCGTGACGCACGTAGGGTCCGAAGCGTCCGATGCTGACAACGACGTCGCTGTCTTCGTATTGGCCAAGTGTGCGAGGCAGGGAGAAGAGGTCGAGAGCTTGCTCGAGGGTGATGTTGTCGATGCTCTGTCCTTTTTTCATCGAAGCGAAGCGAGGCTTTTCGTCGGCATTGGTGTCACCAATCTGGATAACAGTGCCGTAGCGTCCGATTTTGGCATATACTTTTTTGCCTGATGCCGGGTCGGTACCGAGCAGTCGTTCGCCGGTGGTGCGTTGTGAGTGGCTTTGGGTCTGCTTGACGTTTTTGTGGAAGGGGATGTAGAACTGTGCGATGACGTTGCGCCATGCCTGTGTGCCGTTGGCGACATCGTCAAAGTCTTTTTCGACTTTGGCGGTGAAGTTGTAGTCCATGATGTCGGTGAAGTGCTCAATCAGGAACTGGTTGACGACTGTTCCGATGTCGGTGGGGAAGAGTTTGCCTTTCTCGGCACCGAGGTGTTCGATTCTCTCGCTGCGCTGTATGTCGCTACCTGGGGTGAGGGTAAGCGTTATGATATTGAAATCCTGTGCGGCGCGGTCTTCTTTGATTACGTATTCGCGTTTGAGGATTGTGGATATCGTCGGTGCGTAGGTGGAGGGGCGTCCGATGCCGAGGTCTTCGAGCTTCTTGACGAGGCTGGCTTCGGTGTAACGCGGGGGGTGCTGTGTGTAGTGCTGCACGGCTTGTGCTTCCTGCAGGGTCAGCGGTGCACCGGCTTGAACGTGCGGAAGTTGGAGGTTGGGGTTTTCTTCCTCTTCGTCGTCGGTCGATTCGAGGTATACTTTGAGGAATCCGTCGAAGAGTATTTGTTCGCCTGAGCATGCGAAGTGCTCGTCATGGTCAGAGATTTGGATGTCGATGGTTGTTTTCTCGAGTTCAGCGTCGGCCATCTGCGAGGCTATGGCGCGTTTCCAGATGAGCTCGTAGAGACGACGTTGGGTGGCATCGGCATTGATGTCGGTGGCTTGCATGTCGGTCGGACGGATAGCTTCGTGAGCTTCCTGTGCTCCTTTGATTTTGGTGTGGTAGCGACGTGTTTTCACATAGCGTTCGCCGTAGAGTTGTGAGATCTGTTTGCGAGCCATGTCGAGTGCCACTTCGCTGAGGTTTGTGGAGTCGGTACGCATATAGGTGATGTATCCCGACTCGTAGAGCTGCTGTGCTATCTGCATGGTACGTGCAACGGAATATCCGAGTTTGCGCGAGGCTTCTTGCTGCAGGGTTGAGGTCGTGAATGGTGGTGCTGGACTGCGGTGGGCGGGTTTTGTCTCGACTTTGGCGACGGAGAAACTGCTGCCCGATATGCTGCTCAGGAATTCGGATGCCTCTTTCTCGGTATCGAAACGACGGCTGAGTTCGGCGACGAGGCGTCGGTTGTCGGGATTGATGAATGAGGCGGTGATTTTGAAGAAACTTTGTGAGACGAAATTGTGGATTTCGTTTTCACGTTCGACAATTAGTCGTACGGCGACGCTCTGGACGCGACCTGCGCTGAGGGCGGGTTTGATTTTTGCCCAGAGGATGGGGCTTATTTCGTAACCTACAAGACGGTCGAGGACTCGACGAGCCTGTTGTGCATCGACGAGGTTCATGTCGATGTCGCGCGGATTCTCGATGGCGTGTAGGATGGCGTTCTTGGTGATTTCGTTGAAGACGATGCGTTTTGTTTTTTCTGGTTTGAGGTCGAGGGTTTCGCGCAGGTGCCATGCTATGGCTTCTCCTTCGCGGTCTTCATCGGATGCGAGCCACACCATGTCGGCGTTCTTTGACGCTTTGCGGAGGTCGGAGACGAGTTTTGTCTTTTCTTCGGCTATCTGGTATTGAGGTTCGTAGTTGTTGTCGACATCGATGCTCATCTCTTTTTTGGCAAGGTCGCGTATGTGGCCGTAGGAGGACATGACGGTGTAGTCTTTGCCAAGGAATTTCTCGATGGTTTTGGCTTTGGCGGGAGACTCGACGATTACAAGATTCTTCATGAGGAATTATAAATTATGTTTCTTTATTTTAACGTTAACCTTAAGATTATTGATGAGTGAAGGGGGAGGAGGGGACGATAGTTACGTGTCTGAAGTTAAAGTTGAGGTTAAAGTTAATGTATAAAAAATATTATTCTTATTTATAATCAACAAAAAATACTTTTTCGTGCATTCTGTTTTGCTGGTGCAAAAGTAGTAACTTTTTTTTATTTGCAAAAAGTTTTTTATTTTTGTGACTTGTTTTGCAGAGCGACTTGACATTCGTGTCATTTGAGAATTAAAACTTTAACCTTGACTGTAACTTTAACTTCAGATATAAAAACGACGAACAGGTGCAGAATCATTGTATCGGTCACGAACGATCTGGTTACGGACCAGAGGGTGCATCGTGCGTGCATGGCGATGCATGAGGCTGGATACTGCGTGACGCTTGTCGGGCGTCGTCTGCAAGGGAGTGAACGTGTGGAACGTCCATATAGGACGCAGCGTATGCGGTTGCTCTTCAAGCGGAAGGCGTTGTTCTATGCCGAATACAACATTCGTTTGTTTTTTAAGTTGCTGTTTTCTCGGGCTGATTGTTTCTATGCCAACGACACGGACACGCTGCTTGCAAACTATTGTGCGGCGAGGATCAGGGGCAAAGCCTTGTTCTTCGATGCACACGAGATGTTCCCCGAGGTTCCGGAGCTGGTTGGAAGACCAGCGGTGAAGCGTGTATGGCAGGGAATAGAAGACTGGATACTGCCTCGCATGGCGCGTCGCATGAAGGAACAACAAGGTGGTGGGCGCATGGCGGCAGTGACTGTATGCCAGTCGATAGCAGATATTTATCGTGAGCGGTATGGGTTGGAAATGGGTGTGGTAAGGAATGTGCCGATGAGACGTCGGAAGGCTATAGCGACATCGATTGAGAAGCAGAATATTCTTCTCTATCAGGGCGCTGTGAATATCGGGCGTGGAATAGAGTGGGTGATGGATGCGATGAGATATTTGCCGGACTACCGTTTTGTCATTGCTGGCGTTGGCGATGTGTATGACAAGCTTCGGGCGAAAAACAATGCGGATAATGTTGTCTTTATGGGAAGGCTTGAACCGGAGAAGCTGTACGAGCTGACGCTGTCGGCGCGCCTTGGCATATCGCTGCTTGAGAACAGGGGACTGAACTACTACTACTCGCTTCCGAACCGCATTGCCGACTTTGTGCAGGCTGGTGTTCCGGTGCTTGCGACGGATTTTCCTGAAATTCGCCGAGTTGTAGAAGGTTATGGAATCGGCACGCTTGTACCGCCACAACCCTTCGATGCTGAGAACTGCTGTTCGGAGCCTCCGGATGCGAAGGAGCTGGCGCGGAAGATAGAGGAGACTGTCTCTTTTTGGGACGCGATGGCGGAAGACGAGAGGCAGACTCGGTTTGCAAAAGCTGCAGCCGATTTGAGCTGGGACAACGACAAGAAGACGTTGCTTGAAAAGATTAATTATTTGGTTATTAAACCTTAATATTAACCATGACCTTATTTTTAGATATACTTATACTTTAACTATAGATTTATTAGTTTTTGAAATTTATGATTTTTAGAGTCTGCCTTCAATAATAAAATAATAACAATCGCGTTGTATAAATTTGACAAGTAAAAATCTTTAACTTTAATCATAACTTTAACTTCAGATAATACAAAACAATTGTCCCCTTCACTCCCCTTTCACTCCCCCTTCACTCCTTAAACCCTTAAACCCTTAAACCCTAAAACCTTTAAACCCTTAAACCTTTAACCCCCTTATATGTTATATAACCTGTTTGCACTGATTTATATTATTGGTCCTTTCGTCGGACTATGTCTTATTTTCAAGAAACTGAACATAGACTGGTGGAAGGGACTGATTCCTGTCTACAATATTGTTTTGTGGATAAAGATATGCGGAAAGGACTGGAAATGGTATATATACTTCCTTATTCCTGCCATCAATATTTTTACATTTCTGATGCTTGTGGTAGAGACAGCGAAGGTTTTTGGGCGGCACAATTTCTGGGAACAGACGTTGGCAGTCCTTTTCCCGTTTGCATACTTGCCATACGTGGGACTGAACAAGTATGAGTACCAGGATCCTGCAACCCACAAGGCAGTTAAATACTCGTCGGGTCGCGAATGGCTCGACGCCTTGGTGTTTGCTCTTATAGCCGCTGTGATAATAAGGGGTAATTGCTTTGAATTCTTCAAGATACCCTCGTCGTCGATGGAAAAGTCGTTGCTTGTAGGCGACTATCTAATGGTCAGCAAGATTGCTTACGGACCGAGGGCAGCGATGACACCGTTGTCGTTTCCGTTGGTGCACAATGTGTTGCCTCTTACCAACAATCAAAGGGAGTCGTACTTGAAGTGGATAAAGTTGCCATATCACAGATACCCGGGTCTTGGCAAGGTGAAACGCTTTGATGCGACAGTGTTCAACTATCCTGACGGCGACACCGTCTGCACGGCTTTCCAAAGCAACCGCTCGTATCACGACCTTGTGCGTGAGTATGGGGTTGATGCCATTCGTGACAACCCTGCCACTTTTGGACGTGTCGTTGTGAGACCAACCGACAAGCGCGAAAATTTCATTAAGCGCTGTATAGGTCTGCCGGGCGAGACGATTGAGATTCGCGACCAGCGGGTTATGATAAACGGCGAGGCTGTGGAAACACCTGCCGATGCAGAATACACGTATGCCGTAAGAATGGCGGAGAGCGTGGATGACTATATTGCATCTATGACGAAAATGGGCGCATACGGCTCCGATTTGGTCAATGCAAAGCTGCAGAAAGACATGCATTTCTTCTCGTCGATGGGTATCTCGAACGAAGATTGCGAGAACTCGATAGGATACTTCCAGTACATCTACCTCAACGACACCCAGATTGAGATTGCCATGCAGTATTCCAAGTACCTGTCCGTCGAACCAATGAAGCATACACAGGGCGACAGCAGCCGTTTGGTACGCATCACACCACGCTATAAGCTGCTTGTCAACCCGACCTATGAACGCGAGTTGGGCGATGCCATGATGGGATTGACACAGAGCTTGTTGGAAAATGGTGTGTCGCAGAGCCAGATAGACATGAGGGGACAGATATATACCATTCCGATGACGGCTGAAGCCGCCCAGCGGATGCAGGCCAACGCTGCAGTAGCCGAGATAATGCCGCTTTCGGCGCAGCAGGGCTATTCGGGACAAGAGCTGTTCCCGCATGCCGAGGGTTACAAATGGTCGGTCGACAATTTCGGTCCGGTGACCATTCCGGCCAAAGGCATGAAAGTTGCGCTGAACGAAAAGACTTTGCAGATATACCGTCGTGCCATCGAGGTGTTTGAGCACAATGACTTGGAGGTGCGCAATGGTCATATTTTCATCAATGGCAAAGAGACGACGGAATATACATTCAGCATGGATTACTATTGGATGATGGGTGATAACCGTCACAACAGCGCCGACAGCCGCTATTGGGGATTCGTTCCTGAAGACCACGTTGTAGGCCGGGCCTCGGCTATTGTGTTCTCGAAGGATGCCGACAGCGGCAAGATCCGTTGGAACAGGATATTAAGGACAAAGCTTTAGGCTTTGCGGAATAACAGATAGTGTTATAAAATATAAAATCCCGTTATTGCTAATAACGGGATTTTTTTGTTTCAAATAAGGATTTTGTTTTGCAGGCAAAACGCGAACGTTTCGCAAAGCGAGAGAAAAGAAAACTTGTTTGCTTTTCCGAGCCAAAGAAATGTCAACGAAGATAATTAAACGATTTTTAGAGGTTACCTTAAGACTGTTTGGAATCTTCCAACGCTTTGATTATGGATTTGGCAGCTTGGCGACCGGCGCCCATGGCAAGAATGACGGTGGCGGCGCCGCTTACTGCATCACCGCCAGCAAAGACCATGTGGCGCGATGTGCATCCGTTGGCGTCGGTCTTGATTCCGCCCCACGTTTCGGTGTCCAGTCGCGGTGTGGTACTCTTGATGAGAGGGTTGGGCGAAGTGCCGAGAGCGATTACGAGGTTGTCGAGTTCGATGTCGAACTGGCTGTCAGGTATTTCAGCGAAGCGTCGACGTCCCGATGCATCGGGTTCCCCCATGGCCATACGTATCAGTCGTACACCGCCGACGTTGCCCTTGCCGTCGTCGAGCACGGCAACGGGATTGCATTGGAAGCAGAACTGGATACCTTCTTCCTTGGCGTGGTGGACTTCCTCCTTGCGTGCCGGCATATCCTCTTCGCCACGTCGATATATTACGGTCACTTCGCATCCCAAGCGACGTGCAGTGCGAGCGGCATCCATGGCTACGTTGCCGCCACCGACTATGGCGACGTGGCGTCCGAGTTGGATGGGAGTGTCGTACTGGCTGTCGTAGCCGTGCATGAGGTTGGTGCGCGTAAGCAACTCGTTGGCGGAAAGGACACCGACAAGAGTCTCGCCGGGAATACCCATGAATTTAGGCAGTCCGGCGCCAGAAGCTATATAGACGGCCTTGAAACCCTGATGGTTGAAGAGGTCGTCGACAGTGACCGACTTGCCCACGATGACGTTGGTATATATTTTTACACCCAGTTTGCGCAGGTTCTCGATTTCGGGAGCGACAACGCGCTGTTTGGGCAGTCTGAATTCGGGGATGCCGTAGACGAGGACACCGCCGGGCTGGTGGAGGGCTTCGAAAATGGTCACGTCGAAACCGGCTTTTGCCAAATCTCCGGCACAGGCAAGTCCGGAGGGGCCGCTCCCGATGATGGCCACTTTGGTCTTCGAACCGATGCTGTCGTTATCGCTCTTGTTGTCAGATGGTTCTGAATGTTCTCGGTTCCAGTCGGCAACATAGCGTTCGAGAGCTCCGATTGCTATAGGTTGACCCTTATGGCCAAGAATGCATGCACCTTCGCATTGCGTCTCCTGCGGGCATACACGTCCGCACACGGCGGGCAGGGTAGAGTCCATGGCAATGATGCGTCCGGCTTCGGTCACGTTGCCCTCTTTGACGGCAGCGATGAAGGCAGGAATGTTGATACCGACAGGGCATTGTGTGACGCAGAGGGGCCGTTTGCAGTTGAGGCAGCGCGAGGCTTCGACCAAAGCCTGTCGGTCGTTGAAGCCGTATGACACCTCGTCGAAGTTATGAATACGTTGCTGAGGGTCTTGCTCTTTGGGCTTTTGGCGTTGATTTTTTTCAGCGGCATCGAGGGCTTCATCGACAGCGTCAGCCAGATTGCACCTGTGTCCGCCTTCTGTAGTGGCGATGCGGTATTTGCGAGCATCGGGTCGTGCAAGTCGGCTCATGGCCTCGTCGAAATTGACGAGATGACCGTCGAATTCGGGACCGTCGACGCAGGTGAATTTCACTTTGTCGCCAACAGTCACGCGGCAGGCGCCGCACATTCCGGTGCCGTCGACCATCATGGAGTTGAGCGACACGATGGTAGGCAGGTTGTATTGTTTGGTAAGCAGCGAGACGAACTTCATCATGGGCAGCGGACCGATTGCGACACAGCAGTCGTAGTGATTGCCGGATTCGATGAGTTGTTTAATCTTGTCTGTTACAAGACCTTTTTCGCCATAGCTGCCGTCGTCGGTCATGATGTAGAGATTCTGACAGGCGGAGCGCATGCGTTCTTCAAAGAAGATGAAGTCCTTGCTGCGAGCGCCGATGATGATGTCGGAATAGAGGCCAAAGCGGTAGGCCCATTTGGCTTGAGGATAGACTGGAGCGGTGCCTACGCCTCCTGCGACAAAAAGGATGCGCAGATTGGGGTTCTGCTCGAAGAGGCTTATTACTTCGGCAGGTTTTCCGAGCGGACCCACGATGGTGTAGAGATTGTCGCCCTGTTCCATGTCGGCCAGTTTGCGTGTCGAGTCGCCTACAATCTGGAACACTATTGTTACAAGACCCAGTTCGTGGTCGATGTCGCAGATGGTCAGTGGTATTCGTTCGCCATGTGCATCGGGTATGACAATGAGGAACTGTCCCGGATGTCCGCTTTGGGCAATCCACGGAGCTTCGACTTCCATAAGAACGGTGGCGGGTGTGAGGAACTCTTTTTTCTGGATCAGATACATGGCGATACTATTTGGTTCTGGTTTATGTAATTGTTTTATTTCTTAATAGGTTTAGCAGGCATGTGTGCTTGCGTACAGAATATGCAACCTAATCGTTTTAATGTGGTATGAATTACTGTTTTTGGCGAATAAGGCTGTCGATATAGGCAACTTGGCGTTGGCGTGGATTGCCTTCGTAGTTGAGGATTACGTAGTCGGCGCGGTCCATCTTTGTTTCGGCCGGCAGCTGGTTTTGCATACGTTCTTCGAGTTGTGCTCTTGTGGCTTTGTCGCGAAGGAGCAATCGTCTGATGCGTTCCTCGTGCTCGAGGTAGATGGCAATGACGGCATCGAGCTGGCTGTCGAGGCTGTATTCAAAAAGAATGGCCGATTCGATGATTACGTATGGGGTCGATGCGGATTGCGAGAGTGCCCATGATTTGAAGTCCTGCATCACGCGCGGGTGGATGAGGCTGTTAAGGCTGCTGAGTTTCTCTTTGTCGTTGAATACAATAGAAGCGATGGCCTGCTTGTTAGCACTTCCGTCGGGGTTGAAGACGCTGTCGCCCAATAGTTTTCGGATTTGCAGAAGGAATTGGCTGTCGTTATAGTAAGTGGCAGCATGGCTGTCGGCAATAAAGCATGGCACGCCGATTTTTTGGAATTCATGCAGCACAGTGGTTTTTCCGCAGCCTATACCTCCGGTGAGTCCGATAAGTTTCATGATCTTTATTATTTTATCACGATATATTGTATTTCAGAAGGAGTGATTGACTTGATGCGCACATTGGCGGGGAAGGTTGTCACCACGGGAGTGAGCGAAGTCGAGGTGTCGTTGTCCATTACTGCTGTCACGGCGAAGTCGTTGTTGTTGACGCTGTTGTATTCTTTCTGAGGGACAATGCAGGTTATCTTGACTTCGGCGGGATAGAGGTTGATTCTGTTGGACGATGGAGTCCTCTCGTTGTTTTGCAGTTGTATTGGCAGAGTTATCTCTTTTTCAATGTAGTTCTCGACAGGGATATAGACGTTGATGGAGTTGGTCGAAATGTGCAGGTCGCTGTATTTGTGCCAAGCGGTGTCGAGGCGTATTCTGTATTCGCCGCTGATGCGGATGGACTTGATGGTCTGTTGTGCTGCCTTGATGGAGCTGACCTTGTCGAGCGAGGCTTGGCTGCCGTAGAGCCATATCGTGTCGGGTCTTATTTTCGGTTCTCCGCAGAGTCCGACCATATCTACAAACTGGAACTTCACAGGGCTGATGTCTGGAACAAAAGCTTTGCTGTGTCTCGGCGACAGGTGGATGTTGAGCCTTGAACTCACTGGTGCTATTTCGCTGACGCCGCGAGTGTCGATTTGGCTTTTGATAACATCCATGTACTCTTCGGTATTGAGAGTGAATTGTATATCGCCCGATTGGTCTTTGAACTTGTTGACGAGTTTTGACACATTGATGTGGACGATGTTATTGTTGCGAAAATCCCTGTTGAAGGCGCTGAAACCGTTGCAGACTATGTCGAGAGTGGCAATGCTGTCGATTTGAATCACGGCATAATGAGCTCTGTCGATACCGTCATAGACGATGCGGTAGTTCTCGCGGAAGTGTTTGTATTCCGACATCGATGAGACCACCCACACCATAGCAACAGCTACCAGCGCGAAGAGGAAACCTCGCGAGTGGCGGAGACGTTGTATGATGCGGGAGCCCATGATTGTTTTTTTATTGCTTTGTTACTTCGTTGTTGTTGACAACGGCTTGGATAAAGTTCTTTTCGACGGTGATTACGACGCCGTTCGAGATTTCGACATCAATAGTCGTGTCGGCAACCGAATGGACCTTGCCGTAGATGCCGCCAGCGCAGAGGACGCGGTCGCCCTTGGCGAGTTGGGAGCGCATTTTGGCTTCCTCTTTGGCTTTTTTGTTTTGTGGGCGAATCATAAGGAGCCACATGACAACAAAAAGGAGGATAATCATAATAAGTCCGCTGCCGCCTCCGGGATTGCCGGCGGGGGCTCCTTGTGCTTGGAGAAGGATAAAGTTGATGTTCATTGTTGTATGGTTTTATGTTTAATTATGAATCAATGTTGGATGGATGGTAACTAAAGTTGATACTCTTATCTTACTGTTGCAGAGATGCGGAGCTTTGTTCGTGCTGGTTGGGTGTTGGAGGCTACGGTGACCTCTTTGACTTGGTAGCCAGACATGCCTTGCGACTTGAATGAAACCGTTATGTATCCGGTTTTGCCCGGAGCGATGCGTTCGCGCGGGTAGTCGGCCACGGTGCATCCACACGAGGCGTCGCAGCCGCTGATGACGAGGTCGGCATTGCCCGTGTTGGTGAACTTGAAGCTGTATGATATATTCTCACCGGCCATGAGTTGTCCGAAGTCGTGCATGTCGGTTTCGAAAGTGATTCGCGGCATCTTCTGGCTTTCGTTGTAGCCTTGTGCGCTGTTGGGGTTCTGTATCAGGTCGACATCCGAAGCACCTTTTTTGCCGCCGCAGGCGGTGGCAAGGAGCAGGAGCGAGATAAGGAATATGGAGTGTTTGGCTTTCATATATATAATATAGGTTTAGTTTTCGTCGGGAGGGTTGGGACCGTCGATGTCGGGGTCGTAGAGTCCGCGTTCGTCTTTGTTGATTCGGCCTGCCACGCGGAGTTCGATAAGAATCTTGTCGAGGATTCCGTTGATGAAGAGCTTGCTTTTCTCGGTAGAGAATTCTTTCGACAGTTCGATGTATTCGTCGACGGTGACGCGCTCGGGTATCGAGGGGCAGGACGTGAATTCGGTCACAGCCATGTTGATAAGCAGAATGTCCATCAAAGCCACACGGTCGAAGTCCCAGTTTTGCAAGTGCTTGCGTATCATAGGCTCGACATCGTCGATGTGCTTGAACGTCTCGACAGCAAGGTTGCGTGCGAAGGAGTAGGCGTTTTCGTCTTTCTCGTTGCGGCTGTCATAGACGAGTGGGCAGCACATGGCCTCGTTGGTGTTTTCGTCATCGAGCTCCTTGAGCATCATGAAGTTGTATTGCGCAATTTGGTCGAAATCGTCTTCCCAAAGCAGGTCGCTTTCGAAAATGATTTCGCGCAAAGTCTGTTCGTTCATGAGGTGTTTGAAAGCTATAATGGCGATGTTGCGGTCGTTGTCGAACGACGGCTTGTCCGATTTGAGGTAATCGGCGAACTGGGGCGAGGTCTTGAAAATGCCGAGGATCTTGCGGAAGATGTCGAAGTTGTTGCTCCAGTCGATATGGAGGCGGTTGACTTGTTGCCGAAATTCGAAGGAGTTGTCGAGCCGTGAGATGAACTGGTTGTCGACCAGTCGTTGCAGGATGTCGATTTCGGCCTGCTGCGGATTGAATTTCTGCATCTCGGCTTCGATGATGCGCTCGGCGGTGAAGGTCAGTTGTCCCAAAGTGCTGAGTTGTATAACACCCAGGTCGTTGAGACGGAGTACATTGTAGTCGAACGCCTTGGCAATCTCGTCGGGCGAAGAGGTTTGGTTGGAGACTCCTGCATAGACTGTCTGCAGGGCTTTTGCGCGCAAGAAATGTCTGCTTAGCATACTATGTTAATTATGCGTTTTGGTACGAAAATGATTTTTTTAGGTTCTTTGCCTGCGAGCCATTTCTGGGTTTCGGGCAGACCTTTCACTGCGGCGACAGCATCGTCCTGTGTGCAGTTGGCGGGCAGTTCGATGGTGAAGCGCATTTTGCCGTTGAACGAGACGGGGTAGGTGAAAGAGTCTTCGACCAACTGGTGCTCGTCGTATTGCGGCCATTGGGCAGTGCAGACCGACTCGGTGTTGCCCAAGAGGTGCCACAGCTCTTCGGCGATGTGGGGCGCGAAGGGAGCAATCAGGACGGTAAGCGGTTCGAGGATGGCCCGTTTGTTGCACTTCAGCGAGGCAAGGTCGTTGGCACAGATCATGAAGGTGCTGACGCTTGTGTTGAAGGAGAATCGCTCGATGTCGTCGGTGACTTTCTTTATGGTCTGGTGCAGGATTTTGAGTTCTTCTTTGGTCGGGTTTTCGTCGCTGACGGCAAAGGTATTGCTGTC
Source organism: Bacteroidales bacterium (assembly GCA_017522065.1). Taxonomy (GTDB): domain Bacteria; phylum Bacteroidota; class Bacteroidia; order Bacteroidales; family P3; genus Colimorpha. The sequence goes on from JAFXAD010000010.1 coordinate 20,538, forward strand.
GTCGTGGAAAAGGCGCCAGAATTTTTTGAAGAAGCGGAAGACACCTTCGATGCCCTTGGTGTCCCACGGCTTGGCCTGCTCGACGGGGCCGAGGAACATCTCGTACATGCGCAGCGTGTCGGCACCGTAGCGTGCAACGAGGTCGTCGGGGTTCTGTACGTTGAACATCGATTTCGACATTTTCTCGATTTCCCATCCGCAGATGTATTTGCCGTCTTCGAGTTCGAAGCGAGCGTCGGCGAATTCGGGTCGCCACTGACGGAAGCGCTCGATGTCGAGGATGTCGTTGTCGACGATGTTGATGTCGACATGTATGGGGGTTACGCTGTCAGGGTCTTTGACGAGGCCTTTGGAAACGAAGAGTTTGTTGTCGGCCTTTGAGCGATAGACAAAGCTCGACCGGCCTTGTATCATGCCCTGATTGACGAGTTTCTGGAACGGTTCTTCCTTCACGGCGAGTCCGATGTCGAAGAGGAATTTGTTCCAGAAGCGGGCATAGATAAGATGGCCAGTGCCGTGCTCGGCGCCGCCGACGTAGAGGTCGACGTTCTGCCAGTAACCTACGGCCTGGTGCGAGAAGTATTCCTTGTCGTTGCGCGGGTCCATATAGCGCAGATAGTATCCGCTGCTGCCTGCAAATCCGGGCATTGTGCTCAGTTCGAGCGGGAATATGGTTTTGTTGTCGATGAGCGACTTGCTTACGATGCGCTTGTTCGTCTCGTCCCACGCCCACATGTCGGCATGTCCGAGCGGAGGTTCGCCGGTAGCGGTGGGCTTGAAGTCCTTGATTTCGGGCAGCTGCAGCGGCAGACATTCTTCGGGAATGGGGTAGGGGATGCCCTCTTTATAATAGATGGGGAAGGGCTCGCCCCAGTAGCGCTGGCGGCTGAAGATGGCGTCGCGCAGGCGGTAGTTGACGGTGCGGTGGCCGATGCCCATTTGTTCAATCTTGTCGATGACGGCAGCCATGGCCTCTTTGACCTTCATGCCAGTGACGAAGCCGCTGTTAACGGAGTAGCCGGTCTTGGCGTCCATGCTTTCGCTCCAAGTGGCGGGGTCGCTGGTGACATCCTTCTCCAGCGAGACCACTTGACGTATCGGCAGGTTGAAATGGCGTGCAAAAGCGAAGTCGCGACTGTCGTGGGCGGGCACTGCCATGATGGCTCCGGTGCCGTAGCCAGCAAGGACGTAGTCGCTCACGTAGATGGGGATACGCTCTTCGGTGAGTGGGTTGACGGCGTAGGCGCCGGTGAATACACCTGAGACCTTCTTCACCTCGGCCTGGCGTTCGCGCTCGCTGCGGTTCTTGGCCCAGGTGACGTATTCTTCGACCTCGGCTTTGTGTTCGGGCGTGGTGATTTGCTCAATGAGCTCGTGCTCAGGGCATAGCACCATAAAGGTCACGCCGAAGATGGTGTCGGGGCGGGTGGTGAAAATCTCGAAGCTCGGTACAGGCTGCGGGTCGAACTGCGGCATATAGGCCTGTGCGCCAGGAAGTACATTTGTGTTGGTTGGAACATCCAGCGGGAACCACACTGCGGCACCTTCGCTGCGTCCGATCCAGTTGCGCTGGATTTCCTTCAGCGAGTCGGACCACTCCACCTGCTCCAACCCGTCGACCAGGCGTTGGGCGTAGGCGGTGATGCGGAGGCTCCACTGGCGCATCAGCTTGCGCTCCACAGGGTATCCGCCGCGCACGCTGAGGCCGTTGACCACTTCGTCGTTGGCGAGTACCGTGCCCAGCTCGGCGCACCAGTTGACAGGTATGTCGGCAAGGTAGGCGAGGCGGAAGTTCATCAGGTAGTTCTGGCGTTCCTTCTCGTCCATGTCGCTCCATTTTTTGCCGTCGATGTCGGGGTTCTCATTGTCCAGCTTAGCGACCAGTTCGCTTATGGGGCGGGCTTTCTGCTGCTCTTCGTCGTAGTAGTGGTTAAAGAGCTGGATGAAAGTCCACTGGGTCCACTTGTAGTAGTCCGGGTCACAGGTGCGCACCTCGCGGTCCCAGTCGAAGCTGAAACCGATTTTGTCGAGTTGTTCGCGATAGCGTGCAATGTTCTGCTCGGTTGTTACAGCCGGGTGCTGTCCGGTCTGTATGGCATACTGCTCGGCAGGGAGTCCGTAGGCGTCATAGCCCATGGGGTGCAGCACGTTGAATCCGCGCAGACGTTTGTAGCGAGCGTAGATGTCGCTTGCGATGTAGCCAAGAGGGTGACCCACATGCAGTCCCGCTCCCGAAGGGTAGGGGAACATGTCGAGTACATAAAAATGAGGCTTATCCGATTTGTTTTCCACATGGTAGGTGTGTTGGTCGCGCCAATACTGCTGCCATTTGGGTTCGATTTCGTTAAAATTGTAGTCCATCTTTCAGTCTTTCAAAGTGGTTTGTTCGGTACTTGTAAAATAAATCATTATTATTCAATATGATGTGTTTTACAAGTTAAAAAATACAAACTGCAAATTTACACAAAAATCTTTATTACAACAAAATTTACTACTTTTGCAAAATAAAAAAGAGTGGGACCTGTGGTCTTTCTCGTTAATAAATATAATGTTAGACAAAAACTGATTAAAATGGATAAACTGAGTTATGCTCTCGGCCACAACATTGGCCGCCAACTGTTGGATATGGGACTGGAAACGAGTCTGAATGTCGATGACTTTGCTTCTGCCATACGCGATTTGTTCACTGGCAAGAATTCGCAACTCACGACCGAGGAGATGCACAGCATCCTCGACAAGTTCTTCACCGAGATGGAGGCCCTGCAGCAGGCCGAGGCTGCCGAGCGTGGTAAAGCAGCCAAAGGCGAAGGCGAGGCTTTCCTGGCCGAGAACGCCAAGCGCGAAGGTGTTTTCTGCACTCGTAGCGGATTGCAGTACGAGGTCTTGGTCGAGGGTAACGGTCCGCGTCCTACGGCCAGCGACACCGTACGCTGCCACTATGAGGGCACGCTGATCGACGGCACAGTGTTCGACAGCAGCTATCGCCGCAACCAGCCGGCCGAATTCGGTCTGCATCAGGTTATTGCCGGATGGACCGAGGGTGTACAGATGATGAAGGTCGGTTCCAAATACAAGTTCTACATTCCCTATCAGTTGGGCTATGGCGAACACGGCGCCGGCAACTCGATTCCGCCTTATGCAGCATTGATTTTCACTGTCGAACTCCTGGCTATCGTCTGACGCTGCTCAGGATATAAGACACGTTTCATAATTCAATAGCCTCGGCAATACCGTTGTCGAGGCTATTGTATTTGTGTGCTCTTATATCGACTCCAGTTCCGCGGCCCGCTCGTTCAGCAATTGTTGTATTATAAGGCTGAGTGGCTGAGTTGTCACAATTTGGCTATTTGGGAATTATGTTGTATTTTTGCGGCCGTAAAAATATTCTAAAATATTAATTTAGTGATTGATTTACAGTGTAAATATGGACCTGTTTATAGTCGCTGGAATCAGATGTGAAAGTTTTAATAATATGATATTGTCATGAGAAGCAAGCTGTTTTTTGTCGCCCAATGGCGCACCGTTGTCGTTGTTTTGTTTGCAGTTGTAGGAGCCGCCCTGATATGTACCTCTTGCAGTAAGGATGACGTCACGGATCGTCCGTGCGAATGCTCTGAAGGAGAGGCCTATGTGACCGACTCGGCGTTCTACAGCTCTCCGGCAATGAAGGCCTACAACTTTGTCTATCCATCGGTCGACCCCTATGGCAATCCCATAATGTTGTCAGGAACCATCACGATGCCCGCAAACATGCCACGTCATGCCAAGGGTCTGCTGCTCTACAACCACTTCACAATCTATCGTGCAGACCAGTGCCCGTCGCGTGGCGAACTCAGCATGCAGCACCAGGTTGCCAATTATGACCTTATAACCATTTCGGCCGACTATTACGGGTTTGGCGTCACCGAGCAGTACAATCAGGCCTATTGCCTTTCCAGCTACAATGCCCGTACCAGCATAGATGCGCTGCTTGCCGCCAAGAAGCTCCTTGCTTGCATGGGCTACACTTGGGACGACCGCCTCTTCAATGCCGGATACTCGCAAGGTGGTCAGACCGCTATGGCCGTTGTGCGCCTCGTCGCCGAACAGTATCCCGACATCGATATCACATACACCTTTGCCGGAGCCGGCCCTTACGACATTCCGGAAACGTATCGCCAATTTGTCAACGCCACCATAGCCGGCATGCCCAGCACCGTCATCAGCGTGATGCTGTCCTACAACGAGTTCTTCGGACTCGGCGTGCCATACGACCGCATGTTTATAGAACCGGCACTTAGCCATATTGACGATTGGATTCTCAGCAAACGCTATACCCGCCAGGAAATAGACTCGCTCGTCGGTTCGCTCAATGTCGCCGACTTTGCCACAGCCGAACTGCTCGATACCACCTCCGAACTCTCGGCGCGCTTTGTGCAGGCCTTCGACAGCGACAACCTCTGCCATGGTTGGACTCCGCGCGGAACGGAACGTATAATGCTATTCCACAGCACGCACGACATCACCGTTCCTGTTGCTACCACCGAGCACATGTACCAGTTCCTGACCACGCATGGAGTGCAGGATGTCGACCTGCAGATTCGCGACATCGAAGCCACCGCCACAGTGCCGGCTCACGAGTATGCGGCCCTCACTTTTGGTATCCTCGCTATGATGAAATTGAACGAGATGATAAATGGCGGCAACTGAGAGTAGATACCTGTGTCGTTAGATGTTCTATTGTGACAGATGACTATAAAAAAAAACAGCCTCGACAATTCCGTTGTCGAGACTGTTTAATTTGTTAATGATTACAGGGATTCGACGTAATGGACAAAATTAATGGTCGGACAGGCTTGAATGCTTGATTTTATCGTTACTTTGACAAAGTCAAAGGTTATGAACAAAAAAAATGCTTTTACTGTGGTAACGATAAAGTCCAGAAATATGGACGTGTGAAAGGGGGCCAAAGGTACCGTTGTTGGGCATGCGGAAAACAATTTTTAGGGGGTAATCGCATAGATGCAGCAGAATTGTGGCGCGAGTATTCCGAGCTGAAACAGACCTATGCCCAGCTGGCCGAGAGGTACGGGTGTTCATCGCGCACCATAAAACGCAAACTTGACGCATACACTCCACCCCAAGGCATATCATCACTAGGGAAAGTAATCGTCCTAATGGATACCACATATTGGGGCAGAAAGTACGGGGTGATGCTGTTCAAGGATGAGCTTACAGACAGAGACTTGCTGTGGTACTTTGTGAAGAATGAGACAAACGCCCTGTATGCCAAGGGTATTGCTGAACTGGAGAGCCTGGAATACTAGGTGCCGGCTGTGGTTTGCGATGGACGCAGAGGGCTTTCAAAGATGTTTCCCGGCAAAAAGGTGAAACTGTGCCAATTCCACCAACAGAAGACTGTACGCAAATACATCACAAAGCATCCCAAAACAGAGGCTGCCGTGGAACTCAAACGGATAGTGGATATGCTGACCGAGACAGACAAGGAGTCTTTTGAGGGGATGTTCTGGGATTGATGTGAGAAGTGGAATGATTATCTCCAGGAAAGGACCACAGATCCCGAGACGGGCAAAAGCCATTACACCCACAAGAAACTGCGCAGCGCATACCTGAGCCTCAGGCGCAACCAGCCTCTGTTGTTCACTTGGTACGACAACATAGAAATGGGCATCCCGAACACCACAAATCGCATTGACGGCCATTTCTCACAACTGAAGAGGATGCTCCGAAACCACAACGGGGTGAAGCGCAAACGAAGAGACAAGCTCGTCGTTGAGTTTTTTGAGGAATCAAAAGGCAAATCCCGATGAAAGAAAGGCTGTCGCATATGAAGTGACCCCAAAAAGTTGGACGGATTAAAAAATCAGTTAATTTGTCTACAGAAATGAGTTTGGTATTGCACCAGACTCATTTTTAGTTTCAGCTTGATGCGTTTGTTGTTGTAATAATCTATGTAGTCGGCGAGCTGACGTTTGAAATCATCCATGCTGTCGAAATGATTGATGTATAGCAGTTCATTCTTCATCAGCCCGAAGAAATTCTCCATTACGGAATTGTCAAGACAGTTCCCCTTTCGCGACATGCTCTGCACGATGCCACGTTGCTTTAGCATATGTTGGTAATGGATGTGCTGGTAGTGCCACCC
>JAFXAD010000011.1 GCA_017522065.1 Bacteroidales bacterium
ATAAATCCTCCCCATAGATTGTGCAAGGCTTTGGCATTCAAACCTATTTTATTGGACGCTTCAAAGTCACGCGCTCTTATCTCATCATGAATGTCAAAATTGAATGGCTTCCATTCCCCCTTTTCATTGGTCCCGAATCCATGATTAATGTCAATAAATTGAATGTTTGATTGTGTCATATTGCTTTTCCCTTTAATGCATACATCGCAAAAAATTTTGGAAGAGTCAGATTGCAATGTAAAAAAATAAGAGTGTTTGTCATTTCTATTTATCTTAAAATGGCGGAACCTGCATATTTTTTCGTTTTTGTAGATGATTATCCAATCATTTTCTCCATACTCATTAGGAATAGCATTAATTGTACCGTTTCTGTATATACAAGTGGCTTTCTCAAGAGATGAAAAAGGGAATCCTGCTGATAGGTAAATTTCAATATCCTTTGAATCAACATTATTAAACTTTAAGTTAAGATCATTTCTGTGGACACAGGAGGACAAGAGAAACATCGTAATAAGCATTAATAGTGATTTTTTTTCATTGTTATTTGTATTAGTTCATAACGTTGTTGTGGATTTGGCCACATTCACGGTGCAAAGGTACACATAAATTCCCAAAACGAAGATGATTTTTTGAAAATAGATCTGGCTGGATTTCCAACCCTATACATTGGGCTTGGGGGGAGGCAATAAAAAATGTGACAATAGTCGTTATTTAAATGTCGTTATTTAAATATAGAATCTCAAAATGTGGAATACAAGCAGTCGTGGAAGGACGAATACCTGAAATTTTCTTCCGACGCTGGGGCATCGTGGGTAAGGCTTGCAGAGCCTTTATGGTTTTGCCGTTTTATTAGCGGTTCGGACATTTTCTTTGTTGTCTTTTGTAGTTTTTCCACGCTTGTTTACGTTTTATTAATTGATTAGTTAAGCAAACGTAATATAGCGTGATTTGTCATAAGCGGTTTTGAATCAATCGTAAAACGTTGTTTGCTGTTCCTTTGTTTACAGCGAGTGGTAAGTTCCAATAAGAAATGCAACTTTTTGAGAGAAAAACGAGGTTGAAAAGGGATTTTTTTCCGGCAAAGTACAGTTTTTAAATGAATTTGTATAATCTCTTAATAAAATAATGAACAAGATGAAAAACACATTCAAGACTTTCTTTATGGCCTTTTTGGCCCTTTCGGCTGCCTGCTTCACGGGTTGCGAAAAAGACAAGACCGAACCTGCCAACAACAACAACGGCAACAATGGCAACAACCAGCAAACCATTGAACTCGCTGGCACATCGTGGGTCGGCAAATACAGAGACACCTATCAGGGCTATCAGGCTGTAATGACGTGGAACCTTGATTTTGCTGACGAGACTTCGGGCGAGTTCTTCTTCGAACTCGTCGTCGCCGGACAAGAACAGGCCAACCAGAGCATTGCCTTCACCTACACCTTCGACGGTCGTGAGGGAACTATGAACGCCGGCGAGATGGGCGTATCAACATTCAGCTATGACCCTGCCACCAACACGATTACGATGAACCTGATGGTGGAAGTGTCGAACGACGGCAGCACTCTCGGCGGCCTGACGACATTCTATTTGCGCGGACAGGAACCCGAAGACCCGGAAGACCCGCGTGACCCGGGTAACGACACCGTCGACGACGGCGTGGTGCCCGGCGAAATCACCAACGAGTTCCCCGCCAACACCCGCTGGAGCGCTTCGCAGAATACGGTGTACCACACTGAAGAATTGGGCGACTTGCCGATGACACTCGACTACATACTTGCGTTCAGCAACGACCACATCGCACGTATCAACGTCACCGCCACCGTGTGGGGACAGACCTCTGACCCGCAGACCGTCCGCTTCAACTGGACTTTCGACAGCTCCAACAACACTGGCACGCTGACAACCAAAGGCGTCCCACTGCCGTTTACTTTCCATCCCGACAACAACACTATAGAGACCGAATTCAGTTTCGACCCCAACGGCAACGGAACTACCGGCGAGCATACCATTTTCAACCGTATGGATGATAAAGGGTTAATTATTAGATTGTAAAAATCGTGTGCAATGAAAAGACTATGGATTGACATCCTTTTTGTCGCACTAACAGTCCTCGCCGGACGTGCATCGGCTCTGCCGGTGACGTCCGACAGGGCTATGTCGGTGGCTCAACATTTCTGGGCCGAGATGACTGGCAGCAAGGGCGACCCCCAGTTTGTTGACCGCAGTGACGAATGGGCCTACAGCGGAATATACCTCTTCACTTGTCCTAAGGGCGGTTTCGTGATGGTGGCAGCCGACGACGTGGCGCGCCCGATACTTGGCTACTCGCCCACATCGACTATCGACCCCGCTGCGCTGCCCGCACCTTTGGCCGAATGGCTGACGGCATATCAGCTCCAGATTGATGCCGCACGCAGCGCCGAAGCAAAAACTTCGGCCTCCGATGCTGCCGAATGGGAGCGCTTGCTGTGTGGCGAAATCACGCCGATGGCCAAAGTGGGTGTCGGTCCGCTGCTGACAACGCAATGGGACCAGGTGGCACCCTACAACGACCTTTGCCCGGGAAACGCCGTCACCGGATGTGCTGCAACTGCGCAGGCCCAGATGATGAAATACTGGAATTTCCCGTCTTTCGGTCGCGGTGCCTACAGCTACAATGCGCCCAACTACGGTATGCAGTCGGCCGATTTTGCCCACACGCTACTCGACTGGGAAAACATGCCTGACCAACCTACTGTATATTCGCCCGAAGTGGAGCGCAATGCTGTGGCAACGCTGATGTATTTGTGCGGCGTTAGTCTCGAAATGAACTATAATACCGGCGAAGGCGGCGGCAGTTCCGCTGCTGGCCTGGCAGGGATGCCCGGCGTGCACAGCATCGACAACTCGCTGAAAGACTATTTTTACTATAGTCCTGATATGCAGGTGATCACCAAAAGCAGCGGATACAACGACGCTACGTGGCGCGCAGCCCTGATTGCGGAACTCGACCAGCATCACCCCATTATCTACACCGGCTCTGCCACTCAAGGCGGACACGGTTTTGTCTGCGACGGATACGACAGCCGCCAGTATCTGCATTTCAACTTCGGTTGGAGCGGCAGTGGCGACGGATACTACCCGGTCGACTCGATCAGTCCTGGCGTCGGCGGCGTGGGCGGCAATATCACCTACACCTTCAACCTCTTCAACCAGGCTCTTATCGGCGCCGTGCCGGTCTATGCGCTCCGCGCAAGCGATACCGTCCGCTCGTTCACTAGCGATGGTGGCTATGACTCTGTGCTGATTTGCCTCAATCCGAATGTCGACGCGCCAATGCAGGTCAGCTGCGACGCGCCCTGGATAAAGCTCGGCAACACCCCCGACGGACAAAGCGGATGGATCTCATTTCAGGTCGGCTCCTTCGAAGGTGACCTGGAACGCAACGCTATGATCATCATCACGCAGGGCAACAGCACGATACGTGTCAACGTGGTGCAAACGAACTACAGCCCCGACGAAATGTGCCCTCTGACTGTTGTGATGGAAAGTACCAAATACGACGGCTGGAGAGGCAACGCCCATCTGACCCTCGAGTCGGCATCGGGTTTCGTCTTCGGAACCGCTCAGCTGTCGGGCTCGAAAAAAGACTCGGTTACCATAATGGTCGCACCGAAAGATGTGTACTCTGTATGGCATAGCGGCGGCGGCACAGACCGTTACATCAACTACTATGTCCGCAACCACTACGGCGAAACCATTATCAGCGCAGTGTATGCCTACAACACCGCTGGCACCGAACTTATTCCCTGGCCCTGCGCACACGTCGACATCGACGTCGCAGAGCACACGGAGGTCTGCCGCCTATATCCTAATCCTGCAAGCAGCACACTCAACATACAGTGCAAGGAGATGATTCGTGCCGAAGTCTACGACTTGCAGGGTCGTATCGTCGCTTCGTCGACCAACACCTCGTTCGATATTGGCTCACTCGCAAACGGTGACTATATCGTGAAGATTATCACTGATAAGGGCATGATTGTAAAGCATTTCGTCAAGAGGTGACTCTTTTAACAGGAATTACCATAAATTGGACAGGAATTAATTGATCTGTTTTAGTTTGTATTATCCTGACATGGTTGTCTGCAATTGGCACATAGGCAATGTCGCGTCTCTCCGAGACGCAGGCGAGGTGTTGATTATCCGTCACCGCACTGCGCTTCGCTTGTACGGTGTTATTAAGATTAAGCCTCTCCGAGGCTTCTCGCCTGTACGGTGTTTGCTCCACAAGGTCGCTGTGGCAGCAAGCTCTACTCTCAGCTTCCGCAACTTCGTGAATCTATTCCGCCTACGGCGGGAATGCTGACGCATTAATATAATTTATTAGAGTAATTAGCATGTAATCAAGTCCGTCCTGCGTAACTTTCGAGTAATTAGAGTAATTCGCCGTTTAAAAAATTCATTTATGGGCATTCACGGGCATTCACGGACATTCACGTTCAAAAAAATTACTGAATAATTCCTGGTCAATTACTGGTAATTCCTGTTTGAAATCGCTAAAAAAAATCTCCTGCTCGCTGACGCGAGCGAGATCTCGTAAATCTTGTAGATTAATTCCGCCTACGGCGGGAATGCTGACGCATTAATATAATTTATTAGAGTAATTAGCATGTAATCAAGTCCGTCCTGCGTAACTTTCGAGTAATTAGAGTAATTCGCCGTTTAAAAAAAACATTTATGGGCATTCACGGACATTTACGGGCATTCACGTTCAAAAAAATTACTGAATAATTCCTGGCCAATTACTGGCAATTCCTGTTTGAAATCGCTAAAAAAATCTCCTGCTCGCTGACGCGAGCGAGATCTTATAGATCTTGTAGATTAATTCCGCCTACGGCGGGAATGCTGACGCAGTTATTGTATTATCAAAAAAAATCTCCTGCTCGCTGACGCGAGCGAGATCTTATAGATCTTGTAGATTAATTCCGCCTACGGCGGGAATGCTGACGCGGTTATTGTATTATCAAAAAAAATCTCCTGCTCGCTGACGCGAGCGAAATCTTATAGATTTATTCCGCCTATGGCGGAAATTGTGATAAAAAAGAAAAGACGCTCCTGTGGGAGCGTCTTTTTGTTGTCCTACCTGGATTCGAACCAAGACAAGCTGATCCAGAGTCAGATGTGCTACCGTTACACCATAGGACAATATCAGTTTTTTCCTCTGAAAGCGGGTGCAAAAGTACCAAGTTTTTTGATACTGACAAAATTTTTTTTTCTTTTTTTTATATACTGCTGTACGATTGAGAATTGTGAATGTGGAATTGGCGGCAGAGGTGGCTTTTTTTACCTTAGTAGAGCAGCTGTTAATTAGAATTTTGGTGTGTTTTTGTGCGAGCTGTCTTTTTGTGACTGTCGTAAAAAATCATGAAAAAAAGCGATTTCGCAGGCTGAGAGACCCATGAAATCGCTTTTGTCAGAGTAATATAGTTTTTATTCGCTGGCTGTTGTGGTGATTGTTGCGGAGGAGGTGCCGTCGGCTTCGCTGCCGCTTTGGCTATTCTTTTCAAGCTCCATCTTACCGAAGCGCAGCGTGATGCCGGCGCTGATGTAGCGGCTGTTGAGGGTACGCAACTTGCTTTCGCTCAAGAAGTAGGGGTTGGTGTTCGACGAGGCCTGGCCTATGTTTTTGCCCCAGTTGAAGATGTCCTGGATGTTGATGTAGGCGCTGAGCTTGCGGTTGAAGAAGTCTGCGCGTACGCCCATGTTGACCCAGTAGCGTGCGCTGCGGGTGGACATCAGTCCGAGGGTGGGGGAGGTGTAGTTGGCCGAGGCGTGGATCTGGTAGCGGTTCCACACCTTGGTCCACATATTGAGGCGGAAACTGTAGCTCCACTTGCTGTCGGTGTAGGGGTCTTGTCCAAGCTTGTCGTACTGCATCGAGTAGCCGTAGTCGTAGATGTTGGCGTAGAGGCGCAGGTTGAAGAATCCGCTGGGGCGGTAGGTGGCGTTGAGCGAGGTGCCGTAGCGCCACGAGGAGCCGATGTTGTAGGGCGTCGAGTATTGGATGATGCGGCCGATGTAGGGGTCGATGGCATCGGTGACATCGGTCAGGTTGTCGATCTCGCCTGTCGAGAGGCGTCCGTAGCCTTCCACTCCGAGGCTGCCCCACATGAAGAACTTGGTCCATCCCGCTTCTGCGTTGTGGGTGTAGCTCTGTGTCAGGTCACGGTTGCCGGTGCTGTAGCTGTCTTCGGTGTAGGTGCGGTAGGTCGTTAGGTTGTTGCCTGTGGGATTGCGCATACGCAGCGAGTAGTTGAGCTTGTAGTTGTGCATCTGCTCGGTGCGGTAGCTGAGGTGGATGGAGGGATTGTAGGTGAGGAACGTTTTCGAGTAGTCGTCGCCGGCCTGCAGTCCTGTCTCGGAAAACGAGAAGTGGGCGTTGGTGAGGCGTGCACCCATTCCGAGCTGCAGCGTGAAGCCGCCCCAGCGGTGGGTCCATTCGACGTCGGCGTCGACTTCATTCTCGTGGTTTTCGTAGATGTAGCGGCGCAGGGCGTCGTAGAGCGATGCGTCGAGGATGGTGACACCGTCGTTGTAGGTGGTGTCGAGAATATAAGGTCTGTAGTCGCGTTTGCTGTTGTCGGTGCCGAAGCTGAGTCCGTAGCTCATTTCGCCGTCCTTGCTGTAGGGGCGGTTGTAGCGGCCGCGGATGTTGATGTCGGTGCCGTGAGCCGTGTTGTCGTAGTATTTGAAGGTGTTCTGGTTGAAGGCCGAGGTGTCGGTCTGGTTGTAGATGCGGCTGTACGAGGTGACGCCGCTGCTGTTGTTTGTGCTTCCAAACAGGAAAATGCGCATATTGTGGCCCTCGCGGTCGAACTTCTTGGTGTAGTTGCCGCCGAACATTCCGAAAAAGTTGAGCGTCGACACATCGTTCATCATATCATACTGGTAGCTGCTTGCCGACGGCAGATACACTTCGCGGCTGTGCCAACGGTCGTTGTTCGAAGTGGAGCTGTTCAGGTTGAAGTTGCTCCATAAGCTCACGTCGCTCATACTGTCTATGTCATAGCTCAGGTTGAGGCCGAAGCCTCCGCTTATGTTGCGTCCCTCGCTCCACGAGCTGTCGCGTTCGTAGATGGCATCCTGCAGCGAGTCGAGGTCGCCGGGGTAGAGCGGATTGTCCTGCCGCGTGCGACTCCAGATCCAAGAGTCGTACTCGCTGGTGCTGTAGCGCAGGTTGGTGAAGAGGTTGACGCTCAGTCGTTCGTTGGCCCAAGTGTAGCTGAGCCAAGGGCTTATGTTGGGCTGTGTGGCTGCGTTGAGGCCGAAGCTGATGAAGTGGTTTTTCTTGATGTGTGCCGAGGTTATGATGTTGATTACGGCTTCGGCGTCGGTGGCGTATTTTGCCGAGGGGTTGGTAATGGTCTCGATGCGGTCGAGGGCGTTGGCCGGCAGTGTTTGGAGATAGGTTTTGAGGTTCTCGGCGGTGAGTTTCGACGGCTTGTCGTTGACCCATATTTCGACACTGCTGACGCCGCGCAGGGTGATGTTGCCCTCGACGTCGACCTCAACGCCTGGGGCGTTCTGCAGGGCGTCTTCGGTGGTGCCGGCCTGTATGGTGGGGTCGTCGGCTACGTTGTAGACCATCTTCTCGCCGTCGACGGCATAAAGGGGGCGTGCGGCAGTGATTTTCACGGTTTTGAGCACTTCGGAGCCCTGTTTCATATTGATAGCTCCGAGGGCAGTGTTGTTGGTGACGCTGACGGGTACGAAGCGGGTTGAGTAGCCTACATAGCTGATGCGCAGCAGGTATTCGCCGGCAGGCACATCCTTGACTTCGAAATAGCCGTTCATGTCGGTGGTGGCGCCTTTCACGAAGCTGCTGTCAGCTTTTTCAAGCAGGGAGACGTTGCAGTACATGAGCGGTTCGTTTTTGGTGCTGTCGATGAGAGAACCGACGATTTTGAATGTCGAGCCGCTCTTGACATTCTTTTTTTTCTTCACCGTGGTGCTTTTCTGCTGTGTTTGCTGCATCTGCCGGTCGCTGCGGGGTCCTCGTGGCCCGCCGGGGAATCCGCCACCGGGAGGCGGGCCGCCAGGGCCGCCAGGTTGTGCAGAAAGTGAGATGGAAAACAGGATGAATGTCAAAAGGAAGGCAAATCGTCGGGTCATAAATGAATAATTTTTTTAGGAAAATAATATATTAGTGTCGAAAATGTTTGTTTTATTTCGGAAAGCAGAAAAAAAACTTTGTGTGTCGCCTTCTGAACGATTCCGGTAATCCGGTGGTGCCGGTCGTGACAAACGAAAATTAAAGGCACACTAAAATAAAATCCAAGAGTCAGCGTTTTATAGAATAAATCTCGTTTGTCAGATGATATCGTACCAGAAATATGTGCTTCGCAACGGATTGACACTTATTGTGATAGAAGACAGTTCTACACCTATGGTGTCGGTCAACACCCTTTATGGCGTTGGCGCGCGCGACGAGGATCCCTCCCTTACCGGTTTTGCCCATCTCTTTGAGCACCTTATGTTCGGTGGCACACGCAATGTTCCGGACTATGACCGGGTGGTGACCGAGGTGGGCGGGGAATCGAATGCCAATACGAACAACGATTTCACGCAATACTACTTGACGGTGCCGGCAGGCAATCTGGAGACGGCGCTGTGGTTGGAGTCGGACCGTATGAGGGGGCTGGACTTGTCGGAGAAGAGCCTGAGAGTCCAGCAGTCGGTGGTGACGGAAGAGTACAATTACCGTTACATGAACCAGCCGTACGGTGACGTGTGGATGCACCTGCGTCCGTTGTGCTACAAGGAGCATCCGTACCGATGGTGTACTATCGGAGCTGACATCAGGCATGTGGAAGATGCCACACTCGACGATGTGCGTGACTTTTTCGACCGCTACTACTGTCCGAGCAACGCCATTGTTGCCGTGGCTGGTGATGTCAAGGCTGCAGAGGTGCTGGAACTTGTCGAGAAATGGTATGGCGACATACCATCGGGAAGGGTGGAGAGGAGAGCGTTGCCTGTCGAGCCGCGCCAGACGGAGTCCCGTACAGAGACCATTGAGCGCAATGTGCCGGCCGATGCCATATATTTGGGCTACCACATGTGTGGCCGTCTTGATGCTGTTTTTCCTGTATGCGATATGATTAGCGATGTTCTGTCGAACGGGCAGTCGGCGCGTCTGTATAACGAGCTGGTGAAGCGCAGAAACATGTTTTCGGAGATAGATGCCTACATCACAGGAGACCGCGATCCGGGACTGTTTGTCGTCTCGGGCAAGCTGCGCGAGGGGGTGGACTGCCGCTCGGCTGTCGAAGCTGTCGAAGAGCAACTCTCCCTTGTGGCGACGGAACCACTGTCAGACTATGAAATAGAGAAAGTCAAGAACAAATATGAGAATACCTTCCTATTCTCGCAATACAAAGCCTTGGACTGTGCGATGTCGATGTGCTACTACGAGTGGTTGGGTCATCCAGAGTGGGCCAATACCGACCCCGAGATATACCGGAAGACGACGGCTGCCGACGTGCGGCGCGTGGCATCCCAAATATTTGAATTCCGCAATCTTCTATATGTGAAACGTCATGTCTGAAAAGAAAGAGAAAAGTATATTTGTCAAGCTGCTGATGCTGTTATGGTACTGCATAAGCCATCCGCTTGTGTGGCTGTGGAAAAAAGCGTATACTTTTTTCAGCGGGCTGAACTACCGTCGCATAGGCAGCCGGACGGTGCATGCAGTGGGAAACTTCATGCATTGGCTGATATTCAAGGTCCTGCTGCCTAAAAAGTACAGAAACATCACCAAGCGCGAGATATACCGCATCATCTTCAAAGCCGACACGCCGGCGGGCAAGAAGTTCGACATCTGGCTGCTCGTGCTGATAGGTCTGAACCTTTTGGTGATAATGCTCGACAGCTTCGAGGCGGTCCACACCAATATGCGCTGGGTGCTGAAGAGCCTGGAGTGGATATTCACCATAACGTTCACGCTTGAGTACTACCTGCGTATCTATTGTCTGCAGCGTCCGTGGAAGTATGTCTTCTCGTTCTACGGCATCATCGACTTCCTGTCGATTTTTCCGGCCTACCTGAGCCTGCTGATTCCGGCCACACAGACCCTCACGGTGCTACGTGTGTTGAGGACTCTCCGTATATTCCGTATATTCAATATGCAACGTTTCCTGCAAGAGAGTTTCCATTTGCTCAACGCAATGCGGCGCAGTGTCACTAAGATACTTATTTTCATGCTTTTTGTCTTCATTACGGCCATTATTCTTGGAGCTGTGATATACATGTTCGAGTCGGGTAAGAATCCGTCGATGAAAAGCATCCCGACGGCTATCTATTGGGCGGTAGTGACAATAACCACAGTCGGTTATGGCGACATTACCCCGGTGACGCCAATGGGCCAGTTCATTTCGACATTAGTCATGTTGCTCGGTTATTCGATAATAGCGGTGCCGACCGGAATCGTTGTGGGCGAGACGGTGCGCGAATACCGCAAGGACGATAATCAGCAGGAGAAGGTCGATGTGCCGGAAGAGTTCAACGAATATGACGACAATACGCTTGTCCAGCAGTCGGATGTCGAGTCGCGCTACTGTACACACTGCGGGCACACTGAGGCCGACCCGGCGGCCCGCTATTGCCGCTACTGCGGTACGATTCTTACCAAAACACAACCGAAAGGATGGATAAACGATTTTTTCTCAGGTGAATAAGTTAATATAATATATATGCAGAAAAGAATTAAAATACTGATACTGATGCTTGTAGTGGCAATGTCCGATGTCCTTGCCCAAAGCTACACCATTAGCGGAACTATCCGAGATGCATCGTCGGGCGAGACACTTATCAGTGCCACGGTCTACGATATGGTGTCGGGCAAAGGTGCGCTAACCAACGCGCAAGGCCGCTATTCGCTCACGCTGCCCAAGGGCAAAGTCGTTGTCCGCATCTCGTATGTGGGTTATCAGACCTATTTTGACACCATACAGCTGACATCTGACAACAAATTGGATGTCAACCTTGAAGCGAGCAACCAGTTGCAGACGGTGACTATCACGGCCAACAAAGTCAGCTCGCACCGCTCGTCGCAGATGAGTGCAATAGATATCCCCGTCGAGCAAATCAAATCGGTACCCGTGCTTTTTGGCGAAGCCGACGTGCTGAAAGCCCTTCAGCTGCTGCCCGGTGTGCAGAGCGGCACGGAGGGTATGTCGGGAATGTATGTTCGTGGCGGCGGTCCCGACCAGAACCTGTTTCTGCTCGACGGGGTGCCGCTCTACAACGTCAACCACTTGGGTGGTTTCTTCTCAGCCTTCAACGCCGACGCCATCAAGAACATCACGCTATATAAGGGCAGCTTCCCGGCACGCTTCGGAGGACGCCTGTCGAGTGTGCTTGACATCACGAGCAATGACGGCAACGACAAAAAGCTGCACGGCAACGTCTCGGTGGGCGCAATCGCCGCCAAGGTCAACCTCGAGGGCCCAATATGGAAAGACAAGACAACCTTCAACGTAAGCTTTCGCCGCACCTATTTCGACATCCTGGCGCAGCCGGCAATTATGGCCATCGGTGCTGTGGAGGAGGGCCGTCTGAATGCGGGATACTATTTCTATGACCTCAACGCCAAAGTGACGCACCGCTTCAGCAGCCGCAGCCGACTGATAGGCAGCTGGTATTCGGGCGACGACAAGATTTATGCCCGCATGCGCTACGACTATTCTTACGACGCCAACAGCACGGGCGAGGAGAAGATGAAGATGGGCTACAACTGGGGCAACCTTGTGGGGTCGCTCAGGTGGAACTATGAGTTGACTCCCAGGTTGTTCATGAACGTTACTGGTGCCTATACGCGCTATCGCAACGACATCAACATCGGCCTGGAAGAGTATGACTACAACTATACCGACGTCGACTACTACAAAGCCGAGATGTACTACAAGTCGGGCATCCGCGACATTACGGGGCGTGTGGACTTCGACTTCCAGCCAAACCCCGACCATACGGTCAAGTTCGGCGGCAGCCTGCTGCATCATATCTTCCAGCCCGATGTGACTGGCAACCGTATGGAAGAGGGCGACAACTCGGGCGGCACGGTCTACGACACTGTGCTGGGCGAAAGCAGGGTGCACGCCAACGAGCTGAGCGCCTATATCGAGGACGACTGGAACATCAATGAGACGCTGAAAATCAACGGTGGCGTCAACCTGACGGGCTTTGCCGTGCAGGGCAAGTTCTACCCATCGTTGCAGCCACGTCTGAGCGGACGACTGATGATAAGCGACGACCTGTCTGTCAAGGCGGGATACAGCTACATGACGCAGTATATGCACCAGCTGTCGAACAGCAGCATCAGCCTGCCCACCGACCTGTGGGTGCCGGTGACCAAGCGCATCGAGCCTATGCACGCCCACCAGGTGGCGGCAGGTGTGTTCTACAACCTCAAGGGGTTGGCCGACCTGTCGATGGAACTCTACTACAAGAAGATGCGCAATATGATTGAGTATCGCGACGGTGCAAACTTCTTTGCTGCCTCGTCGGGCTGGGAGGACAAGGTCTTCATGGGTGATGGCTGGTCGTATGGCGTAGAGCTGCTGGCGCAACGCACCATAGGCGACTTCACCGGTTGGGTGGGCTACACCTGGAGCAAGACGATGCGCCAGTTCGACCGCAAAGGACAGGAAATCAACAACGGCGAGCCCTTCCCTGCCAAGTACGACCGCCGGCACGACATATCCATTATGCTGAGCTACAAGCCCAACAAGAACTTCGACTGCAGCGCCGTGTGGGTCTTCTCGTCGGGCAACACTGGCACGCTGCCTATGCAGGAATATGTCGACCCCACTACTGGCCAGACGGTTTCGTACATCGAGAGCCGCAACAACTTCCGCATGCCGGCATACCACCGTATGGACATCGGTGTCAACTTCCACAAGGAGAAGAAGCGCGGTATCCGCACCTGGAGCCTGAGCGTCTACAACCTCTACAATCGCAAGAACCCCTTTATGGTCTACGAAAAGAACAATATGCATTCGGTCATCAACGGGGTACACTACAGCTCGTCGCTGGTGCAGCTGTCGTTGTTCCCCATAATACCGTCGGTGTCATATAGTTTCAAATTTTAACGAAAACGAAAACTTCGTACGAAAACTAAAACTAAAACGAAAAATTTTAAGACGATGAAACGTATACATTATATAATATTGGCAGCCGTGGTACTGCTTGGGGCTTGCGAAAAACCCGTCGATTTCGACCCCGGTGAGGTGAAGCCCTACGTGGTGATGATTTCCAAGCCGGTCAGCGACTCGCTGATGTCGGTCTATGTCGGATATAGCCGTTTCTTTCTGGACAACAGGAGTTTCGGCACTGTTACCGATGCAACGGTGACGCTTAGCGACGGGACGGGCAGCTACACGGGCGTGTACGATCCGCGCGGATTCCTGTTGTCGGGTAGTCATTATTATTATACTGATGGGGAGTACTGGATGGAGGACAGCGTTTTCTATGGCGGATACACCTTCACATTGCGGCCGCAGCCTGGCGACACGCTGCGGTTGACAGCCACCGTGCCGGGCTACGACAAAGAGATTAGCGCGACGACGACGATGCCGCGGATGCCCGAGGTCGAGGTGCTTGATCTTGTGGTTGATACCGGAAATGGAAACTACTATGATGAATATGGCGGTTATTACGGGAAGGACAACTACTATTATAAAGTCCGTTTCAAGGTGAAAAGCCACGGCAACGATGACTATTATTCGGTGTCAATAAAGTACGCTGGGGAATTTCTAAATAGCAGTGGACTATCGTATTGGGACACGGTACATATGCGTAGTACTATGTTCTCTGTTAATGATCCATTGGTAAACAGTCACGATCTTGCTGATGCCATCGATGGCTATGACGGCAGTTTCTATGGCGACGAAATGGCTTTCAGCAGTGAACTGTTCCAGAACGGTGAACACGAATTTACGGCTATTTTCAGTATTTGGCCAAATCTTGACGAGTTTGACTATGCCCAAATACCGATTCGGCTTGAAGTCAGAAGTCTTTCGAAGGAACTGTACCGCTACGAACAGACCTCGGCCAACGCAGAATACGACTCGTTCGACGGGCTTTTCAGTGAGCCGGTGCAGGTGATTTGCAACATCGATGGCGGCATAGGCGTCTTTGGCGGCGCAACCCAAAAGACATACAGAATGCCGCAATCGCGCTACGGCACGTTCTCGCACGACGACGGGTATTATTTCAAGAAGAAAAGGAAATGAACATTTTGATTACCGACAGCACACATCCTGTGCTGATCGAAAAACTTGAGGCCGCCGGCCACCGCTGCCGTGTGTGGACTGACTGCACATATGAGTCGCTGCTGGCCGAGGTGCAGAGCTATGACGCCCTGGTGGTGCGCAGCAAGATTATTATAGACCGCAATTTCATCGACCACGCTCGCCACCTGCGCTGCATAGGCCGCGTGGGGGCAGGGATGGAGACCATCGATGTGGACTATGCCGAAAAGCTCGGCATCAAGTGCCTGAACTCGCCCGAAGGCAACCGCGACGCTGTGGGCGAGCACGCCGTGGGCTTGCTTCTTGCGATTGCTGACCGCATTGCCGTCGCCGATGCCGAGGTGCGGCAAGGACTGTGGCGGCGCGAAGCCAACCGTGGTTTTGAGATAAAAGGCCGCACGGTTGGCATCATAGGTTTCGGCAATATGGGCAGTGCTTTCGCCAAGCGGCTCCAAGGATTCGAGTGCCGCATGGTGGCCTACGACAAATACAAGCCATCGGGCTATGCCCCCTCATACGTCGAGGAAGTGTCGTTGGAAGAGCTGCAGCAGCAGGCCGACATCGTAAGCCTCCACGTGCCGTTGACCGACGAAACCCATTATATGGTCAACGCATCATTTCTCGATGCTTTCGAAAAGTCTATATGCCTGATAAACACCTCGCGTGGCGCTGTGGTGAAGACTGCCGACCTGGTTGCTGCGATGGAGCAGGGCAGGGTGCATGGTGCCGCGCTCGACGTCATTGAATATGAGGATATGTCGAAAGACGGCCTCGACCTCGATATGTTGCCCGCCGACTTCCGCTATCTCCTCGAATCGCCACGCACAGTGATGACCCCCCACGTGGCAGGCTGGACCATCGAGTCGAAGTACAAACTGGCCGCAGTCTTGGCTGATAAAATTATTAAAGTGATTGGTGAATAGTGAATAGTGAATGGTGAATGGTGAATAGTGAATAGTGAATAG
>JAFXAD010000012.1 GCA_017522065.1 Bacteroidales bacterium
TGCCCGGCATGATGGACACCGTCCTCAACATCGGTCTCTCCAGCAAAACCATTCCTGGTATGCTCAAGAAAACCAACAACCCGCGTTTCGTATACGACTCCTACCGCCGTCTCATCATGATGTATGCCGACGTTGTTATGGAAAAATCAGAGGGTATCGAACCCGCCGACGGAAAAGGTATCCGCAAGCAACTCGACGACATGCTCGATGCCTTCAAAGAAAAAAAAGGCTATAAGAGCGATACTGACCTTACTGCCGACGACCTCAAAGGTCTTGCCGAAGACTTCAAGAAGAAGGTTAAAGAAGTCCTCGGTGTCGACTTCCCCGACGACGCACGCGCTCAGATGGAAGGCGGCATCAAGGCTGTCTTCAAATCCTGGAACGGCAAGAAAGCTGTAAGCTACCGCAAAATCGAAGGCATCCCCGACGATTGGGGAACAGCTGTCAACGTACAGGCTATGGTATTCGGCAACATGGGCGATACCTCAGCAACCGGCGTCGCTTTCACTCGCAACCCCGCCACCGGCGACAACCAGTTCTACGGCGAATGGCTTATCAACGCTCAGGGCGAAGATGTCGTCGCTGGTATCCGTACTCCTAACCCCCTCAACGACGACACCAAGAACGAGCAGAACAAGCACATGCACTCCATGCAGGAACTCATGCCCGAGACATACAAGGAACTCTGCGACATCCGTACCATCCTCGAGAAGAACTATCACGATATGCTCGACATCGAGTTCACCATTCAGGACGGCAAACTCTACATGCTCCAATGCCGCGTAGGAAAACGCACCGGCGTTGCTGCCCTTACAATGGCTTTCGACATGCTTAAAGAAGGCCTCATCGATGAACAAGAGGTCGTTATGCGCATATCGCCCTCCCAGCTCGACGAACTTCTCCACCCAATCCTCGACAGCGAAGACGAGAAGAAACGCGAAGTCATCGCCAAAGGTCTGCCCGCAGGTCCTGGCGGCGCTGTCGGTATCATCGCTCTGACCTCCGAAAAAGCCAAAATGTATGCCGAACAAGGTATCAAAAATATTCTTGTCCGCGAAGAAACCAACCCCGAAGACGTCGAGGGTATGCGCGCTGCTGACGGTATCCTGACGGCCCGCGGTGGTATGACCTCACACGCAGCTCTCGTGGCCCGCGGATGGGGCAAGTGCTGCATCGTCGGATGCGACGCCGTGAAAATCGACACCGAAAAAGGCTTCGTATACATCAACGGACATGTATTCAAAGAAGGCGACCTCCTCGCTCTCAACGGAACCAAAGGCTGGGTATATCGCGATGACATCAAGATGATCAACGCCACCGAGAACCCGCTCTTCCAGCGCTTCATGGAACTCGTCGACAAATTCCGCACAATGGGTGTTCGCACCAATGCCGACAATCCTGACGACGCTCTGCGCGCCGTTAGCTTCGGTGCCGAAGGTATCGGTCTGTTCCGCATCGAGCACATGTTCTATGGCAAAAACAGCGAGAAACCTCTCGAAAAACTGCGCAACATGATTCTTAGCGACAGCACCGCCGAGCGCGTCGCTGCTCTCGACCAGCTCGAACCCGACATCCGCGAGTATGCCAAGGCTACGCTTAAGGTCCTCGACGGCAAACCTCTGACGTTCCGTCTTATGGATCCTCCTCTCCATGAATTTGCTCCGCAAGGCGAAGAGAAAATGAAAGAGGTCGCTAAACGTCTCAAAATATCCTACGAAGAAGTCAAAAAGCGTGTCGACGCTCTCCACGAGGTCAACCCGATGATGGGTCTTCGCGGTGTCCGTCTCGGCATCATCTATCCTGAAATCACTCGCGTACAGTTCCGCGCACTCTTCAGCGCTACCGCCGAGCTGATGAAGGAAGGACACAACCCCAAACTCGAAATCATGGTTCCTCTGACAATCAATGTCAAAGAACTTGAGCACCAGAAACAGATTGCCGACATCATTAAAGCCGAAGTCGAAGCCAAATACGGCGTAACCATCAGCTACATGTTCGGCACCATGATCGAAATCCCGCGTGCAACACTCGTTGCCGACAAGATCGCCAAGGTTGCCGAGTTCTTCAGCTTCGGTACCAACGACCTCACTCAGATGACTTTCGGCTTCAGCCGCGATGACGTCAATGCCATTGTCAAGGACTACGTCGATCAGAAAATCATCCCTGCCGACCCGTTCAACACTCTCGACCAGGAAGGTGTCGGACAACTCGTCCAACTCGGCGTCGAGCGCGGACGTGGCACACGCCCCAATCTGAAATGCGGTGTTTGCGGTGAGCATGGTGGCGACCCCGATTCGGTTGAATTCTTCTTCCACGCAGGCCTCAACTATGTCAGCTGCAGCCCATACCGTGTACCTGTTGCACGCCTCGCAGCAGCTCAGGCCGCAATCAAAGACAGCAGAAAAAAGAAATAATAATTAACCAACATTTAGCCAGACCGTCAAAACAACCTGCGACGGTCTGGCTTTTTTCCGAAAAATAAAACAAACTATGGACGAAAAAATAAAGAAAGACCTTGAAGGAATGGGTATTACTGGCGTAAAGCAGATATACCACAACCCCTCCTACGAGGAACTGTTCAAAATGGAGATGAACCCCGACCTCACGGGATACGACAAAGGACAGCTCACTGAACTCGACGCTATGAACGTGATGACCGGAATCTACACCGGACGCTCGCCAAAGGACAAATACATCGTCATGGACGAAAACTCAAAGAATACCGTCTGGTGGACAAGCGAAGAGTACAAGAACGACAACCACCCCATGAGTCAGGAAGTGTGGACTCAGATGCGCGACCTTGCCAAAAACGAACTCAGCGGCAAAGAGCTCTTTGTAGTCGACGCCTTCTGCGGAGCCAACAAGGACACTCGTATCGCTGTGCGCTTTATCATGGAAGTGGCTTGGCAGGCTCATTTCGTCACCAACATGTTTATCCGCCCAACGGCAGAAGAACTTAAGTCGTTCAGCCCCAACTTCACCGTTTACACCGCAAGCAAAGCCAAGGTGGAGAACTATAAGGAATTGGGCCTCAACAGCGAAACCGTAGTGGCCTTCAATGTCACGTCGCGTGAACAAGTCATCCTCAACACCTGGTACGGCGGCGAGATGAAGAAAGGTATGTTCAGCATGATGAACTACTACCTGCCTCTCAAGGGTATAGCTTCTATGCACTGTTCCGCAAATACCGATATGAAAGGCGAACACACCGCCATCTTCTTCGGACTGAGCGGCACTGGCAAAACCACCCTCAGCACCGACCCCAAGCGTCTGCTTATCGGCGACGACGAGCACGGCTGGGACGACGAGGGTGTATTCAACTTCGAAGGTGGATGCTATGCCAAAGTCATCAATCTCGACAAAGATAGTGAACCCGACATCTACAATGCCATTCGTCGCAATGCTCTGCTCGAAAATGTCACCGTCGATGCCAATGGCAAAATCGACTTCAAAGACAAGAGCGTTACCGAAAACACGCGCGTAAGCTATCCTATCGACCACATCGAGAAGATTGTCCAGCCTATTCACGGCAAAAGCGCTGGCCCCGCTGCCGAAAGCGTCATATTCCTCAGCGCCGATGCTTTCGGTGTACTGCCTCCGGTAAGCATCCTCACACCCGAACAGTGCAAATACTACTTCCTCAGTGGCTTCACCGCTAAACTGGCCGGTACCGAACGCGGCATCACAGAACCCACTCCGACATTCAGCGCTTGCTTCGGCCAAGCCTTCCTCGAACTGCATCCTACAAAATACGCCGAGGAACTGGTAAAACGCATGGAAAAAAGCGGAGCCAAGGCTTATCTGGTCAATACAGGATGGAACGGAACAGGCAAACGTATATCTATCAAGGATACTCGCGGAATCATCGATGCCATTCTTGACGGCAGCATCGACAAAGCCCCAACCAAGACGATTCCTTATTTCAACTTCACCGTTCCCACAAGTCTGCCGGGCGTCGATCCTAACATCCTCGATCCGCGCGACACCTATGCTGATGCTTCTACATGGGACGAAAAAGCCAAAGACCTCTCGGCTCGCTTCGTCAAGAACTTCCATAAGTTCACATACAACGATGCCGGCAAAGCTCTCGTCGCAGCAGGTCCTCAGATCTGACAAATATCCCTTCAAACAAAAATCCCGATACCATAAGTATCGGGATTTTTTTGTTTCACACCTGTTTACAAGTCCAGAATAACAATCTTCTGTTATTTGTTTATACCTGTAATTATCAGTTCTATTTTTGTATCCTTGAAAGCTTGGTGCTTGTTGAGGGCTGCTGCTGCCGAACGTTTTATTTCGTTTTGCGTCATACCTGCAATGGTAATCTGCTCAGGACTTAAACCATGCGCCACAAAAAACTCCTTTACACTTTGTGCACGGGCAATGGAAAGTTTCTGGTCGGCCTCAATGTCAACTGCATACGACTGCACGTAACCCTTGATCTGGAATGTCACATCAGGGTGACCCTTGAACATCTGCATATAGTTGAGCAATGACGTATCGCTTTCGGGAAGCAGATTGGCGTCATCGTCAAAATATATGTCTGCAATGGGAAACACAGTGCCTTTCTCGGTCTTGTTCATAATGAAACGCATAAGGGTATCATCCTTGAAAATGTTGGAATTAAACTCCTTGAATACTGAAAAATATCCGTTTTTCTTTGCATAAAGTGCATAGTTGAATCCTGGAACAAACTTAATCTTGCCACCTCTGAAAGCGGGATTTTTGGCAATAGGACGATTGTCGGTATTCTTCTCAAGAATCAACAGGTCAACGTCGATATTCTTTTTTGCTACAGGATCATAGAATACGACTAACGGCTCGTACGATTCAACATGAATCGACACCTTGATGGTGTGGCCGTCACCTTTGCTGCTCTTGTTGTCAAGAACAATATAGTAGACCTCACCCTTGCGCACAGGCAGCGACTTCAAGAAGTCTTCCTCTTCGTTCGGTGCAATGAAATAACGCTTGCCCGACTGATTCATTCCCATCGTGGCAGTTGTCATCCTACGGCTACGAGGCTTATCCTTCACATTGCCTTTCTTGTCCTTCGGAGTGGCAGCATATATACCGGTAGTGTCTTTTGTGGAAAGACTCGAAGCCAACGGTTTGATCTTGTTTTGAATCAAGTGGTTGCTGAAATACACATCGGTGTATTTATACACCATGAAATCGTAATCGTCCCACTCGTTGTTCGGCGTGATGCTTATCTCCAGATTGCCACTGTAAGGTACTGTGAATTTATACCATGTGGAATTGTGCTCATACTCAAAAGCATGAGGATTGGTCTTGTCTCGCATCACCTCAAGCTGACGTCCTGCACCCTGTGGCGCATCAGTTGGACCAAAAGGCACATCAGGCTGAATCTCAATGGCAAACAAACAGTCGTTACTATTCGCAGGAAGTGCTATATTCTCCTGTACCGGTTTGACTGGTTTGGTGTTCTTTTTCTTGCTGTTCTTATTTTGAGCATTTACATCGCCCATACTAAAAATCAAAGCGATAGCAACTAATGGCAATAAAAATCTATGTTTCATACTCTTGTTATTATGACACAGTTATTGTTGTTGCAAAAATAAGATTTTTTTTTTACATATCAACTTTTTAACCGATACATTTTTATAAAAGACAGCTACTTGTTTAATATACAATAAATTATGATTTAAATTTTACTTTTCCATTTTTTCATGAAAAATATCATATCACATCAAATTCTTTATGACTTATTAAAAATTGAGAATTAAAAAGTTGTAATCAATTATAAAAAAATAACGGTTTTCTATATTCGAAAATGAGTTTTTATTATTATCTTTGCACAAACTAAAACAATAACAATATAAATATAAATAATTATGGTAGTAGAAGTTAATGATCAAAATTTTGCAGAAATAAAACAATCAAACCTTCCCATACTGCTCGATATCGGAGCAACATGGTGTGGCCCTTGCAAGGCTCTGGCTCCTATTGTTGAAGAAATTGCAGCCGAATACGATGGCAAAGCCTTGGTTTGTAAAGTGGATGTTGACGAAGCCCCTGAAATTGCCGCCGAATTCCGCGTACGCAACGTTCCCACTGTGCTTTTCATAAAGAACGGTAATGCTGTCGACAAATCCGTTGGACTTGTAGCCAAAGCCACTCTCGTCGACAAGCTAAACGCTCTGCTGTAACAACTTGCAGAATGCAATATAAATTGAAAGTTGAAGTTAGTTCTCGTCAAAACTGATCTCAACTTTCAATTTTTACTTTGTAATTATGTGACCACTATAATCTGATTAATTCGCATTTTGCCTGCAAAACAATTTTAATAGCAACAAATTGATTCGCGCAATTCGTTTAATTCGCCGTTTATAAAAAAAAATCACGTTTACAGTAATTGATAGTTCGCGGTTATATAATCCACTCAGAAACATCAAACTGGAATCCTTAGTTATCAACCTTTAACCTTTACAAATCAGGTGTCGTTTCAGGAAATTGAGAAATACAAATCGCTCGACTTTTTCGCCCGACAAGTGGTCGAAGGCTTCATTACGGGCCTCCACAAAAGCCCGTTTCATGGCTTCTCTGTCGAATTTGCCGAACACAGACTGTACAACAATGGCGAATCGACAAAAAACATCGACTGGAAACTGTATGGACGAACCGACAAACTTTTTGTAAAACGTTTTGAGGAAGAAACCAATCTGCGTTGCCACATCCTTATCGACAACTCCTCCTCAATGTATTTCCCGCTCGAAAGACACAGCCAATTCTCGACACCAAACAAAATCACTTTCTCCGTCTACGCGGCGGCACTCATCACAGAATTGCTCGTACGCCAACGCGATGCCTTCGGTCTCTCTCTCTTCTCCGACAAAGTCGATTTGCAGACCGAAGTGCGCTCGAGTACCACTCACCAACGTTACGTCCTCTCCATCCTCGAACGACTTCTCTCGCCCGTCAAACCCGACAACCTCGAACCTCGAGGAAGCGCCGTTGCCGAATCGCTTCACATTATGGCCGAGAGAATACACAGGCGTTCACTCGTCGTAATCTTTACCGATGCCTTTGTCGGACAAGACAAAGAGGAACCGTTTTTCGATGCTCTCAGACATCTCAGGCACTGCAAACACGAGGTTCTGCTCTTTCATACCTACGACCGCGACAAAGAACTCGATCTGAACTATGGCAACAAGCCTTATTATTTCATCGACATGGAAACAGACAAACGCATAAAAGTCTTTCCTAACGAAATATCCGAACAATACCGCAAAGCAATGACTGCTCAAACCGAATCCGTCAAGCGGCATGCAATGCAATACAACATTGATTACGTGCCTGTTGATATCAACCAGGGCTTCGAGCAAATCATGCTTCCTTTTGTACTCAAGCGTTCCAAACACCATTAAAATCCAAGCAAAATGCGTAAACATTCTCTTATCCTTATTGTTGCCACCTTATCGGCATTGTTTTTGTCCTCATGCAAAGAAGAAGGCCCTTACGAGGAAACCCTCGACGGCAAAACACGCTACACCGTCATCGGAAAAGTGCCTTCCTTTGCCTCTTCTCTGATTGCTTCCGCATGCATATATGAATATAATGGCAGCGACATACGAATCGACAGCAACATCATCTCAAACCCCAGCAGCGGAACGAAATACGTTTTCGAATCAAACCAGGACGCTACCCACCTGAAAGTGAAACTCATATCCAAAGAAAACACTTACCGATGGGGCGACACCATCGTGCGGATTATTCCTCACAACAATGTAAACATCACCATTTCCCCCACATCCCCAATACGTTTCACCGAACCTAAACTTGACGAATATTGATATGAAAACAAAATACATCAACATCTTTTTCTTCTCGGCCTCCATTGCTCTTTGCATGTTCTCTTCCTGCAGCAAAAAGGAAGGGGCTTTGGACCGTAAGCAACGCATCGACTTTGTCTCTGCTGTCGAAAACCATTACGAGAACAACGCCCTGACCTATGTCATTGACAACTACACTGCTGAAGACTGGCACTGGGACGACAAAAAAATGTATCGTATCGACTATGGCGGAGACCACCAGTATTCCGAGAATTTCTTCTTCGACAACCACAACCGCATTTTGCGCACAACCATCCCGGCCTACAATATCAGCAACAAATTTTTCTACGACGGCCGACAGCTGGAACGCATCGAAGTCTTCTACAAAGACGAACACTATAGCACCATGTCGTTTGTCCATGACGGAAAGGAACTTACCGAAATTGAATGCAGTTATCTTAGCGACATCGAACCCGACAATCCGATCCTCGCAAAAAAAAGTTCCCCTCTCTCTTTGCTCTTTGGCAATAAGGTGGGTGAACTGTTTAGCAACACATACTGCAAAACGGTCCGTAATGGCAAAAGTAATGCCTCTGTTCATTACTCTCTTTTGTGGAACGAAGACAACGTGACGACGATTGTCTATAACGACGGCGAGAACACCTACAATATCGAGGTCACATACGACGACAAGCGCAATCCCTACAACCAACTATACGGATTCCGTGAATTTTCCGACCCGATTTTCGGATTCAAGATGCTCTCGGAAAACAACGTCACTTCAATCCGCATGCCCTACGACGGCAAAAACCAGACATTTACATATTCCTACGAATACGACGGAGATTACCCCTCCAAGCGCACTCTCAGCTATTCTTACAAGTCTGTCAACTTCTACACCCTCGACAGCGTAATGTATAAATATGAAAAAGCTGAGACATTCAACTACTTAGACTGATTTCCGCAACGCTGAATCTTTTCGCCTTCTTTAACTGCTTTTTTTTTAACACAGCAACCATACAAAAATCCCTATTGTGCCACTCTTCGAATCATCTTCCATCACTTCTGTAGCCGTACATCGCGTTGGCAACAAACAAACCGACGAGGGATACATCCTTTCCGCCAAAACACAAAAACTTAACGAGCAACTCCAGGATCTGCTCGTACAATATTTCATCTCGCCTTTCAAAGCCGAAGAATACTATACCTTCTACGACGACAACAATTTAGAGATGAACGAAGTATACAGAATCGCTCGCAATATTTTCGACGACCCCGACTGCCTGCTTGAAGAATCGCAAAACGCAGTACGCCACCTCTACGACGCCTGCACTCATCCCAACATCAAGAGCGGCGACTTCTTTGTCGTATACTTCAACCAATGCCAACTGAACGGCGAAACAACCAATGCCGTAGGATTCTTCAAGTCCGAAAACAAATCGCACTTCCTCAAGGTCGGACACAGCGAAGAGGAGTGGAGTAGGGAAGAGGGCTCCCGTAGCGCTGCTGCACAATTCAATATCGACATCGATAAAGGTATCGACATCAACAAGCTGGACAAAGGTGCCCTGATTTTCAACACCGAGGCCGACAAGGGCTTCGTAGTCAGTGTCGTCGACAATACAAACCGTGGCATCGATGCAGCCTATTGGAAGGACAACTTCCTGCATATCAAACAACGGCAAGACGAGTTTTACAACACTCACCAGGTTATGCAGGTGTACAAAAAATTCGTCACCGACGAGTTCCCCGACAAGTTCGAGAATGTCCACAAAGCTGACCAGGCCGACATGCTCAACCGTAGCGTCGATTTCTTCAAAAACAACGACAGCTTCGACATGGACGATTTCACACGCGACGTGATTGGACAACCCGAAATCATCGACAGTTTCCGCCAATTCAGCGAACAGTACCAACAAGAGAACGATATCCAGCTGCCGCAAACTTTCGACATAAGCGAAGGCGCCGTCAAAAAGCAGGCCCGATCCTACAAGAGTGTCATAAAGTTAGACAAGAATTTCCATATCTACGTCCACGGCGACCGCAAACTGATCGAGCAAGGCGAAGACGAAAAAGGGAAATATTACAAAGTATACTATAACGAAGAATCATGAAACAATTATTCACAATCATACTCATGGCCATCGTCACTCTTTCCGGTTGCAAGTCTCATAAAGAAACCGTTGTCAACGCAAAAGCCGAATTCGTCCCCGACCAGGTCTGGACCCTCACCGAAATGAGGGGTAAGGAAGTCGCCTACTGCGAAGGACAACACCACGTGACTATTCAAATCAACAACGAGGCCGGCACCTTCAGCGGACACAACGGCTGCAACCGCTATTTCGGGAATTTCAAAGACTTGGGAAACGGAAGCATGCAACTTAGCCAGTTCAACGCCACCAAGATGGCTTGCCCCGAACCGTTCCACAAAGTAGAAGGAACTTATATGCAACTCCTGCAACGCTGCAACAGATACGAATTGGGAGAATATTATTTGACACTGCTTCAGGACGACAAAACCCTGCTCACTTTTGAAAAGAAGACAGACTGAACTATGGAGCGACGCACTCTTTTTGTCGACGTACTGCTTCCGCTGCACCTGCCCGACACCTACACCTATCGCGTTCCTTTCGAATACAACGACGCTATCGAAGTGGGACAACGCGTGGTCGTACAGTTCGGAACCAAGCGCATGTATTCTGCTCTCGTGAGGCGCATTCACGAAAACGTACCGCAATACCGCACCAAGTATGTCCTCTCCATCCTCGACATCAACCCCATAGTCACCGAACAGCAGTTCCTCTTTTGGGAGTGGATGGCTTCTTACTACATGTGCTATCCCGGCGACGTGATGGCTGTCGCCATGCCATCGGCTTTCAGGCTGTCGAGCGAGTCGTACATCGTCATCCACCCAGATTTCGACGGCGAATACGGGAGCCTCTCCGAAGACGAAATCAAAATCATCGATGTCCTTTCGCACAAAGGAAAACTCGAAATAGGCGAAGTGTCTGACATCATCGGCTACCAGAAAATCATGCCTCTCATCAAGTCGATGATCGAACGGCACATCATACTGATGGACGAAGAACTCAAACAACGGTTCACGCCACACCGCACAGCCTACCTCTCCCTCGCCGAACGCTACCGCGACGAAGAGCAGCTCAAAATCTTGTTCGACTCCCTGCAGCAAAAATCAGCAACCTACAAGCAACTGCTTGTGCTGATGCAATTCATGCAACTTAGCGATTTCGGAAAGAAAGAAATAAAGAAAAAAATCCTCACCGACAACAAAGAACTTTCCTCATCGGCACTCGACACTCTTATTAAAAAAGAAATACTGCTCCTCTCGCAGCGTGAGGAAAGCCGCTTGCAGGAATACGCATCGCAGGCCGACATCGACTCCATCAAACTCAACGACGAACAGCAGCAGGCTTTCGACTCCATCGTGGCGAGCGACAAAGCTGTGCATCTGCTCCACGGTGTAACCTCAAGCGGCAAAACCGAGGTCTATATCCGACTCATCGACAAGACTATCAAAGAGGGCAAACAGGCTCTCTTCCTCCTGCCCGAAATCGCACTCACAGCCCAGATCATCAACCGTCTGCGCAAATATTTCGGCAATGCCGTAGGCGTTTACCACTCTCGGTTCAACACCAACGAACGGGCCGAAGTGTGGCAACGCACCATGGACAGCTCCGACAACGGCTACAAGGTCCTCCTCGGGGCCCGCTCGGCAGTGTTCCTGCCTTTCCACAACCTCGGGCTGGTCATCGTCGACGAGGAACACGACAACAGCTACAAGCAGAACGACCCGGCACCTCGCTATAACGGACGCGACAGCGCCATATACCTCGCTCACAGCTGCCATGCCAAAACCGTCCTCGGCTCAGCAACGCCTTCTGTCGAAAGCTACTTCAACGCCACAAACGGCAAATACGGACTCGAGGTGCTGAAACACCGCTATGGCGGCAACATGATGCCGGAGGTGCTGTGCGTCGACATGAAGGAGGCTCAGCGCAAACGCGAGGTCCAGATGAACTTCTCGCAATTCCTACTCGGCTACATCAAAGAAGCTCTCTCGCACAAAGAGCAGGTAATCCTCTTCCAGAACCGGCGCGGATTCTCACTCCGGCTCGAATGCGACGTGTGTCACTGGATTCCGCAATGCAAGCACTGCGATGTCTCGCTCGTCTACCACAAATCGACCAACAGCCTCCGCTGCCACTACTGTGGCTATTCCATCCCTGTCCCGCAAGAGTGCCCCGCCTGCCATTCCACCACTCTCAAAATGCGCGGCTTCGGCACCGAACGAATCGAGGACGACCTCGCCATCTTCTTCCCCGATGCCCACATTGCACGCATGGACCTCGACTCGACCTCTCAAAAAAAACGCTACATCGAGATTATCAACGATTTCGAAGACCATAAAATCGACATCCTCGTCGGCACTCAGATGGTAACAAAAGGCCTGGACTTCGACAACGTCAGCGTCGTCGGCATCCTTTCGGCCGACAATCTCATATCCTTTCCCGACTTCAGAGCCTACGAACGCAGCTTCCAGCAAATGACGCAAGTAAGCGGACGCGCCGGACGCCGTGGCAAGGAGGGCAAAGTCATCATTCAGACATACCAGCCCTACCATCAAGCCATTCGCGACGCAATGGCTGGCGACTACGAGTCTATGTATAAGAGCCAGATTGTAGAACGTCGTGTCTTCAAATACCCACCATACTACAAACTTATCGACATAACAATCAAACATCAGGACGAATCCGTTGTCAACGATGCGGCTGCAAAATTAGCCAACATGCTCCGACAGCAGTTCGCCTCTCGCGTCATGGGACCGGAATATCCAAGCGTTGCTCGCATCAGGAACATGTATATCAAGCGCATAATGGTCCGTTTTGCAGTCGGCGAGGCAATAGGAGAGGGCAAGCGCATCATCATGCACCAGGCCGACCAGTTGCTCAATGACAAATCCTTCGCCCGAGTTAAAATAGTTTTCGATGTCGACCCTCAGTGACAATCATTCCCCAACAAATATAATCGACACCCTTTTCACCCTTTTCTGCGGGACAATATAATCTCGCAGCATAAACAGAAAGTGCAGAAAATAAAAATCATAATGTTAAAATTATACAAAGTTTAAATTTATTTTGTAACTTTGCATTTTCGCAAAACGAACAAAAAAACTATAACAATATGATAGCAAAAGAATTACTCAATCCCCGTAGCATCGTGATATGCGGTGCTTCGTCCGATATCCACAAACCTGGCGGAAAATCGCTCAAGAATCTGC
Organism: Bacteroidales bacterium; assembly: GCA_017522065.1. Lineage (GTDB taxonomy): Bacteria > Bacteroidota > Bacteroidia > Bacteroidales > P3 > Colimorpha. Next base: position 13,093 of record JAFXAD010000012.1, read on the forward strand.
TCGAAAGCCCATTCAAAGGCCAGGTATATGCCGTAAACCCAAAAGAAACTGAAGTCCAAGGCGTCAAATGCTACGCCAAGGTCGACGACTTGCCGCAGGTCGACTGCGCCATCCTCTGCATCGCCGCCAAATTCTGTGCCCAGACCGTCGATGTCCTTGCCAAGGAAAAAGGCTGCAAAGGCTTTATCATCGTCAGTGCCGGATTCTCTGAAGAGAACGCCGAAGGCGCTGCTATCGAAAAACACATTGTCGATACAATCAACAGCGTTGGCGGTTCGCTCATCGGACCCAACTGCACCGGCTTCCTCAATGTCAACTATGCCGGCTGCTTCGATACTCCCATCCCCAAACTCGATCCCAAAGGTGTCGACTTTATCACCGGTTCGGGTGCCACCGCCGTTTTCATCAAGGAATACGGTATGAGCAACGGACTCAAGTTCAACAGCGTTTGGGCTGTCGGTAACAGCGCACAGCTGGGTATCGAAGATGTCCTCGAGCACCTCGACGAGACTTTCGACCCCGAGAAGTCCTCGCGTGTCATCATGCTCTATATGGAAAAAATCGGCGATCCTCAGCGTCTGCTCAAACACAGCCGTAACCTCATCAACAAAGGCTGCCACATTGCTGCCATCAAGAGCGGTGGCTCCGCTGCCGGTAGCCGTGCCGCATCGTCCCACACAGGTGCCCTCGCCACCAACGACGCCGCCGTCGACGCTCTGTTTCGCAAGGCCGGCATCGTCCGCTGCCAGAACCGTCAGGAACTCACCACTGTCTGCGCCGTCTTCATGCATCCCGAAATCAAGGGCAAACGTTGCGCCGTCATCACCCACGCAGGTGGCCCCGCCGTCATGCTCACCGACGTGCTCAGCAACGGCGGCATGGAAGTCCCCTCGCTCAAGGAACATCCAGCCAGCCCGGCTTTGCTCGAAAAACTTTTCGCTGGCAGTTCGGTAGGAAACCCCATCGACTTCCTCGCCACCGGCACCGCCGAACAACTCGGCTACATCATCGACACAGTTGAAAATGAATATACCGACATCGACTTCTCCGTCGTCATCTTCGGCTCGCCGGGACTGTTCTCGAACAAGGAGGTCTACGACCTGCTCGACGAGAAGATGAAGACCTGCAAGAAGCCCATTTTCCCCGTCCTCCCGTCAATCATCAATGTCAAGGACGAAATCGATGACTTCATCGCCAAGGGCCGCATCAACTTCCCCGAAGAGTGCGTGCTTGGCAATGCCATCTGCAAAGTCTACAACACTCCCAAACCTCAGCCCGAAAATGTCGAACTGCCTGCCATCGACGTGGCTCGCATCCGCCGCACCGTCGAACGCTGCAAGGATGGCTATATGGAGATTGCCGACTACAACGAGCTGCTCGACGCCGCCGGCATCAGCCGCAAGAAGAGTGTCGAAGTCAGCAAGAAAGAGGATGCTCTTGCATTCGCTAAAGAGGTTGGATGCTCGAAAGATGTTCCTCTCGTGATGAAGGTCGTCGGACCACTCCACAAGAGCGACGTGGGTGGCGTCACCCTCGGCGTCAAAGACCTCGACACCGTGGCCAAAGAGTTTGACCGCCTGATTGTCATTCCCGAAACCTATGCTGTCGAGATGTACCCGATGCTCGACGGTACCGATGTCTATATCGGAGCCATCCGCGACCCGAAGTTCGGCCATCAGATCTTCTTCGGTCTTGGCGGCATCTTCATCGAAGTGCTTAAAGACGTCCAGTCGGCTCTGGCTCCCATCACAGCTGCCGAAGCCAAAGAGATGCTCACCCACCTCAAAGGATACAAAATCCTGCAGGGTGTCCGCGGTCAGGAAGGCGTCAACCTTGACCTCTATGCCGACCAGGTTGCTCGCGTCAGCGCCCTCGTTCAGGCTGCTCCCGAGATTGCCGAAATGGACCTCAACCCGCTGCTGGGCAACCCGCGCTATGTCACCGCCGTCGACGCCCGCATTCGCCTGGAGAAATAAGTCGGACCAACGACATCTATACAATTTTAAAAGCGGGCTCCTCATTGCGAGGAGCCCACTTTATTTATTATATCTTTGTTTCAAAATGCTGTTTGAACGCACGTCAAACGCGGGGTGCAAGTGGATTATTTGTAATAGCTGTTGGTAACGAGCTTCATCTGCAGCGTCTTGCCGTTTTTCAAGGTGCCGTCGAGGGTAACGGTGACGGGTGTGCCGTCGTTGTTGCCTTGGATGCCAATCTTGCAGGCCGAAAAGCTTTCAGTGACATCTGAATATTCTCCGAACAAGACGCCTTGGAAACCGCACTGCCACGTCTCCGCGTCGTTGTTTACGGTTAAGACGTCGACGGTCTTGTTCCACATCGTGGGACGGATGTGCAGACGGCCAAACTCTACCATAAAGTTGCCGCTGCCATCAGTCTCTTGCGAAACAGCATCCACCGTTGTCAACCCAGTGTGATAGAAGCTTTGTACGGCATCCATATGGTAGGTCGTGCCATCGTACACCAACGTGTTGTCAGCAAGATCGGATGCTGTGGTTTCGGGTTCGTCCTCCTTTTCGCCGCAGGCGACCATTGCGGTCATCGCGAATGCGACCATCAGAATTGAAAAGATTTTTTTCATAATTTAAATGATTTATAGATTAATAAAAATGTCACTTCGTGACAGAAATTTCACAAATGTTTTTCAAATTTTTCAAATTGATTTTTAATAATTTGTGGTAACCTCTAAAAATTCGTTTAATTCGCGTTTTGCTTGCAAAACAAATTTTTATTGTCAACAAATTAATTCGTTAAATTCGTACAATTCGCCGTTTTTAAAAATAATTATTAGAGGTGTCGTTGTATAAATTTGAACAATTTCTCGTCGCAGGCGACTGATTAATTGCGAGGCTTGGATTTCAGTCCTCTTTTGTTAGCGTGTAGGTCTGGCCTAACATCTAATTAGCTCTGACAAGATGGACCACAACATTGCCGGGAATGTCGGTCATTGGCACATTGTTGCCGCTGAAAGTACACTCGTTTTCGGTCAGACTGTTGACGGTGTAGACGAAGTGGGTCCCGCTGCGTGGCGTGATGGTAAGCTGGTCGCCCTCCACGCTCCAGGTGAAACCGTTGTTTTCGGTCTCGCCGTTGTCGTTGGCCAGACCAGTCCCGTCGTCATTCATAGTGAAGAGCATATTCTGCGGGGTCATATCCTGACCATTCACAGTCATTTTCTCCACTTGCCATGTGCCGACAAACATCTCGACGTTGTAATTGTTGCCATTACTGGGGTTGTCGGGGCTTTCGTTTTCGGGTTCGCAGCCCACAAAAACTGTCATCGCAAATGCGACCATCAGAATAGAAAATACTTTTTTCATAAGTTGAAAAGATTTAAAGATTAATAAATTGATGAATTAATAATAATGTGCAAACAAAAGATGCCTTGCGCTCCGAACGCGACCAAAGTGGGGCGCACGGAACAAATGGAATTGTCCGAGACAGTAAATTCTGAAAGAAAAAACAGCTCTCCCTACCTGTTCAAATTGCAAGTTGGGGGTAAAATTTAGTTGTTTTTGTGCATAGTAGTTCATATATGCCTATAGCTGTCGTTGGCTTGCAATGTCATCGAGGTTGAAACTCGGATAGAAGTAAAGGTAGTGGATTAGTGCAGTTTAGATAAAGCAATGGCTCACAATTAGAATTCCATTCACAACTGCAAATATATGAAGTTTTTTTGAAATGAAATTATTTTTCAAAACAAATGCATAATTTCCCCACATTAAGTATTGGCTGCCATCAATATATCAATTCTTTTAATTCGTACAATTAGCCGTTTTAAATAATTATTAGAGGTGCTCTAATGATTTTGAGCGAAGCGACCAAATTTACAACTCACCAATCCCGCAATCGTAATCTATGAGCTCAAACCGGACTGTACTTGACGTCTCGCACTCATTCTTATAATTCCCATTGTGCGATGCTGCCATGTCAGCCATCGAACCATGTGGTTCGAGCGTGACACTATGTAGGTATTTGAATTTCTTTCCAATATTGACGAGCGTCGTTTCGACACGATAATCTATGCGTACCGTACTGTCGCTTTTGTTGAAAAAAACTATCCAATCATTCCTATACAACCTCTCTCCCGGCATATAAGGGTCCTCAATAGTCTTCACCTCAACAGTAAAGCATTCTCCTTCATAGATTACAACGCTTTTTACTTCCGTTCCCGTCAGCCATCCGGTCTGCGCCGAAGCAACAATCGGCATCAAAATGGCAACAACTAATAATACAATTGTCTTTTTCATAGTTTTACATATTTATTTTCAAAGCATTATCCTTATTGTTTCTGAACAATGGATATACAAAAGTACAAAAAAATAAATTTAGCACTATCTTTTTGACAAACAACGGAAAAAATTTGTATTTTTGTATTTCTAAAAAAAGATAATATAAAGATATTAATAAACTAATAATACGATGATTACAAATAATTTCACCGCTCGTCACAATGGCGTTTCCAAACCCGCCGACGAAGAAAAAATGCTTAAAACCATCGGCGTCTCCTCTATGGAGGATCTTATCGACAAGGCTGTCCCTGCCAGTATCCGCCTCAAGGAGCCTATGCCCATCGCTGACGGCATCAATGAATACGAATTCCTTAACCGTTGCCGCGCTCTGGCCCAGAAGAACAAGATGTTCAAGTCTTACATCGGTATGGGCTACTACGGCACCATAACCCCCGCTGTCATTCAGCGCAATGTCTTCGAAAACGCTGGCTGGTACACCGCCTACACTCCCTATCAGACCGAAATCAGCCAGGGACGTCTCGAAGCCCTGATGACTTATCAGACCATGGTCAGCGACATGACTGGCATGCCGCTCGCCAATGCATCGCTCCTCGACGAGGCTACAGCCGGTGGCGAATGTATGATTATGTTCTACAACAGCCGCAGCCGTGCTCAGCAGAAAGAAAACGTCCACAAAATCTTTGTCGACGACTGCATCTTCCCGCAGACCCTCGACGTGATGCGCACCAACGCCGCTCCTCGCGGCATCGAAATCGTTGTCGGCAAAACTTCCGAGGTGAAACTCGACAACACCTTCTTTGGCGCCATCGTTCAGTATCCTAACCAATTCGGCGACGTTTGCGACTACACCGAGTTTATTGCCAAGGCTCACGAACTGGGCATCTTCGTCGGTATGGCCACCGACCTGATGGCTCTGGCCCTGCTCAAAACTCCTGGCGAGATGGGTGCCGACTGCGCATTCGGCTGCAACCAGCGCTTCGGTCTGCCTATGGGCTTCGGCGGTCCTCACGCCGGTTTCTTCGCCGTAACCGAGGCCTTCAAACGTAGCTTCCCGGGCCGTATCATCGGCTGGAGCGTCGACGTCAAAGGCAACCCCGCACTCCGTATGGCTCTCGGTATGCGCGAACAGCATATCAAACGCGAAAAAGCAACTTCCAACATCTGCACTGCTTCTGCTCTGCAAGCCATCATGAGCGGATTCTACGCCGCTTGGCACGGTCCTGAAGGCATCCACAACATCGCTGCCAACATCCATGCCATGGCTGGTGTCCTGGCCAAAGAACTTGAAAAATACGGCTACAAGCAGCACAACCGTGTCTTCTTCGACACACTGGCTCTGCAATGCCCTGTCCCGACCGCAAAGGTCCGCGAAATGGCCGAAGCTGCATGCATCAACTTCCGCTACATCTGCGAGGAATGCATCGGCATCAGCATCGACGAGACAACCTCGAAGGACGATATCAACGCCATCATCACCGTTCTGGCTAAGGCCGCCGGTAAGGAACCCGAACTGCTCCAGTGCAGCGGCAAGGGATGCTGCACTTGCTTCAGCGACATACCTGAAAACCTGCTCCGTACCAGCAAATATCTGACCCATAGCGTCTTCAACAAGTATCATAGCGAGACGGAAATGATGCGCTACATGAAGAAACTCGAGGTTAAAGATCTCAGCCTCAACCGCGCCATGATTCCGCTGGGTAGCTGCACCATGAAGCTCAACGCTGCCGCCGAAATGCTGCCACTGAGCTGGAGCCGCTTCGCAGGTATGCATCCTTTCGCTCCCGCCGACCAAGCCGAGGGTTCGCTCCAGATGATCAAGGAAATGGAGGATATGCTGGCCATCATCACTGGCTTCGCTGGCGTTTCGCTGCAGCCCAACTCGGGCTCGGCTGGCGAATATAGCGGTCTGACCGTTATCCGCAACTACCATATCGACAACGGCCACCCCGAACGCAACGTCTGCCTCATTCCCGCTTCGGCACACGGCACCAACCCCGCATCGGCTGCCAAAGCCGGCATGACCGTTGTTGTCGTCAAGTGCAACGACCGCGGCGATGTCGACATCGACGACCTCCGCGAGAAAGTGGCTCAGTACAAAGACTCTCTGAGCTGCATCATGATTACCTATCCGTCGACACACGGCGCCTTTGAAGAGGGCATCCTCGAAATCGTCGACATCATCCATCAGGCTGGCGGCCTCGTTTATATGGACGGCGCCAACATGAACGCCCAGGTGGGTCTCACCAGCCCCGGACGTATGGGCGCCGATGTTTGCCACCTCAACCTCCACAAGACCTTTGCAGGTCCTCACGGCGGCGGCGGTGCCGGTGTCGGCCCCATCGCAGTCAGCGAGAAACTGCTCGACTTCCTGCCCAAGCACTGCATCTACGAGGTCGGTGGCAAGAAGGGTAACGCCATGGCTGCCGCTCCGTTCGGCAACGCCCTGCTGTTCCCCATCACCTACGGCTACCTGCTGATGCTCGGCGGCAACGGCCTGACCGAGGCTACGCGCCACGCCATCCTCAATGCCAACTACCTCCGCGCACGCCTGCAGAAATACTATAAGATTCTCTACACCAACAAGAATGGCATGTGCGGCCACGAGATGATTGTCGACTTCAGCGAGTTCAGCCTCAAGGTCAGCGTCGGCGACATCGCACGCCGTCTCGACGACTACGGCTTCCACGCTCCCACGGTGGCCTTCCCGGTGCACAACACCCTGATGGTCGAACCCACCGAGAGCGAACCGCTCAGCGAACTGGACCGTTTCTGCGACGCCATGATCAGTATCCGTCAGGAAATCGACGACATCATGACCGGCAAGTACGACGAGAAGAACAACCCCATCGCCAATGCTCCGCACACGATGCAGGTTGTCTGCGCCGACGAGTGGAACTATCCTTACAGCCGCAAGGTGGCTGCCTTCCCGATGGAACACGGCGACAAGTACTGGCCGACCATCAGCAAGATCGACGACGCCTACGGCGACCGCAATCTGCAGCCCGTCTGGCCCGCCGAATAAACGCGTAGGGGCATACACAGGTGTATGCCCCATTAACGACAAAAGGGGAGAGCCCGCACTGGCTTTCCCCTTTTTTAAAACCAAAGAAATATGAAAAGGAAAATAGCTATTTATCTGTTTTTTGTTGCCGTAACCTGTTTCGGCTATGCGCAAAATGCCGATCTTATCCCAGGCACTTACAACTACGAGCACTCGTGGGACTATAAGGCTCCCGACGGCAACGGCACCATCCACTGCGACGAGGAGGGGACACTGCGTTTCTACCCTGACGGGACATACAAGGACGATGCCATTCAATATCACAGTCTTACATTGAAAGACTCCGTTCGCATCAAAACAATGAAAGGCGAGTGGACAACAATAGGCGGTTGGAGATTCGACTTCGGCTACCATTGCGAAGGCCGCTGGCGCGTCGAAGAGGGCAAGTTCCTCTTCAACGAGATGTCGGAAGGTTTCTCGATGGGTTCATTGTCAAGCATCATTTGGAGCAAATGGTGCCTTGAATATGAAAATAAAATACGCACCCACTCCACACCCAACAGCAACCGCTGGTTCACCTTCGACATCGAGCGTCTCGACGACGAGTGGTTCATCTGGTCCTACACCTATCCCAACGGCCGCAAAGACACCTGGGAGATGCACCGCGTCAAACCCTACGAAGCAAAGTTTGGAGAATAATAAAAAAAACGCCGGAGTTCAAACTTCGGCGTTTCATTTTATAATATGTCATTCCATTTTATACCGTCACGGGTTCTTCCTCAATGCTTTCGGTGATGGCTTCGCTCAACTGCTTGGAGGCTTCGCCTTTCTTGATACAGAGATTGATTTGAAGTCAAAGTTATTGTTCAAACGCCAATGCGACTATTAATCATACAATAATAATTATAAGCGACATTCTGGTAATAATGTTTGATTGTCAAAACATTAATCCTCAAAAAATAAATTTTACAAGAAATAATACAGAATAATCAAAATAAATGCGTATTTTTGCATTGTCGTTGGGAGCGATATATGACAGCCCAACGGCATTAGGTGTATTACTCATTCCGTACTCGTAAACGTAGGAAATTTACAGGCTATATGGAGTGACATCATTACACGCAACGCAATGCGTGGTAGTGTATTTTTCGTCATTGTTAGCCAGGTATCCTACGACCAACGAGGCAATGCGTAAAAGAGGTACAGTTCCACGCTTTTCTTATATTAGATGGCGAAACGAGAAACTGGGAGAAATGCCGTGGATGCTGTCAAGGACACAAATGCTGACAATTGGCATCCTGACGGTGTATACTGGGTTTCTCACCCGAGGGGAGCTGACGATGATAAAACAATTCAGAGACCCAACAAAAAAACGGTTAATTATGAAAAAAGCAGTTGTTACTCTATGTTTGATTGCAGCCTCTATGATTACGGTCGGCTGCTACGAAGTCTCTACAATCGTTCGCGACACACAGGTGAAGATGGTCGATATGAACGCACCCTCGTATGTCAAGCCTCTCGTTGCCGAGTTGCTGGTGAAGAAGGGCATAGATGGCGAAAGCAGCATCCGTGACGAATGGAAGTTCAACGAGGATGATGTCCTCTCGATGAATGGCGAAGTGGAGAAGCTGAAGAACAGAGCAGCTTTCCTCTCCACCCAGAAGCATCTGTGCGATGTCATTGTGTCGCCGATGTTTGACGTATACATAGCCGACGGCAAGGCCACAGTGGTCGTCAACGGCTATCCTGCCGTCTATGTCAACTTCAGGACTATGGAGGACAGTGACACCACCTGGCTGCAGGTCACCTCGGGCTACCGTCCCGCCCCCGCTATAAACTCAAACAAATAATACCATAGACCTTATGAAGAAACAGTTATTGATTGTTTTGGCGCTGCTTTGCCTTGGCGGTACCATCTCCGCACAGGTGCGCACCACTCGTAGCGTCAGCGTGAAGCGCACGCGCATTCAGACCGAGTACCAGTATTTTGTGCGCTTTGGAGCCGGAGCTCTCGATCTCGGCCGCAGCGAAAACACATATGGACGACGCAGCACGATGCCTTTTGGCGGCGTCATCAACTGGGGTTTCCGCAAGCCTTTCAACAACTCCAACCTTTCTGTTTACTGGGGTATGGAATATGGCCTTGCTCCGTACAGCGCAGTGCTCCACGGCTATTATAACGAGAGGATGTATCAGGTTTATACTTCAGATGGTCAACAACGAGATTTGCCGAGAGGCGAATATGACCATCCGTTCTTCTCAGTCTACACTCACGCACTGAATGCCAGACCTTTTATGCTGGGACTGGATTTCAAGGCTGCACCGGATATTTCCGTCGACCTTCACGCCGGCATAGGGCTGAATATGACGCTTTTCGGACGCTATATTTATGACAATGGCGATTCGTTCAATATGAAGCACGGCGACGGAACCGTCAGCCTCAGCAAGAATAATGGAATGAACAAAAGGCTCTATTGCGATATACAAGCCGGACTTGGTGTGTGGTGGAAAAAACTGAACCTGGAAGTGACGGCAGTGGCTATACCCCGGAATATAGAATTGAATGCCGATGTGCCTTACGAGTATGTGTCCTATAACCAATATGGCAGCAATCCGCAGAACTATACAGGCATTGTACACATCAATGCAGAGGAGTATTTTGTGCTCCAACTGCTTGTGCGTCTCGGAATCGCTTTTTAACAATTAACACAAAAAACACATATTATGAAGCATCTACATATCAAACCAATTTTATTGGCTGCGGCAATAGCCACCATTATGTTGGTTTTCGCCTGCGGCAAGGACACCTTTATCCTTTCGGCGGTGCCCAACAACCCGTCCTACGGCAGTGTCAGCGGCAGTGGCGAATATAAGAACGGGGAAGAAGCTATCCTTACAGCCACACCTTATAGCGGTTACCACTTCGTCGACTGGAGCGACGGAATGAAAGAGAACCCACGCAAAGTGATAGTGCACGAAAACACCAGTTTGAAGGCCAATTTTGACAAGGTGACATACTATACCATCAATGTCTATACCAACAATTCCAGTTGGGGATCGGTGACAGGCGGCGGCTCATACCCCGCCGGTGCCACGGCCACACTCAAAGCAACACCTAAAAGCGGCTATGTGTTCGAGAAATGGAACGACGGCAACACTAGTGCCACACGTACCATCACCGTAACTGGCAACGCCAATTACACTGCACAATTCAAAAGTAACGTTACATATTATACAATTACCGTGCAATCCAACAACACCTCCTGGGGGTATGTTACCGGTGGCGGCTCTTATGCCAGCGGCACTTCGGTCACCATAAAAGCCACACCTTACAGCGGGTATTATTTCGAGAAATGGAACGACGGCAACACTAGTGCCACACGTACCATCACCGTAACTGGCAACGCCACATATACTGCAACTTTCAAAAGTAGCGGCGGTGGCGGCAACAACACCTCAATGACAGTCAATTTCGGTGGAAACAGCTGGACGGCGACAGATTTTATTGGTACGTATTGGTCATCGGACGGTACGTATGTTATTGGAGGCAGAACCAACTCTGATTATCCATGGTTCAGGATGCAATTGGAAGACATCGGCACCGGAACATACTATGCCACCCTCGACACAACTCAAAGCGCTTACTGGCTGAACGACAACGTGAACATAGTTCAGTACTACGAGAATTACAGTCTTACGATGGGTGAAAGCACCTATCAACTTGGTGATTGGCAGGGGTGGAATCTTACCGTTAACATTACAAGTCTGACAAGCAGCACCATCAGTTTCACCATCAGTGGGTATATGTACAGTTTGTCGCAAGCAACTTGTTCAGGGTGCGAAGGCTATGTGGGCAGCTATGCCGGAGCGGCAAAACGCTACATCACTGTCACGGCCTACAATATCCCATTCACTGTACAATCTAAGGGGAACGCCAACCCGATGGAAGAGCGGACCTTCAAGCCGTTCAGCAACGGGCAGGGAAGTGCGCCTAAAAAGTAGGAACTTTGCAAAAAGAGAATACCTTTAATGATTAACAGGCGACTCGTTGAGTCGCCTGCTTTTTTTCATAAAACCTAATCCTTATACCGTCACGGGTTCTTCCTCAATGCTTTCGGTGATGGCTTCGCTCAACTGCTTCGAAGCTTCGCCCTTTTCGATTTCGAAAACTATCTTCTCGTCGTCGAGGGTGGGGGAGTCGCTATCATTTTTCACTGTAGTGACACGTATCGTGTCGCCTGCCAATATGTCAGCCTTGATAATCTCATCAGCCAGGTCGTCTTCAATATAGCGCTGGATGGCTCGCTTAAGCGGACGGGCTCCAAACTGGGCATCCCAACCTTTCTTGACGAGGAAATCCTTGGCCTTTTCGTCAATTTCAATCTCATAGCCCATAGTGCGTATGCGCTTAAAGAGACCCTTCAATTCGATATCGATAATCTTATGGATATCATCGCGTTTGAGGCTATTGAAATAAATGATATCGTCGATACGGTTCAGGAACTCGGGGGCAAAAGATTTCTTGAGGGCCTTCTCAATCACATCGCGTTCCATATCGGCTTTCTCGGCTTCGCGGGCTGCCGTGTTGAAACCTACACCAGTACCGAAATCCTTCAACTGACGGCTGCCAATATTGGATGTCATAATGATGATGGTATTCTTAAAATCAACCTTGCGACCCAGACCGTCGGTCAGCTGGCCATCGTCGAGCACCTGCAGCAGCACGTTGAACACGTCGGGATGAGCCTTCTCGATTTCATCCAACAATATGATAGAGTAGGGTTTACGACGAACTTTCTCTGTCAGCTGGCCGCCCTCCTCGTAGCCGACGTATCCCGGAGGCGCTCCGATGAGGCGCGACACGGCGAACTTCTCCATATATTCACTCATATCTATGCGTATCATCGATTGCTCACTGTCGAACAGATATTTAGCAAGTACTTTGGTCAAATATGTCTTTCCGACACCTGTGGGACCAAGAAAGATGAACGTTCCGATTGGCTTGTTGGGATCTTTCAGACCAGCACGATTACGACGTATTGCTTTAGCTATCTTGCGTATAGCTTCATCTTGACCGACAACCGACCCCTGCAGTTCATCTTCCATTTTGAGCAACCGCGTGCCTTCGTTCTGTGCAATGCGCTGCACTGGAACTCCGGTCATCATGGCTACAACCTCGGCAACATCGTTTTCCGTAACGGCAACTCGGTTGTCGCGCTCTTCTTCTTCGAACGCACGACGCATCTCTTCAAGCTCGGCGGTCAATTTGCGCTCCTCGTCGCGAAGGGCAACGGCCTCGTTGTAGTTTTTCTGCTGCAGAATCTCTTTCTTCTGCTTGACAACATCGGCTATACGTTGCTCCATATCAAGTATTTCCTGCGGCACGCGCACATTGGCAATACGCACCCTGGCACCGGCCTCATCCATAGCATCTATGGCCTTGTCGGGCAAGAGGCGGTCGCTGATGTAACGCTCTGTCAGGTCTATGCACGCTTTCAACGCTTCGTCGGTATAGCGTACCGAATGGTGGTCTTCGTACTTTTCTCGTATATTGCTCAGTATTTCAAGAGTTTCCTCTTTACTCGATGCTTCCACAAGCACCTTTTGGAAACGACGCTCCAAGGCACCGTCCTTTTCTATGTACTGACGGTACTCGTCAAGCGTCGTGGCACCGATGCACTGTATCTCTCCACGGGCAAGGGCTGGCTTGAACATATTTGACGCGTCGAGCGATCCCGACGCACTGCCGGCCCCAACAATGGTATGTATTTCGTCTATGAACAGAATCACGTCGTGGTTGCTCTCCAATTCGTTCAGTATGGCCTTCATACGTTCCTCGAATTGGCCTCTGTACTTCGTTCCGGCAACAAGCGATGCCAGGTCAAGCGATATCACACGCTTATGGTATAACGTACGCGGCACGCGACCATCGACAATCCGCTGTGCCAACCCTTCGGCTATGGCCGACTTGCCAACACCGGGCTCGCCTATCAGTACCGGATTGTTCTTCTTGCGACGACTCAATATCTGCGCAATACGCTCCAATTCCTTTGCACGACCAACGATAGGGTCCAGCCGTCCCTCTTCTGCTGCCTTGGTCAGGTCTCGGCCGAAGTTTTCCAACGCCGGGGTCTTGCCTTTTTTGGCTTCGTCGGTGCGCGACGGCTCGTCGGGATTGGCGTACGGGTAGTCGTCGTCATCGTCATAGCCAGCATCCATCCTGGTACCGAATGCGTCGTTCGGCTTTTCCTTCTGGTCCATATCTCCGCGATTCTTCTTCAGTATCTCGAAAAACTTGTTGTATGTCATTCCCTCACGCTCAAGGAGACGCGACGCCACATTCTCATTCTCCATAAGGATCGCCAAAACGAGATGCTCGGTCCTAATCATCGGCTCTTTCAGCTTCGTCGACTCCAAGAACGCGAGACGCAGCACCTTCTCCGCTTGTTTCAGCATCGGTATCTGACTGTCTTCGTTATATGTTATGTCCGACACCTGACGACCTATGGCCGACTCGATGCGACCTTTTATTGCCTGAAGATCTATACCTAATGATGATAAAAGTTTATATGCTGAACACTCTGGTTCACGTATGATTCCGAGAAACAAATGCTCGACGCCGATATTACCATTCTTAAGCCTTATCGCCTCGTCGTGACTGTTCGCTATTACCTTTTTACTGTTTTTACTAAGTTTTGCTTCCATTTATTTCTTTATGTATCAGTATTCTAACCTAACAGTTACACTCCTTGTTAGGTTTTTCAAAATTACTACATATATTTTTACATCAAGTCTCAGTCCAAACTATATTATCAACATGAATATGTGAATACTGTGTGACATTTTGTCACAAACGCGATTATCCACAACAATATGTTAAAAACAAATGCTTAATAAATCACAAAAAGTAAGTCCATTCGATTAAAAAAACGTATTTTTGCTGTCTTGAACAAAAAAAACACTATCAATATATATAATTAGAATACAATATTATAAATATATAACTAAATGGTATCTGAAAACGAAAAAATAACACAAGTCGACATTGAAACCGAAATGAAATCGGCCTATATCGACTATGCCATGTCGGTCATCGTTTCTCGTGCACTCCCTGATGTCCGCGACGGACTGAAACCTGTCCATCGCCGCATCCTTTTCGCAATGAACGACATGGGTCTATATTTCAACACCTCCTACAAAAAGTCTGCTACTGTTGTCGGTGAGGTTCTCGGTAAATACCACCCTCATGGCGACTCCTCAGTATATGGTGCTATGGTCCGACTCGCTCAACCTTGGGCGATGCGCTACACTCTCGTTGACGGACAAGGCAACTTCGGCTCTATAGATGGCGATGGCGCTGCCGCCATGCGTTACACCGAGGCTCGCATGAAACAGATTACCAACGAGATGCTCGCCGATATCGACAAAGAGACTGTCGATATGATGCCTACCTACGACAACGACCGCGAAGAACCTACCGTACTGCCCGCCAAAATACCCAACCTGCTCGTCAACGGCTCTAACGGTATCGCTGTCGGTATGGCCACAAACATGCCTACTCACAACCTGAGAGAGGTTCTCAACGGATGCATTGCCTATATCGATGACCCCGAAATAACCATCGAGGGACTTATGAAACACATAACAGCACCCGACTTCCCTGGCGGCGGCATCATCTATGGCTACAACGGCGTCCGCGAAGCTTTCACAACAGGACGTGGCTCTATAATAATTCGCGCAGAAACCTCGTTCGAAACCGACCATAAAGGTCGCGAAATGATTGTCGCACACAGCATACCATACAATGTCAACAAGGCTGAAATGATAAAGAAACAAGCCCAGCTGGTAAAAGACGGCAAAATTGTTGGCATTACAGACATCCGCGACGAATCTGACAAGGATGGTATTCGCGTAGTCTACTACTTGCGTCACGACGTGGTCCCGAACATTGTTCTCAACAAGCTTTTCCAACTCTCCGAACTCCAGTCTTCTTTCGCAGTCAACAACATCGCACTCGTCAAGGGACGCCCGCAGCTGCTCAACCTCAAAGACCTCATCCAGTGCTTTGTCGAGCACCGCGAAGATGTTGTCACACGTCGCACCCGCTTCGACATGAAAAAGGCCGAAGAGCGCGCCCACATCCTGCTCGGATTCTTGAAGATGATCGATATCCTCGACGATGTTATCGCTCTCATCCGACAGTCGGAAACACAGGACGAAGCTCGTCAGAACATGATGGACCGCTGGGGCTTCAGCGACCCGCAGGCTCGTGCCATCATTGCCATGCGACTCGGACAACTCACAAAGCAGAACAGACTCGAACTGCAAGCCGAATACGACGAAAAAATGGCTTTCATCGAACGCTGCAAGGAAATTCTCGGCGACCACAGCGTCCTTATGTCTGTTATCAAGGACGAACTCGCTGAAATCCGCGACAAATACGGCGACGACCGTCGCACTCGCATCGAATTCGACGCATCGAACTTCAGCATCGAAGACATGATCGCTGACGACAAAGTCGTAATCACCATCTCTCACATGGGCTACATCAAACGAACCCTGCTTTCAGAATACAAAACACAAAGTAGGGGAGGCGTCGGTTCGAAAGGCAGCTCCGTGCGCAACGAAGACTTCGTTGAACACATCTTCATGGCCACAAACCACAACTACATCCTCTTCTTTACTGAAAAAGGACGCTGCTATTGGAAACGTGCCTTCGAAATCCCCGAAGGCGGCAAAGACTCAAAAGGACGCGCAATCCTCAACCTCATCAATATCGAGCCCGACGACAAAGTCAAAGCTTATGTCAACGTTCTCAATCTCAAGGATGAAGAATATCTCAACAACCATTACATCATTCTCTGCACCAAGAATGGTATCGTCAAGAAGACCAATCTCGAGGCCTATTCTCGTCCACGCACCAACGGTATCATCGCTGTCGGTATCCGTGAAGACGACGAACTGCTGACTGCTCGCCTCACCGACGGCAACAGCCAGATCCTTATCGCTTCAAGACAAGGAAAAGTAATGCGTTGCCCAGAAGACGAATTCCGTCCAATGGGACGTGGAGCCTCTGGCGTTAAGGGCATTAGCCTCGAACCGCAGGACGACTTCGTCATCGGCATGCTTTGCGTCGACAACGAGGACGAGAACATCATGGTTGTCTCTGAAAACGGTTTCGGAAAACGCTCACCAATCAGCGAATACCGCACAACACACCGTGGCGGAAAGGGCGTCAAGACACTCAACGTCACCGACAAAACCGGACGCGTTATCGCTATCGAGAACGTAGACGACAATAAAGACCTGATGATCATCAACCGCTCTGGAATAACAATCCGAATGCATGTCGCCGACCTTCGTGTCCTGGGCAGAGCAACACAGGGTGTCAAACTCATCAACCTCAGAGGCAAAGATTCCATCGCTTCTATCACCAAGGTCGATGCCCAATTTGAAAGCGACGAACAACCCTCCGAAAACATCGACGCAGTCGACCCTGAAGGCAACCCGATAGAACCCAGCAACATCGAAAACCCGACCGACACCGAATCGGAAGGGGAGACATCTCAACAATAAAGTCTCTATTACTTAATAAATCTTAATCGTACAATATTCCATAATACGAAAATACAAATAAAGGAAAATAACACTAAAACACCTATTAAAATGAAAAAAATCGCATTGTTTACAGCGCTTCTCTCTCTCGGTTTTGCCGTGAATGCACAAACCCTGAACGTTCAGAGCGCAATGTCTGACCTCAAAAGAGGTTACTTAAACAAAGCCAAGGCTGCCATCGACAAAGCTTGTCTCCACGAAGACACAAAAGACGATGCCAAAACTTGGTACTATGCAGGACTTATCTACAGCCAGATTGGCAACGAAGCCGACAAACCAAAATCCAAATACAAAGACCTCGACCCCGAATGGTGCGAAAAAGCATATAATGCCGCTCTGCGCTGCAAGGAGCTCGACAAGGACAAAGATTTCGACCTCAAGTACATCTTCAGCATGGTAGGTACTGACTACTACAGTAAGAGCATCAAACTCTTCAACGATGGCAAATATAAAGAAGCTCTTGACTTCTCCGAAAAAGCAATCAAGGTTTTCAACAACACCGGCGAAGCCGACCTCTCCAACGAATCACGCTACATTGCCGGCTACTGCTGCCAAATGCTTAAAGACAACGAAGGCGTAAAGAAACATTATGGCCCTCTGGTTCGTCGCCCCACTGTCAAAGACGATTTCAAACCTCGCATGCAGCATGTCTACACCGTCATGTACGGAGTATACAAAGATGCAAAAGATACCGCTAACGTCATTAAGACTGCCGAACGCTACACCAAAGCCATACCCGAAGACCCAGGCGCAAACCTTCTTCTTGCACAAGCATACATCTGGACCGGCAACAAAGCCAAAGGTATTGAACTGGCCAACAAAGCTGTTGAAGAAAGCAAGGGCAAACCCAACTACACAGCTCTGCTCTGTGCTGCAGCTGGCATCCACGACCAAGCTGGAGACTATGAAAAGGCTGAACAAATGTACAAGGAATCGTCCGAAATACAACCCAACCAGTTCGAAGCCAACTACGGTATGGGCAGTATGATGAACAACCGCGCTTCCGAGAAAAACGAAACCATCAACAAAATGATTGCCGCCGGCGACTATTCGGACGAAGCAACAGCACTCATGGACAAACTTACCGAAGAACGTAACGAATACCTGAGAAAAGCAATTCCTTACCTGAATTCCGCAATCAACTACATCGACGCTCTCGACGAAAACGCTAAGGCTCAGCATCGTCCGAATCTCTATAGCTGCCTGAAAGCTCTCAACGCATGCTACGTGACCCTTGAGATGTACAACGAGTCCAAAGCCATTCAACAACGTATCGCAACAATCGAAGCTGGACAATAATTCGAAATTGAAAATTTAATTCAAACTGAAAATTAATTTCAAACATTGAATTAAATTCGACTCCGGAAATCAAATCCGATTCATAGAACTCAGCTTTGAAACTAACCCAAAAAACGCCTCTAATCAAGGCGTTTTTTTGATGGTTTAAAATTCTCATTATTCCAATTATGTTAAGTAGACTATTTTGAAATAAGAAAACCGTCAGTCTGTATTGTCCTACTTTCTGACGGTTTTTGATTAATGAAATGGCAATATTAATTCGCTCAATTCGTTTAATTCGCCGTTTGATAACCTTTAAAAATCGTTTAATTCGCGTTTTGTTTGCAAAACAAAATCCTTAATGGCAACATATTAATTCGCTCAATTCGTTTAATTCGCCGTTTGATAACCTCTAATAATCGTTTAATTCGCGTTTTGCTTGCAAAACAAAATCCTTAATGGCAACATATTAATTCGCTCAATTCGTTTAATTCGCCGTTTGATAACCTCAATAAATCGTTTAATTCGCGTTTTGCTTGCAAAACAAATTTCTAAATATCAATTCGTTTAATTCGTACAATTCGCCGTTATAAATTATTATTAGAGGTGCTCATAGTTTTACAAATGCATTCACCGAAACTCCATTAGAATTCAAAATCTGAAAGTATTTGGTTTCGTCTTGTTCTTTGTGTAAAAGCATTACGTTAGCATCACCATATTTTGTTTCGCGAAGATAATTTATCATGAGTTCCGATATTTCCGGACGCTTATCTTCACGAGGTTTGCAAATTTCAGGTATGCTGTCACAAATCCATTTTATATACTCAGCATTGTTGACATGATAAGTATGGTCGATTGACGAAAACGGAACATCGATTTTCTTTAAAGTATCCATCATATCCGGCATCTTGAGTTTTTCAAGTTTCGAATACTTTGTTGAATCAACAGCTTCTTTATCATAGACTTTAATAATCTCACCAAGGCGAGTCACTTTGCGGCTGTTGGTGTCAAGAATAACCCAATTTGAAGACGATGAAGCACATACAACGCCATTGCTGTCAATAAGCTGATAGTCGCGTGGAGCAATCAGACCGTTGTCCTGTTTAGCCCATGTTCGCAAGGTTAACCTCTCCCCTGCCATCGGCAAACGTAAAACATTGTAATACACATGAGTAAGAATCCACGCTTTGTCAAGTGATTTCAAACCATAATATCCAACGCCCAACGTTTCGGAATGTGCCAGGGCTACATCTTGGAACAAACGTGCCAAGCCCCAAAGGGTCAGGTAATCGTCCTCGTCACACAGTATTGTCGACAACGTAATATCTTCTGTAAAAAACATCAGATTATTATTTTTTGTGAATAGATGATTACAACTTGTTACATTCTCTCCGGAACCTCAATGCCAAGAATCAACATCATATTCTTTATGGCCAACGAGACGGCGTTGCAAAGCTTGACGAGAAACAGCATTCTGTTGGCATCGCTTTCACGCAGTATCGGGGTGTCTTGATAGAAGCTGTTGAAGGCCTTGGCAAGATCGTATGTGTAGTTGGCAATCATAGCCGGACTGAACGATGCAGCGGCCTGCGAGACTGTTGAAGATATGTCGTGCAGGAGTTTTATCACCTCACGTTCCTTGTCGTTTAGGACAACATCCTTGGGGTTGGCATTCAGGTCAATACCCTTTTCTCCTATTGCTTTGCGGATTATGGATCGGATACGTGCATAGGTGTACTGTATGAATGGACCTGTGTTACCGTTGAAGTCAATACTCTCTGCCGGGTTGAAGAGCATCGTTTTTGTCGGATCGACTTTAAGGATGAAGTACTTTAATGCGCCAAGAGCAAGTATATGGTACAATTCCTTTAGCTGTTCGGGTGTCATGTCGTCGTTCTTGCCGCGGTCACGACACATCTCTTCGGCAGTCTTCTCCATCTCTTCGATGAGGTCGTCGGCGTCGACGACAGTGCCTTCGCGCGATTTCATCTTTCCGTTTGGCAGTTCAACCATACCGTACGAAAGATGATAGACTTTGTCTGCCCAGTCGAATCCTAATCGTGAAAGTACAATTTTGAGTACCTGGAAATGGTAGTCCTGCTCATTGCCAACGACATAGATGAGTTGGTCTGCTCCAAATTCTTGTTGTCTAAGCAACGCTGTACCAAGATCCTGGGTCATATATACCGAGGTACCGTCTTTACGCAAGAGCAACTTCTGGTCCAATCCCGCGTCAGTAAGGTCGCACCATACAGAACCATCTTCTTTGCGATACAGGACACCCATATCCAATCCCTTTTGAACAAGCTCTTTCCCTAAAAGGTATGTATTTGACTCATAATATATTTTATCAAAGCCGACACCCATTTTTCTGTACGTCTCGTCAAAACCGGCATATACCCATGAATTCATCTTCTCCCACAGGGCTCGGATTTCTTTGTCACCCTCTTCCCAGCGTTTAAGCATCTTCTGGGCTTCAATCATCAATGGGGCCTCCTTCTTCGCTTGCTCCTCCTCTACCCCTTTATCCATAAGTTCTTTTATTTCTGCCTTATAATGTTTGTCGAATTCGACATAATACTTTCCAACCAGGTGGTCGCCCTTGAGTCCGGAACTCTCCGGCGTCTCTCCATTGCCAAAACGAAGCCATGCCAACATCGACTTGCATATGTGGATTCCACGGTCATTGACAAGGTTCACCTTCTTGACATTTCGGCCATTGGCTGTCAACAGTTGTGATACCGACCAGCCCAGCAGGTTGTTTCGTATATGGCCCAAATGCAGCGGCTTGTTGGTGTTTGGCGACGAATACTCAATGACAACGGGTGCATCATTGGGGTTCGGTGCTGTCATCCCCAAATGGGTATCTGTACTTATACTGTCGGCATACGAGGTCCAGTAGCCATCACTGACAGTGAAATTAAGGAATCCTTTTATGACATTATAGTCAGACACTTCCTCCAGCATGTTCTTCACAGCTTCACCCAACTCGCCGGCAACCATTTCTGGCGATTTGCGAGCCTGCTTGACAAATGGGAATACAACAATCGTATAGTCTCCCGAAAACTCCTTTTTAGTTTTTTGCAAAACAACGTTTTCGGCAGGTGTATCTATATTGTAAAGATTTTTTAATGCCTCTGATACGGCTTTTTGTAATTTATTATCTATCATTTTATTTTGTGTAAATTTTTATCTATTGAACAATCCACTTCTTTGCGTGTCTTCGGCTGATTTTCTTAGCCATGGCGCATTCAGGAGGAAACCGGTACTCGGCGCAGGGGTTATGTCACTGTATATGTTTCCATCCGGGTCGATCAGGACAAACCATGGGTATGTCGTAATCCGGAAATGACGCAACAGGTCGTAATCGCCATTGAAGTGTAACCAGGTCCAATCGTAATGGTTGACGCGACGCGAGTTTTTCAGGAAATGGAACATTTTCTGAAATTCCCTGTCGCATACAATAGAGACAAACTCTGCATTGTATTCCGGTCTGCACACCCGTTCTTTGAAATGGGCCATAGTCTCGATTTCGGACAACGAATTGGGATCGTTGACGCGGACAAAAGCCATATAGACCCATTTGCCTCTTAGACTGTCCAACGAAACAAGTTTTTTCTCAACATCGGGCAACACGTATGACAAGTTGTCTCCCCCCTCCTGCTCTTCTGACGAAATAGTGAAACTTTCGATGATGTTTTTGGCCAAAATCTTGTGCTCGGGGAATTTCGTACGGGAAGCAAGTTTTTCAATCATCTTGACAACCATCTCGTTGTCATAATACTTATAATTATAGTACGATTCGTTCAGTGCCTGCAAGACAGCGAGTTCACGAATCTGTTCGTGCCTTAGCAATGGGTCCATACCGACCGAATCAATATATGTGTCCAAATCGAGATTGTTGACCCAATGTGACAAACGATATACAGAAATGTCTTTGGTCCCTTTCGATATACTGTTGGCGTAGAGTGAGGTAAAGAGCGACATATAGTTCTCGTCGTAATACAAAATAGGATGATTGCGTATAAATCTGTTTATTAAATTTTTGCGCGAATCAAAACGCATATTGTATTTCATCTCGGCAAGCTGGTATGTCTTGTAGCGATTAACAAATTCGTTAGTGGTATCCGGACAAAGTCTGTTGACGGTTTCAATCAGGCTGTCAAAGAAATACGACGACGGCTTGAACTTTTGGTCAAAATAGAACAAGTTATCTTCAATAAAATCAGCAATTACACGGTCTATGCTGTCAATCAGAAGATTTATGTCGTTGCTCGGAATGTTCTGGAAAAGAAGCGGAAGCGGCTCGGGGTCAAAGAAAACATTCCTGTCTTCGTCAACATTCCAATTGAAAGGTGGTATAATGATTTCGTAATCTCTTCCTGGTTCAACGTAGAAGGACTGTGAATAATTCTCAATTTGCAGAGTGACCATCAAAGGATAATTAGACCAACAACGGAGGTCAAAACGTTTGTCGTCCGATATGCGGAACGAATCCAACAAGACCTCGCGTTGCGAAATTTGGTCGGCCAATTTATACAGCTCCACTTTTCGGCCAACACCGTTTTCGGCCACTCCTTTTATTGTGATATTCTTCTGAGCAAGAGCGAAATCACACAATTGAATTAAAGCGATGGTTAAAATAAAAAAACGCTTCATATATTGATTAGATAACTTCTGATTGAATATGCAAAATTACGAATTATATTTCATTAAATAAAATCTCATAGACATCAAACTGGTTCAGTCGTTGCTGAGCAAGTTCGACAGCACGGCGATTTTTTCCTTGTACTGGTTTATCTGAGCAACTTCGGCCTCGGTAATGCCTTTGACATTTAGGTTGCAAATGCCCAAGCCACGTTCGAGCGACTCGGTGCAGTGTCCTCCAAGCTCGACAGCCGTGGTGTGGCCACGTTCGCAGACGAGCATAGTCCCGTTCTTACCGAACAATCCGTCACGACCCTCGATGTAGTGTCCCGTGTCGGGCAGGTTGTCAAGATACGATTCTATCTGTTTCATCAAGCGCAAGTCTTCTCTTGTGTATCTTGTCTTGTCCGTTCCCAACACCGATATGATGAAATGTTTGTTTTCGGGAAGCAGCATAGTGACAATCTTTTCCGGGCAGAACAAATTGCATTGTTTTATTATGTCAGCAGTGCAATAAGGAGCGGTCGTTATGTCTGCATAAACCACATTGACAGCCTCTTCGAATTCCATACTTCTGAGAAAAGGCATGAAATTCTCCATCATCAACTTCTTCTCGGACAATGGCATATTGCTGATTGTCTCGCGCGCAATGGACAGGTAGCGGTCGTATATCTGCGGAGCAATTTCCGTAAGCGAATATGTAAGTATATTGTTCCAATCGCTCTCGTTCGGCGAGTAATTGTCCTTTTCGAATTTCTTTCTTAGCGAAAGAACAAGCTGATTCCTGCGTAGCATCGAGAGCGACACGGCATCGTTGTCGACCGCTACTTTGTCGCACAATGGACAGTCCAACTTCACGGCCGTGCCAACCAGCGAAACAACAAATCGTGTCTTCCCCTTGCCGAAAATCTCCTCAAAATCAGTGTGCAGTCCCACTACGGCATCGGCATCGCAAGCCTGTGCTTTAAGCTTTAAGTCTCTCATAGCACGGTCGTATGACGAATTGAGCTTGTTGCGATACTTCGCACTCGACCCGCCGAAAAGGTCCGTCAGCGCAATGTCTGTTCCCACCACAACGCTTGTACGCAAAACGTCTATGTAGCGTATAATTCTTGCTCCTTCAATGGAATCCGTTGTCGTTATGATTATACCCATAATTTTTCTTTTACTGGAGAACGCGAAACGGGTTGAAAAATTGTGACCAAAATGAATATTATCAACTTAATGATAAAAAAAATGCCTGCATTTTTTTTGCAGGCATTTTGTTCGTGTGATGATATACTACCAAAGCTGGGCGCGTTTGTCGGGATCGAGCCACATTTTGTCGCCCTGTTTGACAGACCATGCCTCTTGGAACTCGCCAATATGAGGCAGCGTGACGTTGACGCGGTTACATGCAAGTGCATGGACATCCATCTGGGTCAGCTGCAACTTGGCCTCGTCGCGGATGTTGCTTGCCCACACTGCTGCGTAAGCAAGGAAGAAACGCTGTTCGGGAGTGAAACCGTCCATGTTATCCTTGTTCAGCTGGCCTTTTGCCTTGGCGTTCTGCATGGCCAGATAGCTGATATGGATACCGCCGTTGTCGGCAATGTTCTCACCGAGTGTGAGTTGGCCGTTGGCATAGAGCGGCTGGCCGTTGCCACCGTCCTCAAGAACCTTGACGGCATTGAAAGCGTCGACGATAACCTGGGCGTTGTTGGTGAAGTTCTCAGCATCCTGTGCGGTCCACCAGTCAGCGAGGTTGCCGTCTTTGTCGTAGTTGCGGCCCTGGTCGTCGAAACCGTGGGTCAGCTCATGTCCGATAACAACTCCGATGGCGCCATAGTTGGCAGCTTCGTCAGCCTTCATGTTGAAGAACGGGGGCTGCAGGATAGCTGCGGGGAAGCAGATTTCGTTGGTGGTGGGGTTGTAGTAGGCGTTGACGGTCTGAGGAGTCATCTGCCATTCGTCGCGGTCGACGGGCTTGTTGATCTTGCTGAGCATGTAGTCCATGTCGAAAATGTTGCTGCGTACGATGTTGGCATAGTAGCTGTCGTCTTTGATTTCGAGACCGCTATAGTCACGCCATTTGTCAGGATAGCCTATTTTGACCAGAATGGTGGAGAGCTTCTCGTGAGCGTTCTTCTTGGTGACATCGGTCATCCAGGTAGCCATGTCGATGCGCTGTCCGAGGGCAGTCATCAGGTTTTCAACCAGCACCTTCATGCGTTCTTTGGCTTCTGCGGGAAAATATTTCTCGACATAGAGATGTCCGAGGGCTTCGCCCATGGCACCGTCAACAGTCGAAGTGACGCGTTTCCAGCGGGGACGGTTGACTTCGCGGCCACTGAGCAGCTTGCCGTAGAAGTCGAAGTTGGCGTTGACGAAATCGTCGCTGAGGTAAGAAGCAGCGCTGTTGATTTCGTGCCAAGCGAAGTAAGCCTTAAGGGTTTCAATGTCAGCATCAGCAAGTACGCGGCTGACTTCCTCGAAATATTTAGGCTGGGCGATGTTGAAGGTCTTCATGCCTTCCATGATATTCATCTCGGTGAAATAGCCTTTCCAATCGATATTGGCAGCGAGTTTGTTGGCCTCTTCGACGGTGTAGCGGTTGAAGGTGCCAAACGGGTCGCGGTTCTCGAGACGTGTGTTCTGGCTCTTGGCAAGGCGGGTCTCAAGACCCATAACCATCGAAGCGAGTTTGTCGGCGCGGATGCCGCTCATCTGGTCATATCCTGCAAGGGCGAACTCTTTGGTCATGAGGTCGATATATCCGGCACGGATATTCTTGTTGTTGCCTTCGTCGGTCAGGTAGTAGTCGCGGTCGCCAAGACCGAGGCCGCTCTGGTAAGCCCAGGCGATGCACTGCTTGGCATCGTCTTTGTCGGCTTCGCCGAAGACGCCAAAAAGAACGTGGTTGGCGCGATGGTGCATCTTCAACACCTCGGCCCAGATGTCTTCACGAGTCTTAAGGGCATTGATTTCGTCGAGATAAGGTTTCAGAGGCTCGGCACCCTGCTCCTGCAGGCGGACGCTGTCCATACCGATGTTGTAAAGTGTAGCGATTTTGTCGGCTATTGAGCCTTTCTTGTTGTTCTGTGCGGAGACAGAATCGATGATAGTGCGGAGCTGCTTCTGGTTCTCTTCAGCAAGGAAGTCGAACGAGCCGTAGCGGCTGTGCTCGGCATCGAGAGGATGCGAGGCCATCCATCCGCCACATGCATACTGATAGAAATCGTCGACAGGCGAAGCCGTTGTGTCGAGGTTGTTGAGGTCGATACCCGACGTCAACTCGGTTTTTTTCTGACAACCGGTAGCCATTAATGCCATAGTTGCAATAGTTAAAATGGTTTTTTTCATATAGTTATAATTAATTATTGAATTCCATACAGATTTGCAAAAGTACAAACTTTTTTTGACTACATAAAGAATAGTATACAATATTTAAAAACACATGACGTTTTTTAATACAAAAGAAGCTCTCTTAAACCTATTCATCAAGTTTCGCAGACTTGTGTACTGTGGCCATTAGCAGCTAAGAATAAATATTTAATCACATAAAAACAGAATGTCAATTTTCAGAAATATAGTACTTTGCGTTGTTTTGCTCCTCGGAGTCATGTCGCAGGTCCAAGCCAACGACGGCACTTATTACACCAAAGGCAACCAGCTCGTTCCACTGCAGGAGACGGACATCAGTGTGCGACGCGAAGTGCTGACCATCAGTCTGATGGACAACGGGATGGCCCGCGTGGATGTGCAGTACGAGTTCTGGAACCCAGGCCCCGCCAAGCGCCTCACCATGGGATTTGAGGCCGACCCGCCATACAATTATGACTACAAGTTTTACCCCGACGGCCGCCACCCCAGCATCAGCCTCTTCACCGTCGAGATGAACGGTCGGCAGCTGGAGTACAACAACGCCGTATGCGTGGCCGACACGCTGCCGCTAACGAAGGTCAAAGACCTGAAACGCTACTACATGTGGGACAACAACTGGCTTTACGACACCGCCAACGCCGACCCGAAATCCGCTTACAACGTCCCAATAGATTACGATGCCGGTATCCCCTTCGCCTACGTCTACTACTTCGACGCCGACTTCCAGCCGGGCCTCAACCGCGTACACCACACCTATGTCTACCGCATGTCCACAGGTGTGGGCTTCCCGTACCTTGTTGACTACAAGCTGACGCCCGCCGCCCGCTGGGCCGGAGGCAAGATTGACGACTTCACACTCACCATCCGTGCCGACAGCACGGCCAAGCATTTCGTTGTCTACGACAGTGCGTTTGCCGGTGCATCCTTCACCGTCGGCGAGGGTATGGGCAAACTGCGACGCTCGAACCGCTTCGGCGACTCCTGTACCGAGGTGAGCCTCCGCAACGGCGCCATCAGGCTCCACACAACCAATTTCCATCCCGCAACAGAGCTTCGTATCGAGGCGGTCGGCATCGATGGGATGAGTAACTACGCGAACAAGACGTTCCGCATAGGCGGCAGCTACGATCGTTCGTCCAGGGTTTTGCTGTGTATCCCCCACGAAGGACAGACCGTGGTACCCGCCGACCCGGCTTTCCGTCAGCGCGTCATTCGCAACCTGCCCTTCGCCAACCGCGGCCACGTGTTCCGCGACAAGCGCCTGCGCGAATACTTTGAAGGCCTCTGGTGGTACATGCCCGACCCCGACTACATGGACGACACCAGCGACTTCACTCCAGTCGACTGGGAATGCGTAAATTATAAAGAGAATTGAAAAAATAAAAATTAAAAATTAAAAGTAAACAATTATATGGAACAAGAACCGGTTTTAAATGCCCATAATAAAGAAGAGTACCCACCGATGCATACGGCGGAGCACATCCTGAACCAGACGATGGTGCGTATGTTCGGCTGCCCGCGGTCGCGCAACGCACACATTGAACGCAAGAAAAGCAAATGCGACTACATGCTTTCCTCCTGCCCCACCGAGGCACAGATTGAGGAGATAGAACGCCGTGTGAACGAGGTTATCCGGCAAGGACTGCCCGTAAGCTACGAGTTTGTGAGTCGCGACGAGGTGCCGCCCGAAGTGGACCTCGGCAAGTTGCCCGACGATGCCAGCGCGACGCTGCGCCTCGTGCGCATCGGCGACTACGACCTGTGCGCATGTGTCGGCACTCATGTCGGCAATACATCGGAAATCGGCACTTTCAAAATCCTGTCGCACGACTGGAACGCCGAAACTGGCACTTGGCGCATGAGATTCAAATTGATTGAACAATAAAACTTTTTTCACAACCCAAAAATTCAAAAATATGAAGAGTATCAAAGAAATGTCCTTGGGACAGATCGCACTGCTTTCGCTGCTGTGCCTACTGCTGCTGATTACTGTGTTTTCGTCGTTCTACACCATCAAATCGACCGAACGGGGTGTCCTAAGCACCTTCGGCAAAATCTCGCCCAACGTCATCGAAGACGGACTGCATGTTAAAATACCTTTCATCCAGACAGTTAAAAAGGTTAACATCCAACAGAAAAAATTCGACGGCAAGGAAAACTCATACACTCGCGATGTGCAGACTTCGGAGGTGCAGTACACCATCAACTACGACCTCGTGCGCGAAAACGTTAACAACCTTATCCGCAACGTGGGCGACGACTACCACAACCGCGTTGTCGTGCCGTTTATCCGTTCGGCCATGAAGGAGGCTTTCGGCAATTTTGCCGCCACCGAAATTGTGGAGAACCGTGATGCCGTCCGTCGCGAGATAGAGAACACGCTGCGCCGCACACTCGACAGCAACTATTTCCTCAACATCCAGTTCCAGCTTGTCGACATCGACTTCGACGACGATTTCGAGAATGCCATCAAAGAGAAACAGGTGGCCGAGCAGCAGGCTCTCAAAGCCAAGAACGTGACCATTCAAATAGAGGAACAGGCCAAGCAGACCAAAATCCGCGCCGAAGCCGATGCCGAAGCTATCCGCATCAAAGCCAAGGCTCTGGAAAGCAACCCCAAACTCGTCGAATACGAGGCAGTGCAGAAATGGGACGGCAAGATGCCGACCTATATGATGGGCAACAGCTTGCCTCTTATCAACTTGAAATAAAGCGGACTGTATGAATCACAAAATACATACGTGCCAAGAACTTATCGAATGCATTCAAGAGGTCGGATTCCTGCCGTTGCTCGAAAGCGGCATCAGAGGCTTCAGCGCCGACGCAATGATGGCCGACGAATGTCGCTACACGGTGTTGCCCGACGGCGGCTGGGAGTGGCCGCTATGGAGGTGGAAAGGCCCTGTAATTGCCGATGGCAACTGCGTCTACGGCAAGTTCTTTGCTGGCAAGGCAGGATTCATAAGCCTCAAGTGGTGGCCCGACTTCTGCAACTGGCGCCGCAGCTCGTACCCAATGTCTGCCGAAACCGAAAAAGGAGCCATCTGCGAGGCTATCCTCGACACTCTGCACGAACGGGGCAGCATGGTTAGCCGCGACTTGCGCTCGGCATGCGGCCTGGTGGGACCCAAAATGCGCTCGCTTTTCGACGGCTATGTCACTCACCTGCAGATGGCGTGCCGCATCGTCACCGAGGATTTCGTCTATCCGCGCGACAAGCACGGTCACGAATACGGATGGGGACTCTCGCTGCTCACAACGCCCGAGCAGCTCATAGGAACAGAATCCTGTTTCAGCAACCACACCCCCGACGAATCGCACTCGCTGATGATGGAACACTTGCATAAAAAACTGCCGTCGGCGACAGACAAACAAATCCTTAAAATCTTGAAATAAAGTCATAAAGCATAGTGACTTTTTGTATATATTTGCAACGCCAAACGGAACTCCACGTTTGGCGTTAAACATTTTAAAATTACAGATTTAATATGAAAAAACAGTTTTTTCTGATTGCCGTTTTCTTTGTGGGACTCCTTGTTGGATGCACAAAAGAGACGCCCGAACCGACGGCGAAACATTATTTCGCCTCGTGGAACGAGTGCGAGGCTCTTACGGCCCTTCAACAATATGTAGAGGACGTCACAAACCCTGCTTCGGCAAACTTCATTCCACAGAAAGACCGCATTGCCACGTTCGACATGGACGGCACCTTCATCGGCGAATTGTACCCCACCTACTTCGAGTACAACCTCTTGGAATACCGCGTGCTGGACGATACTGCCTACGGCAACCACGCCCCCGACGATGTGCGACAGGCAGCGCAACAGATACGTGACTTTGTCCGCAACGGCACTCCCCTGCCCGACCATTTCGACATGATACATGCCCGCGCCGCTGCCAAGGCATACGCCGGAATGACTATTGCCCAATTCGACGCCTACGTCAAGGACTATGCCAAGCATTCTGCCAATGGCTTCGTCGGCATGACGTATGCCGAGAGCTTCTACAAGCCTATGCTCGAGGTGTTTGACTATCTTGAGGACAACGGATTCACTTACTATGTCGTTTCTGGTTCCGACCGCTTCATCTGCCGCGCCTTGGTCGAGAGTCTCGGCATCGAGCCCAACCGCGTCATCGGCATGGATGTCAAGCTTGTATCTTCCAGCCAGGGTGCTGTTGAGGGCGTCAACTACACCATGGGGCGCGAAGAGGAGATTGTCCGTACCGACGAGCTTATCATCAAAAACCTCAAAACCAACAAGGTGCTGCAGATTTCGCAGGAGATTGGCAAAGTGCCGGTACTGTCGTTCGGCAACAGCGGCGGCGATGCTGCCATGCACAACTACTGCCTCTCCAACCGTCTGAAATCAGCTGCTTTCATGCTCATCGCCGACGACGATGCGCGCGACCATGCCAACCGCGACAAGGCCCTCGCCCTCGGCGAACAGTGGCGTGCTGCCGGCTACCATGTCATCTCAATGCGCGACGACTTCAAGACCATCTACGGTCCTGGCGTCGTGAAGGTCCCGTTCGAATTCTGACAATCAGTAAGCCAAACCAATCGCTCAAAAAAAAGAAGTGGCAAGCTATGTTGTTTGCCACTTTTTTTTACGATAAAAACCAGACCCGCGTCAGTATTTACGCCTCTGGCGGAATTGATGCTATGCCCAGCGGACATTCTCACGACCGGCTCCGAGTTCAAAGTGACATTTAACTATGCCAAGATCTATCTTCAGATATGAACCCATGAGCGTGAAGCGCGTGCGTGCTGCCACACGACCGTCGGACAGCAATTCGAACTCGAATTTCTGCATATTCATTGCCGTGGGAGCCAACACCGCGGCTTCAACACCGCGACGGAACCATTCAGGAATGTCGACCGAAGGTGCTTTGTAGAATTTCTCAATAGGCTTCACAGGATGCTGCACACCCTGCGTGGCTCCATAGCCGAGGGCAATGACGCCTCGGAGCGTTTCGCCGTCACAGATAGTGTAGCGGTCAGGTTGCTTGCTGAAGGTCAAGCCAACCCAGCAGCTGTTCAGTCCCAGCGTCTGTGCCAGTAGCACCACGCGCTCGCCGCGGCAGCCCAGTTGCTCGTCCAGCCCCTTGCGGCAGACGAGTGCTATATAGTTGCTCACACCGCTGAACTTGCCGTACTTGGCCAGCCCGTGGGCGAAGGCCTCTGGCTCGTCGGTCACCAGTTGCATGTGCAACCCCGCCGTACGGTTGGCCTCATCGATGGCGGCACGCAGCTGTTCTATCTTCTCGGTTTCTATAATTTGATTCTTGTACTGACGCACGCTGTGGCGTGCGACGATGGCTTCCTGCAGTGTCATTTCAAAATCTGTTTGGTGTGTTCTTTGGTGTTCACTTTGCCGATGGCGTCGACGATGGTACCCTGCTCGTCGATGACGTAGGTGGTGCGGAGGGTGCCCATCGTGACTTTACCATAATTCTTCTTCTCGCCCCAAGCCTCATAGGATTCGAGTATCTTGTGTTCAGGGTCGCTGATGAGGTGGAAGGGCAGCTCGTATTTGGCGATAAACTTCTGGTGGCTGGCGGCACTGTCGCGGCTGACGCCGAGCACCTCGTAGCCCTGGGCCAGGAAGCGGTGGTAGTTGTCGCGCAGGTCGCAGGCCTCGCTGGTGCAGCCTGGCGTGCTGTCCTTGGGGTAGAAGTAGAGCACCAGCTTCTTGCCGGCATAATCGGTCAGTCTGATGATATTCCCGTTCTCGTCCGCGCCCTCAAACATCGGCGCCTTGGTTCCAATCTGTAGCATATTACTCTATTTGTTTATTATTATTTCGTATTCCACATTCCGCATCATACCCTCCTTCGCTTTCACGATGCCGCGGGTGGCGAGTTCGTGCATGTCGCGGGCGGCCGTGTCGGTGGACACTTCGGCCAGCTTGGCGTAGTTCTTCACGGTCAGCTTACCGTCGTAGCCGTCCAGGTAGATGTTCAGTATCGTGTGCTGACGGGGGGTGAGGCCGTCCGAGGTGTGGTTCTGCCAGAAGATGGACTTGCGGATGATGAGCGACAGGCTGTCCTCGGCACTTTCAATTGCACGACCCATACAGCCGAGATACCAGTCGAGCCACTCCGTGATGTCGCCGTCTCCGCGTTGCGTCCGTTCCAGGATGCTGTTGTAGCGTTTCTTCTCGCGGTTCACCTGGGACGACATGCTGAAATAGCGCATCGGACTGTTGTCGGCTTGCGACAGGGCCATATCCGATATTGCGCGGGCGATGCGGCCGTTGCCGTCGTCGAAGGGGTGGATGCTCACAAAGTGGAGGTGTGCGACGGCTGAGCGAATGTAGTCTTTTGTGGTGTTACCGTTGAACCAGTTGAGGAACTGTTGCATCATGCCTGGCACGAAGTCCGGCTCCGGTGCATGGTAGTGGACCTTCTCTCGTCCCAGCATCCCCGACACCACATCCATTCCCCGCTGGCGGTAGCGCCCAACGTCGATGCCCTGTATGCCGCTTCGAATGTTGGGGAAAAGTGCCGAGTGCCACCCGAAGAGGCGGTCTTCGGTAAGGGGTGTAAGGTAGTTGGTGGTGGCGTCGAGCATCATTTCAACGATGCCGTCGATATAATGCGACGGTTCGGTCTGCACCAGCTGCTCCACGCCCAGCCGTCTTGCTACCGACGAGCGCACCTGCGCCGCATCAAGGGCGATGCCCTCTATCGAGTACGAATCCACCACGTTGTCGGTCACCATCTGCGTCATAGTCTGCAACTGCGCGTCGAGACCAATGTCGTGCAAACGGCCAAAAAGATGACCTGCCATCTTGTTGATGGCAGCCTGCCGCTCCATAATAAGGTTTTTGTCCCAAATGAAGGTCGGCCAATAGGTTGAATGGTAGATATATTTTTGCATCATTCAAATTGTTGTGCGGTTAATAAGCCGCAAATTCTGCGGTTTACACGCTGCAAAAGTACAAACTTTTTCCGACATGGGCGAAAAAGATTTCTGCATGTGAATTATTTTGTGTATTTTTGCACCGTGAAAACAATCGGAATATGGAATCATTGACCAACACAGACAGCACATCCACGGCACGTTCCTCACGCTTGCGCCAGGCCAGAAAAGCCGTTGATTCCCAGCCCTCCGCAGGGAAGACCCCCGAAAGCGAGTTGATGACAGTGGAAGAGTATTTTGACGAGGTATGGCAACGCTACCAAGAGACACAGGAAATACAATCAGAAATGGAAACAATAGCAAAAGTAAAGAATAAAAAATCTGTTCGCACATCGCACATAAGACATAACAGCAATCCTGCCAGCATCAAACCAACCGCTGGGAAGACCCCTGAAAGCGAGCTGATGGAGGTGGACGAGTATTTTGATATTTTGCATAAGATGGTCGATGAGTATTACGACAGTATACAAGGTTAAGCTCCGGGAGTCGGCACTTCGCGATTTGGCGGAATTGAGGGATTACCTGAAGACGGTGATGTCCCGAGAGGGAGCGCACCGATATGTGTCCAATATGCGCGATGAAGTCATGTCGCTTTCTGTGTATGCCGACCTTTACCGGCCGAGCACGATGGCCGACATTCGGCAATACCATCCCAAGGCCCGCCGCATGGTGAGCCATAACCGCCGCTGGTGTTTCATATTCCACGTAGAGGATGATATGGTCATTGTCGACCGTATCCGCCCGTCCAAGATGATAGCTCGATGAAAACAAATATCCATAACTCGCTGATTCTTATCCCTACCCCACGAATTGCACAAGAAATCGGAGAGGATGAAGGAACTGCCGGTGGCCGTTCCGATAGCGCAGCGGAGAACAAAAATTTCCTCTTTGTTTTTAATTCATTTGCCTGCACCTGTCGCAATACTGCGGCGGGGTGTGATGGTTTTGTTATTTAATCAATCATTTATTTCTTAATTATAAAACAACATGCAACCATTATTCGAACCCCAAAGATATATCCGAGATTATTTCGACCTCGGAGATGAATTTAACTTCACAAGCAACGAAAACAAACTGCTGGAAATTGCAAATTGTGTCTATCATGGATTTAACCTGTATGAATCCTTGAAAGAACATTGTGAAGAACACCCGGAAAGGAAGTCGCGTTTTTGCCTGACATTGACAGAATACATTGAATTAATTCGAGGTGAGAAAAATGGAGTCATTACTGCACTTTATTCTCACGACCAGTTCACCTTTAAACAATTGGTCGACCTATTAGAGGAGGAAATAATGCGCCTCTTTAGATTCCCTCGTATAGGAGATCCCTACTTTGTTCCTGTAAAAGATTACTATGATGGAGTAATCAAACACTTTAAAGGAAAAGATATAAGTGACTTAAAAAAAGCATTGGGTAATCCAACTCCCTTTGAAAAAATACCAATCACAGAGAAGGAATTAAGAAAAATCAATCCGTGGAATGGCTCTATTCAGTTTGTCAAACCAATAGAAAGCCCCTCGACCTTATATGATAAAGAAGCGAAATGTGTCTTAAAATGTGATGAACCATACATTAAGGAATTCAACAATTTATACAAAGGGGAACCATATGAATATCGAATTCAAAAGTGGCCAAAACCGTTTATTGGGAACCCATTAACCTCAAAAGTGGTCTTATTGAGCCTTAATCCAGGCTTTAACGACAGAACCAACCATATGTTGGCGAACGCAATGGACATACACTATCGCGAAGCTATCAACAAGCAGCTGATTGACCAAATGAGTTTTAATACTTCGTCATTCTTCTGCTCAAACATCAAAGGCGGAGGTTTGGAATTGAGCTATCTGGAAGCACAAGCGTTTGTCGATAATTGGTATTGGTATGATATCATTGAAGACTTAAGAGACCATGCGGACCTGCCCAAAACCAACTTGTACCACGACCCGTTATATGAGAAACTTTCTGTCATCCAGTATGTCGGATATGCCTCTACGGAATATAAGAGTGCTCCAAACGGCAGAATCTTCCCATCTCAGCACTTTACCAAACTTTTAATTCAACATTTGGCATTCAATAGCGACAAGGTTTTTGTCGTTGCCCGTTCGGAAAACAAGTGGCATAAGTTTATTGGAGACGAAATATGGAATAAGTTGGAGCAAGAGAACCGTCTTATACTTGGAAGAAAGATCAGAATGCAGAGCCTGACTGAAGTTGGATTAGGAAAGGATGGATTTGACAGATTGGTTGACATCATAAAATAAGTGCAAACAAACATTTAAAAGGATACAACGTGTGTTTAGAACAGCCCATTCTGTTTTAGAACTGGCCGAAAAGAGTCTCGCGAGTCCCAATTGATTTTGAAAACGGGTGAAAAGAGTGTCGCAAGGGTGTTTTGAAATCAAAAGGCGGTGAAAAGAGTGTCGCGAAGGCCAAATGATTTTGAAAACGGCTGAAAAGAGTGTTTTCGAGGCCTTTCAAATTTGAAACACGGTGAAAAGAGATTTTTCTAACAAAAAAAAATGGCACCTTGGCCCGGTGGCCCTCTATCAAGAGTTCCTGGCAAACTGACCGATTATTTGTTTAAACCATTACCCTCTATAATCATTAGCATTTCTGCTGGGGTAACGACCTTGCTGACTGGCGGGAAATGACGGATGTTGCCTGTGACAAGATATGCATCGTCGATGGACAAGGCAACCTCGTAGAAGACTTTATCGTCAGCATCTGGAAAATTCCATTCTGAATTGGTACGGTCGACAGCGATACCACTGCGTATGATGGCAAGAACCGCCTCTATCCTTGCAGTAGCGAAGTTAAATTTCTCACGGTGCAGCACTTCGCTATACTCTTTCAATATCTCCTCATTGTAAACGGGAACGATGGTGCGGTCAAGAATATAGTCAAGCACAGCAACGGTCGGGGAAGCGGTGTTGCGGGTGAGTAAGGCTGACACAAGTACGTTTGTGTCGAAAACAGCGTAGAATTGTTTCATTTCTGGACTTATTTACGCTCGAGGCGCACCTGGCGAATTTCTTCGTTGATTTCGTCGAGTGTCATTTCCGAGTTGCCGTTTTCCTCGCTCTGCCGGCGCATTTCTTCAATGGCCTTGCGTGCTTCGGCAATGATACTGTTTTCATCTTCTTTAGTACTCTCTATGAGACGATCGGCAAGCCAACGACGGTCGGACGACGAAAGAGGCAGTCCTTGAATGTAATTCCACAGATTGCTCATTGCATTGCTGTCATATGTCGCGCTATTCATATTGTTGATATTTTTATTTTATAACGACAGATTTGTTTTTTTATTGTATGAGAGAACAAAAAAGCCGAGACGTAGACTCCACAAAGAGGAAATAAAGAAAGAGAGCGAGGGTCAGACATCAAACGTGCCAGAGTGTTGCGAAGATAAGGCGTGACGGTCTCATAGTGAAGCATAGGCCATCATCTTTTGAAGGTTTATCTTTGCATTTCTATTGTAGTCGTTGGGGGTGAAAGAGTGTTCAAATTCACGAACGATTGGCCAGCCGTACATCTTGACAACAAGCTGTTGTTCTTCCTCTGTTCCGTATCCAAACACGCGCTCTATAACGAAGCTGGCGTGATGTTTCCAGTCGATGTGTGAGAAGTCGGTATCCCAAAAGGTAACCTTTGAGAAATCGCTCGGTTTGGGGTAATATGTCAGTTCTTGAACATTCATTTTCAAAATGCAAAGATACAGCTTTTTCCTCATTCCGCAAAATTTATTTTGCTGTATCGAAAAAAATATGTATTTTTGCAAATCGAAAGACAATGATATTATGAGACGTCCGACCATCACTGAAGCCATCAAAAAAGGTCTCGCAGAACTGCCGCTCGATATTGAGGTGTGGCTCTATGGCAGCGAGGCCCGAGGGGATGCGCGTCCTGACTCGGACATAGACCTGCTGGTGATTTTCAACAAGCCGGTGATTGAGGATAACGACAGAGGAATGATTTACGACATCACGATGCCCATTGAGTGGAACAGCGGTGTTGCCATCAACCCTATCATGTTCCCCAAAGCGCAGTGGGAGTCGCGTATGACCCCCTTCCGAGACAATGTACAAACCGATGGAATAAGACTCTAAGCATGCTTACAGACCAGGAAAGAATCGACATCGTACGCTACAGGATGGAGTGCGCCGAAAATACTTTAGGCGAAATTGAGAATCTTTTTGCCCTCAAATACTACAACAATGCCGCCAACCGTATGTATTACGCTTGTTATTATGCTGTGAGTGCGTTGCTGGTCGCCAACGGTATAGTCACCAAGTCGCATGACGGTGTGAAGCAGATGTTCGGACTGCATTTCATTCGCACCGGTATTTTCCCACCATCCTACGGTAGGGATTACAGCTTTTTGTTCGAGTCTCGACAGACAGGTGACTACGAAGACATGTTCAACCACGATGAGGCCTCAACAGCCAATCTGTACCCCAAAGCAAAAGAAATAGTCGCTGGTGTCAAGGAAAAGGTTGAACTATGGCTGGCTAAAAATGCGGGGGAATAATTTACGATATCATTTTCGTAAGGTCACGAAATTGGTCATCAAAGAAAAAGCCTCGGCTGACATTGTCAACCGAGGCTTTTCTATTATATTGCACTAAATGTTTAGTACATGCCACCCATACCGCCCATTCCGGGGTTGGCGGGGGCTGCGGGTTCGGGTTCCTTGATGTCGCAGAGGACGCACTCGGTGGTCAGCAGCATACCGGCGATGCTGGCAGCGTTCTCGAGGGCAACACGGGTCACCTTGGCGGGGTCGATGACGCCGCTCTCGAACAGCTTCTCGTACTTCTCGGTGCGGGCATTGTAGCCGTAGTCACCCTTGCCGTTGCGGACTTCGTTGACGACGACGCTGCCTTCCAGACCTGCGTTCTCGACAATCATGCGCAGAGGCTCTTCGACGGCGCGACGGATAATCTCGATACCGAGTTTCTCGTCTTCGTTCTCGGGTTTAACTTTGTTCAGCTTTTCAGCAGCGCGGATCAGTGCCGTGCCACCGCCGGGGATGATACCCTCTTCGACAGCTGCGCGGGTTGCGTGCAGAGCGTCATCGAAGCGGTCTTTCTTCTCCTTCATCTCGACCTCGCTGGCTGCGCCAACATAGATGACTGCCACGCCACCTGCCAATTTGGCAAGACGCTCCTGCAGTTTCTCGCGGTCGTAGTCGCTGGTGGTCTTCTCGATCTGGGCCTTGATCTGGCCAACACGTGCCTTGATGGCAGCGCTGTCGCCCTTGCCGCTGACGATGGTGGTGTTGTCCTTGTCGATGCTGATCTTCTCGCTCTGGCCGAGCATGCTGAGGTCGGCATCCTCGAGCTTGTAGCCCTTCTCTTCGCTGATGACGGTACCACCGGTGAGGATGGCGATGTCTTCGAGCATCTCTTTACGACGGTCGCCGAAGCCAGGAGCCTTGACGGCGGCAATCTTCAGGCTGCCGCGCAGACGGTTGACGACGAGGGTTGCAAGAGCCTCGCTCTCGACGTCTTCAGCAATGATAAGGAGCGGACGGC
This sequence comes from Bacteroidales bacterium, assembly GCA_017522065.1. Taxonomy (GTDB): domain Bacteria; phylum Bacteroidota; class Bacteroidia; order Bacteroidales; family P3; genus Colimorpha. The sequence continues at coordinate 51,727 of JAFXAD010000012.1, forward strand.
CGGTGTTGACAACCTTCTCGAGCACGGGCAGGAGGTCTTTCATGGTGCTTATCTTCTTGTCATAGATAAGGATGAAAGGATTGTCGTAGGTGCATTCCATCTTCTCGGTGTCGGTGACGAAATAGGGGCTGATGTAGCCGCGGTCGAACTGCATACCTTCGACGACTTTGACGTGGGTGTCGATACCCTTGGCATCCTCGATGGTGATGACACCGTCCTTCGTAACTTTCTCCATAGCCTCAGCGATGATGTCGCCGATGGTGCTGTCATTGTTGGCGCTGATGGTAGCAACCTGACGGATTTTGGCGATGTCGCCGCCAACTTCCTTGCTCTGTGCCTTGATGTCCTTAACGATAGCGGCAACAGCCTTGTCGATACCGCGTTTCAGGTCCATTGGATTGGCACCTGCGGTGACGTTCTTCAGACCAGTGTTGACGATAGCCTGAGCCAGAACGGTAGCGGTGGTGGTACCGTCACCTGCCTGGTCGTTGGTCTTCGAGGCAACCTCTTTGACCATCTGGGCACCCATATTCTCAACACCATTCTCAAGTTCGATTTCCTTGGCTACGGTAACGCCGTCCTTGGTCACTTGGGGAGCGCCGAACTTCTTGTCGATAACAACGTTGCGGCCTTTAGGTCCAAGGGTTACTTTAACTGCATTTGCCAATGCGTCAACACCTTTGCGGAGTTGTTCGCGGGCATCATTATTGAATATTATCTCTTTTGCCATTTTAATGTTCCTTTCAAAAATTTTGTAACTGTATTGAATGTGATTCGATGATTAGATAATAGCGTAAATATCGCTTTCTTTCATAATCATATATTTGGTGCCGTCGAACTCAATCTCGGTGCCGCTGTATTTGCCATAAAGCACATTGTCACCTACTTTGACGGTCATCTCATGGTCTTTGGTACCTTTGCCAACAGCGACGACTTTGCCACGCTGCGGTTTCTCTTTTGCTGTGTCGGGAATGATGATGCCAGAGGCGGTCTTCTGTTCTGCCTCGGCCGGTTCGATAAGAACTCTGTCTGCTAACGGTTTAATTTTCATGATTAATATGTTTTAATTTTGTTTATTTTTCTTTTATGCCATTATTAGAAACGACATTAAAACCTAATCATAAACTGTGCCAAAATGTACAAAATGCTTGTCAGAGTGACACCGTCTGACAAAGTGTCAGCCGCGTATCTGCCACAAAGGACAACACTATCGGTCTTTGTGTATAAATAAATAAGACATGAGTCTCAATATATTTTTTTCGCCATACAACCTTTTTTAGTATCTTTGCAAGATTAAACACACCTTCAGTGTGTGGATATTTAATTATATAATAGATAAGTAGCAAAATGAAGAAATTCGTTTCATACATCATATCCCATTTGCGCATCGTATATCTTATTGCGATAATGGCCATAACCGTGACCTTGATTCTGATAATGTTTCCGAACGAATTCGGACGTGTGAAGTACGAATACACTGTCGGGTCTTTCTGGCACGGTGACGATCTGTATGCCCCCTACGACTTCACAATCCTGAAACCCGAAGAGGAGAGCAACAAGGAGCTGGAACGCATCAAAAGCGAATCGACCAGATACTTCCACTATGACAGGGAGGCTCGTGAGAAGTCGCTTGCCCAACTGGAGGCTTCCAAATTGAGAGGTCAGGCGCAGTCGCTTGCACGCCAAATCGTTTCGCTCGTATACAACTCCGACGGATATTACAACCTCGGCGATGCCGACATGGACCTTGGCTCACACCCCGTAGTGGTACTTGAAGGCAATGTCGGTCGGGAAATCAACCAGAGCAAACTGATGTCGCCAGAGGATGTCAAAAAAATGATTGCACAAACCATTCCCGATTCGGCCGACGCTAACAAAATGGCTTCCTTGCTGATAGACTCGATTCTGTCGCCTTCGCTGGTCTACGACGCCAACCGCACGCAACTCGAGCTTGACAGCCGACTGTCGCAAGCCAGCTTTTCGGCACGGATGGTGCAGCAGAACGAGCTCATTGTGGCCAAAGGGCAACGCGTCGACGAAGAAATCGCACTCACATTGGCTTCGCTCGAGGACACGGAATCGAACAGAGAGATGGCCGAATTCGACGTCACGCTCCACTACGTCGGACAGGCCCTTTTGTGCATCATCGCATTTGTAGCACTCTACATCTTCCTGAAAAACATCAAGCACCCCATGCTTGACGACATCAAGAAGGTGACCTTTGCTTTCTTTATCGTCATTTTCATTTCAGCTGTTGTGGCACTGCTCGTGCGCACCAACCCCGAGCTGGTGCTGATAGCACCCGTCTGCATGGTCCCCATACTGATGAGGATTTTCTTCGACATGCGTGTGGCTCTCTATATCCACATTGTGGCAGTCATCATTATCGGAAACATGGTGCCAAACAGCTACGAATTCATTTTCTATCAGCTCGTTTCTGGTATGATGAGCATCATCACCGTGCGCAACTTCGAGAAACGCAGCAGCTTCTTTGCCGTGGCGTTGGTGATTTTTTCCACCTATTCGCTCATCTACGTCGCCGGCGTGCTGAGTACCGAAACATCGCTTACCGACATCCAGCCCGAGCGCTTCCTCATCTTCTTCATCAACGCCATCCTCACCCTCCTCGCCTACCCGCTCATCTTCTTGTTCGAACGCATGTTCGGCATGACCACAAACCTCACACTCCTCGAAATATCAAGCACCAACACCCCTGCTTTGCGCGAACTCTCGCAGAAGGCTCCGGGAACCTTCCAACACTGCATCCAAGTGGCCAACATTTCGGAGGATATTATTAACGAAATCGGAGGCAACGCGCTGCTGGCCAAAGTCGGAGCACTTTATCACGACATCGGAAAAATAATGGCGCCTCTCTATTTCACTGAGAACCAGAACAACGGATTCAACCCTCACGACAATCTCGACTCGGAGGAAAGCGCCCATATCATCACACAGCACGTACGCGACGGCATAACGCTGGCAAAAAAATACAAGCTTCCGGCCGAAGTGACCGATTTCATCCGCACTCACCACGGAACCACAGTGACAGGATATTTCTACGCCCAAGCCAAACTGCAGCACCCCGACGAAGAAATAAATATTGCCGACTATCGCTACCTCGGGCCGACCCCATTCAGCCGCGAGACAGCCGTCGTCATGCTCGTCGATTCGGTCGAAGCAGCATGCAAAAGCCTCAAAATCCACGACAAGGAGAACATCGACCGCATGGTCGACAATATTATCGACGACAAAATGGCCCATAACCAGCTCAACAACTGTCCGCTCACGCTACAGGACATATCTCAAGTACGCTCCCGACTCAAGGAACGCATGATGAGCATATACCATGTTCGAATAGCCTACCCAGTAAAAGCCAATTAAAAGAAACTCAATACCGCAATTCCGTAATTCCGTAATCCCGTAATTCCGTAATTCCGTAATCCCGTAATTCCGTAATTCCGAAAAAAAAGGAAGAAAAAAAGAGAGAAA
>JAFXAD010000013.1 GCA_017522065.1 Bacteroidales bacterium
GTTGGTGAAGGAGGAGTGAGGGAGGAGTGAAGGGGGAGTGAAGGGGGAGTGAAGGGGGAGTGAAGGGGGAGTGATGGAGAAGTGATGGAGGAGTGAGGGGGACAATAGTTCTGTATCTGAAGTTAAAGTTAAGGTTAATGTTAAAGTTAAAATTAACGTTAATGTTAATTTTTTTCGTATTCAGTTTTTGACATAAACGTCGTATAGGTCTTTTTTATTGTGTCGGCAAGTGCGGAGGTGGTTGTCGTTCTGATTTCGGCGGCGGTTTGGTAGACGGCTTCGATGCCACAGTCGCTGGCGTCGGTCTCGAGCAGGAAAGGGTGGGGGAGTCGGGCAAGAGTCTCTCTGACCTTCGTGCGTCGCGGGTCGAGGATGGCGGCACCGAACGAGAGGACTATTCCCTCGCGCGCCAGCTGGTCGGCCATTTCGCTGCTGCCGACGAATCCGTGGACGGCCATCGCCAGCCTTTTGTATTGTCGCCTCAGTGCAACAAGTTCGTTGAAGGCCCTAACGCAGTGTACCACCACGGGTTTCCCCATCTCTTCGGCTAACCTTAGCTGCCATTCGAAAAGCTGCATCTGCCTCTCCCATGTCGCAGCGCAAGCCTTGTCGAGCCCGCATTCGCCAACGAGTTCCGCAGCCCAGAAGGTGTGTTCGTATTTCGTCACGAAACGCGCGTAGCTGTCGGCATCCTCCTTCTCGGCATCCCACGGATGAATACCAAAACTGCGGGGGGAGATGACTCCCTCCGCAGTCGGCAGGTGTGTATGGAAATCGATGAAATCCATTATTTGACAATGAGTCGGCGCACGACGCGCTGCTCTTTGTTCTGGAACACAACGTTGTAGATGCCATTTTGTAGGCGGCTGGCATCGATAGTGAAGACTATGTTGCCGGCGCTCATCAGCTCGGTGCTGTGGATGGTGCGACCGTTCATGTCGATGATGCTGACATTCATAGTGGCTCCGTTGCCAAGATTGATGCGGATATTAGCATCGCTCGATGCCGGGTTGGGATAGAACTGGCCGAAAGCCTTTTCAGACTCAACCTCAACGTCGTCGATGCCCAGTACGGGAGGCACGCGTACGCCAGTGGTGTCCTCGACAACCCAGTTTTCGCCAAACACGAAGGTGATGTCCTCGGCAGCCACGGGCTCGGTCTCGAAGTCGAAGAAGGAACTGTCTATTGCAGGTATAGTGTCGAGCAGGTTGGTGAAGTTGAATGAGTAGTAGCCACCCTGATTTGCTGTCATGGGTTTGGTGATGGTCTTGCCGTTGTTGCTTGTGGCCGAAATGTAGTATTCAACCGTTACGGTCGAGTCTTCGGTGGTGCCGGGCTGAATGTTGGCAGTGGCCATTTCGCCGTAGAAGCGGTTGCCGTTGGCGGTGAGGGGTGTGCTCTGCCATTCGCCCTCGTTGATGCGGTATCTCACTTCAGCGCTGGCAATGCCGCTCTTGTTGGTGATGATGGCGCTGACGGGCATGTTGTTGCCCAGCATGGCGTTGACAGTGCCGTGGATGTTCTTGTGCAGGATGCGGATGGGGTTGTCGGCAGGTATCTGCTTGGTGATGCAGTGAATGGCACCGCCACTGCCGTCAAAATCGCGCACGTCGACAGGGTAGATGGTATAGCCGGGATAGGCGGCCTTGAGAGCCTCGATGTTCTCGCGGTCCCATGCGGCCGTGGGCTGTCCGTCTACCACCTGCGAGAAGCAGGGCTGCATGATGACGTTGTTGACGAAGGTGTGGTTGGAATAGGTGCGGGTGTAATTGTTGTTGTACTGCGTCTGGCCGCTGAAGTTGCCGCCGTTGTCGGTTTTGGGGAACGGTATGTCGCCCATAATGTAGTAGTTGCGGTCGAAAATCGACTTGTACGAGCAGAGCGAGTCGATGTTGCGTTTGCCTGTCGTGTAGTCTGTCCAGCTGCTGTAGACATCGGGCATGATGGAGAATACGAATCCGTTCTCGTCCCAGGCATCGGCATAGAGGTCCACGTGGCCAGTGCCACCGTCATACTGGTAGGCCTTCAGGATGTGCGTGGCGCGCTGTCCGAGCAGGTCGTGCAGTCCTTGGCGCACTTGGGCGCGCGTCAGGGGAGAAACCTGTGTATACCTGATTGTGTTGGTGTTATGTCCGTCCCAGGTGATCTGTCCATAGGAGTCGGTATTGTTTTCGTAGATGGCGTCGCTCGAGAAGACCATGCCGGCACCGTCGACGAGGCAGTTGCCGCCTTCCCACTCGATGCGGGTGATGTAGTTGGGCAGACCGTACTGCTGGCTGATGAGGGTCGGCAGCGAGTCGTCGAGGGCACGTCCGGGATAGTAGGTGAAGTCGAGCATACCCACGCTGTCCTGGTCGCCATAGTAGAAGCAGATGGGGCCGCAGTCGCGGTACCAAATTGAGTTGCCGGGTCCGATGATGAAGCGCACGTTGTCGCTGCGGAGGTTCATGCGCTGCAGTTTGCGGTAGACGACGTTCGAATCCTCGGCCTGCTCGATGCGTACCCATGCTTCGGCACCGCCGAGCTGGATGGCGTCGATAAGGTAGAAGAACACGTTGCCGAAGGACGAAGTGGTGTCGATGACGCCCTTATAGGGGCCCATTCCCTGTTCCTGCCATCCACCTGAGTATTTGTAGTATTGGGCCACACCGGTAACAATCGGGTCGGCAGCCCAGTAGCCAGAACTCGGATTGGTGGCGGGCATGTATTCGTAGGCAAGTGTCACGGTGATGGCCTTCACCTCTTCCCATTCACCCGGAAACCAAACGCGTCCGTTGGGCATGGCCTTGGATTGCTTGGCCTCGGGAGCCACCTGCTTGCTGAGTGGGATGTTAGGGTTGCGGTGTTTGGAGATGTCGCGCTTCTGAACGGTTTGGCGGAATTCGCGCTTCATCTGCTCAGTGGGCGTCAGTGATTGTGCTGCCACACCAAAAGCAAGTGTGCAAAGTGCAGCAAATATAAAAGTCTTTTTCATTTTGTTATTATTATCGTTTTCGTACGAAGTTCCGTATCTGAAGTTAAAGTTTTGTTTTCGTTTTCGTACGAAGTTAACGTTTCAGGCTCAGTATTTCGCGAGCTTCGTCGCTGGTGGCGATGGGACGGCCCAGCAGCTTGGCCATGCGGACAACCTTGTCGACCAGTTCGCCGTTGCTCTTGGCCAGAACGCCGCGCTCGAGGTAGAGGTTGTCTTCAAATCCTACACGCACATTGCCGCCCATGACGATGGCGGGAGCTGCCAGCGTGAAGGCGTTGCGGCCGATGCCGGTAGCTGTCCAGGTGCTGCCTGAGGGGATGTTCTTGGCCATCCACACCAGGTTGTCGACCGTTGCCGAAGCGCAACCCAGCACGCCGAGGACGAAGTTGAACTGCATCGGGACAAGGGGCAGAGGCTTGCCGTCGGGACCGTTGACGCCAAAGGCGCTGGGCACCTGGCCCTTCTTGGCCATGTGGACGATGGTTTCGAGGTGACCCATCTCAAAGCACTCGTATTCAGGCTTGATGCCTTTCTCGATCATGCGTTTGCCGAAGGCACGCATCGTCGGCATGGTGTTGTCGAAGATGTCGTCGCCGAAGTTGCAGGTGCCGCAGTCGAGGGTTGCCATTTCGGGTATGGGGGTGGTGTTGGTCGAGTCGAGACGCTCGTCGGGGGTCATTCCTACGGCACCGCCGGTCGAAGGAATCAGAATGACATTGGGGCACTCCTTGAGGATGGCCTCGGTGCACTCCTGGAAGCGGACGTGGCTCTGGGTCGGAGTACCGTCGTCCTCGCGGACGTGGAGGTGGACGATGGCGGCACCGGCATCGACAGCCGATTTGGCTTCGCGCACTATTTCTTCAACGGTATAGGGAACGTTGGGGTTCTGTTCTTTGGTTACTTCTGCGCCGCAGATGGCAGCGGTAATGATGAGTTTTTCCATGATATTCAGTTTTTTATTTTATTTTCTTAAATACGTTTAGAGACTGCAAATTTACTCAAAAAAAGTGAAACTCAAAGTCAAACTATGCCAAATGTGTCTTTCAGTCTTAATCATGGCCGACTGACGCGTTTTTTAAACGTTAACCTTAACAGGCCGCCGCATCACGGATCGCATGAAAAATTCCGTGGTTAAAGTTAAAGTTTTTCGTTTAGTTTTTGTACGAAGTTATCGTTCTCTGCGTTCGATGACTTCTTTGAGTTTGTAGCGTTCGCCCGTAGCGGCGGGGATGGCGTCGAGAAACTTTTGGCCGTATCCGGGCGTGTCGTAGCCCCAACGCTGGAAGTTGCCGTTCTCGTCAACGCGCTTCACAACTTGGTCGTTGTATTTCACTATCAGATATTTGGCAAGGTTGTTCCATCGTTGCATCATGCGGCTGGCATAGTCGATGCTTTTCTTGTTGAGGTAGTCGCGGCGGTCGTCGGGGGTCAGTTTGGCTATAGCCGCCAGTACGCTGTCCTGGTCTGCGATGTAGTAGTCCTCGAGTTCGCGCTGCGCCTGTCGTAGGTCGCCGATCATCATCGAGTAGCGCGGATAGACCATGTTGGCCACCCAGTTGTTGACCCAAAAGGCCGACTCGAAACTGAATTCGTTGCGCTGGTTGTTCTCCGGACGGAACGGGTCGGGCACCTGTGTCAGGCAGCAGTACAGAGGCACGTATGCCACCATGTTGGCATCGTCGCAGTTGAACCATGTCACGCCGCCCACGTCGTCGGGCAGCCACGAGCGCATCTGGCACACCATAGTGAAACCGCTTTGCTGCGTGGCTATGGGTCGTTCGCGGAAGAGGTCGGTGCCGTCCGAGGTCTTCATGTGCATCGGCAGCGGACGGATGGGCATTCCCCACGGTCCGGCACTCATGTCGGCACTCATGTCGAGCGGCGTCCCCTCGAAGTGGTCACGCATGTCTTGCTGCAAGTCTTTGAGGGTTAGAGGTTTTTCGGGTTTTACCCATAACGGCAGCGCATTGCATTTGTCGAACTCGCCGTTTATGTATGGCAGGTAGGGGTCCATGTCCGAGCGGTGGTGGCGGAAGAAGCTCCAGATGCGGGCGTCGGCGTAGCGCACATTCTCGAAGTCGATGGGGCAGTAGGCGTCGCGGAACGAGAACTCCTCGTCCTTGCCGCTGAAGTAACCCTTTTCACGTGCAAAGCTGACCACGTCGGCAGCATAGACGCATTCCACCTCGGGACTGTTGATGAATTGCAGGTTGCGGCTGCTGACAGATTTCCGTTCGCCCTTTTTTGCCTTCTTCTTCTCGAGAGGGAACTGGCGGATGCGGCTCAGGTTGGCATGTGCCGAGATGCAGTCGTCGGGTATGCGCAGGGCTACCCATACAGCGCCTTTGCGTCCCGGACCCTTGCCTACGACTTCCATGATCCAGGCCTCGTTGGGGTCGCAGACGGTGATGCTTTCGCCCGTGCTGTTGTAGCCGTATTTCTCCATAAGCTCGGCCATGCAGCGTATCGCTTCGCGGGCTGTAGAGGAGCGTTGCAATGCCAGGCGTATCAAGCTGAAATAGTCGAGCAGCCCGTCGCGGTTCTGCAGCTCCAGACGTCCGTCGAAGGTGCTTTCGACGATGGTCACCTGACGTTCGTTCATGAATCCCACCACGCCCATGGTGTATTCAACCTGCTCGACATACTGTCCTTCGTGGCTTGGTCCCCAGCCGTGGATGGCTATAGGCTCGCCAGGGGTGTGGCGTCCGCCGGGCGTATGGAACAGCGACCCAGCAAAGCCGAAGCCGTCGCAGTTGTAGGTACACATCACACTGCCGTCGGCCGAAGCCTTCTTGCCAACAATAAGGTTGGTACACGAATGTGATGTTTGGATAAGGAAAATTGAAAAGACAATCAGTGCAAAGAATTGTTTCATAGATGAAAAATATAAAGGCTCTATATAACCTCTAAAAATCGTTTAATTCGCATTTTGCTTGCAAAACAAAATCGTTATGTTTTAGCAATTTATTCGTATTATTCGTAATATTCGTGTTCAAAAAAATGAATTTTAGAGGTGTCCATGTATTCAGTGGTTGTGTCACTGCGACACTGTTGCAATTCGTCTCGTGCAAAAAAAAGAGAGGGGAGAGACTGTTTGTGAACAGACTCTCCTCACTCCTTGTCCGTTACGAAAAGCTATTTCTTTTTGATAAGCGAAATAAGCCAAAGGAGAATTATGGCGCCAATAGTGGCGGTAATGACCTGGCCGATAAACTTTTCGCCCCACTCGATACCTAACCATCCCAGCACCTGACCACCGATGAAGCCGCCGAGCGTGCCAACGATGATGTTGATAAGCAGTCCGAATCCAGAACCTTTCATTATTTTGCCTGCAAGATAGCCGGCCAGAATTCCAATGATAATACTTGTTATAATACCCATGGTTTTAAGATTTAATTGATTGAAGTATTGGTAATGTGTTTTTTGTGTTGATATGCATTTCTGCACACAATTTGCAAAAATATTGTTTTTTTCAAAAAGAGAAAACGTTCGTGAAAAATTTCGTTCCTTTCGCTGTGCAAAACATTAACGTTCCGCTTGCAAAACATTTTTTAAGGGCAAAATAATAATTTTTGCGCGACAAAATTTTCGTCTTCGTTCTCGTTTTCGTACAAAGTTGTCTTCGTTTCCGTGGAATGCCGACGGCTCGGCCGACTGGTGTGCCGACGGCTCGGCCGACAACGAAGTCCCGTATCTGAAGTTAAAGTTAAGGTTAACGTTAAAGTTTTGTTTTCGTTTTCGTACGAAGTTTATGCAATAATATTTTTATTTGTGCGTTACTATCACACATTACATCTCAATAGTATGCACCTCAAAAAATACATCGTTCCAATATTGTTTCTGTTGTCGCTGTGCGTAGCAATGCCTGCCGAAGCCCAGTCGAAGTCGAAGAAACAACTCGAGAAAGAGAAAACACAGCTCGAATCGGAAATCAAGAAACTCAACGCCGAGCTTGCCAAGGCAAAAAAGAACACCAAACTGACAAACAATCAATTGGCAGCTCTCAATAAGAAAATCAAAGAGCGCAATAGGCTGATTGATAATATCAACGGTCAGTTGTCGCATCTCGATAGACAGATTAGCCAGATGAACGACAGCATAAGCCGCATCCAAACCCGTCGCAAGACGCTGCAGGACGAGTATGCCGCCACGGTCCGTTCGCTCTATCGGGAGTATAACAATGTCGACAAGTGGGTCCTCCTGTTCGACTCGCCCTCATACAACAAAGCGCTGCTCCGTACCAAATACTTCAAGAAATACAATGAATACCGCCTGCAGCAGTCGGCAAAGATACGCCAATGCGAACAGGACCTCATAACGGTCAACGATGAGCTGCAGCGGCAGAAAAGCGAACAGTCCAACCTGCTCACGCAGGAGAAACGCCACCGCGACCAGCTGACCAAAGAACAGCGCCAAAAAGAGGCCTCCGTCAAGCAGTCGCGCGACAACGAGAAGAAACTGTCCAGCCAGCTGAGTGCCAAAGAGAAACAGAAACGCAAACTCCAACAGCAGATACAGCGCCTCATCGACGAAGAGGTGCGTAAGGCCGCTGCAGCCAAAGCCGCAGCCAAGACATCTGTAGCCAAAGCCTCCGGAGCCAAGACGACGACAACGGGAACCAAGACAACTACATCCAAGCCTGCAGAAAACACCATTACCGACAAGACCATCGCCGAGGAAACAGCTCTCTCTAACGATTTTGCTTCGAACAAAGGCCACCTTGCCTGGCCAGTGGCATATACCTCAATTACACGTAACTATGGAGTCTATACCCATGAGAGCGGCGGACAGAATATGAACCACGGCATCGATATGCTTACCGTCCAAGGAACCAACGTCTATGCAGTCTTCAAAGGCAAGGTAACCAGCGTCTTCACCTGTCCCAACGGCACCCACGGAGTCATCATCCGTCACGGTGACTATATGACTGTCTACGCCAACCTCGCCACACTCAGCGTCAAGAAAGGCCAGTCTGTCAGCACCCGCGCCACCATCGGCACCGTTGCCAGCGACGGCGACGGTCACGGCGAGTTCAGCTTCCAGCTCTGGAAAGGCCGCGAAAGCCAGAACCCCCGCAGCTGGCTGAGGTAATTCAGTCGTTTAATAAAACTCGCAATCGTCAGAACCGCGAGCAGACTTTCTGCGCTTTCTGCGGAACCCTACATGTCATTCTCAAGAATCCACTGCCATATCGGCACCACCTCGAAAAACAGGTTGCCGCCACACATCCAGTGAAGATGTATTATTTAAATTACTAACTTAAAAAAAATGGCCATTTTTTTAGTTAGTAATTTAAATATGCCTTTTTTTTGGCACCTCAAAATGGCACCGTTGCCAACAACATCAGAGCTATGCGGACAGTGCTGCGACAGAGCGGTATGCGAGTTGGTTATCCCATAGGATTGATGGTTTTCTCGATGAAGGATACTTCTTCGTCGGAGAGGTTGTACTTTCTGTAAAGTTGACGGTCGATATCCTCTATCGGTGCCGACCAGTCAATATCACTTGACGAGGTGAAGTCCTGAAGGGGGACAAAGCGGTAGGCTCCACTCAGTGCATCCTGTGTTATTTTGACAGATGATACAATCACCCTTAAAAAGCGAGTGGCAATATATTTTGCAAAATTACTTGCTTCTTCACATGTATCAAAGGCTGCATAAATAAATGTTTGTGAACACACAGAATTTTGTCCTTCTATTTCTGGAAGACCTAGCACTAAGCTTGGATAGCCATCGAAGCCTCTTGCTTTAGGAATAAAGACCTTATGCCTATCAATATCCTGATAATTCTTTTTTACATCAGTTCTTCTACAATAAGCAATTCTTCGTTTGTTACTTTCAAGGTAATACACTTTAGTATTGTGTTCGTCCGTCGAGTTTTCAAATATATCAAAGGGCGTTTTAGTGCTTTTCCCTGGATTGGTAGGTATTCCAAATGGTGTATCAGCAGAAATGATTGAATCTACGCAATCTATTTTATCTTGTTTTCTGATTTGCTCGACTTTTCTTACAATTGCATTTAATTGCGGGTCTCTAATCAAAATGTTAAGTTGGTTTAGATTTACAATAGTATTACTCACCCTGTCTGAATCATAGAATGAATAATCGCAGTTGCCGAGGTATTGAGTGCTATACAGGAAGTAACAGATACCTCCTTCTATAGATACAGAAGGAAATACATCTTGACTTTTTGCGAATGCTGACATCATTTTCAGATGACCGCACGATAGCATATGCTTTCTAAACTCTCCTAAAAGGTTTTCTCTTCCTCCAGAAAACCAACGGGCAGGAGTGATAAGACTGATGTAATGTGGCTTTAAGCGTATTGCAGTATCACAAAATAACTGATATATGGGGGCATCGTTTGTCCCGCCGGAGCCACCCATCAACTGATACGGCGGATTGCCTACTATTGCGTTGAATTTCATAAATTCGTCTGAATTGATTTTCCAAAAATGTGGTGATGATAGTTTGGTTATTAACTGACCGCTTTTTTGCTGTATCTGCATAATGAGGTCGTCGAAAGCGTGGGCGTTGACTTTAACCTTGGGACGGAAGCCGGCAAGGGTGCGGATGGTGATACAACGCGCCATGGGGGTCTTGCAGACAACAAAGATGTTCTGCCGCAACACCTCGTCCCAAATGCGCTGGTGATGCTTCAGGCGCGACTCGTCGTTGGCTTCCGTTGCCATCCAGTCCATTCGCTCGGCTTCGATACGGTTGCGATAGATTCCGTATGCCATATATAGCGGGTAGAGGCCACTTTTGCTGTTTATTTCCAGTATCTTGGCGTCGGGCCGGAAGACACTGTCGGTGACGCCAGAGTGACGCACCTCACGCGGCATCGTCAGACGCTCCTTGTACTCTTCATCGTAAAATACCCAGCCGCCAAGGGTGTCGCCCAGTTGCATATTTACCACACGCCAAGGGGTGAGTACCGTTTCTTTGTCGGGGTTGCGGAAGGTACCGAAGATGGTGGCAATCTGGTCGATGCGGGCTTCGATGTCGAGGCTGTCGGCATAACGTGCCTGTTCGCGTATGCGCTTGCCGGAGGCGGCGAAGATGTCGGGGTCGTAATAGTGTCTGAACTCGTCGAACAGCTCCTTGGTGACTCCACGGGGCATAAACTCGTCCCACGAGATGTCGTCGACCAGCGAGGTGAAGTTGTCGATGGTGATTTCCTTGTCCTCATCCTCGATGTTGGCTCCGTAGAGCAGCATGGGCATGCGGATGGATATGCCACGAAGGATGCTGATGGCTGTGTTGCGTTGTTTTTTCTTCAACTCTTCCTGCACCAGTAGGTCTGCCTCTTCGGGTGTGAGGGCGTGATCGCCCTGTCGTTTCTTCTTCTTTTTTATTCTTTCCAACTGTTCGTACTCTTCGTCGGTAAAGCCTTGGTTGTTGATGTCAACCTCGCTGGAGCGTTTCATCGCCTTGGTTTGGCCGATGATGCCACGCAGGTGTGAGAACTTCTCCAACTCGAGTTGGTCGAGCTTCATCAAGCGGTCGTTGTAGAGGTATTTGTCCTCGAAACCATTGCTGACCACACGCTCTACGTAGACACGTTTCAGCTGTTGCATCATGTGCGGCGTGTCGATGGCGTGCATCTGCGACCCTTCGAACGAGATGACAGGGCAGAAGTTGAGGAATTCGCCGAGTAACTGGCGGTCGCTCTCGCTGGTGCGTCCCGCTTTGGATGAGATTTTGGCTGTTTCGGCCAGCACTTTCAGCGTGCGGTCGGGAGCAAAGTCGAATACATAGCATTCGCGTTTTTGTCGGCCACCGATGACGGCGGGGGTCTGAGCACGGAATATGGTCTGCATGTAGCTGCTGGCGCTGGTGCTGTAAGAACCGTGAAGCATAAAGACAGCGGTCCAGGCCTTGACGGTGACACCGGTGGTGAGGCGTCCGCGCGTGAGGGTGATGGTCATGGTCTCTTCGGGTCGGTCGCCGATGGCCTCGCGCACCTGCTCCAGTGCATTGTTGCTTTCGTAGTCGGCATCGCTGTCGCCGTCGCCAGCCACGTTGACAACCTGAAACTTGCCGAGGATGGGGTGGTTGCGCAGTTTGATGCTCATACACCGTGCCGCTGCAACGCTGGGCAGCGTCCACAGCGAATGACGGAAATAGCCGCGCCACTCCTGCCGGCTGAAAGGATAACCCTTCGCGCTAGTGAGAAGGGTGAGGAAGTGGTCGATGTCGTTGTCGTGACGGAAATGTTCGTCGTTGCCGCTGCCCTCCACGCGGAAGAACTCGGTGAAGTTGAAGGCATGGTCGCCGTCCTGATAGTGTTTCAGCTCAAGGCTGAGGTCGTAGGTGTAGATGTTCAGACGCGGAAGACCTGCATAGGGGTTGGTGTCGCCGTCGTGGGTTTGTTCCCACTCCTGTTTGGCGCGCTGTTCCATCACATAGTCCCAGGTGAAAATGTCGGCCTCGTTGTAGTCGTCGAGCAGGTTGAATGGAGTGCCTGATAGTTCGAGTTTTTTAGTGTCGCCACGAAAGAGGGCGGCGATGACAGCCTGCCCCAGGCGGGTCTGTGTGCCCTCGTGAGCCTCGTCGACCACCAGCAGGTCCCACTCGGTGGAGAAAACGGCATCGTTCTTGTCGAAATTACCGCCAACGAGTTCGCTGCCTCGCAGATCCTGCATCGATGCAAAATATACGAAATGCTGACCATGTTTCTGGAATTGCCGTTCCAGACTTTCGAAGGTCTCGCCCTTGCCGTTTTTGGAACCGTATTGGAAATGGTCGCTGTCGTAGAATATCTTTTGAAAATCGTCGAACCATCCGTCGTTGACAACCGGTCGGTGGGTGAGGATTAGGGTGCGGCAGAAGTCCATACGTTTTACCACCTCGAGGGCGCAAAGCGTCTTTCCGAACCGCATCTTGGCGTTCCAGAGATACTGGTTGTTGGTTCGGAAACGGCGGATGGTTTTATCGATAGCATCACGTTGTTCGTCGCGGAACTGGATGGGGTCTTGTCCTGTCGATATTTCGTTGGCGTAGAGTGATTTTCTGCCCTCTTTAGCCGCGGTAATGGCACGTTTGACTGTCTCAAGGTCGGTAACGAACCATTCTTTCGACTTAGTGCCTCCCTCGGTCTTGAAGACTTTGACCTTTATGCCGGAGCGTTTCAGCACGGAATGCACTTCGCCGTCGTTGAACGAAGTGATATATCCCCCGTGCAAGCAAAAGTTCAGCTCGGTATAAAGCAGTTCGTAGGCAACGCCAGCCGTTGCGGTGTAGGTGTCGATTCGTTCACGCGCAGCCTTGTTCAGGGGTTTGCTGTTGGGTAGGAGCTTCAAGGGGTCTGCCGCATCCTCGCTGAGGAAGGTGTCGCCCACTTTCAGGCATCCACGATGTGCCTCATCGTTGATACGAAACACATAAACCAGCTTCAGTTTAAACGGTGACTCGTTTATTGCCATAATTATTGTTTGATTGATTTCACGAATTTTTCTATTGCGTCGTTGCCGCTCTTGTTCCAGTTTCGAATGACGCAGAATGGTATCTGGCCCTCAACGGTGTTTTCCTCTCCAACCCTTCCGGTGAAGAGGTTGAATTGTCCTTGTGCGGCCTCTTCGCGACGACGCCGTTCTTCCTGCTGATATTTTTCTAAAAGCGTCTCGTCAATACTGGAAACGGGGATGGTGTATTTGAGACCATCCATCTGCCAGAGGTTCCAGCTGATGATGTAGGCTGCCTGTTCGAGAGACTTGTTCAGTGGCTCTTTGCCGAATTTGTCTACATAGTGGTCATAGAAAGTGAAAAGCAGGTTCTCGCGGGCAAGCAGCAGACTGTCGCCCTGCCACTCGTAGCCATATATGCTCTGAAGTGCATACTTGGCCCATTTAAGCCAGTCGCCGCTAATGTCGGTATTTTCGGAAACAACACGCAGTTTGCGGTCGAGCAGGCCGATGCGTTGCGTCACGGAGATGGTCAAGCCTGTGGAAGTGTCGTAACGGCTGGTGAGGTATGGGGCCTCGCCACAAGTGATTTCCAGTCGAGGGTCGTGAATGTAGTCGCGCCAGGTCTTGCCTTCTGGAAATACTACTTTGTCCGTGTTGGCTTTCCAGGTATGGTTTGGCAACTCCGTGTTGAAGACATCTCGACGACCAAACCAAGCCTCGTCAATTAGATTGTTCTGAACGTTGCACACCCACGCTGGGGTAAACACTTCCGCCATTTGACGCACACGGGCAGCCTGCACCACACGGCTTTTCACCACACGGGGCATAATGACCCGGTTGTTGTCTCCAGTTATCAGTTCAGGTGTGATTTGTCGCTCGAAACGGTAACTTTCTCCCAGGTCGCGATAGTCATGCGACGCCCAGATAATACGGAAAAAATCAGGATTCTCCTCGTGGCCACTTTTTTGCTCGGCATAATACTTCGAAGAATGGTCACGAAGAAGGATATTCAGCAGGATAGGGGACAAATGCTGGATATAGTCCTCGTCGATGTCGACTGAGGCGAGAAGGGGTTTCTTGACGTTATTGGACGAGCTTTTTGCCATTGGAGTTGTATTGTGGAGAGCCTTGTCGCTCTCTAAACTCCGGCAAACAAAAAAGGCGGAACCGCTTCACGTTGGTTGCTTATACTCGGATTGAGGCTCGCCAAAGCCATACAGGTATATAAGCACGCAAAACAGTCCACGCCACAGCGCGAACCTTTTGGCTGCTTATTCTCAACCTGTTTAAAATTTGGCGATTTCAATCCGATGAGAATAAGAGCTTTCAGCTCATTGATTTATATTGTTATGTCTATTTTATCGTTATTCTATTTCTATATTGTCTTATCGTTTTTATGATATAATTCTATATTTGTTTTCCGATTGCAAATTTACATAAAAAAAACTGATTTCAGCACAGAAGAATATAAATTGCTACGCAGGAAACTGTAGGGTTTTGCGTATTTGTAATTGTATCATAAAGTGTTACAAGTATGGAATTCTGTGGCTTGGATGTGCATAAAGATATGTTTTTTTCGTGCGGATTTTGACGGAAAAAATGCTGTCGTAGATGAATTCAATACACACAGGTCACACAGTCCGCATAACCACTTTTATAGAACAAAGGTTCGAATAATTTAGTTGCTAATGAACCCTTTTTTTTATTAAGAACTGAAAAATGTGTGTAAATGATGGGAATTAGTATAGAAATAGGCTACGCGAAACTCTTCAACTCGCATGTTTCGCCGTCGAAGACGGCGAAGTCGCGGTGCTCAATCCAGTTGCCGACGTTGATGTAGGTGGCGTTGCCGAGGGGACGGACGATGGGGGTGTGGCGGTGGCCGAAAAGGAAGTAGTCGTAGGGCTGCACGCCGGCATCGAGCTTCTGCTGCTGCATCTTTTTGCAATAGAGGTATATGCCTTCGCGCTCATCGCCCAGATAGCCTGTGTCGGTTCGTGAGTGCTTCTTGCGGCTGCTGCTGCTCCAGCGGTTGGCCATCGGGAAGCCGACGTTGGGGTGGATGCCGGCAAAAAGCCACTGGTTCAGCCGACTGCGGAAGACTCGCTTCAGGAAGTTGTACTTGCGGTCGTCGTTCCACAGCCCGTCGCCGTGGCCTACGAGGAACCGTTTGCCGTCTATCTCCAAGGTTGTCGGCTCGTTGTGCATGATGACGCCGACCTCCTTTTCCAGGTAGTCGAAAATCCACATGTCGTGGTTGCCGATAAAGAAATGGATCTCAATGCCGCTGTCAGCCAGTTCGGCCATCTTGCCAAGCAGTCGGACAAAACCGCGTGGCACGGCATAGCGGTAGGTGAACCAAAAATCGAAGATGTCGCCAAGCATGACGACCCTCTGGGCCTCTGGAGCAATGCTGTCGAGCCAGCGGACCATGTCGAGCTCGCGCTGGCGGCTGTCCGGGCCACTGCCGAGGTGGGCATCGGTGATGAAAAAGGTCTTGGTTCTCATTCTACTATGAATTCCTGTCCGGCCTGTTGCTGCTGCTGCGAAATCATGCGGGCACTGCGGGCGCGCTCCACACGGGTGCGATAGTATTGTGTGTGCGGATTGTCGGGGTTCTTTTCTTCAAGCCCTTCAAGTACCTGCTCGAAGACCTCGAAATCGGGCTCCGAATAGAAGACGCGTCCCGTGTGGTTGAATGGAGCGTCGATAGCGTAGAGGGTGCTGAGCGAGCCGCGGTTATCCTCGATGAAGTTGTGGAACATGAGATAGACCGTGTTGTGCTCGGCAACGAAAATCGAGTCGGTGACGCTGTGAGCCTTCTCGTATTCGGCTTCGCTGAGGTTCTCGCGGTTGTAGCGGTCGCGCTGAGCGATGTCGGCAATGGCGTTGTTGGCGTCGTTGATGTAATTTTGAATCTGCCACATGAGCTGTGATTCGGGCGAGCCCTCGACGCGGTAGCTGGTGCCCATGTTGGTGGCATCGCCGCTGATTTTGATGTTCTCGCCGCCAGAGGGCAGAAGCACGATGTAGTCGTATTCGCTGCTATGCAGGTTGAAGAAGGTCTGATAGTCCATGGCGACTTTGAATTTGAAGTGGCCTTTCTCGTCGCACGGTATCGAGTCGACAAACTGGGCACCGTTGTCGGGTGTCATCTCTTCGATATAGAGCATTTTGTCGGCTGCGTTTGCCAGCGTCCCCTCGACGGAAAATTCCATCGGGCCGTCGCTCTTGCTGCCATGGCAGGATGCCAGTGCCAGCACGATTAGGGCAAGCTGCGCTATGTTTTTAAATTTCTTCATTTTTTTCGTGTTGGTAAGAGGTTATTGTTAAACGACAAAGTCAACTATCGTGAGTGCTGCCATCGCCTCGACTACCACGACGGTGCGCGGCAGGTGGCATCGGTCGTGGCGCCCTGCGGGGGTGACGGTGGTCAGTGTATGGTCGGGTGCGAGGCATTCGGTGGGTTGCGGTATCGTCACTACGGGATGGAATGCCGTGCGGAACGTGATTGGCATCCCGTTGCTGATGCCGCCTTGGATGCCTCCGCAGTGGTTCGTCGTGGTGGCAACATGACCGTCGGACACGCACCAGTTGTCGCGAAACTCGCTGCCTTGCATTTGGGCCGCGTCAAATCCTGTGCCCATCTCGAAGCCTATGGCCGACGGTATGCTCATCATGGCTGCTGCCAGACGTGCGTTGAGCTTGTCGAAGATTGGGTTGCCCAGTCCGGCAGGGACGCCTTCGATTGTGCATTCGATAGTGCCGCCAATGCTGTCGTTTTCGGCCGGTGTGCCGCATGAAGCCATGGCGGTGATGCCGATTCCTTTTCCGTTAAGAATCATTTTGGCTATGGCTCCCGCAGCAACGCGCACAGCCGTCTCGCGGCCCGAAGCCCGTCCGCCTCCGCGTGGGTCGCGGATGCCGTAGCGCTGCAGGGTAGTGAAGTCGGCATGGCCGGGGCGCAACAGCTTGTCCAGCGCGTCGTAGTCGCTGCTGCGGGCATCGCTGTTGCGGATGATGAATGCTATAGGGGTGCCCAGGGTCTTGCCGTCGTAGATGCCCGACAGAAATTCGACGTTGTCGCTCTCGTGTCTTGTCGTGGCATGTGCGCCGACGTGCCTGCGTGTCATCTCGGCTTCCAGCAGGACGTAGTCGACGGCAAGCCCCGCAGGACATCCGTCGATAACACCACCAATGGCAGGGCCGTGTGACTCTCCGAAGGTGGTAAGCCTGAATCTGTTGCCGAAAGTGTTCATTATTTCACTTCAAGAAGCTCGACTTCGAAGATTAGTGTCGATCCCGGCGGTATGTCGCCCACGGGGCTTTCGCCATAACCCAGGTTGTATGGTATGTAGAGTATGTATTTGGAGCCCTCGTCCATGAGCTGCAGTCCTTCGGTCCAGCCGGGGATGACCGCTCCGACAGGGAATTCCATGGGTTCGCCACGCTCAACGCTGCTGTCGAAAACTGTGCCGTCGATGAGTTTTCCGGTATAGTGGACTTTCACTTTGCTGTTGAAGGTCGGGTGTTTGCCGTTGCCGTCTCTCAGTTTGAGGTATTGCAGGCCGCTCTTGGTTGTGCGGACCGACTTGTTGTTTGCGTTTTCTTTCAGGAACTTGGCTCCCTCTTCCTTGTTTTTGTCGAGCGATGCCATCATTTTGTCCTGCTTGTCTTTTTGGCGTTGTTCAAACTGCTGCTGGAAGCGCTGCAGGATAGGCTGCATGGTGCTGCGGCTCCAGTTGTTCTTGCCATGTGCAATGTCGATAAGTGACTGGGCAACGACGTTGAGGTTCAGGCCCAGATTCTGCTGCTGCCACGAGGTGGCTATGTCTTTGCCGATGGCGTAAGAGGCTGAGTCGTTGAAAGAGACAATCTTGGGAGGCTGGTTTTTCTTGAGCTCCTTGTTGGCGTTGTCGAGCTGCTTCTGCAGCTCTTCGTTCTGTTGCGTCATCTGGTTGTAGGCGTCAGCCTTTTGTTTCAACTGATAGTAGTAGGCCTCGTCCATTGTGGCTTTGCCGCGTTTGATGGTGACGTCGGGAGTCTGTGCGCACAATGAGGCGATACATCCAAGGGCGCATGCGAAAAAGAGGATTTTTTTCATTGTGAATATGATGTTTCAAATATATTGAATGTTGAGCAGAACTTTGCAATGAAGCAAGTCTGCTCAACATTCGTTGTTGTTTTAATTGTGTTACTCTTACTTGTAGATCTTGGCTTTGGCGCCGTCGAGGATTTCCTTGCCGCACATTGCGAGTGCCAGCATCTCGTTCTCGCCTTTGTAGATCTTGACGGGTGCGATCCAGTCGATACGTTTGGTGATTTCGGCCATCCAGGGCTTGCTGTAGGCGATGCCGCCGGTGAGGAGTATGGCGTCGACCTTGCCGCATGTGACGGCGGCCAGACGGCTGATTTCCATAGCTACCTGATAGCAGAAAGCGTCGACAAGGAGTTTGCATTTCTCGTCGCCGGCAAGGGCTTTCTTCTCGACTTCGTAGGCGTCGTTGGTGCCCAGATAAGCCACAAAACCGCCTTCGGCAGTGACCATCTTCTTGAGTTGGGCCTCGGTGTATTTGCCACTGCAAGCCACTTCGATGAGCTTCGATGCGTTGATGCTGCCGCAGCGGGTGGGGGAGAAGGCTCCGAGACCGCAGAGGGCGCGGTTCACTTCGACAACGCGGCCGTGGTTGTGGATGCCTACGCTGACGCCACCGCCCATGTGGGCGATGATGAGGTTGAGGTCTTCGTATTTCTTGCCGAGCTCACGTGCATAGAGTTTTGCCGTCATTTTCTGGTTCAGGCAGTGCCAGATGACACCTTCGCGTTTCGGGTCGAGGTCGAACACGGGGTGACCGCTGATTTTTGCGAAGTCAGGACGCTCGTCGACGATTCCGGGGTCGGAGATATAGGCATGCTCCAGACCGATTTCGCGTGCGATGCTGTCGGAAATAAGGGCTCCGAGGTTGCAAGCGTGCTTGCCTTGGATGCCTTCGTGGCATTCCTGTTTCATGAGTTCGTTGACTTCGTAAGTGCCAGACTCGCAGGGACGGGTAAGACCTCCGCGACCCATGACGATGGCAATTTCGTCAGTGCCAACGTTGTGGCGTTTCAGCATGTCGAGGATGGCACCTTTTCGGTAGTCGAATTGGTCGGCCACCTCTTTGAATTTCTGGATTTCCTCGATGGGGTGGCTGAGGTTCTCGGTGAAAACTTCGGTTTCTCCTTCGTAGATGGCGGCTTTCGTTGATGTTGCGCCAGGGTTGATCACTAACGTGTATTTTTTTGTGCTCATATATATTTATTTGTAATATTCTTTTATATTTTTTTTGCAAAAATATGATTTTTTTTGAAATGACAAAAACCGAAATACACTTTTATTGTGTATGGATGTCGGTTATATACTTCTAAATTATTGTTAATTATGGATTTATTTTGTTAAAACTGTTTGATATTTTTTTTGCTATTCATCACCGATTATGGCCAAAATGTATCAAATATCCAATTCTTGTTGTGCATCGCATAATATTTTTCAGTTTTTTTAGTTATGGAATCAAAGTTTTTGTTATGATGAAAATACGTCCGGTACGATATATTGCGCTTTTGTTTGTCTTTGTGTTCTTTACGATGATTCCCAACGGTAGGGCCCAACAGCCTGACGTTGTGGACACGAGCTTCTTCATGACTATCGACGAAGCGAACTACGACAGCCTGCTGCACTATTTCTATATGCAGCAGTATGCCAAAAGTGCGAAGCGCCACCAGAGCAAACAGGCATCTTTGGCGTATGCCGAGTTCGACAATATTCCTGACTCGGTGTTCGTCAAACGTTTGCACGATTTGCACATGGTTGTGCCGCTGACCTACAATTCCGAAGTCAGGGCTTACATCAAAGCATACGTGCGTATCATTAGCCGTCGTCTCGACGCCATGCTGTCGCTGTCGGAATACTATTTCCCGATGTTCGAGGAAACCTTGGACCGCTATGGTGTTCCGGAGGAATTGAAATACCTGACCATTGTTGAGTCGGCCATGAATCCTCAGGCTACATCGCGTGCCGGTGCTGCAGGCCTCTGGCAGTTCATGTATTCCACGGGTAAGTTGTACGACCTCGAGGTCAACTCGCTCGTCGATGAGCGTCGCGACCCCTACAAGTCGACAGTGGCGGCGGCGCGATACCTGAAGCGCCTTTACGATTTGTATGGCGACTGGCAACTTGCAATGG
Source organism: Bacteroidales bacterium (assembly GCA_017522065.1). GTDB lineage: Bacteria > Bacteroidota > Bacteroidia > Bacteroidales > P3 > Colimorpha. The sequence continues at coordinate 19,606 of JAFXAD010000013.1, forward strand.
CGGCATACAACTGCGGTCCGGGCAACGTGAACAAGGCTATTGCCCGTTCGGGCGGAAAGAACTCGTTTTGGGACATATATAATTACCTGCCACGCGAAACCCGCGGATATATACCTAAATATATAGGTGCCACTTACGTGATGAACTACTACCACGAACATGGCATGACGGCGGGACGGTATGAGTTGCCGATACGTATCGACACCGTCAATCTGAAGAGCGATGTGCATTTCGCTATCGTCGAGAAATTTACCTCGATACCTCGCGAGCAGCTGCGTCAGCTCAATCCGCAGTTCCGGACCGATGTTGTTCCGGCCTCGTCGCGCAGTTATGCGATTGCACTGCCTTCCGACAAGATATCGTTGTTCATCAGATGCGAAGACACGATATACAAGGAGTCGAAGGACACGATAGGGAAAAATGCTGTCGTGCCCCTGAAGGCTGGCACCATTGTATACCACAAAGTTAGGAGGGGCGAGACGTTTACAAGCATTGCAAAAAAATATGGAGTGACTGTCAGCACCCTGAAACGGTGGAACGGCAAGGGACGCCGCAGCACGCTGAAAGCCGGCGAGCGACTTAAGATACACCTTGCTGCCCAGACGGAGAGCAAAAACGACGATACAGATCAGACCGCCGAAGCCGAGGTGACAAAAACCGATAGCTTGGAGGTGAAGAAAACGGACAACGAGACTAAGGTCGCGAAGCCCAAGCCTGCTCCGAAACCGAAATACTATACTGTCAGAAAAGGCGACAATCTGTCGAAGATTGCCCAGAGACACGGCATCACGGTGAAGAAACTGAAGGAGATGAACAACCTGAAGAGCGACGTGGTGCGTGTGGGGCAGCGGCTGAAAGTAGGGAATTGAGAAGATGTAGGTGATTGAATGTTGGTCGTGACAGAAAATGGGAAAAGAATCGTTGTAATTGTCATTTAACAACCACTTGAGATGAAGAAGAAATTCAAAGAGACACTATTCTGGAGAGTGATACGGAACAAATATTTCATTGTTTGTTTTGCATTCTTCCTTATAATACTTTTCCTTGATGAGAACAACCTGTTTGTCATCAGGTCATTGAAACGTGATGTCGCTGAGTTGAATTATACCATCGATACCATGCGTCAGGGAATACGTCAGGATAGCCTGCAGGCCGAACGCCTGAAATACAATCTTGACTCGATAGAACGATATGGACGTGAGAACTACTTCATGAAGCGTGAGAACGAGGATGTCTTTGTCGTCAGCCGCGAAAGCAAGAAATAAGCACAAAAAAAAATACATCATGAAAGCAATCAAGTCAGCCGTTTTCGTTTTTTCAGCCATGCTGTTCTTCGGGAGCATGGTGTCATGCAACGCCATCAAGAAGTTCCTGAGCACCGACCTTAGCGACGAAGACTACATTGTCGGGCAGCTGTATGCTGACGAATATGTCAAGGAGGCACCATTGAAGCCGGCACGTCGAAACAACGGCAACAATCAGTCGCAAGCAACAAGCAAGACGGGCATAGAACTTACGGCCAACGACAACAAGGCGCTGTATGCGGCCATCGACAAATGGTACGGCACTCCCTACCAGTATGGCGGCTGCTCGACGAGCGGTGTCGACTGTTCTTGTTTTGTGGGCAATATCTTCAAGACGGTGTATGGCATAACCCTTCACCGTGTTGCAGCCGACATACAGAAAGATATGTACAAGATGGTGGGACGCAATGCGCTACGTGAGGGCGATGTGGTCTTCTTCACCAACTCGAATGGCAAAGTGTCGCATGTGGGCATTTATCTGAAAGAGGACATGTTCGTGCATTCGTCGACCTCGAACGGTGTCATTGTCAGTTCGCTCGACAACAGCTACTGGAAGAGCCATTTCTATAAAGGAGGCCGCCACAAGTCGGTGACGACAAAATACGAATAAAGAGTTTACGGAACCAGCACTTTGAGCGACTTGCGGACGTTGCGGAAGTGGAGCTCGGTGCCGATGCGCTCGCCTTCGCCGTCGATGTTGACCCATTTTTCATCGTTGTTGTATACGGTCACTTCGTGAGCCTTGAAATATTCGACATGTTGCGACAGCTCGAAGTGGTTGAGGTATAGCAGTGGTGCTGTCATCGGCAGGTGCAGCAGCGGGATACGGTCGACGATGCAGACGTCGATAAGTCCGTCGTCGAGTTGTGCAAGGGGCGCTATGGCTGTGTTGTAGCCAAACTGGTTGGAATTGGCGAAACTGATGAACCAGGCTTTGCGTTCAATCTCGTTGCCGTCGATGTTGAGGCGGTAGGTGTGCTCTTTGTAGGTGGGGTAGTCGGTGAGTATGATTTTGGCGTAAGCCTGAAGTCCGCGCACCTTGGTCTGCTTCATCCGTCGTGCCACGCGCGCGTCGAAGCCAATGCCGGCAATGCTTGCAATGACGCGGTCGTTGAGATATATGGTATCGATTTCGGCCACTTTGTAGTGGTTCAGTATCTCGATGGCGTGGGCTGGTGTGAGGGGTATTTTCAGATTGCGCGCCAGGCCGTTGCCGCTGCCGCAGGGTATGATGCCGAGGGCGATATTGCTTCCTACCATACCGGAAACGACATCATTGACGCTGCCGTCGCCACCGACGGCGACAATGGCATCGAAACAGCCTTGCTCGACGGCATCTTTGGCCAGCTCGGTGCCGTGGTGTATCCGTTCCGTATAGCGTACGGTGTAGTCCAGCAGGCTGTGGTCGATGTTACTTTCCAGCAGGGCCTCGATTTTTTTCTGACGTCCAATGCCGGAGATGGGGTTGACTATGAAGAGGAGGTTGCGTTTCATTGTAGGTCGTTGTTTATCATTCGCTTTGAATATTGCTGAAGGATGGCTTTGAGGAGTTGGAGCTTGCCGTTTTCGTCCTGTTCGAAGGTGCGGCTTCGCGTTTCTTCAAGTAGAGCTACACCGTTGTTGGTGACAAGCTGGTGGTAGCCGCATCCGTAGGCGATCTGCCAACCTTCGGGTTGCTGGAATGCGCTTGTTCCGAAGCAGATGCAGGGGTCGGAGTAGCCGAGGTAGTCGATCAGGGTCGGCATTACGTCGCTTTGCTGGAGGATACGTTCACTGCGTTGTCCGACAGGATGTTGCGGGTCGAAGACAATCATCGGTATGCGGTACCATGGGCCATAGTCGTTGAAGGCGGGCGTGAGGGCTTGTGCCGGATGGTCGGCCATAATGATGAAGAGGGTGTTGTTGTACCAAGGCATCTGCGACGCCGTGGCGAAGAATTTGCGTAGGGCCATGTCGCTGTAGTTGACGCATTCGAGGATGGGATGCATGCCTTTCTTGAAGGTGCCTTTGTATTCTTCTGGAATGGTGTAGGGGTGGTGCGACGAAATGGTGAATACGCCGGCGAAGAAAGGCTCGGGGGTGCGCATCAGTTGTTTGGCCATATACTGCAGGAAGTGCTCGTCGAAAATGCCCCAAGTGCCGTCGTGGAAAGCATCGTTGCCGAACTCGTTGCGGCCGTAGTAGGCATCAAAGCCAATCTTGTTGCAGAAAGCGTCGAAGCCCATCGAGCCGTTGTAGGCTCCGTGGAAGAAGGCGGTATTGTAGCCGTGGCGTTTGAGTATTGTCGGCAGGCCGACAATGGTGTTGTTCTTGAAATCGGACATCAGCACCGGACGGTCCATGAGGGTGGGCAATGATGCCATGACGGAGGGAACGGACTCGATTGACTTCTTGCCGTTGGAGCGTCCTTGGAAAAGCAGACTGTGCTCGGCAAGCGAGTCGAGGAAGGGCGTGAAGCTCTCCATCGCGCTGTCGTTGTAGCAGCCCATATATTCCTGCGAGAAACTCTCGAGGATGATGATGACAATATTCTTGCCACGATAGTGTGTCAGGCTGTCGCTGCCGATGTACGGTATCTGTCCGGCACCGGCACGGAAAGCCCCATAGTGGGTCTGCTTGGCAAGTGAGTCCATGGTTGCAAGCGGGCGGAACTGCGGGTCGAAGAGTGCCGTGCATTCCTCGTCGCTCATATATTCAACCATTGTCAGGTCGTCGACACCGAGAGTGCGGATGATGTTGTAGGGCGAGTTGAGCACCATGGGTGTGTTTTTCATCTGGCAATAGCGTGCCGAGTCGTTGAGCTCGATGAAATGGCGTTGCATTCCGCCGCGTACAAAGAAATAGGTGAACAATAGTCCGCAAGCAAGTCCGATATAGTCGTTTCGACGGTTGACGGCGTATTCGTTAAATGTCGGATATTTGGTGCGGTGCGAGAGGATGATGAAAAGCGTGATGATTACTACGCCGCTAACCGATACCGGCCAATAGTCGACAAGGAATTTCGGAATCAGGTTCCCCATGTCGCCACCTACACCCATATAGGCAAACATCTCGCTGCTCATGCGGCGATAAGTGAACTGGAAATAGGCCACGTCGATATGGTTGACGACTATTACAACCAGCGAGGGGATGAGATAGATGAAATTGCTTATGGCGCGATACCATTTTTTCCATCTCAAATTGGTGGGAATCAGGTTGATGATGATGAATGGCGACAGTACGAGCGCAAGGGTCGCCATTGCAAAGCGCAGAAAACCCCAAAGGATGCCCATCCACTCGCCGAAGCTGTCGATTTGGAAATGTGTCCTGTTCAAAAGGTAGTAGGCCACCTGGGTGAGTGTCAGGGCCGCTAATGCCAATAATATTTTCTTTATCAGGTAGGTGTATATGTTGCGTGACATGTTTTCGTTATTACGGTATTTCGTTATTACGGTATTGTTTTTTTGTGTTTGTTTTCGTTTTTGTTTTCGTTTTCGTGCCGAAGGCTAAGTTAAGGTCTGTATTTTGAAGCTTGCAGTATGGCTTGCGAGTCGGTGTTGGCGAAGAGTTCTTTGAGGGTGCATTTGTTGTTCTTCATGTAATGGCGCACTATCTGCCATCCAATGTAGTCGGTGGTGCGTGGTGCGGAGTCCTTGAAGGCGTTGGTCTTGGGGGCATCGTCGATGAAGTTGTGGTAGCGTGCGAAATCTTTCTCATAGAGCAGGTTGTTCTGTATGAAGTAGGTCCAGATGTTGTTTTCGTTGTCTTTGGCCCACTGCATCTGTTCTGGAGTGTAGCGTATTTTCAGGAAGTCTTTTTTGTCGGGCATAACCTGGTCGAGGAAGTAGAGCACCTTGCCTTCGGCAATCATCAGGTCGAGCATTGTGGTGTTCGTCTCGTTGGGCGACGCTATGTATTGTCGGGCGATTTCGGCCATGATGTCGGATGCGAGATAAGCGCTGTCACTAAGTTCAACGATGAAGAGCGGTAGTCCGAAGTAGCTGAATTCCTCCATCTGTGGCAGCGCATATTGGTCGATGCTGACCAGCAGACTTTTGCTGTCGCGGTCGGTGAGGATGCGCTGTTTGTAGTCGAAATAGCCTGACACGAAGGTCGCAAATTGCGTGAAATCGATTTCATTGTCCAGTTTTTTCGCTTCTTTAAGGGCTTTGTCAAGCTCTTTTTCGAGCCACGAGAGGTTGTTGTAGCGGCTGTTTGTGATGTTGTATATTGCCCGCACGATGCTGTCGGAGGTGAATCCATGCAATTGTTCCATGAAGGCGGGGTCGTCAGGGAAGATGTTCAGTAGTGGACTCTTGAAAGTACTCTTGATTTCGGATAGTTTGCCGGGCAGAACATCGGAGGGTGAGTCGAACAACACCTTTTCGTAACGCAAAAAGGCGACACCGCTGTTGCTTTTCTTGTTTTCACTATGGTCGCAAGCGGAAAATAATGTTAAAATCAACAAGCAGAGTATTAGATAGTTGGTTGTTTTTTTCATTCAATATGAGGATTCAAAACAGATTGCAAATTTACATGTTTTTTCTGATATGTACATAAAAGGCGAGTAGCGTTTTGAGACTAGTATTATGTATATGAATGATATCATGATTATGGATTGTCATAATCAAATCTGCCCTCAAAATTCAGTTTTATATTGATTAATTTATTGTAATTAAGAGGTATTTAGTTTTTTTTTTGAATTACTTGCCCTTTATTATTATTTTTTTTATATATTTGCATTATAGGAAGAAATGCGGATTTGATGATTTTGTGACTGATTCACAGTTAATTTACAGGTGTGAGGGGATAGAGGCTCTTATGTTTGAACATAATTGATATTATCATAATTTTTAACCTAAACACTTTAGCAATGAAAAAAAAGTTTATTTTTCTTTTGTCGCTTGCTTATTTTATCTTTGGCGATTTGTGTGCCCAAAATGAGCAAGTTAAGTCTTGTGTGTCGTTGTCAGGGAATAATTCGTTAATACTTGATTACTATGACACCCTTACTGTCACGTACTCTGAAATATCGGCTACTGGTCAGGGTGCATTCATGGCAGAACTTAATTCCTATCCTGGAGGACGAACTGTACCTTTGCCACAAGAACTGAAAGTCAATGATATGGATTTTTATTCAGAGAATTTGATGTTTGGAGGCTATTACACCAAAGCTGGACAGGAGAGGGGTGCGCTTGGAAGATTGTTTATTCCAAATTCATTTGATTGGGGGCAGAATGTGGAGTATTTTTTTTTCGATTGGATATCATTTGATAATGGGGTAAGCGTGTTGGTGACAAATATTAAGAGGATCGAGAAAATATTGGATCAACAAAGTACCCTGTCCCATTTCAGGATTGCCTGTGTTGCCGATTGTTTAGTGGCGAGTGGCTCGGACACAACAACTTCGACTGCTTTGTGTGAAGTCCTCTATAACAACAGTTTATGGACTATATATGTTTATCTGAACAAAGATACAAATTTAGTCTATACGGATCTGGCAGTGATGGACAATTATGTGGTTGCTGTTGCAGTTAATCAGTCAGCAAACAATATTCATTTAAATCTTTTTACAACGACTTTTCCGTTTGTGAATCATTATGCCATTACGGGAATTGGTTTTGATGTTGTAGATGAATTTTTTGGTAATCAAGCACTCGTTGAATCATTGCAGAACGATAAATTTGCACTTGCAAGTCATTATGTGTCTGCAGCAGAGGCAGGCACCAGTGTTATGCTGTTCAATTGTTGCTCTGTTGCGCCGGCACTGTCTTTTGCCTCTCGTCAAGTACAGAATACTATTCCGGTGATAGACAAATCGTGGGATTTGCGTGAAATGAAGTATGAGCCGTCTTCAGGATTGATTTATTTGTTGCATCAGACGAAGCCTACTGTCTCGTCAAATTCAGAAAGTGTTGTGGACGAGTATGACTTTGTTAATTTTGCATCGTGTAATCTTCTGTCGTCGTGGCTTTCAGGCAACAAATTCTTTGGGTTGGGGTTGTGGGCCTCGGGTGGATTCCAAACAGTAGGCAGTAATGGTGCTATAATGACAACATTCAAGAAACATGGTTCTCTAAATCCTGAAATGTGTGCCAGCTACAATATGAAAGAATACTATTTGGTATCTCCCAAAGTTGTGGATGTAGAAGATGAAAGTAGTGTAACGTCTTGTGACATTGGGAGCGTAACATATACACCTGATCCAAGTGGTGTCACAATTAATAGAGAATGTACAGAATAATAAATCAAATAAAACAATAAAAATATGAAA
>JAFXAD010000014.1 GCA_017522065.1 Bacteroidales bacterium
GAACGAACTGCTCTATGTCAACCGCTTCGACAGCATGGACGATTTCAAACGTCAGCTGGCCGACTATATCGACTACTACAACAACAAACGCATCAAACTGAAACTAAAAATGAGTCCGGTACAATACCGAACTCATTTTTGCAGACAAATTAACTGATTTTATTAATCCGTCCAACTTTTTGGGGTCACTTCAAAGGCGACCCTTTAATATCGTTTGACAACTTTAAAGTTGTTTTTTTACATAAAGCTCTCGATATCTGCTATAATACGTTTTGCCAATCCGTCGGCCTCTTCCATAGTGTGAGCCTCACAGTAGATACGGATTATCGGCTCGGTGTTCGATTTGCGCAGATGAGCCCAGCTGTCGGCAAAGTCGATCTTCACTCCGTCGATGGTCGACACTCTCTCGCCTTTGTATTTGTCTGCCATCTTGCGCAGTATGGCATCGACATCCATATCAGGAGTCAAGTCCTTGCGGTTCTTCGAAATGACGTATTCCGGATACGTAGCCCTAAGCTCCGAAGCCTTCAGTCCGCGCTTTGCGAGGTTGGTCAGGAACAATGCCACACCAACGAGGGCGTCGCGTCCGTAGTGCAAAGCAGGATATATCACACCTCCATTGCCCTCGCCGCCAATCACGGCATTGGTCTCCTTCATCAGCGTCGTGACGTTCACCTCGCCGACGGCCGACGCAGAATAGCTGTGTCCCATTCGCTCCGTGATGTCGCGCAGCGCACGGGTCGACGACATGTTCGACACGGTGTTGCCCGGCGTATGCTGCAGGACATACTCGGCAACCGAAACCAATGTGTATTCCTCGCCGAACATCTCGCCCGTCTCGCATATCAGTGCCAGACGGTCCACATCGGGATCAACAACAATACCGAGGTCGCATTTCTGCTGCGGCACAACGGTGGCTATCTCCGTCAGGTTCTGCGGAATAGGTTCAGGATTGTGGGCAAATTTTCCGGTCGGCTCACAGTTCAATTCAACCACCTCCTTGACTCCCAACGCACGCAGCAGTCGCGGAATGGCTATGCCACCCGTCGAGTTGACGGCATCTACAGCTACGCGGAAACCAGCCTTCTTGATGGCATCGACATCAACCAGCGGGAGCGCCAGCACACGCTCTATATGCGAGTCGATAGTATTTAAATCCTCTGTAACCTTGCCAAGATCGTCAACTTCGGCAAATACAATCTCGTCGCTCTCGGCAAGACGCAGCACCTCCTGGCCTTCGGCGGCATCGATAAACTCGCCTTTGGCATTGAGCAGCTTCAGCGCATTCCAGTGTTTCGGATTGTGCGACGCAGTGATGATGATTCCTCCGTCGGCATGCTTGTCTATCACACTCATTTCCGTGGTAGGAGTAGTGCTCAGACCGGTTTCTATAACGTCGACACCCATACCAATAAGCGTTCCGACAACCAATCTGTCGACCATTGCACCCGACAAACGGGCATCGCGACCCACAACCAGCGTCAACCGCTTGCCGGGCTCGCGCCTCTGAAGGAATGTTGCAAATGCTGACGTGAATTTCACGACATCAATCGGACTGAGACCGTCGCCGGCTTTGCCGCCTACTGTGCCTCGTATACCTGAGATAGATTTAATTAAAGACATTTTTAATCAAGTTATTGCGTTAATAAAACCTGTTGTTTGTTGGTTGCAAAAATACACAAAAATAAGACACCGTCTCATTTTTTTTGATATTCAATTTTTAAATTAAAAAAATATTTGTAATTTTGCTTTCTTGAAAATAATACAGTTTTTAATGCTATTCATTTATAGTTCAGTGGCTAAGTACACACATAACTATATATGGAAAGCAGAAATATATATATAACAATCATGCATATCGCTATAGCAGGCAACATAGGATCAGGCAAAACCACGCTTACAGACAAACTGGCCAAGCACTACGGTTACGATGTCCTCCTCGAGAAAATGGACGACAACCCGTATATCAACAGCTTCTACGAAGATATGCGCCGCTGGAGCTTCAACCTCCAAATCTACTACCTCCACACCCGCTACAAGCAACTGCTCGAAATGAAACAGCGCAACTGCAATTTCGTCCAGGACCGCACCCTCTATGAAGACGCCTATATCTTCGCCCCTAACCTCCAAGCCATGGGCCTCATGAACAGCCGCGACTACGAAAACTACATCGCTGTCTTCGAACTCCTCGAATCCTTCGTCCAACCTCCCGACCTACTCATCTACCTTCACGGTGAAGTGCCATCGCTAATCAAACAAATACAAAAACGCGGACGCAGCTACGAAAGCTCCATCCGGCTCGACTACCTCACCAACCTCAACGACCGCTACGACCGCTGGTTCGAACAATACGACAAAGGACGCTCGCTCGTAATCGACATCGACGAACTCAACTTCGCCGACAACCGCGAAGACCTCGGCACCGTCATCAACAAGATCGACGCCGAATTCAACGGACTGTTCTAATGACCATATTCACAAAATAACCGAACAACATTCACCTCTAAAACCATAACACAATGAAAATTTTAGGCATCATCCCCGCTCGCTACTCGTCAACTCGGTTCCCGGGCAAACCGCTCGCCATGATCGATGGCAAACCTATGATAGAACACGTATGGAACGGTGTCAAAAACACCGGCCTTGTCGACCGCGTCCTTGTCGCCACCGATGACAAACGCATCCTCGACACCGTAACCGCTTTCGGCGGCACTGCCGTTATGACAAGCAAGAATCACAAAAGCGGCACCGACCGCTGCGGCGAAGCCATACAGAAACTCGACGAAGATATCGACAACTACGATGTCATCATCAACATACAAGGTGACGAACCCAAAGTGGCAGCCGAGCATATCAAACTCGTCGTCAGCGCTTTCGAAAACCCCAACACCGAAATCGCCACCCTCAAGAAGAAAATCACCTCACTCGCCGAACTCAACTCAACCAACACCGTCAAGGTGGTTTGCGACATCAACGGCGAAGCACTCTATTTCAGCCGACAGCCCATCCCCTACCTCCGCGGCATCGCCAAAGAGCTATGGATGCGACGTCACAAATACTACAAACACATTGGCATCTACGCCTTCAGGCGGGGCATCCTGCAGCAAATCGTTCAGCTGCCCCAAACACCACTCGAAAAATGCGAATCGCTCGAACAACTGCGTTGGCTCGAAAACGGACACCACATCACCGTCCGTGAGACCACCAAGGAAAGCGTCGCAATCGATATGCCGGAAGACCTCCTCAAACTCAAAAAAAGCGATGCCTGACCTCTTGTCTTTAATCTTTAAACTTTAATCTTTAAACTTTATCAACAGCTGATAATGAATTTAACCGAATATTTGGTAGACTACCTCAAGCATGTCGGACATGTCGAAATCCCACAGGTCGGCGTCCTCGAAATGAACGAAACCAACGCTTTCTTCGACAAAGCCACAAGCACTTTTTTCCCTCGTCGACGCACCATAGCCATTACTGACAGCCACATCGCCGACAATGGCTTCATCCAATACATCGCCAACCGCGAATGTGTTGGAATCAACACCGCCCAACAATTGTGGCGCAACTTTACCGATGCCGTCAACGACAAGCTAAAAGCCGAGGGCAGCTGCCACCTCAATAATTTCGGAACCATCGTAAAAAATGGTGAATCCTTCAGCTTCCAATCCGACAATGGTTCTCTTGACGAAGATTCACCACTCAACATGCAACCGGTCACCGGCGTAAAAATCTACGACAACGACAACGATGACCCTTTCCTTGCATACGAACAATCCTTCACTGCCAGCGAACCGGAACCGGAACCAGAGCCCGAACCGGAACCCGAACCAGAGCCAGAGCCAGAACCCGAACCTGAACCAGAGCCGGAACCAGAGCCGGAGCCTGAACCAGAACCTGAGCCCGAGCCCGAGCCAAAGCAACAGCCGGAGCCAAACAAAATATTCGACGACGAAACCATCAGCACACTTCAGCAACTCGACGCCATTGACGAATCCAACGACGAAGCCACAGAAACGCCTAAACGCAAAGGCCGCTTCTGGAAAGCCCTGCTCTGGACTCTCCTCATACTCATCATAATGCTTGCTTGCGCCTTCGCCATCGACCACTACCTCTTCAATGCCAAAGGCCGCAACTGGGTTATGCAACAGCTCCAGATTACTCAGCCAAGCAACCTTGCCCAGCAAGAACCTGTCATCCCTGATGCCCCCGCCAACTACGACAAGGATGCCGCTCGCGACAACATCACCGAAACAACATTCTCGACCGACGGACTACAATTCTCCGCCGACGAAATCCATACACAAAGCGAAGAGGTCGTCAACGAACTCTCAAACTACATCTCCGCTTACCTCAAATCTGTGAAACAGAGCAAGTATGAGCCGGAAGTGCTCGACGCTGCAAAGCAACTGGCCGACAAACGCCTCGCCGAAGTGCTGGCCGACGACTCCTTCCGTCCCGAAACTCTCTTCAACTACGACGACTATGTCCGCGCTGACATCGCCCCCTCGCTCAAAAACCACATTCTCCGCAACAAAAGCAACGCCGTCCGTGCCGAACTTATGAGCAATGCCACCCTCGAGCGTCTGCTCCGCGACATCATTCCCGCTGAACAAGAAATACCTCAACCCGAACCTGTCAAACCGGCAGCAGCAAAGAAACCCACCAAGCCCGCTGCAACCGTCTCCCATGTGGCCACATCGTCCAAACAGGGCTTCGACCTCATCGCAGGCTTCTCCGTCAACAAGAGTTCCGCCGACCAGCTTTGCTCGCAACTCAAGCGCAAAGGATGCGACGCATATATCATCAACCGCAACGGACTCTACTACGTCAGCATGGGCAGCGCTGCCAGCCGCACCGAAATCGAAGCCAAATACGTCCACGTCAAAGAATGGTACAAAGGCGATGTAACCATCAAGAAATGGTGATTTTTCTAAGACGCTAAAAGAGACTCATACCAATGGCAAAACACAAATTAGCCCGCTTCGCTGAAAATCTGACATTTCCGAACCTCTTCCAGGTCTCGTTCGAACAACTCGAACAGCAAGGCTTTGAATGGAAAGGACGGTGGAACGAGTTCTTCGGCAACGACGGCCCCATAGTCCTCGAACTCGGATGCGGCAAAGGAGAATACACCATCGCTCTCGCTCGACAGAACACCGGACGCAACCACATAGGCATCGACATCAAAGGCGCACGCCTGTGGCGTGGAGCCAAGACCAGCAACGAGGAACACATGCCCAACGTCGCCTTCCTCCGTACTCGCATCGAAATGATCAACAGCTTTTTCGCCGAAAACGAAGTGTCGGAAATCTGGATCACCTTCCCCGACCCACAGCCTAAAAAGCCCCTCAAGCGACTCACCAGCCCTCGCTTCCTATCCTACTACTCCAAGTTCCTCAAACCCGGCAGCCCCATCAACCTCAAAACAGACTCCCAAGAACTCTACGAATACACCCTCAATGAGGTCATCGCTCCGGCCAACTACCACATCCATTTCAACACCCCCGACCTCTACAACTCAGGATATGCAGGAATGGCAACAGCCGTCCAGACATTCTACGAAAGCATGTTCCTCAACCAAGGCAAGCCAATAACCTACATCCGCTTCAACATCAATTAAAAAAACAAAAAAAAACAATACCGTAATACCGAAAAAATAAATAAAAAAATTTAATAATCTAAATATCTATTTTATCATGTCAGGACACAATAAATGGTCAAAGATCAAACGAGCTAAAGGCGCAGCTGATGCCAAACGCTCCAAACAGTACTCCAACATCTTGAAACAAGTCTCCATCGCCGTGCGCGAAGGTGGTCCCGATCCCGACAGCAACCCACGCCTCCGTCTGCTCGTCCAGAACGCCCGCGGATGCAACATGCCCAAGGATACTCTGCAACGTGCCATCAACAAAGCCAACGACAAGGACGCTGCTGCTATGCAGGAACTCACCTTCGAATGCCACGTCAACCACGGCATAGCCCTCTTCATCGAGGCTCTCTCGGACAACAACAACCGCACAGTTGCCAACATCAAGTCAATCATGAACAAGTTCGGCGGCACTCTCGAGACCAACGGCAGCCTCAGCTTCCTTTTCACTCGTAAAGGCGTTTTCGTCATCCCGCGCAAACCCGACATGAACGTCGAAGAACTCGAAATGGAACTTATCGACGGCGGACTCGAAGAAATGGAAGTCGACGACGACTACCTGACCCTCTACACTGCCTACGAAGATTTCGGCAACATGGTCAAAATGCTTGAAACTATGGGCATCGAATGCGAAAGCGCAGAGCTCCAGCGCATTCCCAACACAACCCGCAGCATCGACGAAGACTCCATCCGCAAAGTCCTCAAGGTCATCAACATCCTTGAAGAAGACGACGACGTCACCAACGTCTACCATGATATGGAGATCCCCGACGACTTCGAGGAGGAATAGTATGGTCTGATGTTTAAAGTTGACAGAATCAGTTGCGTCGGATTTGTAATCCGACGCAACTTAATATAAGGATTTGCAATCCGCTAATTGTTAAAACACACCTTTCTTGAAACTCTATCTCGTACCCACACCTGTCGGAAATCTCGGCGACATGACCTTTCGTGCCGTCGAGGTTTTAAAATCTGTCGACCTCATTCTTGCCGAGGACACCCGCACCAGCCGTGTCCTAATGCAGCACTACGACATCACCACCCCTCTACAGAGCTACCACATTTTCAACGAACATCAAGTGGTTGGCGGCATTGTCGACCGTCTGCAAAGCGGTCTCGACATCGCCATCGTCACCGATGCCGGCACTCCCGGCATCAGCGACCCAGGATTCCTCCTCGTGCGCGAAGCCGTCAAAGCAGGTGTCGATGTCGAGTGTCTCCCAGGAGCGACAGCCTTTGTCCCCGCCCTCATCGACAGCGGACTCCCCTGCGACCGCTTCGTCTTCGAAGGCTTCCTCCCTCACAAGAAAGGACGGCAAACAGCCATCCAGCGCTTGGCCACCGAGAGCCGCACCATGGTCATCTATGAAAGCCCTTTCCGCCTCGTCAAGCTCCTCGAACAACTGATTGAAGTAATCGGCGAAGAACGCCAAGTAAGCGTAAGCCGCGAAATCAGCAAACTCCACGCCGAAACAGCCCGCGGCACCCTACGCGAAGTCCACGACCATTTTGCCGCCAAAGAAGTGAAAGGTGAAATCGTAGTCATTCTCGCCGGAAGCGAACACTGAAAAACGGAAAGCGCAAAGCAGAAAAGCGGAAAGCAGAAAAGCGGAAAGCGAACTAACGCATTATGGCTTTTAGTTCTCCGTTCTCACATCTCACATCTCACATCTCCGTTCTCACATCTACAGAATTTTCATTGCTATTGCAGCGCAAGCCTCGGCGTCGGCCAGAGCATGATGGTGGTTTTCCAGGTGGAACCCACAGGCCTCCGCCACAGTGTGCAGCTGATGATTCGGCAAGGTTCGGCCGTAAAACCGTCGCGCTGCCCGACAAGTGCAATAGAATCTATAGTCAGGCCAATCCATCCTATATACACGCATTACAGCCCGCAGGCAGCCCTCGTCGAAAGGCGAGTTGTGCGCCACCAGAGGCAAACCCTCTATCAAAGGCTCGACGCGCTCCCACACACGCGGAAAAACCTCGGCATCGTCCGTATCTTCGTGTCCCAGGCCATGCACACGCTGACAGAACCATTTGTAGTAGTTCGGCTCAGGACGTATCAAGCTGTAGAACGAGTCCACAATCTCTCCATTCCTCACCACCACAACCCCCACACTGCAAACACTCGACGCACACTCGTTTGCCGTCTCAAAATCAATAGCAGCAAAATTATTCATATTCAAAATATTTCAAAATCATATAATACCGAAATACCGTAATAACGAGATACCGTAATACCGTAATAACGCAATAACGCAATAACACAAAAAAATTATACATCCATACCTCATTTTCATCGCCCGTCCAATCATGACATAATGTCACCTTGCTCCCTCTTTGGCACTCTATTTGCCCAATAAATAATATATACATATTATATATACCCAGCGCCAAACTTCGAAAACTAAAAAAACAACAATAATCATGCAAGGTAATTTAAACGTACAGACCGAAAACATATTCCCGGTCATCAAGAAATTTCTCTACTCGGATCACGAAATCTTCCTTCGCGAACTCATCTCCAACGCCGTCGACGCATCGCAGAAACTCAAAGCCCTCTCCTCGCGTGGCGAATTCAAGGGCGAACTCGGCGACCTCACCATCGAAGTCAAGATCGAAAAGGGCAAGCTCATCATCTCTGACCACGGCATCGGCATGACCTCCGACGAAATCGACAAATACATCAACCAGATAGCTTTCAGCGGTGCCAACGACTTCCTCGACAAGTACAAAGACGTCCAGGAGAACCTCATCGGCCACTTCGGACTTGGCTTCTATTCCGCCTTTATGGTTGCCGACAAAGTCGAGATCGACACCAAGTCCTACACCGACGCCCCCGCCATGCACTGGAGCTGCGACGGCAGCCCCCAGTTCGAGATGAAGGAAGGCAAACGCACACAGCGCGGCACCGACATCACCCTCCACATCGCCGACGACTGCAAGGAATTCCTCGAAGAACACCGCATCCTCGAGCTCCTCAAGAAGTATTGCCGCTTCATGCCCGTCCCCATCCGCTTTGGCGAAGAGAGCCAGTGGGAAGACAGCCAGACCGAGTTCGACGAAGTCGACGACGGCAAGGGCGGTAAAACCAAACGCCCGAAACGCGTCGAGAAGAAAGTCCCGCGCATCATCAACGACACCGAACCCGCTTGGCGCAAAAAACCTGCCGATTTGTCAGACGATGACTACCGCAAGTTCTACCATGAACTCTACCCCATGAATTTCGAAGACCCGCTCTTCCAAATCCACCTCAACGTCGACTACCCCTTCAACCTCACCGGCATACTCTACTTCCCCAAAGTACGCAAGACCATCGACCCCAACCGCAACAAGATTCAGCTCTACTGCAACCAGGTCTTCGTCACCGACCAGGTCGAAGGCGTCGTCCCTGACTACCTCATGCTCCTCCATGGTGTCCTCGACAGCCCCGACATACCGCTCAACGTCAGCCGTTCCTACCTCCAGAGCGACAGCAACGTCAAGAAAATATCCACCCATATCAGCAAGAAAGTAGCCGACAAACTCGAAGAACTCTCCAAAGCCAAAGTCGAGAAGAAAGAAGGCGAAACAGACGTCGCCGACCGCACCCAACTCGAAGAAAAGTGGGACGACATCAAGATCTTCGTCCAGTACGGCATGCTCACCGACGAGAAATTCTGCGAGCGCGCCATGAAATTCTACCTCCTCAAAGGCACCGACGGCACCTACTACACCCTCGACTCGTACCGCGACAAAATCAAAGCCCTGCAGACCGACAAGGACGAGACCGTCTGCTACCTCTACGCCAGCGACGCCGAGCTCGAGCACGCCTACATCGAGAAAGCCAAAGCCAAGGGCTACGACGTCCTCCTTATGGACAGCCCCCTCGAGAGCCACTTCATCAACCTCCTCGAACAGAAGATAGAAAAGACACGCTTTGTCCGCGTCGACAGCGACACCGTCGAGAAGCTCATCCCCCACGACGACACCATTCCCGAAAAACTCAGCAAGGAAGAGCAGGACAAGCTGCGTCCCATCATCGAGGGCGAAGTTGACAAAAAGAAGTTCACCGTCCAGCTCGAAAGCCTCGAGAGCGACGACGCCCCCATGCAGGTAACACAGAGCGAGTTCATGCGCCGCTACCGTGAGATGGCACAGACCTCGGGCGGCGGCATGGGCTTCTACGGCGAAATGCCCGAAAGCTACAACCTCGTCGTCAACATCAACCACCCCCTCATCGGCCGCATCCTTGGCGAGAGCGATGCCGATAAGCAGCGTGAACTCGTCCAGCAAGTCGCCGACCTCGCCCTCCTCGAAGGCGGACTCCTGAAGGGCGAAGCTCTCAGCCGCTTCCTCAAGCGCAGCGTAGCAATGATTTAAAACCCCATTAACCCCATCAAATAAAGGTTTAAAAAAACGGAAACCAAAACAAGTTGCATTGGTTTCCATTTTTTTTGTATCTTTGCAACGCGATTATGCACTAAAAACAACAATAAACTATTATAAAACAATGAAAAAACTTTTTGCAATCCTCGGCGCCGTTGCCATCAGCGCCACCGTTTTCGCTCAGAAAACCGAAGAGAACAAAGACGATGAAGGCTACAAATTCACTGTCAGCAAAGAAATCCCCGTAACCTCCGTCAAAAACCAGAACAAAGCCGGTACGTGCTGGTGCTACAGCGGACTCGCCTTCATCGAGGCCGAGCTCCTCCGCATGGGCAAAGGCGAGTACGACCTCAGCGAGATGTACATCGTCAGCAACACCTATCGCGACCGCGCCATGGCCGCCATCCGTACCCACGGCGACGTCAGCTTCAGCCAGGGAGGTGCCTTCAACGATGTCATCTACGGCATGAAGACCTTCGGTCTCGTTCCCGAAAGCGAGATGCGCCCCGGTGCTGCCTATGGCGACACCCTTAGCGACCACGCCGAACTCAGCGCCCTCACCGACGTCATGGTCGAAGCCGTTGCCAAAGGCAAACTCGGCAAGCTGCAGCGCGGCAGCGACGGTCAGCTCCTCGCCCTCAAAGCTATCCAGGCTGTACACGACGTATACCTCGGCACCTGCCCCAAAGAGTTCACCTACAACGGTGTCAAGTACACCCCCAAGAGCTTCTACGAAAGCACTGGCCTCAACGCCGACGACTATGTTTCCCTCACCAGCTATACACACCATCCCTTCTACGAGAAATTCGCCCTCGAAATCCAGGACAACTGGCGCTGGGGACTCTCCTACAACCTGCCCCTCGACGAGTTCATGCAAGTCTTCGACTATGCCATCGACAACGGCTACACCATTGCCTGGGGTAGCGACGTCAGCGAGAAAGGTTTCCGCATGGGTGTCCGCAAAGGTTTCTGCGTCCTGCCGGCAACCGAAGTCTCTTCCTCCATCGGAAGCGACCAGGCCAAATGGAGCGGCATGAAAGCCAAAGAGCTTGAAGACGAAGCCGCCAAGCACCCCACACCGCAGCGCTGGGTCAGCCAGGACGAGCGTCAGGAAGCCTACGACAACTGGGAGACCACCGACGACCACGGTATGCTTATCTATGGCAAAGCCACCGACCAGATGGGCAACGAGTACTACATGGTCAAAAACAGCTGGGGCGACTATGGCGACTACCACGGCATGTTCTACGCTTCGAAGGCCTTCGTGCGCTACAAAACCATGAACATCGTAGTCCACAAGGACGCCATCCCCGCCGCTATCAAGGCTAAGCTCGGTATCCAGGACAACAACGCCAATGCCAACACCGGCAAGAAAGGCAAAAAAAAATAATCAGCGAATATTTCTAATCCCAAAAAAGAATCCGTCATAGATTATGGCGGATTCTTTTTTTGTAACCTCTAAAAAATCTCGCTCGCGAGCAGGAAAAAAGAGTAACTATAAGATATTGTTGCAAATAAGTACCTTGTCATAATTAATGAACATTTATGGCGATTCACGGATATTCACGTTCTACAAGATTATTTATGAATGCTCCTTACCCTTATCTGTCACCTCGAACTCGGAGGCGTTGTCCCCAAACGCTTTGTCGTCACCTTCGCCGACGACGAAAACCTTTCCTATAACGACCCCTACGGCAAAGCCCACCTGTGGGACAGGAAGAGGTAGACCGCACTTCTCTGAATTATCCAGCCCGACTATTCTCCCAACAAAAGACAAAATCAGCAGACACTACACAAAATGGGCGGTGTCTGCCGATTTAGACTTTATATTTTTTTTGCAGCGATTATGCCTCCGGATCGTGGCCTTTGCTCATATAGGTGTAGCCCTTCATCAGACCGGTATTGGCATTGCCGATGAAGCTCAGGACTATTTTACCTTCATCGGTGTTGCCATACTGCTCTTTGATGAGCTCGACAGCATGCGACACACCTAATCCCTTTTGGTACAATATCCTGTAGATGTCCTGAATATTGTTGATCTCTTCGGGCGAATAGCCCCTGCGCTGCAGTCCGAGAGCATTGACACCAGCGAAGGATATCGGATAGCGGCCAGCCTTCACGAAAGGAGGTATATCCTTGTTGACCAACGAGCCGCCCATCGTTATCACATGCGAACCAATATGTACAAACTGCAGTATTGCCGTCTTGCCTCCCAGCACTACCCAGTCGCCCACAATGATGTGGCCGGCAAGGGTGGTATTGTTGGCAAAGACACAGTTGTTGCCCACAACGCAGTCGTGAGCCACATGCACATATGCCATAATCAGGTTGTTGTTGCCGACGACGGTCTTGCCCGATGCAGACGTGCCGCGGTTGATGGTGCAGCACTCGCGGATGACGTTGTTGTCGCCTATCTCGACCGTAGTGTACTCGCCATTGAATTTCAAGTCCTGCGGAATGGCAGCGATGACAGAACCGGGGAATATCTTGCAATTCTTGCCTATACGCGCCCCAGGGAATATCGTGACATTAGGACCAATCCATGTTCCGTCGCCTATGACGACATCTTCATATATCGTGGTGAAATTACATATCTTGACATCGTTCCCGATCTTTGCCTCAGGATGCAAATCATATAGTATTGCCATTTTTGTTGGTATATTTATTCGTTTATCTATTGGTTTTATAACAATCACTTATCTTTTTGGCCAGCTCGGTATTGGCGTGGTGGCCAGGACAGCGCAGCGTGAATCGGCCCTTCAGCGGCGCACCCACAAGGTATATGTCGCCAATGAAATCGAGCAATTTGTGACGTGCCGGCTCATTGGCGAAATAGGGTTCTATGGTATTCAGCACACCATTGTGCACTCGAATGCTGTCCTTGTCCTTCCCGAAGAGGGTGGCAAGCCGCTGCTTCTCGTCGTCGCCAAGGGGCTTGTCGACAAAGACCAAGGCATTGTCGAGGTCACCGCCTTTGATGAGGTTATGGGCCAACAGGGCTTCTACCTCATGAAGGAAAACAAATGTGCGGCATTTGGCAAACTCGTTCTCGTAACAGCCAATATCGTCAATCTCAGCAGTCTGGCTGCCAATCAACGCGCTGTCGAATTCTATCGTGCTGCGCACCTCGAAGGTGTCCGACGGCTCGGCGACGAGTTCGATGTTGTGTTTCTCGTCGCGCCATTCTATTCTCGACTCTATTCTCAAATAACGACGTTCCTCTTCGAGTTGAACTATGCCCACACTACTTATCTGATCCACCCACAAGCGGGCGCTGCCGTCAAGTATCGGAACTTCAGGCCCGTCGACCTCAATAAGGGCGTTGTCGACCTGCATTCCGTGCAATGCCGACATCATGTGCTCTATGGTCGAGACCGTTGCCGTGCCTATTCCTATCGTTGTGCCATGGTTTGTGTCGAGGACATTCCCTGCCAACGCAGGTATGTCTACATGTGGAGTAAGGTCTGTGCGACGAATCGTAATTCCACTCCCTGCAGGGGCAGGACAGACGGTGGCATGGGTGAACTTGCCCGTGTGAAGCCCCGGTCCTGACAGCGTGAATGGACTTTTTATCGTTGTTTGGTGTTCCACTATTCTATCTTTGGTTTATTTGATTTGTGCTCTTTTTTACTTGACAAGTTTGTAGTTGACCATCTGGTATATGTCGGCTTCCTGGTTCTCATAACCACCCGTCGACGACGACTGCTCAACTCTGAACGGGAACAACATGCCCTCCGGTCTCTTGAAATTCTGCGGATTACGCCAGTACTCCGCTCCGTTCTGCCACAACGCCATGGTGAAATACAGCATAATGTCATGAGCCACACCTGCATAAAGCGTGTTGGGCTCGGTATGGAACTTGTCTTTATATGTGTCTATAAATTTCTTGTGCAGCGTATTGCCATAGTCGAGATAGCCCATCGTCACTGTGGTGTAACGCACATGCTGCAACTGGTCGAAATCGACATTGGGATATTCCGTCAGGTAATTCTTTACTGTTATCAGCGTCGGAGCATTGCTGCTGATGGTCGACAGCCGGTTCAGCAACGTGTTGGCATACACCGTATTCTTGTTTCTGTCCTGGTTATAGAGACTAACGATGACGTTGTCCGTGGTTGTCTTCAGCGTCGACAGCAACTTACCGTTGGCTGCCCAGTCAAACATGGTGTACTTTATGTCTTTTCGTGCCGAAAGCTGCTTCTCGAACTCCTCTCGGAACAGTTTCTCGTCGGTAGTCGACGACTTGTTGTTGGAATGGATCACGTAGAGGTTACCGCCCTTATGCTTAGAGGCAACGAGGTTCAGTATTTCCTTCACCGTCCCCTCGACCGAGGGCATGTATTTCACGACATAGGGGTTGTCGGACACCACATCTTCGCGCGACGAGAACGGATTGATCACGAATACCTGGCTTTGTTTGGCAAGTTCGGCAAGCTTGTGGAACGGTTTCTTCACCAACAATGCTATGATGAAGTCCGAATTGGCTACATTGTGCGAATTGTAGGCTGCTACCACATCCTCGTCTTTGTCCGACGTGAGGTCGACAACATTCAGCACCACATCGACACCCCTCGACTGCAACTCGTCGAGCGCCATCAGTATTCCTTCGTAGAATTGTATGAATTCAAACACTTTGTACTCTTTCTTGCCACGCTGCTCTATATCGAACTTCGATGTAGATATCTCATTGATTTTGTCGAGATTGAGAGGCATGACCACCGAAACGAATACACGCGACTTGTCCTGACGATCGCGGACTTGATAGTTGAACGACGACGTTGTGGTGAAATTGTAATACGAAGCCTGCTGTTTGGGGAAATTTTCAGGCACCTCGTCGAAGGGATAAGGATTCACCACCGGGCGTCTCACTGGTGTTGCCTGCGCCTCGTTGCCCGTGGCGCTTTCCGACACTTTCACAGCCTCATCCTTCACGCTGGCAGCTTTCTGTTTGGCTGCCTCTTCAGCAGCCTTCTGCTTGGCAGCTTCCTCTGCGACCTTCTGTTTAGCTGCCTCTTCTGCAGCTTTCTGCTTGGCAGCTTCCTCTTCGGCCTTCTGTTTAGCAGCCTCTTCTGCAGCCTTCTGTTTGGCTGCTTCCTCTGCGGCTTTCTGCTGAGCCTCGGCACGCGCCTTGTCGACACTTTCCGCTTTCCGCTCTCCGCTTTCCGCTACCTTGGGTGGTATCTTCAGCATCTGGCCGGCCTTCAGCTGCTCAGTGCGCAGCTCGGGATTGGCCTCGACAATCTGCTCCACCGTAACACCATATTCGCGCGACAGGCTATAGAGCGTCTGCCCGCTCTCAATTTTTATATAATGTACACGCGTCGAAGGTGAGACAACTGCATTGGCATTGGCCGACACAGCAGCAACACTGTATTCGTTCTTGGGCAGCCACACGGTGTCACCAACCTTCATAAGATGAATATCGGTCTTGATTACAGCATCATAGTATTTCAACCCGTATGCTCGCGCTATCGAAAACACAGTCTGCCCTTGTTCTACAATATGGACATAATACTCCTTATTATTGATTTTCTGAACTTTGTCAGACACCTTCACTGCCACCGTCTTAGTCCCTTGGGCTGATGCTATCCCCACAAAAAAATAGAGCAGGAATGCACTTACACATGTCGTTATCTTTACGGTTTTGCGGAACATTTAGTTTCTTTTATTTTTTTTAGGATTCGCAAGCTGTAGTAGCTTACAAAAAAATTAAATTCTTAAAATCTGTAGATTACTCCCACTCTATCGTTGCCGGCGGTTTCGAGCTTATGTCGTACACCACGCGATTCACGCCTCTCACTCTGTTGATAATCTCGTTCGACACCTTCGCCATGAAGTCATACGGCAAGTGCGACCAGTCTGCCGTCATGCCATCGACCGACTCGACAGCGCGCAGCGCGACGACACTCTCGTACGTGCGCTCGTCGCCCATGACGCCCACCGACTGTACCGGCAGCAGCATGGCTCCAGCCTGCCACACCTTGTCGTAAAGGTCGTTGTCGCGAAGCCCTTGAATGAAGATGTCGTCGACCTCCTGCAGTATTCGCACTTTCTCGGGGGTGACATCGCTCAGAATACGGATTGCAAGACCGGGACCTGGGAACGGGTGGCGTCCAATGAGTTCCTGCTTGATTCCCAGCTGGCGACCGACCCTGCGCACCTCGTCCTTGAAGAGGCTGCGAAGCGGCTCGACAAGCTTCAGCTTCATGTAATCAGGCAACCCACCTACATTGTGGTGCGACTTGATGGTCTGCGACGGTCCCTTGACCGAGCTCGACTCAATGACATCAGGATATATCGTTCCTTGTGCCAGCCATTTGGCATCGGTAACCTCCTTCGAGGCATCGTCAAAAACATCTATAAAAGTCTTTCCGATAGCCTTGCGTTTCTTCTCCGGGTCGGTAACGCCGGCAAGGACGCCGTAGAAACGTTCCTTTGCATCCACACCTCTAACATTCAGACCCATATCCTTGTACGATTCCAGAACGTTCTCGAATTCGTTCTTTCTCAGCAAGCCGTTGTCTACAAAGATGCAATGCAGGTTATGTCCTATGGCCTTGTGCAGCAACACAGCGGCCACCGACGAGTCGACACCGCCCGAAAGTCCGAGTATCACTTTGTCATCGCCCACCTGCTCGCGTATCTGACGCACCGTCATCTCTATAAACGACTCCGGTGTCCAGCTCTGGTCGCAGTGGCAGATGTCTACAACAAAATTCTTGAGCAATGTCAGGCCGTCCACCGAATGGTGCACCTCGGGATGGAACTGGATGGCGTAAGTCTCTTCGCCCTCAATCTGATAGCCGGCATACTTGACATTGTCGGTCGAGCAGATGCAGTGATAATTCGACGGAACGCTCTCGATGGTGTCGCCGTGGCTCATCCACACCTGCGAACCCACCTCAATGCCCTTCATCAACGGCGACTGCGAGTCAATATATTGCAGGTTTGCGCGGCCATATTCCCTTATCTTCGACTGCTGTACGGTACCCCCACCCCACTTGGCCAAATACTGCGCGCCATAGCACACAGCAAGCAACGGCAAGCGCCCTTTGATGTTTCCCATCTCCGGAACAGGTGCATCGGTAGCATTGCAGGAATAGGGACTACCCGAAAAAATAACACCCTTCACATCGCTCCCAAGCTCAGGAATCTTGTTGTAAGGATGTATTTCACAATAAATATTAAGCTCGCGAATCTTGCGCGCTATAAGCTGAGTGTATTGAGAACCAAAGTCTAAGACAATTATAGTGTCCATTTTTCGTTTTTTAAATAAAAAACAAAGATAGCATTTTTTTTTATTCTGACACCTAAAAATGAATTTCCACACCATCTTTTCACTTTTTTACACTTGTATTAAAAAAAAATACTATTTTTGCACTTCATGAAAAAGACCGCATTATCATCATTTATACTCATAGCTATCACAGCATTAAGCAGTTGTAACGGATACGACAAAATGTTGAAAAGCACCGATTACGATGCAAAATTCAACGCAGCCGTAAAATACTACAACGAAGAACGCTATTCCCGTGCACGCCAACTCTTCGAAAACCTGACGCTCTATTACCGCGGAAACGAGCACTCCGAAGACATCGCCTGGTACTACGGACAATGCCTCAAGGAAGGTGGCTTCTACTATACCGCCGCCTACCAGTTCCAGACGTTCACCAAACGATTCCCCTACAGCTCGCGCGTCGAAGAAGCCGCCTTCCTGTCGGCCTACTGCAAATTCCTCGACTCGCCGGAACACAGCCTCGACCAATCGACAACAAAAGAGGCCATTACCGAATTCGAACAGTTCACCGAGCGCTACCCGCAAAGCGCACATATCCCTGAGGCCAACAGCTATCTCGACCAGCTGCGAGAGAAACTGATGCTCAAAGACTACGAAATCGCCATAGGATACTACAACACCGAAGCCTATCGCGCCGCTGTGGTAGCCCTCAACAGCTTCATCAACAACTACCCCGACTCCAAACGCCGCGAAGATGCCATGTACTACATTATCAAATCAGGCTTCGAATACGCAATCAACAGCCGCGAAGACAAAATGAAAGAACGTCTGCAGCAGGTAGTCAACGACTTCGACAAATTCGCCACGACTTTCAAAAATTCCAAATATATGACCGACTGCCAGAACATCTACACGCGCTGCAAAGCCGAGCTGGCAAGAATCGAGAACGAATCAAAACAATAATAATCTTCTAACCATAAATGGAAACAAAAAAATCACGCCCCATCAACACCACCATCACCCGCAACACCGAACTGTTCAGCGAAGGTACTGACAACATCTACGAAACCGTTGCTATCCTCTCGAAGCGCGCCAACCAGATCGCTACCGACATGAAACGCGAACTCCACAAAAAAATCGAAGAGTTCTCCTCCGGCATCGACACCATGGATGAAATCTACGAGAATCGCGAGCAGATAGAAGTTGTCCGCCACTATGAACAGATGCCAAAACCCACTCTCCAGGCTACCCAGGAATACCTCGACGGTGAAATCTATTTCCGCAACCCGGCTAAAGAAGACCAGAACATGCAACGTCTCGAAGCCATGGAAAACGAGACCATCGCTGAAGGCAATACCGAAAAATAAAACTCCGCAGCTATGACCGGTCCTCTGTCTGGCAAACATATCATTGTCGGTATCACGGGCGGCATCGCCGCCTACAAAGCACCCATGCTGGTCCGCCTTCTCGTTAAGGCTGGCGCCGAAGTGATGTGCGCCACGACAGAGCATGCCATTCAGTTTGTCACACCCCTCACGCTCGAGACGGTGTCGAACAACCACGTCTACACCGACCTCTTCGACAACAAGAACCCGCACTCGACCGAACACATCTCGCTCAAAGACTGGGGCGATGCGCTCGTCATCGCTCCCGCAACTGCCAATATCATAGGCAAATATGCCAACGGCATCGCCGACGACGCGCTATCCACGTTGCTCCTCTCCTTCCGCAAGCAGGTCCTTGTCTGTCCTGCAATGAACACCCAGATGCTTGAAAGCCCTGCGTTGCAACGGAATATGGACATACTGCGTTCGCAGGGCGTCGCCTTTGTCGAGTCTGCATCAGGCGAGCTGGCATGCGGGACATACGGCAACGGACGTATGGCCGAACCCGACGAAATAGCAAAACAGGTCTGCGCCCTCTTCACCCCCCGCAACGACTACAAAATCCTCATCACGGCAGGACCGACCTACGAGAAGATTGACGCCGTACGCTTCATCGGCAACTTCTCGACCGGAAAGATGGGATTCGCCCTTGCCGAAGAATTAGCCAACCGGGGCTGCCAAGTCTCGCTGGTCGCCGGCCCCACACACCTCGACATCAAGCATCCCAACATCAAGCGCATCGACGTCCTCTCGGCACAAGAGATGTACGATGCCGCAACGAGCGAATTCCAATCGTGCAACGCCGCAATACTCAGCGCCGCCGTCGCCGATTTCAGACCCGACCATGCAGCCGACTACAAAATCAAGAAACAGAGCGACACTGACGACATGACCCTCCATCTGGTACAGAACCCGGACATCCTCGCCACGCTCGGCAAATCGAAACGCGACAACCAATTCCTCATCGGCTTCGCACTCGAAACGGACAACGAACTCGACAACGCACGCAAAAAACTCGAAAAGAAAAACCTCGACTTCATAGTCCTCAACTCGCTCCAAGACAAAGGTGCCGGATTCGGACACGACACCAACAAGGTTACCATCATCGACCGCAACGGCAACATCCAACACGGCGAACTCAAAAGCAAACAACTCGTAGCCAAAGACATCGCCGACAAGCTGTTCCTCTACCTAAACAACCTATAAAATCCCTTCGCCTATGAAAAACCGCAGCACAATCGCACTTCTGTTGTCTGTGGTGGCAATCGTTATGCTCATTTGCGTTTGCGCCACCGACAAAGACTCATCCGATTCGAAAAAACACGTACGGCAACAACTGCCGCCAATCTTCTCGCCCGCCATCCCCGACACGATGTCGTTCGCTGGCGAGAGTGTGCCACTCGACATTTACTACGTCCGCGAAGGGCTGGACCGGGAACTTATTGTCAACACTTTTGGCCACACCAATACGCTGCTCTACTTCAAACGCGCCCACCGCTTCTTCCCCATCATCGAACCTATTCTGAAGAAAAACGGCATCCCCGCCGATTTCAAATACCTCTGCGTTATCGAAAGCGGACTGACCAACGCCACGTCGCCTGCAAAAGCTCAAGGCTTCTGGCAGTTCATGAAGACCACAGGCCAACGGTTCGGCCTCGAAATCAACGACGAAATCGACATGCGCAACCACCTCGAAGCATCTACCGAGGCCGCCTGCAAATATCTGAAACTGCTCAAGAACACCCTTGGCAGCTGGACTGCCGCAGCCGCTGCATACAACTGCGGCGAAGGAGGGCTCTCTAAAAACATGGACAAACAGAGCATCGACTCCTACTACGACACGCGCCTAAATAGCGAAACAACGCGCTACGTCTACCGGATCCTCGCCGTGAAACAAATAATGCAACACCCGCAGGACTACGGCTTCTTCGTGCGGCCGTGCGACCTATATCCCACCATCCCCACTCGTACCATAACAATGAGCGGACAGAACATCGACATCTACCAGTTCGCAAAAAACAATGGCACCACCTACAAGATGTTCCGCGAGCTCAACCCTTGGATCACAACCGAAAAGCTTATCAACAAAGCCAACAAGTCCTACTCCGTCAAGATTCCCGCCGATGCCGGCACAAACCTGTCAAAAATCCGCACCGAGCGTGACAAGGGTACTGACTATATCACCAAAATGTAAACAACTATCACTCAATAACAACCTTGAATAAACTGAAAATACTCGGTGCCAGAGAGCACAACTTGCAGAACATCGATATCGAACTGCCGCGCAACCAACTGGTCGTCTTTACCGGACTCAGCGGAAGCGGCAAGTCGTCGCTTGCCTTCGACACAATCTATGCCGAAGGTCAACGACGCTATATGGAGACCTTCTCCGCCTATGCACGCCAATTCGTCGGCAATATGGAACGCCCCGATGTCGACAGCATCGACGGACTCAGCCCCGTAATCTCTATCGAGCAGAAAACCACCAACAAAAACCCACGCTCCACCGTAGGTACCGTCACCGAAATCTACGACTTCGTACGCCTCCTCTACGCTCGCGTCGCCGACGCCTACTCGCACGTCAGCGGCAAGCTGATGATCAAACACACCGACAGCCAAATCCTCGACATCATCAACAACGATTTTGCCGGCAAAGACATACTCATTCTCGCCCCTCTTGTCCGCAGCCGCAAGGGACACTACCGCGACCTCTTCCAGCAGGTGGCAAAAAAAGGTTACCTGCGTGTGCGTGTCGACGGCGAGATTCGCGAGCTCACCTACAATATGCAGGTCGACCGCTATAAGACTCACGACATCGAACTTGTAATAGACCGCGTACGCGTAGGCGAAAAAAGCCAGCGAAGACTCGAGGAGGCCGTCAAGTCTGCCTTCCGACACGGCAAGGGCATGCTTATGGTACTGGAGAACAACGGTTCCGCCGACCCCAAACCGCGCTATTTCAGCCGCCTGCTTATGGACCCTGATACGGGAATCTCATATCCCGAACCGGAGCCCAACACATTCTCGTTCAACTCGCCCTATGGTGCCTGCCCTCACTGCAACGGTCTTGGCGAAGTGTCCGAAATCGACATCAAAAAGATTATCCCCGACCCGAAGAAAAGCATTCGTGAAGGCGCCTTCGACGTGCTGGGCAAATACTCTCCGACCAACTACCTCTACCGGCAACTCGAGAACCTTGGGCGACGCTACAATTTCACCATCGACGACCCTATCGAAAACCTCAGCGACGACGCCATAAACGCCATCCTCTACGGACCCAGCGACTACATAGGCATCAGTGCCGACGACGAAGCCGGCTACAGAGGCGTTTTCCCTGGCATAGCCAACTATATCAGCGAAATGGCCACCGACGAACAACCGGCAGCCCTCCAGAAATGGGCCGCCAGTTTCATGAACACAATCCCCTGCCCAGCCTGCAACGGTCACCGCCTCAAGAAGGAATCACTCTGCTTCCTTATCGACGGAAAACATATCGGCGAAGTCGCTTCAATGAATCTTACCGAATTCTACGACTGGGTATCAGGCCTGGAAGAGAAACTCAGCCCCGCACGACAGGAAATCGCCCACGAAATCCTTCGCGAAATCATCACCCGCACAAGCTTCCTCATCAACGTCGGCGTAGGCTACCTCTCGCTCAACCGCAGTTCCAAATCGCTCAGCGGCGGTGAAAGCCAGCGCATCCGCCTTGCCACGCAAATCGGTGCCAAACTGGTCAACGTGCTTTACATCCTCGACGAACCCTCCATCGGGCTCCACCAACGCGACAACCGTCGCCTCATCGAGGCTCTCAAGGAACTGCGCGACCTGGGCAACTCAGTAATAGTCGTCGAACACGACCGCGACATGATTCTCAGTGCCGACTATATTGTCGACATCGGACCCGGCGCAGGCATTCGCGGCGGAAAAATCGTGGCGGCAGGCCCGCAGAAAGACTTCCTCAAAAACAAGACCCTCACCTGCGACTACCTCGCACGCCGACGCGACATCACTATCCCGAAACGGCGCAGCATCAAAGGGCACAAGCACTTGATACTCGAAGGCGCATCAGGCAACAACCTCAAGGATGTCACCCTCGACTTGCCGCTGGGACTCTTCGTCTGCGTCACCGGCGTAAGCGGCAGCGGCAAGTCGTCCCTCATCAACGAGACACTGCATCCAATCCTCAACCAGCACTTCTACCATTCCCAGAAGCGCCCCCTGCCCTACCGCAGCATCAAGGGTATTGAGAATATCGACAAGGTCATCGAAATCGACCAGGCTCCCATCGGACGCACACCACGCTCCAATCCAGCCACCTATGTCGGCATATTCGACGATATACGACAGCTCTTTGCCCAGCTGCCCAGCGCCCGAATAAGGGGATATAAGCCCGGACGCTTCTCGTTCAACGTCAGCGGCGGACGCTGCGACACCTGCAAGGGTGCCGGCGTGAGAACAATCGAGATGAACTTCCTCCCGGACGTCTATATCAACTGCGAAGTCTGCAACGGCAAGCGCTACAACCGCGAAACTCTGGAAATCAGATACAAGGGCAAATCCATAGCCGACGTACTCGAAATGACTGTCAACGAAGCCGTCGAGTTCTTCGAGCCCTACCCAAAAATTGCACGTAAGCTTCAAGCCATCAAAGATGTAGGACTCGGATACATCACCCTCGGACAGGCCTCGACGACCCTCAGCGGCGGCGAAGCTCAACGCATAAAACTCGCCACAGAACTCTCCAAGCAGGACACCGGCAACACTCTCTATATTCTCGACGAACCCACCACGGGCCTCCATTTTGAAGACATACGTGTGCTGCTCGAAGTGCTGCAGAAACTGGTCGACAAGGGCAACTCCGTTCTCGTCATCGAGCACAACATGGATGTCATCAAAGTAGCCGACTGGATCATCGATGTCGGTCCCGATGGCGGTATCAGAGGTGGCGAAGTGGTCTTCAGTGGCACTCCTGAGCAACTTGCACAGCAGCCGGACAACTTCACAGGCATCTACCTCAAAGAGGAACTGCAGGCTTCTTCGAAAGACAAACACTAATATGCCATACACGACAATATGAACACAGCAATAACAATCATCTACCTTCTTTGTGTGCCTCTCGTAGTGATGCGTTTGGCGAAACGGTGGACCTGGATAGAAAAAGTCAGCCCTATGACGGTACTCTATGTTGTCGGTCTCGCCGTGGCCAACCTCATCCCTGCCGACAACGGGGTCTTCAACGTCGACCTTGCCACGAACACCGTTTTCAGCAACGTCGCCGTCCCTCTGGCCATTCCTCTTATGCTTATGGGATGCAACCTGGGCGGCTGGCAGGTAGGCAAAGCCTTCAAGGTGTTCCTCTCCGGCCTCTTCTCGGTGCTGATAGTGACGCTTGTCGGCTATTTCCTCTTCCGCTCGGAATATAGCGACAACGAAGGTTTCGCACAGGTATGCGCCGTAGCTACAGGCATCTACACCGGCGGCATCCCGAACATGGGAGCCATAAAGCAGGCCGTCGGAATGCCCGACCAGACCTATCTCTACATAACAAGCTACGACCTCATTGTCACCGGCCTATACCTTGTGTTCATTATCTTTTTCGGCAAAATTGTGTTCCGCAAACTGCTGCCAGCCACAAGTTCTCCTAACAGCAACACCGACTCCGAAACTATTACCCACAACGAGGACGAGAACACCAAAGTAAAACCCTTCGACAAGACACATCGCAAGGCTTCTTTCCTTGCTATCGGAATAACACTTGTCATTGCTGCTGTCTCCTATGGCGTATCGCTGCTTTGCTCAAAAGACGGGAGCCCTAACATGACCGTGCTGATCCTCCTGCTCACCACTCTTGCCATTGCAGCCTCTTTCCTGCCGTCCATGCGACGCCAACAGCATTCGTTCGACCTGGGCCTATACTGCGTCTATGTATTCTGCCTGGCGATAGCTACTGCATGCAATGTGCGCGAGATGGACATAGCCGGCAGCCTCCCGATACTGTACTATCTGGGATTCATCATCATAGGTTCGCTGATACTGCAAATCCTATTCGCAAAACTATTGAAAATAGACGGTGACTCGGTGATGGTTTGCAGCGTAGCCCTCATCAATTCGCCACCTTTTGTACCGCTTGCAGCAGCCCTTCTCAACAACAAGGACATCGTAGTCCTCGGCATAACCATCGGACTGCTTGGCTACATGCTTGGCAACTATCTCGGAATAGGCATATTTCACTTGCTGCTTGCACTCTGAGACTGCTCGTAGCCGACCACGCGTTCCTTCACCTCTGCCGGTATCGGCGCACTCGTGCCAGTCGAACGGCTGTAGCCCGACATCACGGTACGGCATGTGGCACACGCCTGTCCGTTATCTGTATTGATTATCTGCTGGGTGACCTGCATACTTTTGTTGCCCCAGTGCGAAACGGTAGAAGTGACTGCTATGTTGTCTTTCCAATGTATCTGACTATGGAAATCGACCTCAAAATGTACAATCATAACGCAGAAATCGCCCTCGTCGGGCGTGACAGGAATACCAGCATCAGCAAAAAAATGCGACTTGCCGAGGTCGAAAAATTCCATAATGACAGCATTGTTGACGTGACCCATCATGTCCACATCGTTGAATCGAAGTTGTAAAGGAAGTGTATGCATTAGTGAGGGTTTGAGGGTTTAAGGGTTTGAGGGTTTGAGGGTTTAAGGGGGTGAGGGTTTGAGGGTTTGAGGGTTTTAGGGTTTTAGGGTTTTCAGGGTTTGAGGGTTTGAGGGATGGAGGGTTTAAGAAAATTAAGTGCGGTCGGGGTGTTTTTTTAAGGAGAAGAAGAACTCGAGGCCGCCACCTTCGCGATTGCGCACATATATGTCACCGCCATGGAACAACGTTGCATGCTTAACTATAGAGAGGCCTAAACCCGTGCCTCCACTTTTGCGGCTGCGCCCCTCGTCAATGCGGAGAAAACGGTCGAATAGTTTTGGCAGATACTTGTTGTCTACTCCTTTGCCGGTATCGAAAAAGTGAATATAATACCTGTCGTCGTCTTTCTTGTAGCACTCAATACCTACCGACACATTGTCGCCCGCATACGAAATCACATTCTCGAGCAAGTTACGGAAGATGCTATAAATCAGACTATGATTACCATCAATAGTCATCTGGTCGGGCAACATGTTGCTCACAACGATATTCTTCGATTGGAATTGCATATCGAGCTCGGCAATGGCCTCGTCAGCCACCTGCTTGACGAGAATCTTCTCGCGCTGGAAGAGGTCCGAAGCCTCCTCCAACTTGTTTATCAGCGACACGTCGTTGATAAGATCCGAGAGACGAAGTGTCTGAGAGTAGCAGCGTTCCAGGAAGTAGTGGCGTTTCTCCTCTTCGACCGGCTTGTCGCCTAAAAGTATTTCAAGATAACCTCGAATGCTGCTGACGGGCGTCTTCAGTTCGTGGGCGATGTTGCTGGTCATCTCCTGCTTCAGTTGCCTGTTGCGTTCCTGCTCACTGATTATCTGCTGTTTCGACTCTTCCAGCGTTTGTGCCAACTGTTTCAGCTGACGGATTAGCCTACGCTGCCGCAGGTGGTTCCATCCGAGCAAAACCAGAAGCACCACAACAATGCACGCAACAATATATACCGACAACGGTATTTTCATCTCGTTAGCTTTCTTTTATTGTTTTACATACACATATCCGAATCCCGTATGGTTGACAATCCGGTCGGCATAAGGCCCCAATTTCTTCCGCAAGCGGGCGATATGGACGTCTACCGAGCGGTCGCTCACAAAGGTATCCTCATCCCACACCTTCCCAATGATTTGTTCGCGCGTGAAGTGAATACCTTTGTTTTCCGAAAGCAATGACAGTATCAGGAATTCCTTCTTGGTCAGCGTGACCGGCTGGCCATCGATAAGGACCGTTTTGTGCTCCTTGTCAATACCGATACCTTCCGCTGCCGACTGCGATGTACGTTTCAGGACTGCCTTCACGCGAGCCAGCACCGTCGGGAACGAGAAAGGCTTCGGAATATAGTCGTCGCCCCCCGACTCGAAGCCGGCAAGCAAGTCGCTCTCCGAACTGCGCGCCGTGAGAAATATCACCGGCGTCTCGTTGCCTTCAGCGCGCATCTTGCGCACCATGTCGAATCCCGACATGCTTTCCATCATCACGTCGAGCAGCAGCAGGTCGAACTTGCGACCCTCCTGAATCATCGACAAAGCCGACTCGGCAGAATAGGCATATTCCGTCTCAAAGCCTTCGTTCTCAAGGTTGAAACAGAGTATCTCGCACAAGTCGGGCTCGTCGTCAACTACAAGGATTCTTGTCATTGGTTGAGAAGCGACTTGACAATTTCGGAGACAATGCGATTGTCGGCTTTGCCAGCGAAACGCTTCGAGGCCTGCCCCATCACTTTGCCCATATCCTTGGGCGATGTGGCTCCGACTTCAGCAATGATAGCCTTGACTTCCGACTCAATCTCCTCGCGGCTCATCTGCTTCGGAAGATAGCGTTCAATGACCGATGCCTGGAACATCTCCTCGTCGGCAAGGTCCTGGCGATTCTGCTGCACGTAGATGTCGGCAGCCTCCTTGCGCTGTTTTACCAGCTTCTGGAGCATTGCAATTCCGGCAGCGTCGCTGACTTCGCCATTCACGGCATCCTTGCCGGTTTTCAGCAGTAAAATGGCAGACTTGATGGCTCTGAGCGATTCCAAAACATCTTTCTCTTTGTTGAGCATTGCCTGTTTGATATCGGCATTGATTTTATTTTCAAGTTCCATATATATAGTATTTTATTATTATTTGAAGGCATAAATAAAAACCCATTCAAGCAAAACAGGGAAGCACCTTGTGTACTTCC
This sequence comes from Bacteroidales bacterium, assembly GCA_017522065.1. Classification (GTDB taxonomy): domain Bacteria; phylum Bacteroidota; class Bacteroidia; order Bacteroidales; family P3; genus Colimorpha. The sequence goes on from JAFXAD010000014.1 coordinate 27,488, forward strand.
CTGTTCTTGTGGCATCGACTGGAATTGAACCAGTGACACAGATCGGAAGAGCACACGTCTGAACTCCAGTCACGA
>JAFXAD010000015.1 GCA_017522065.1 Bacteroidales bacterium
AATCGTAAAATAATAAGGTAAAACCATACGCTCAATAATCTCCTGCTCGCAACGCTCGCGAGATCTTGTAAATCTTGTAGATTATTTCGCCGACGGCGAAAATGCTGACGCAGTTATCATTTTACTTTATTATTTTATCATCACTTAACAGAAATTGTTTAGTTTAGCAATTAGTATTATTCGCTTAATTCGCCGTTAAAAATAATTTCTTTGTCTCGGTGAGCTTTGGCGCGCAAGTATGCATGCTTGCGACAATGATATTTTTCAAAATATTTTTGAAAGATTTTGAGCGTAGCGACCAAATAAGTCAAAACAAAAAGGGGCTTCTGGAGAGAAAAGATTGCTGAAAGCAAAAGCGGTTTAGTAATCTCCAGAAGTCCCGGTATTTCTTCAGGTCGTCAGACCGGAAGGGAACCGAGTTCCCCTTTTCGACAAAATAACAAACAATAGTTTAGTATATTTTGTTGCAGAAAACTTGCAGATGAAAAAAAGTTTTTTGAGTTTTTGTTGCAATCATTGCATTGTCAAAAGAATACGGGTGTTCTTTTGGGAGATGGAAACCGATTAGTTTTCATGAATGTCTTGCCACGATATGTCGTTGTATCGTGCGAACCAAGAAATTTGTTTCTTTGCGTACTGCCAAGTGTGGTTCTTGATGTCGGTAACGGCCTGTTGCAAGGTGCATTTGCCGTCGAAGTAGCAGAAGAGTTCCTTGTAGCCGACAGTGTTGAGGGTGTTGAGGTGCCTGTAGGTGATGAGCGACTCTGCTTCCTGCAGCAGTCCTTGCGTCATCATGATTTCGACACGGCTGTAGATCCGTTGCCGAAGAGTGTCCCGTTGGCAGCGCAGTCCTATCTTCTCGATTTCGAAAGGACGGTTGGGTAGCGGCTTGCCTATCAGTTGGCTATAGGGGAGGCCAGAGGTGTAGATGACTTCGAGAGCGCGTTGGATGCGGATAGGGTTCTTGAGGTCGACGACATTGTAGTAGTCGGGGTCGAGGCGTTTGAGTTCGCTGATCAGTTGGTCGAGTTGTCCGTTGGCGATTCGTGAGCTCAGTTCGTTGCGCAGTTCGGGAGAGGGGTCGGGCATCAGGTTGATGCCTTTGCAGAGGGCATCGATATAAAGACCAGAGCCACCGACGGCAATGACGGTATCGTGGTTGACGAAGAGAGAGTCGAGCAGAGCGAGAGCGTCGTGTTCGAAGTCGTAGACGTTGTAAGGGTTTGATACGGAGCGGCATGCGATGAAGTGGTGCTTGGCGGCTTCCAGTTCGTCGGGCGAAGGGCGTGCCACGCCGATGTTCATCTCGTTGTAGAACTGGCGCGAGTCGCACGAGATTATTTCGGTATGCATCTGCTGAGCCATACGGACGGCGGTAGCCGTCTTACCGATGGCGGTGGGGCCTACTATGACGATGAGGCGTTTCATTGTTCAGATACAGGTGTCAATCCGAGGTCTTTGCCCAGGCTGAGCATCATCTGCCAAGCGGCGTCGCGTTCGTTTGGGATTTTGCCGTCGAGAATGGCGTCCTTGATGGTGTCTTTGATATCGCCAATGGCGTGGCATGGACCGATTCCGAATGTCTGCATGATATCCAGACCGCTGACCGGTGGTTGGAAATTCCGGATGCGGTCTTTCTCTTCGAGTTCGACAAGTTTTTGTCGGACAAGTTGGTAGTTGTCGCGAAAGCGTTTTTTCTTTTCCTCTTTTTTTGAAGTGATGTCGGCTTCGCAAAGAATCATCAGGTCGTCGATATCGTCGCCAGCCTCGAATAGAAGGCGTCGTACGGCCGAGTCGGTGACGATGTCTTCGGAGATTACGATGGGTCGCAGGTGAAGCAGGACGAGTTTCTCGACATACTTCATTTTGTCGCCGAGTGGCAGCCTCAGTCTTTTAAAAATGCGTTTAACCATTTGAGACCCTTTGACTTCGTGGCCGTGAAATGTCCATCCGATGCGTTCGTCGAAGCGTTTTGTCGCCGGTTTTCCTATGTCATGCAGCATTGCTGCCCAGCGCAGCCATAGGTCGTTGCTCTTTTCGGCCACATTGTCAACCACTTCGAGGGTGTGGTAGAAGTTGTCCTTGTGTCCGCGTCCGTTGACGGTTTCCACACCTTTGAGGTTTGAGAATTCGGGGAAGAAAATGCGTAGCAGGCCTGTTTTCTCAAGAAGTTTGAGACCTACAGACGGCCGAGGCGAGAGGATGATTTTGTTGAGCTCGGTAGTGATACGTTCCTGAGATATAATCTTGAGTCTGTCGGCATTGTCGCATATAGCTTGAAGGCAGTTGTCCTCGATGGTGAAACCGAGTTGCGAGGCGAATCGGATGGCGCGCATCATGCGTAGCGGGTCGTCGCTGAAGGTGATGCCAGGAGCCAGAGGCGTTCGGAGAATGCCGTTGTTCAGGTCGCGTATACCGCCGAAGGGATCCACCAGTTCGCCGAAGCGGTTCTTGTTGAGACAGACAGCCATGGCGTTGACGGTGAAGTCGCGTCGGTTCTGGTCGTCTTCGAGAGTGCCGTCTTCGACGATAGGTTTGCGGCTGTCGCGCTGGTAGGATTCGCGTCGAGCGCCGACAAATTCCACCTCCCATTTTTCGCCGCCGTAGTGACAGTGGATCTGGGCGGTGCCGAAATTGCGGAAAATATGTACTTCAGAGGTGTGGTCGATATGTTTTGCCACCTGCTCGGCGAGGGCGATGCCGCTGCCGACGCATACGATGTCGATATCGGAGCAGGGCCGTCCGAGAAAGAAATCGCGCACCACACCGCCTACGGCATAGGTTTCGAGACCCATTTCGTCGGCGACGCTGCCGATGAGTTCATAAATAGGATGGCCGAGATTGATCACTTGAGCAAGAAGGTTTTGTGATTAGTGAGTGTCGTAGTCCTGTTTTCCGGCGAGGTTGCCCTGTTCGTCATAGAACTCCCAGACGTTAGCGCGTTTGCCATTGATGTAGAAGCCAAGGAAATAGGGTATGCCGTTTTCGCGGTATGAGTTGTAGGCTCCGTTTTCGACGCCATTCAGATAGTTGGCTTCGAGCATTTTCTGACCGTTGGCGTAGAAGAATTCCCAGCGACCTTCCTTCAGGTTGTTGATTACGTTGCCTTTGACGTTGACTGTATAGTTCTCGTTGAAGCGGAAACGCGTCTCGACGCTGTCTTTGAAATATGCGATGGAGAGAGGCCTGTTGTCGGCAGAGAACTCGATGACCTTCATCGAATCGTAGTCGGTGATGTATTCTTCGCCTTTCTCGTTGTAGAGTTTCCAGTTTTTGGAAGTCTTGTCGTCGATGTCGAAGCTGCCTTTGGCATGAGTCTTCCCGTTTTCGTGGTAGAATTCCCATTCGCCGACAGGCTTGTCGTTGTCGTAATGCTTGACGTACATCAGCTGTCCGTTTTCGTAATACATTTTTTCGCCTACGCGATTGACCTGTCCGCCTTTGCCATCGATGCAGATGAAGACCAGTTTGGGCTGTCCGTCCTTGTAGGTCGAGAAAACAGCATCGTAGGGCCTGTGGCACGAGGCGAGGAGAATCATTGCTGTGATTGCTATGGGGATTATTCTTTTCATATTATTAAGTTTAAAGGGTTTTGAGGGTTTTAAGGGTTTTGGTTTAGTCAGATTGAAGACGACTCGACCAGACGTTCGGCTGCGGAGTAGGCGCTGACCTTGTTTTCGAGGATGTCGCGGCGTGCTTTTTCGATGCGTTCCTCCATGCCGGGCGAGTTGTAGAAGCGTTCCTTGAGAGTGTTCTCGATAGTCTCGTCGAGAATGCGCAGGTTCTGTTGCTGCCGTTTCTGGTAGAAGTAGCCGTTTTTTTTGGTGAAGGCCACGTATTCCAGTATTTTGTTCCATATTTCCTGAAGGCCCTCCTTGCTGTAGGCCGAGCACTGGGTGACGGGAACCGTCCAGCCCGAGTCGGGCATCGGGAAGAGATGCAGAGCGTTGCGGAACTGTTGAGCAGCCAGTTTAGCCTTGTCGGGGTCGATGTCGCACTTGTTGATGGCAATCATGTCGGCCATTTCCATAATGCCACGTTTGATTCCCTGCAGTTCGTCGCCGGTGTTGGCGAGTTGCAGCAGGAGGAAGAAGTCGACCATCGAGTGGGCAGCCACTTCGGACTGGCCAACGCCGACGGTCTCGACGATTACGGTGTCGAAGCCAGCGGCTTCGCAGAGGATGATGATTTCGCGAGTTTTGCGAGCCACGCCCCCCAGCGATCCTGCCGACGGGGAAGGCCGAATGAAGGCGTTGGGGTCGGTGGAGAGTTCCTCCATGCGCGTCTTGTCGCCGAGGATGCTGCCCTTCGAGCGTTCGCTGCTTGGGTCGATGGCAAGGACGGCCAGCTTGTGGTTGAGAGCCGTCAGCATTTTGCCGAGGGCTTCGATAGTGGTGCTTTTTCCAGCTCCCGGAACGCCGGTTATGCCCACACGAACACTTTTGCCAGAGTAGGGGATGCACTGTTCGATAACTTGCTGGGCCTTATGGCGATGGTCGAATCTGGAGCTTTCGACGAGCGTAATGGCACGTGAAAGCATCACGCGGTCGCCGTGCAGGATTCCGTCGACAAGCGTATCGACAGGGATTTCGTTGCGCTTGTTCTGGCGCATTTTTTCGAGGTAAAAATTGCTGATTTGCTCAGGCTGTTTGACCCCTTCTTGCACGTTGAGAGCACTTTCGAATTCAAAATTCGAATAAGTTTTTTTATCCTTCTCGTCCATCATAGCTGTTTGACAATTAGCAGATTGGGTGGTATTATAGTAATTGATTCGGAATACAAAGATAAGATTATTTTGAAAAAAAATTTGCCACGTTATAAAATTTGTGTACTTTTGCACCCGATTTCGAGAGAAAAATGGCGGGGTAGCTCAGCTGGTTAGAGCGTCGGATTCATAACCCGGAGGTCATGAGTTCAATTCTCATCCCCGCTACCACAAGAGGCGGTTTCGCAGAGCGAGACCGCCTCTTATACTATCTGGATTTCGAGATGCTCTATATACATATTCCATATTGCCATCACAAGTGCACCTACTGCGGATTCTACTCTGTTGCCGGGAGCCGTGACCGTGAAGCATACGTGGAGGCCGTCTGTCGGGAGTTGTCGATGCGACGGACCACGAAGCCGCTGCGGACGGTCTACTTCGGCGGAGGGACACCGTCGCTGCTAAGCCTGCAGCAGTTGGAGCGCATTGTCGACGCCATCCGCGCGTATTTCGACACATCGAAGCTGGAGGAAGTCACGATAGAGGCCAATCCTGAAAATCTGACAGCGCCATACCTCGAAGGGTTGGCGAGAATGCATTTTTTCGATAGATTAAGCATTGGAATACAGTCGTTTTCAGACAATGAGCTGCGCATGCTTAACCGGGTACATACGGCTAAGCAGGCCATGGAAGCGGTGCACAATGCGGCAGTTGCCGGATTCGATAACATATCGGTCGACCTGATTATGGGCCTTCCGGGACAGACGGAGCGGGGATGGCAGGCCAATCTCGACACATTGGCCTCGCTGAGCGATGTTGCAGCCGTGAAGCACCTGTCGTGCTATGAGTTGACTGTGGAGGAGGGGTCGTTATTGGAGCGCCAGCTCGCTATGGGGCGGTTGAAAATGCCAGACGAGACCGTGGTCGAGAGAGAGTACGGGTTGCTTTATGCGTGGTGCGAGACGAACGGCTTTGAGCAATATGAGGTGTCGAATTTCTGCCGTCCGGGATTCCGTTCGCGCCACAACAGCCGCTATTGGAACCGGACGCCATACATCGGAATAGGAGCGTCGGCCCACTCGTTCGACGGCACCATACGACGCTGGAACATAGCGGATGCCGTGAGGTATACGTCGGGAGCTGCGACAGGCGATATCCCGTTCGAAAGCGAGGTGCTATCGGAACGCGATGCCTACAACGAATACGTCATGACCGCATTGAGGACGGTGGAAGGCATTGAGAAAAAGATGGTTCCAGAGCCGTGGCGCGAACGGTTGGTCCTTGCCGCAAAGCCATATATAGCCAACGGTCTTTTGACCGAGGACGAAGAGCGCTACAAGCCCACACGTAGTGGACTGTTGCATGCCGACGGCATTGCTGCCGCCATGTTTGTGCTTTAGAATCCGGTCTGTCCGCAGACAACGCCGCCACTGCTGTCGCGCGAGGCACCGGTGACCGAAGCGAGAGTGTTGTTTTGGTTGTTCAGTCGCAGGTAGGCGAGGAGGGCAAAGATAATGGCCTCCTTGAAGTCGACGATGCGGTTGTCGATACTCTCGATGTCGATAGTGCCGATTTTTTCTTTCAGCAGTTCGAGCAGGTATTGGTTGTTGGCACCACCACCAGTAATAAGCACACGATGGGTGTTGTCGCCACTGTGCGAGATGGAGTCGGCGAGGCGCAAGGCAATATGCTCAGAGACAGTGCGCATAAGGTTTTCGACCGGTTGCGAACTATAGGGTTCGAGATAGGGGAGGAAATTCTTTTCGAACCATTCCTTGCCCAATGTTTTCGGGGCAGGAACGTGGTAGTATTCAAGAGTTTCGAGACGCGCCAGCAGAGGCGTGATGATTTCGCCGTTGCGAGCCAGCTCGCCACCGGCGTCGTAGGTCATGCCCGTAAGTCCAGCCAGATGGTTGAGAGCCATGTTGCAAGGCGAGATGTCGTAGGCAATGCGCTCGTTGTCAATCTCGTAAGAGATATTGGCGATACCGCCGAGGTTGATGCAGCAGTCGTATTCGCCAAAGAGCAGCCTGTCGCCTATCGGCACAAGGGGAGCACCTTGTCCGCCCAGAGCCACGTCGAGACGCCTGAAATCGTAGACCACAGGCACGCCGGTGACAGCGTGAATGGCATTGCCGTCGCCGATTTGGGCGGTGAATCCTTTTTCAGGTTGGTGGAAGATGGTGTGGCCGTGCGATGCGATGCAGTCGACGCGACCGGGGTGTTTTTCGCGGAAATGCATGATGCATTCGCCGAAATAATGTCCCAGCTCGGCATCGGTTTTGACATACTCTTCGGCCGTGGCGCGGTGGAGCGAGGCCAGACGTTCCCGCCATGCTACAGGGTAGTTGTAGGTTTCTGCTGCGATAAGCTGGAAGTGGCGTTCGTCGGTAAATTCGCAGTAAGCGAGGTCGATACCGTCGAGCGAAGTGCCCGACATAAGTCCTATAATATGCATTGTGTGATGTATTTAGTCAATATTGTTGCACCTTTTTGGTTCAGGTGGTCGTCGTCGAAAAAGCAGGAGGTGTCGTCGAGTTGCGAAAGCAGTCGTCGGTCCTCGTTGAGGTTCAGGTATTGCGACTCCAAGTCCACAAGCGAGCGTATTTTCTGTTCAAAATATTCGTGGTTGGTGTATGACTGGTAGCGGCTGCGTGTGGAGGGTACCTCGACGAGCAGGTAAGGAGTAGAGTGGCTGTCAAGAAGGCGTAGGCATTTGTCGAGCCATTCCAGCTGGTCGTCGCGTACGGTTATGGTTTTAGGTTCGAGCGGAATGGGTTTGTAGCAATAGGGTGTCACCTCGACAAATCCCCCGTTGCAATAGGCGAAATCGACGTTGAGCGTAGTGTCGCCGCTTTGGGTGGCGATGTGCGCTATGCTGTCGCGGGTGAGCTGTGCAACGATGGCTTTGTCGCCGCGAAGCATACGGTTGAAATAGCTGCAGCATAGGGTGTTGAATACAGGGAGGCTGCGTTGCCTCAACGCCATTTGCAGCATTGGGCGGTCGATGTAGGTGTTTGAAAGAATGTCGATGGCCGATTCGTTGCCGCTGTTCTCCATAATGTCGGGGTGAACCTCGATGACTACCAGGTCTGGACAGATGTTGTAGCGCTCGAAAAAGCGTTGCAGGAGCGCGTAGGTCTGTCGAGGAGTCTGGTTGCTGCTGCCAAGGTTGAGGCTGCGTATTCCGGCGCTGTCTGTCAGCCGAGTGTCGAACGAACGGTAGCAGTGAGACGAACCGACAAACAGCACCTCGGGTCCGCCGTGCAAAGCCATATCGGAAGCCTCCTCCAGCCGCAATCCCATCATGCCATAGTTGGCGGGGATGAAGCGGGTGTTTGATTGTAGTGGAAGCATCCCCGCGAGCCATACCAGAAGCGGATAGAGAATCAGCATTCCTATGCAGAAAATGGCAGTTTTATGGAAGAAAGCTTTCAAATAGTTGACAGAATTTTTTCGTTGCAAAAGTACAAAGAAAAAGTGAAATTGATGAAAATAATAACAAAAAACACACTAATTCAAAAAAAAACATTATTTTTGCAAACTCGTTTTTTGCAGAAAGAATAAATATAAAATAAATTAATACAACTAAAAATGAAGAAGATAATCAACACCCCCAAGGCTCCTGCAGCCATTGGACCCTACAGCCAGGCTGTGCTGGCCGGCAACACACTCTACATCTCCGGACAGATACCTATCAACCCCGCCACCAAAGAGGTACCCGAAGGCATCACTGCACAGACCGAGCAGGTCATGCAGAACATCAAGGCAATCCTCGACGAGGCCGGCTTCACGTTCCAGGATGTTGTGAAGAGCACCTGCCTTTTGGCCGATATGGAGTATTTCAAACCCATGAACGAGGTTTATGCCAAGTACTACAACACCGACTGCCCTGCCCGCGCAGCGTTTGCCGTGAAGGGTTTGCCTATGGGTGTCTTGGTTGAAATTGAAACGATTGCAGTAAAATGATTAACAAAAAGGAGTGAAATGGAAGTGAATGAGAAGTGAATGGGACGATAGCACCGACTGAGACATTTGTCCTCCTCACACCCCTGTCACTTCATTCTCACACCCCTTCACTCCCTCAAAAAATAGAATATGGATTTTAGCTTCACAAAACAAGAAGAACTCTTTCTGCAGATGATTCGTGAGTTTGCAGAGAAGGAGGTGAAGCCTCTCGCCGCCGAAGTCGACGAGGAAGAGCGCTTCCCAATGGAAACTGTCAAGAAAATGGCCAAAATCGGTCTGATGGGCATTCCTGTACCCACGCAGTATGGCGGTGCCGGCGGCACCAACATCATGTACGGTATGGCTGTCGAGGAACTGAGCCGCGTGTGCGCCACCACCGGCGTTATCCTCTCTGCCCATACATCCCTCTGCTGCGCCCCAATCCTTGAGGCCGGCACCGAGGAGCAGAAGATGAAATATCTGCCCAAGCTGGCCAGCGGCGAATGGATCGGAGCTTTCGGTCTGACCGAGCCCAATGCCGGTACCGATGCTGCCGGACAGCAGACCACGGCAGTGCTCGACGGTGACGAATGGGTGCTCAACGGCAGCAAAATTTTCATCACCAACGGCAGCTATGCCAATGTGTTCATTATCATCGCCATGACCGACAAGAGCCTGGGTACCAAAGGTATCAGCGCATTCATCGTCGAGAAGACCGATCCCGGCTTCAGCGTTGGCAAGAAAGAGAAGAAGATGGGTATCCGCGGCAGTGCCACGACAGAGCTTATTTTCGAAGACTGCCGTATCCCGAAGGATCGCCAGCTTGGTCAGCTCGGCAAAGGTTTCGGCCTCGCCATGAAGACCCTCGACGGCGGTCGTATCGGTATCGCTTGCCAGGCCCTTGGCATCGCCCAGGGAGCTATGGACGAAACCGTCAAGTACACCAAAGAGCGCAAACAGTTTGGCCGCTCTATCAGCCAGTTCCAGAACACACAGTTCCAGATGGCCGACCTTGAGACCAAGGTCCAGGCAGCCCGTCTGCTGTGCCGTTCGGCTCACTATAAGAAAGACCACGGCATCCCCTACAGCGCCGACGCAGCTATGGCCAAGCTTTTCGCTGCCGAGACCGCTATGGAGGTTACCACCAAGGCCGTCCAGTTCCATGGCGGCTACGGCTACACACGCGAATATCCCGTCGAGCGTATGATGCGCGACGCCAAGATTACCGAAATCTACGAGGGTACATCTGAGGTCCAGCGTATGGTAATTGCCGGAAAACTGTTTAAATAATTAGTGAACCGTGAATAGTGACCAGTGAAACGTTCCCGTTCGTATCACAGTTCACAGGTTACAATTCACTTAAATAAATAGAAATGAACATAGTAGTTTGCATAAAGCAAGTGCCGGACACCACCGAGGTGAAAATCAATCCCGTGACCGGTACCTTAATCCGCGAGGGCGTTCCCTCGATTATGAACCCCGATGATAAGGGCGGCCTCGAGTTCGCCCTCCAGTTGAAGGACAAATACGGTGCCCACGTCACCGTCATCACCATGGGTCTGCCCCAGGCCGAAGCCATCCTGCGCGAGGCATTGGCTATGGGCGTCGACCGTGCCATCCTGCTGACCGACCGCCGTCTTGGTGGTGCCGATACCCTGGCAACCAGTAGCGCCATTGCAGGTGCACTGCGTACCATGGATTTCGACCTCGTCATCACCGGTCGTCAGGCTATCGACGGCGACACCGCCCAGGTGGGACCTCAGATTGCCGAGCACCTCGACCTGCCTCAGGTAAGCTATATGGCTGACCTGCAGTACGACGAGGCTTCGAAGACCTTCACCGTCAAGAAACAGCTCGAGGACGGATACCAGGTTCTCGAGATGCAGGCTCCCTGCGTCGTCACCGCTCTTGCCAGCGCCGTCCAGCCGCGCTATATGACTGTCAGCGGCATCGTAACCGCATTCGACAAGGAAGTCGAGGTCTGGAACGCCGACCGCATCAACGTGCCCGAGGACCATATCGGCAAGGCCGGTTCGCCCACCAGCGTCTTCAAGTCGTTCCCCAAGCAGCTTAAACCTGCCGGCCAGACCTTCGAGGTAAGCCCCGAAGAGGCTGTCGAACTGATTGTCAACAAGCTGAAGGAGAAACATATAATTTAGTGATCAGTGAATAGTGACCAGTGACACGAACTCCATCGATTCACTGTTCAAAGGTCACTGTTCACCTAAAAAACGAAGAAACAATGAACTTAGCAGAATATAAAGATGTATATGTGTTTGCCGAGCAACGTGACGGCAAACTGCAGAATGTGGCTCTTGAGCTGCTGGGCAAAGCCCGCGAACTGGCCGACGCCAACCAGGAGAAAGTTGTCGCTATGCTCCTCGGCAAGGATGTCAAGCCTTTGGCACAGACCCTCATAGAGCACGGTGCCGACAAGGTGCTGGTGGTCGATAACGACCTGTTGAAGGATTACCTCACCGAGCCCTACACCGAGGCTATAACCCAGATTATCACCGAGCAGAAGCCGAGCATCATGCTCATCGGCGCCACCACCATCGGTCGTGACCTCGGTCCGCGTGTCAGCGCCCGCAACCGCACCGGTCTTACCGCCGATGCCACCAAGCTCGAAATCAGCGACGACGAGGCTCACGAATTCCGCATGACCCGTCCCGCTTTTGGCGGCAACCTGATGGCCACCATCCTTTGCAAGAACCATCGTCCCCAGATGAGCACCGTCCGTCCGGGCGTTATGCAGAAGATGGCTGCCGATGCCAGCCGCAAGGGTGAAATTGTTGACTATAAGGTTGATTTTGATACCAAGAAGATTGCCCGCGTGAAGCTGGTCAAGACCGTCAAGGAAGAGAAGACCGTCACCGACATCAGCGAGGCCAAGATCCTCGTCAGCGGTGGCCGCGGTGTTGGCACCAAGGACGGCTTCGGCAAACTCGAAGCCTTGGCCAAAGAGCTTGGCGGTGAAGTGTCGTCGAGCCGCGCTATGGTCGACGCCGGCGTTATGGATGCCAGCCGTCAGGTGGGTCAGACCGGTAAGACCGTCCGCCCGGCCCTCTATATGGCTTGCGGCATCAGCGGTGCCATCCAGCACCTCGCCGGTATGGAAGAGAGCGAACTCATTGTCGCCATCAACAAGGACAAGTTTGCTCCCATCTTCCAAGTTGCCGACCTCGGTATCGTAGGCGACCTGCACAAGATCGTCCCAATGCTCACCGAGCGTCTCCGCACTATGCAGAAATAACATGTACCGCTGGTTTTCAGCCAGCATACACACTCAGGGAGGCATCCCCTAACCGGAATGCCTCCCTCTATAATATAAACTACAGAAAAGGTCGTTAAGAATCATCAGCATTAAGCTTAAAAACAATTCACTAACACAATGAAACGTACCAGTAAAATCATCGGAGGCATAGCTCTCGTGGCCTTCGGCATCGTGTGGGCCCTCGAACTCCTCGACGTCATCAGCATCAGTCTCGAAGGCTGGTGGGCTCTTTTCATCATCGTTCCCTGTTTCATCAACATCTTCAACGACCGCCGCAAGGCCGGCGCCATCATCGGTTGCGGCATCGGCATACTGCTGCTCCTGGCAGCCCGCAGCATCATCCCCTGGAACGACATCTGGAAGTATATGCTCTGCCTCATCGCCGTTGTCTGGGGCCTGACGCTCCTGTTCTTCAGCAACAAGAAGAGTAGTGACCGCCGTCACAACAGCGAGCATGCTGCCCCTGTCGTCCTCGATGACAATATCGAAGTCAATTTTGGCAAGCAGGAATACAGCTACGACGGCCAGCCTTTCGAGGGCGCCGACGTGCACGTCAGCTTCGGCTTCGTGGGGCTCGACCTGCGCGATGCCGACATCCGCGACGGTGCCGTCATCAACGTTGACTGCAGCTTCGGAGGCATCCAGATCCGCCTCCCCAAAGGCGTCTGCATCAACAACCGCATCGACACCACCTTGGCCGGCGTCGACTGCGACTGCTGCACCCAGCCCACCGACGGAGCCAAGACCATCTACCTCAAAGGACACTGCAACTTCGGCGGGATAGAGATCAAGTAGCCACTATCTCAACACATAAAGCCAGCGGCCCGCAGATTCACTGTGGGCCGCTGGCTTCTTTTTTTCGGAAAAGTGTTTTTTTGCATGCTTATTTTATAGGAAAAGTGTATTTTTTTTATGCTTATTTTATAGGAAAAGTGTATTTTTGCAGCGTGAAATTTATAGGAAAAATGTAATTATGTTATTTAGAAAGATTGAAAATCAGATAGAAGCATATCTTTGCTCTGGTAGTGACAAGATTTTGATTGTCGATGGAGCTCGTCAGATTGGCAAGTCGTACATCATTAGACACGTTGGACAACGGTTGTTCAATAATTACATAGAGCTGAATATGGAGGCTGACAAAGTTGGAGCCAGGTTGTTTGCCGAAGCCAAAACTACATCCGATTTTTATATGGCATTGAGTACCATTGCGGGTGATAAAATGGGTGACAAGGCGTCAACACTTGTCTTTATCGACGAGATACAAGCCTACGATCATCTGCTCACTATGCTGAAGTTTTTGCGCGACGAAGACCGTTTCAACTATATAGCCAGCGGTTCACAACTCGGCATTACGCTGAAGCAGACCTCTTCCATCCCATTGGGAAGCATCCGCATACTCCACATGTATCCTATGGACTTCGAAGAATTCCTCATAGCCAATGGCGTGGGCAGTACGTTTATCGATGAAATGCGCATCCGGTTCATGCGCCAGGAAGCGTTGCCCGAAGCCCTTCACAACCGCATATTCGACCTTTTCCGCAAATACCTTATCGTCGGAGGAATGCCCGATGCCGTAAACACCTTTGTCTCAACTCAGAACATACTGGAAATACGCTCTATTCAGCAGAACATACATCACCTGTATGGAGTCGATGCCTCACGCTACGAGTCGGTGAACAAACGCCTGAGAATACAGCGCATATACGAAATGGTTCCATCCAATATGGAGAATCGCAAGAAGCGCATTGTGGCACAGCAGATTGAAGGCAAGACTGGCAAGTGCATGGCCGACTACGCCAACGAGTTCGATTATCTTATCTCATCAGGCATAACCTTGGAAGTCAAGGCCATCAGCAAACCGACGTTTCCGCTGATTGAGAACAGCGGCAAGAACCTTCTGAAACTCTATCTGAACGATGTGGGCATACTGACCGGCATACTCTACCGCAACAACATTATGCCCATCATGAGCGATGAACGCAGTACCAACCTTGGCTCAGTATATGAAACTGTTGTGGCTCAAGAACTCCGTGCACATGGATTCAATCTTTTTTACTACGACAACAAGAAAAACGGCGAAGTGGATTACCTGATAGACGACTACGACAACATGTCCGTAGCACCCATTGAGGTCAAGTCAGGCAAAGACTACAATGTCCACAGTGCCCTCAACCATTTCTTGCAAGTTGAAGAATACAACATCCGCAAAGCCTACGTCTTCTCCAATACCCGCGAAACCTCCACAACCAACGGTATAACCTACCTGCCAATATATTACGTTATGTTCCTACAGCAATCATAAATGCATTCACGAATTCCCAAATTATCACATTAACGCATTAACGAATTAACAAATTCACGCATTCCCTCATTCTGCCTGGCTTCGCAGAAGACACGACCTGCGACGCTAGCACGGCCAAGTGCATAGGGCTGGAGCAAACGCATTCTCCATGTCCTCTCGGCGACCATTTTATAACTGCATTACATTTCAAAAAGCCGTTGAAAAATACTTTTTGTCAATTCGAAAAGATTGTGTATCTTTGCAGATTGAATTATAACGGAAATAGGACAAAGAATGTAATGAAAATACTAGACTTCATAGAAAAGGACGGTGAAGGGAAGTATGCTTGTTATAAAACAAAAAAGCTTATCCTCGACCCAAACGACCAAGATACACTTGATTACGACGATAAAGCCCCCGTCGCAACCAATAGTGCCAGTATCGCAGAAACAGACCTCACGAGAAACGAAACTGTTACTATCAGCCAACAAATGATGAAACTGGCCAGTACTCCTCTTTTCTCTTATTTCCTTGATGGTTCTCGACATGTATACAAAGTAGATGATATTGCAATAGGGAACCGAATCTTCCCATTCCTAGCAGGTCAAATTGTGGTAGGGTGTTGTGTGAGAAAAGACAGAGATATTTTCAAACGTCATTCTGTTACACGAAGGGTTTTACTATCGTTACCTCGTAACTTTAACTATGACGACGACAAAGAGGCAAACTTTTGTCGTATGTACTGCGAGAAAATAAACGAGGAGTTGGCAAAAAATCCTTTTGTGCGGGAACATGGCATCAAGATAGATAAGATTTTGCTTTATCCCACAGACGGGTCAAAGGAAATTACCGCAGATAAGAATGGCTATAAAAACAGCGGTACTGCAAAGATTCAGAACGAGATGACAGACGAGGAGCAGTTGATGGTTGCTGAACTTTGCAAAAACAACCTGCTTGACAACGACCACTTCCTAATAAAAGATGGCTCAATAGAATATAATCCCAGCTATTCTAATCTTTCAATCACAGAATGGAACCAACTCCGCTCCAATTATAAACACGTGGTGGGAGTATCAAAGATGTTTAACCCAGACTTATTGCGTGACTTCAAGGGTCATCGACTTTCAAAAACCATCGCCAATTTAAAGCCTTTTGAACGGACAAAAGTTTATAGATACCCGGCTTCTGGCAATCAATCGGAGTTTGCCATGTGGTATCTTAGATTACGAAAAGAAGACTTCCGAGAAACTCATTTTTCCGATGTTATCAAATGCGAAATGGTTTTGGAAGAAAAGGGAGGTCTGTTGGATACCCAGCTTGTTGACCTCATTAGTGCCAACCTTATCCGCGAAGCATATCCCACTTGTTATGGCAAAGACAGTCGTTGGGCGAACCACCTCTATCCAGTTTTCCTTACAGAAAGTTTCTGTAAATCAAACTACATTAATCAGAATATAATCCTAAATCTCTTTTGATATGACCAAAATTATCGGCAAAGTATCCGCGACGGAAAAGGACCCTTCAACTATTGATGAGTTTTATTTTTGGACTGACAAACGCCAAATATTGAGCCCCTTTGACATCGTGAAAGTAGAACACGAGTGCAACTCAACAACCTATGGTGTTATAGAAGAGATTAATCATGTGACAGATTCCCCCAGTCATTTTACAAGTTACATTTCCAGCGACTTTGGAGACACTGACGACAATAAGGGTAATATGAATCGGCTGTGCATGAATTACGTGAAAGTACGTGTTTCATGCAATACGCAGAACATTTATACTCCGGTATTGAATGACCGTCGTGTCTCTCTATGTGACGAAAACGATATTAAAGTTGCTCTGGGTCTGAGCGAGAAGGATGTACAAAACCCATTGGTGTGTGGATACTTGCAAATGTACCAAGGCGATGCTGCCATTAAAGTCCCTGTAGTTCTCAACTCGCACTTCCTTCTTGGTCCTGATGGCGCACATATCAACGTCTCCGGTATTTCCGGTTTGGCAGCCAAAACGTCATTCTCCATGTTCCTATTGAAAGCCATACAGGAGAAATTCCGTACTGAAAATGGAGAAACTGTTGCCTTTGTGTTTTTCAATGTCAAAGGACGTGACCTTATGGCCATTGATGAACCAAACTCCGAACTGTCGGGCAAAGACCAAAAGATTTACCATGATCTTGGATTATCGGCACAACCATTTGATAACGTCAGCTATTATTATCCATACAGCAAGGATAAAGTAACCGCCAACGTTCAAAGCTATGCACAGCCAGAAGATGTAAACAAACAAATAAAACAAGGCAAAGCGAAGAAGTATAAATTCATCTACGAGAATTGTATTGATAAAATAGACCTTCTATTGGCAAATGAAGATGATTCTACCGGAACGCTCGAAAGTTGTGTGAACTACATAATAAATCGACAAGAACCATTTAATGCTGTTGATAGTTGGACAACTCTTCGCGACAAGATCGACGAGTGTACCAAAACGGAAGCGAATGGCGGAAAGAAGAATGAAATCCAAGTCACAAGCTGGCGTAAGTTCAAAAGATGCGTGAATAAAGCCATTCAAAACCCACTTTTCGCGAGCAATTTAAACGATGCTACAGGTGAAGTTGATTTGACAGAAGAAATCTCCAATGGACTTACCGCAGGACAGGTAATGGTGATAGATATCGCACGACTTGATGATAACGCCCAAAGTTTTGTCTTTGGAAGCGTTGCTCGAGCCATCTATGATATGAAACTCGGAGCTGAACGAGACAACATACCGGAAAAGGTGATTATGTTTGTAGATGAGTTAAACAAATATGCCTCCAATGATGTTCCCAAAAGTTCACCCATTCTTCAACAGCTGCTTGACATTGCCGAACGAGGACGCTCTCTAGGTATTATTCTTTTCTCCGTTGAGCAGTTCCGAAGTGCTATTCACGACCGCGTAAAAGGCAACTGCGCCACTCAGGCCTATGGGCGCACAAATGCAATTGAGGTGTCAAAATCTGATTATAGATACATTCCTAAAGTGTATCAAAATATGATGACACGACTATCGCCAGGAGAGTATATTATTTCCAACCCCGCGTTACGCTCACTTGTTAACATAAGATTTCCACGTCCCGCATATAAACAATATCCAAATGGTTAACAATATGCAAAACATAAACAATCCAGTTATTGGCATTGATCTTCTGAAAATGCTGATGTTGCAGCTTTACAGTAATCCCCGCTGCATCTATCGAGAGTATATACAGAATGCATTGGATTCAATTAACGAGGCGGTAAAGACCGGTATACTTGCCCAAGAGAAAGATGGTCGGGTGTCAATTAGTATCACAAAAAACGACATTTGCATCGAGGACAATGGAACAGGTATCCGAAGTGGTATGGCGGTCAAAGTTCTCACCGATATCGCAAATAGTTTAAAGAATGGCGTTGATACTGCTGGACAGTTCGGTGTTGGCCGTCTCTCTGGCGGTGGGTATTGTGAGGTTCTTGAATTTGAAACAACCTACAAGGGTGAAGATGTATCTACAATCGTTTCGTTCGATACAATGGCATTGAAAGATTTGGTTGAAAAAAAACAAATTGATATTTCCGCCGAAGATGCCATGAGGATAATATGTACCACGAGTACTAAGCCGGCTGAACCAAATGAACACAGGTTCATTGTTCGTCTGAAAAATGTTATCAATTCAAGAGAGATTCTGCTAGATATTGAAGAAATACGGAACTATATCATCGAATATGCTCCAATTGACTATTCCGTATTATTTAATTCCTTGATAAATAATTGTCCTCAGACAGAATTTGTAAAGAGACACAAAAAAATAGACAAAATAAGAGTGTCTCTGAACGACTACTCTGATATCGAAAAAGGATATGGGGTTAAAATTTTAGGCACGGGTGATGCTATTGAGAGAATCCGATATTTTGAGCTTCCTAAACATCCCCAATACGGTTCTCTTGGATGGGGATGGTATGCTGTAACAGAATTTTCTGTCCAGATTAATGAAGAAAAAGATAATTGTGCTGGAATTCGATTACGCAAGCACAACATCTCGCTGGATAAGAATATTCTGAACTCCTGCTTCAAGGAAAGTAGAGGTAATAAATATTTTTATGGAGAAATTTTTATTACCAATGACAATATTGTTCCCGATAGTGGAAGACAAGGCCTTGCTGCAGGAGAGGAGGCAGACGCTCTTATTACGGAGATAAGGAAGTATTTCTCTGAGACTCTGCGACAAGTTTACTATAAAGCCAATAAGCTGAAGACGGTGTTAAATAAAGTTGGTGAGGTCGTTGGGAAACTAAACAATCCTGAATTTTCAAGTGCATCTGGCCCTTTGACAAAAAAACTCCAAGAGTATATTGATGACTTCAAAAAGGCAACAGCATCAGACGGCAAAGAGGAAATCAATGATATAATTGCGATCTACGTTAATAAATACAACTCCGAATTGAAAGCTGAAGTGGAAAAACACCTCATTCCACAACATCCAATTGTCGAAAAAGAGCCGGATATTCTCGATATGATAGCAGCACCAGTAGTGTGCGAGCCCGTCACGCCCACACATCCTGTCAAAACTCACAGTTCGATTATTCCAGAGACATCTCCAGAAATAAAACCCATTATATCGCCATCTCCCCAACAACCTTCAATTCTTCCAAGCACACCGCTGGTCAATACACCCAAACAGAAAAAAACAGTTCAATCCAAATCAAAAGTAGACGAGATATTGTCTTCGCTTGAAGGAGGGCACTATACTCCCGAACAGATTGATTTGCTGAAGAAGGTTTTTAGTACAATGCTTATTGTTTGTTCTTCTTCTCAGAAAAAGAGTGTTATTCAATTAATGGAGATTGCAGTGAATAGCCTCAAATAACATTATGAGACCGAAAAAAAGAAGAAAAATACTGCTTATTGAGCCTAATTATGCCAATAAGTTTCCACCAATAGGATTGATGAAAATATCAACCTATTATAGGAATCGTGGCAATTGGGATGTGGTGTTTTATAAGGGTGATTTGACATCCTTTGTAATAGACCGTATAACAGACAAATGTATTGCTGAACTCGACTTGATTGACAACTCCATCGATTGGGCCATACGTAAAGACAGGATTTTTGACTATATCAAAACTCGCAAACACGATGCTCTGGAAAGCATTGGTGTTGATGAGTCCGAATTTGGGTTGTTGTTGCGAGGGAAGCTCGATGACTACAAAAACTACTATTGGAAAGGCACATGGAAGCTGGAACCCGAATGGGATCGCGTGTGTGTAACCACACTTTTCACCTTCTATTGGGACATTACAGTTGAAACAATTAAATTTGCAAAACAACTTGTAAAGAATCCCAAAGACTTGAATGTGGGTGGTGTATTGGCATCCATCCAACCAGATGAATTATATGAAGCAACCGGTATAAAACCATCTGTAGGAGTGCTAAACAAACCAGGTGTATTCGATAAAGGAGATACCCAAATTATTGATGAACTACCGCTCGACTACTCTATTCTTGATGAAATTGACTATAAATACCCAATGTCTAATGCGTTCTATGGCTATATGTCGCGAGGTTGTATCCGACATTGTGCTTTCTGTGCCGTTCCCACGTTAGAACCAGTCTACACTCCATACATTTCTCTTACCGAACGCATCAATGGTATCCGTGAAAGATATGGCGACCAGAAAGACTTGCTTTTGATGGATAACAATGTCCTCGCGTCAGAAAGGTTTGAAGATATTATCAATGAAATCAAGTCCTGTGGATTTGAACGAGGAGCTAAGTTCTCACAACCTAATTTACTTGAAATATCAGTAAAAAATCTTCGGGATGGATGGAACGACCGCGCTTATATCCGCAAAACACAGTCGTTGATAAGCGAGTTCTATGAAACGCTTACCAACAAAGAAGAGTCGTATGAGGTTTACAAGATTCTGGAAAAGTACCATATCAAAAAGTTAATTACTTCAAAGAAAGAAAATCTTCTCGCTGCTTACGAAGAGATCAAACCTTATTACGATAAGCATTTCCACGCAGGTTTGAAGCAGAGGTATGTAGATTTCAACCAGGGTGTGGATGCTCGTTTGTTTACGGAAGAAAAAGCACTACTTTTGGCTTCTATCGCCATTCGGCCATTGCGCATCGCTTTTGATGATATTAAGACTCGTCCCGCTTACGAAAAAGCAGTCAGATGGAGTGTGTCGGCGGGTATCAAAGACTTTTCGAACTATCTGCTTTACAATTTCAAGGATGAACCTATTGATCTCTACCGAAGACTTAAGATTAACGTCGACCTATGCGAAGAATTAGGCGTTAGCATTTACTCTTTCCCGATGAAATACCATCCCTTGTATGGAGATAATAGCCACGATAGAAATTATATTGGCGAGCATTGGAATCGTAAGTATATTCGAGCAATTCAAGCTATATTGAATAGTACCAAAGGCAAGGTTGGCAAAGGTGTGGAATTCTTTGGGGAAGCTTTTGGACACACAGAAGATGAGTTTTTTGAACTACTCGAAATGCCTGAGACTTTTATTTTGTACCGATTTTTTTTCAAGTGGTTGGATGAGAAAACTGGACGAGGTACAGAACATTGGAGGGCTCTGTGGCAACATTGCAAATCAAAATTAACCAAGGGTGAGTGGAATGAGGTATTGTCTACCATTCATGCCAATGTCTTCAACGACGACATCATTTTAGACTTTACAGATAGCGAGGTAAGAGACCTCCTTCGGTACTATGTGGACTCGCGCAAAGATATCATTACTCCAGGCACAGAACTATACCATCTGAAACAAGAATACGACCAGCATCCAACGAGAAAGTTGCGCAGAAAGGAGCATCATGATGTCTAGCTTTCAAAAATACTATGAATTATTGGTTTGTGACCAGCCGGATTTTATTAAACATTTCCTTATTAGAAATCATTTAAATAAGATTAGCATTGCTGCAGAATGGTTAACGGATGCAGAATACAATTTTTTTGTAAACGGATTTAGGAAAAAAATCATTTTAAGGCCAGACTTTATTTTTAAAAAATTGAAGGAGAGATACAAAGAATCACAAAATGTCGGAAAGGCGAAGGCTTTTATAAAATCAAAGAATAGAAAAGGAAAAGTCCTCGAACAGGTCGCGGTTTCCGAGGGAAAAGACGATGAGGACTCGATTCGAAAGCCTTTAGACATAAGACTTCCTATTTCGTGTCAAAAACTTCTTGTTGAACATTTTTTGTCTGCATTTGAAAAATTATCTACAGATGCGCAATGCATACTTAATAAAAACAAGATACGTGGTTATGACCAGATAATTCCATACATAAAGAGGGAAAAAGATGTTGACAATAACTTATTTAAATACAAACGACAACGCACAGCAGAGGTTGAGATTATTCACTTATTTGAATCCTTGCGAGAATATGCTATATTCCTACAGAGCGGGATAAATCAATCAAGAAATGGAATGGCGGATAATTGCAATCATACTACCATTCTTAATGATGAGAAGGAACAGCAGCTGGTATTGACACATCAAAAAAAAGAGCAAAAAACATTGCTAAATTCGACTATAAGGGAGCACACTGAAACATCTACTATACAATCATTATATATACGTCTATGGCAAAATCTATCGGTAAGAGCACAAAATGTACTTGCTCTTAATAATCTGACTTCGGTAGAGGACCTTGAGCCTTGGGTATCTGGCACCATAACGTCATTTGGCCATCTTCGAAATTGTGGGAGAAAAACAGAGGATGAGCTAAAACAGATGGTATCAAATTTATTTACAGAAAGGCAGAAAGAGGCAAATGCAAATGTTAATACGAATGACAAAATAATTGTTAAGGTTCAGTCCCTAATAGATGACTTTCTTGCAACAGCGTCAACTAGGACAGTAAATTTGATGAAATATTATAAGTTGTGTACGACCGAACAATTGCTGCCATATATATTGAATGTTAAACTGATTGCACCAATTCAAAATAATCATTCGAAAACAACAAAAATATACAAAGAGTATACCGATTTTATTAACTTTGCACGCGTTGAGATTGCATCAATGAAACGAACTTCCGATGAGACTGTTATTACGGTCCCTCTTTCCACCTATGTTCCTCTAAAAAACACAGATTGCGATTTTGCCATAAAATTTAAAGAAAAAAATGGTTATTGGCCAATGTTCTCTCTTCTGCATAAGTATTATCAGCTCACCGAAAACATACAAGAACAAATATTTTCTGAATATGCTGGTTTTTATACCAATGTACTTAGATATGATGAGATTTCAAGAAAATATGGCTTGACACAAGAAAGAGTTCGACAAATAATCCATAGTACAAAAGACGCCCCTAACCCCATTGTTAGAGCATTTTTATCGCTTGAAGATTGGGACAAATATCCAATACACAACATATCGTATATTGGGCGAGAGAATATTGATATTGTCACATCCATCGAACAGATGGAGGGGGTGGGCGAATGTACACATCGTATTGAAAATGGTATATACGATTCCTTAACAACGTGCATCTCCATTCACGACATTTTTTTATTACTTCAGTTTTTCGGTTATGAGTGTTATTGGTTGGATAGAAAAAATTGTATAATTTCTTCCTACTATACGCGTGATATTTCAGAAGCAGATCTAATCTTGATAAGTAATAAATACAGAGATTTCCGTTTTAAAAAGGCGTTACGAGAAGCCAAACGACTATGTCGTCTAAGAACAGAGGGAGAAGTGTCAATTTCAATAAAGAATTACTTTGTATTGAATGATGATTATTGGGCAAAAAATACCATATTAGATGAAGAGCAATCAAATACTCTGGCTTCAATTCTAGAAGAGCTATTTGATTCAATGATGGATGTACGTATTGAACAACATCAAATAATAGTAAAACCAAACTTTAATTACTCTGACGCAATATATCAAATTCTGAGATTGTCTGGTAAAAGACTACAAATAGATGACATTTATACTAGATTGGTTTCGTATTGTAATGAATATGGAATCAAATGCAAATATTCTAACCCTTCAAAGATTCGAAGCATTTTGTATTCTGACGATAGAATAACCTCTATTGGAAAATCAACATTTTGGGGATTGGTTGAATGGGGTGAAACTATCGGGAGTATACGTAAAATTGCCATAAAAAAAACAAAAAACTCAAGAAGCCCCATAAAAATTAATGATTTGTCAAAATTAGTAATGAAGGAACGGCCAGATTCAAATAAAGGTAGTGTGGAAGCAATTATTCGGCAGGCAACAAATGATAAAGAGTTATTACTTTTCTATGGAGACTATGTAGGTCTTCCTAATAGGGAGTATAGCGAAGATTATATTTTAATGCCTCAAACCTTCGATGAATGGTTACAGGCATTCAGGGCTTTTGTGGAAAAAAATAAACGATTTCCATATAGCAGTCAAGATGGATACGAGGGTTACCTTTACAGGTGGCATTATAGGTCAAAGCAGTTGACAGATTTGACTTCTAATGAGATCGTGAAAATAGATGCACTAGAAAAAGAACTCTCCCATTATCCCCATAATGCAACCGAAAACAAATTCCTTCATAATTGCAATCTTTACAAAAGGTTTGTCGAAGGAAACAATCGCATGTTAAAAGAATCTGACGACAAAAATCTTTTCAAGTGGTTTTACTCAGCCAGTCGCGATTACAGTTCGTATAATGACAATCGCACTAAATACTTCAGCCAACTACTTCAGTATTTATCCAATAAACTATATTAGGAATGATTGTTTCGACATATCCCGGAAAACCGCTTGCAGGAATGGAAAAGTATAAAAAACTCTACCATTTTACTTCTTTTGACACTTTTGTTAGGATATGGTTGTCAAAGAAATTGAAATTCGGAAGCATGCTTGAGGTAAACGATATACAGGAATCCATGAAAGGCATCTCCGTTTCCAATCCCCTTCGCTTACCAATAATGTTTGCATTTCAAGATATCGTTACACACTACAAGCAGATTAGCTTTACAATGGATCAGGATACTTTCATTAAAGGATACATGAATACCATGATGTGGGGATACTATGCGGATAAGTCTCATGGAGTGTGTATTGAGTTTGACTATGATAAACTAATAATTCCAAGTGATGTTCTAAAAGGGGTTGTGGAATACCAGGACATCGTACCTCAAAGAGTTGATTTGCCAGATTCGGTGAATACAATTGCAGATGTGAAAGAGTTTGTTTTGTCGGAACAAAAAAAATTATTCTTTGTGAAGCAAAAAGGATGGATAGGGGAAAACGAGTATAGGCTTGTAAGTGACAATCATAATTATCTTGACATTGATGGAGCAGTAAGCCGTATTTACCTGACATCCTATGAAAGTGATGAATGTAAGTGGGTGGAGCAACTAGTAGATGGTACGGTATCCGTCATGTGTTTACATTATTTGAACAATCTTCCTATTGCATCTGATACTAAAAAGTTAAGAGAACAAATTGAAAAAGCAAGAAACAAAACAGGAGTTTTGAATCAGATATCCGAGCAAGCAAAGTTATTTTATAAAAAACACAAAAATGACGAAAAGGAGCCTTTGGTATTGAATGAATATATTATTAAAACATAATCACAAGGAATGCTGCATGCTCCTCTACAATAATAAGGTAAAATAGAATGAACCATTTCCTACTTTTTCAAACCTCAATTAAATGCGAATTGGAAATTTCACTATAAATGCGATAGTCTGTAATTTTGACATTTGAACTAAACCCCGTATCTTTGCACCCAGGAAAAATAAATACAAGATATAATGACAAAAGAAGACATAAGAAAACTTATAGGACGGGATGAATGTACTGAATTAGAGTACAAGTCTGCAAAGGGTGGCTTCCCGGAGAGTTTTTGGGAGACATTATCGGCTTTTGCAAATACGCATGGCGGCATCATCGTGTTTGGCATCAAGGAGAAGGATGGAAATCTTACCCCAGACAATCTCGATGACAACCAAATTGCTAAATACAAGAAGATGTTCTGGGATAACGCCCACAATAAAAACAAACTGAGTGCAACTATGCTGGCCGATCATGACCTGAACATTGATTTATTTGAAGGAAGTAAGATTATGGTATTTCGTGTACCGAAGGCCGCATACGAACTGAAACCGGTATATCTGAACGGAAATCCTTTTGGAAACACCTATCGCCGCAACCATGAAGGAGACTATCGCTGTACGGACTCTGAGGTCAGACTTATGATAGCCGACGCGGAAAGCCAGCGACAATCGTTTGACAGCAAGATTCTTTCAAATTATACGATTGATGACATTGACGCAGTTACGCTGCGTGCCTATCGCCAACGTTTCATGCTGCGTCACGAGAATCATCCGTGGAACGAGCTGGACGATATGGCTTTTCTGTCAAAAATCGGAGCCTATCGCGTGAACAGAGACGATGGCAGTGAAGGTTTCACCCGTGCTGGAATAATGATGCTGGGAAAAACGGAAAGTATCACCGACCAATGCTGCGCTCCTCAATTCTTCGTTGACTACCAAGAGAAGTTATCTGATGATCCCATGATGCGATGGACGGACCGTCTGTATCCTGATGGCACATGGGAGGCCAACCTGTTCCAGTTCTTCTACAGGACGTATGGCAAACTGTCGCAGTTGCTGCCCACACCATTTATGCTGAAGGGCATTGATAGGCAGGAGGAATCGACAGCCCATATTGCGTTAAGAGAAAGTTTGGCGAACTGCCTAATCCACTGTAACTATGCACAGCAGGGGAGCATACTAGTAGTAGGGCGGCGTGAGAGTATCACTATGAGGAACCCCGGCTGTATGCTAATTTCTTTGGCAGACTTCTATGCTGGCAGTCATAGCATCTGTAGAAATCCGACATTGCAAAAGTTATTTATGTTTTTGGGCAATGGTGAAAAAGCTGGGAGTGGCGCTGACATCATCAAGAAAGGCTGGAATGATAATCAGTGGCCCACCCCAGAGCTGACCGAGAGAACTCAGCCTGACGAAACCACAATGACATTGAAGCTGAGGGTTGACACAGGTGGCAAAGAAAGAATGCATAATGTCGGAGAGATTGTCGGAGAGACAGTATTATCAAAACTGTCAAATAGACAGAATCTTATAGTGGATTTTTTGCGTAAGTCTCCGTCAGCGTCAGCCAAGACCATGTCGGTGAGTCTGTCGGTGAGTCCACGCACAATAGAAAGGGATTTACAGAAACTGACAGCTATGGGAGTTGTCGCTCATAGGGGAAGTGATTTCGGTGGAGAATGGATAGTATTGATATAGTGGTATGTGTGATAGCAGAATGCGTTAGTCTGTAATTTTGACTTTTGAAATAAAACCCGTATTTTGCACCCGGAAACAGAGACTGTAAAATGTGTAGATGCATTAATGTGTGAGTAGCAGTGTAAAAAAATATAATATGGCATTACCGATTAATATTGAAGACTTGCTAAACAAGCGAAAGATTGAAGGAAACAGGATAGAGTTTAAGAAGGGATGGAACCCGGTGGACATCTATCATAGTATTTGTGCGTTTGCCAACGACTTCGATAACCTCGGAGGTGGCTATGTGCTCGTGGGCGTGGAGCAGGACGGAAATGGACTTGCAAAGCGACCTGTCACAGGAATCAAAATCGAGATGGTGGACGGCATTCTTAAACAGATGGTGGGATTCAACAATATGTTCGACCCATACTATCTGCCAAGGACATCGGTAGAAGAGGTGGATGGAAAGCCTGTGCTGGTGATATGGGCACCATCGGGTGTGAACCGCCCTTACGCGATACCTATGGATGTAAAGGCCAAGGCAAAACAGATGAAGTATTATATTCGCAGTGGTTCGAGCAGTATTGTTGCCAAAGGTGAGGTTCTGGACGAATTAAGGGATATGGCGAACCGCGTACCTTTTGATGACCGAGGCAATCCTGATATCCAAACAGCAGATATTTCTACGACGCTATTGCGTGATTACCTTGTGACTGTCAACAGCCGCTTGGCCAATGAAAATCTAACAGGGAATCTCTTGGGCATATTGGAACAAATGAACCTGCTGGAAGGGCCCACGGAAAAACGCATGATTAAGAATGTAGCCGCAATGATGTTCTGCGGACAGCCGACGAAGTTCTTCCCCGTCTCCCAAGTGGAAATTGTAACATTCCCAGAGGGTCGGGAAACAAACCCTAACAATCTGGTTGAGGCTCCTGTTATAAAAGGCCCCGTACCCTATATGATTCGCGAGACACTAAACTATCTTCGTACAAATGTGATTAAGGAACAAATAATCAAACCAGAGAATGATGAGAGGTCAATACGGTTCTTTAATTATCCATATCAGGCTTTGGAAGAGGCCGTTGTCAACGCATTATACCATAGGAACTACCAGTTGAGAGAACCTGTCGAGATTACCATAGAGCCCGAAAAGATCACGATTCTCAGTCACGCGGGCCCTGATCGCTCCATCAGTTTAAAGGCAATAAAAGAGGCAAGGATATTGCGTTCTCGACGTTATCGGAATCGTCGTCTTGGTGAGTTCTTGAAAGAATTAGACTTGACTGAAGGCCGCGCAACGGGAATTCCAACCATTCAGGAAGAACTCCGTAAGAATGGTTCGGGCAAAGCAGTTATAGAAACTGATGATGACAGGACCTATTTCTTGATGGACATACCTTGCCATCCTTATTGGCACCAAGATGTCAAGAATGAGAGTTTGAATGATATGGTAGAACTCAACAGATTATCCTCTCGCCAGAAACAAATCATACAATTGATTCGAGACACCCCTCATATTAGTCAAACCGAAATGGCGAAAAAACTTAATGTAAGCCGACAAACCATTTATAGAGATATCGCATACCTGTCTTCTATGAAGGTGATTGTGAGAGAAGGAGCAAAGAAAAAAGGTTATTGGCTTATAGTTGAGTTACAATAAATGTTACAATAAATGTTACAATAAATGTTGCAATAAATGTTACAATAAATGTTACAATAAATGTTACAATAAATGTTACAATAAATGTTACAAGAAATGTTACAAGAAATGTTGCAAGAAATGTTGCAAGAAATGTTGCAAGAAATGTTACAAGAAATGTTGCAATAAATGTTACAAGAAATGTTACAAGAATAGTGCATATCATAAAGAAGATATATAAATATTTGGATGCAATATTACAATAAGTGATGCGTGAATACTTGAGTCAATTTACAAGAATGTGTAACTAAACTAAAACCCGTTTCTTTGCAACCAGAATCTTTTTTGAGATATGACACATCCAATGTTATAGATGTAAGACAATACCGTGTAAGACGAATAATAATGATACATATCTAAATCAATAATGAATATGACTGAACAGGAATTGCGAGCGCTACTAAATGATATTGAGAGCGATATGGTTGAACGAACTATCTCAACCGCTAACACGGACAAGTTCGGACAGGCAATATGTGCGTTTGCAAATGACCTTCCGGACCACCGTGTTTGATGGGAAATGGTGTATGTTGGATTCTACTATTTCAGAGCAAAAACCGTCAAAAATGACGGAAAATAGTGAGGAAATAGATCAAAAACCGTCAAATTTGACGGAAAATGTGTTTCCATCAATGATAGTGAAGAATGTTTATGAAGCCATCAAACAGAACAGAAAAGCAAAATACTCTTGGCTTCAGGACAATCTCGGTGTCAGCGAAAGTACTGTTCAACGGGCAATTGATGAACTAAAAAAGCTTGGCTATATAAGTTCCGAAAGGGCAAAAATAAAAGGTGAGTGGCAACTTCTAAAAAAAAGTTATTATAAGAATAGCGTTATGGAAATACGGAATTTGATGACATTCGATGACCGGGCGGGGTTGCGGCGGTGGTTGGAGGAGAACCACGGGCGGGAGCAGGAATGTTGGGTGGCGTGCTACAGGGGGAATACGGCCATGACGGGGGCGCTGCCGTATGTCGAGGTGGTCTTGGAGGCGCTGTGCTTCGGGTGGATAGACTCTACCGTCAAAAAGATGCCCGATGGACGTCTGGCGCAGCGCATCTCGCCGCGACGCAAGAACAGCCACTGGACGGAACTCAACATCCAACGCTGCCAAGAACTGGAACGCCAAGGGCTGATGACCGACGCCGGACATACCGCCCTACCCCAACACACAATAACGCATTAACGCAATAACACACAAACGCATTCGCAATGGAATACATAACAGAAAAGAACAGGATTTACGTCGTCGAGGGCGGCGAGGAGGTAGGGGAGGTGACGTTCCCCGAACGGGATGGCGTCTATGTCATCAACCACACTTACGTCGACGACCGACTGCGCGGACAGGGCGTTGCCAGCGAACTGGTGCGGCGCGCCGTGGAGGAGATTGAACGTCGCGGCGGCCAATACAAGGCCACCTGCAGCTATGCCCAGCTGTGGCTGGCTCGCCTGCCTGTGCAACAGCGAACGGCCTGCGACGGTAGTGGAGCAAACCGTGGTTGCGAAATCACCAGTCCGCTAAGTTGTCCGATAAATTGAGGGCACCTCTAATAATTACTTTTCAAACGGCGAATTAAACGAATTGAGCGAAATAATTTATTGTCATTAAGGATTTTGTTTTGCAAGCAAAACGCTAATTAAACGATTTTTAGAGATTACCTTGAATTAATAGTTCCTATGATGTCACTAATTTATATTGTTAAAAGAATCTGTATCATCCTGTTGGCGCTGAGTATGGTCGGTTGCGCCAAGAAAGAGGCTTCTCGAGAACTACATTCCGAGGCCGACCTCGCAAGGCTGAAGGTGGGCGTGACCGCCGGCAGTGCTTACGACCTGCGCCTCAGCAACCGAAACGACATCACTCTGATGCGCTACAACACACTAAGCGATGAACTGCAAGCTCTTAAACAAAGACAAATAGATGTCATAGCCAAAGACAACTGCTCACTGACTAAGGGCGAAATGCAGCGGCTCGGCGTACGCGTGGCTTTCTTCGGCAACGACTCGCTGCCTTGCGGAATCCCCTTTCGCAAGAGCGACGTGGCTTTGTGCGACTCACTCTCGCACTTTATCGACTCCCTGCAGGCCTCCGGCGAGCTGGAACGGCTGGTGGCTTACTGGCGTGAGTGCGACGACCCGTCGACGGTCGCGATGCCCGACCTTGGACCGCAGCCACATGGCAAGACGCTCAAGGTTGGTGTAAGTCTCGAGCTGGCACCGATCGCCTATCAAGTGGGCGATGCATGGATGGGTTTCGAGGCGGAGGTGATACAGCGCTTCGGTCGTTATGTCGGCCGTCCAGTCACCCTGCAGTACTACCCATTCTCCTCTATTCTTCCGGCGTTGCAGGCCGGAAGCATTGACCTCATTATCGGCGGTGTCTACATCACCGAAGAGCGGCAGCGCGAAATGCTTTTCAGTAGTTCCTACTTTAGTGCATGCACTGCCTATACTGTTCGCGACTCAGAGGGCACCACCACAGGCTTCACTACCCGACTGAAAGAGATGGTTCACAATAACCTGATTGTCGAGAAGCGTTGGCACTACATCGTTGACGGCCTGTGGGAGACGACAAAGATATCGCTCTGCGCTATTCTCCTCGGCTCACTTCTGGGAGCCGTAGTATGCTGGATGCGGATGAGCCGCCGCCGTTGGGTTTCCGGCACCGCCGCGGTATATATCAACCTGATGCGCGGCATACCTATGCTCGTTTTCCTGATGATTATGTTCTACGTCGTGTTTGCTGGCACAGGACTCAGCGGCAGCACCGTGGCCGTCATCTCTTTCGCGCTGGTCTTCGCGGCCTACGTCAGCGAAATGTTCCGCACCGCCATCCAAGCCGTGGGCAAAGAGCAGACAGAGGCTGGCCTGGCCCTTGGGTTCACCAAGTGGCAAACCGCCCGTCTCATTGTTGCCCCGCAGGCCATCCGCAACGTGATGCCGGTCTACAAAGGACAGGTCGTCACTCTTATAAAAGGAACATCCATTGTGGGTTATATCGCTATTCAAGACCTTACTCGTGCCGGCGACATCATACGCACTCGTACCTTCGACGCATTCTTCCCACTGCTCATTGTCACCGTGCTCTACTTTCTCCTGGCATGGTTTATCGGCAAAGTCCTCGACCTGTCCGTTGGCAAAACAATAATATGCAAAAGACACTAAAACAAATAAATACTCATACAATGAAACAAAAACTCACTATTGCACTGGCCGCACTAATTCTGGCGGCTTGCGCTACAAACAACGAAGAGCAACTGAAGAAAAGGGCAGGGGAGCTCTGCCAATATATCCCCGACCACGAACTGCGCGAGGAGGCTCGCGAATATATGACGGCGGACTTCTATGCCGTGCTGGACACGATGTTCAACTACCTGCCTGAATTCGAGGCTATGGACCACGAATGGCTCTACTATTTCGTCACTGGCAACGGTGGTACCATTGCCGACTACACCGTTACCGCCGTGGAACTGACCGACAAGGACCACGCCGTGGCCACCATCAGTGTGCGACAGAAATGGGATGAAGAAAGCTCCAGTGGAGCTTTCGATAGCGGAGCGGAGAACAAAAAAGAAAGCTCCAGTGGAGCTTTCGATAGCGAAGCGGAGAACAAAAAAGAAAGTCCGATCGACTCAACTGCAGACGTCGAGGAACATAAGCTCTATATGGTGAAGGTTGATGGCCAATGGTTGATGGACGATTTCGACGGGCACAAGGCCGACTGCATACGCCACATCGCCATCAGCCGCGACGAGCAGGCTCGGCGTGACGCCATAAGCGACTACCTGGTGAACGAGATTGGCGAACACTACTTGAAGGGCGAAATCTGCATCCCAACCATTGCTGTCGTCGCTTCCGAGTTGGCAGATTCTGACTATGTGCCTGTGTTGTGCGACTGCTGGGTGTTCTGGTACACGCCGAGCGGCGACACGCTGAAGTGCGTTTCGGGCGGCAATCACAGCGGCCTGATGTCGCTGGAGCTGAAAGATGGCAAATATCGTGTGACATCGTTCGAGCAGACCGTCGACGGTGCTGGCTGGGAGCCCAGCGCCCGCCGTATCTTCGGCTCGTATTATGATGTCTATCAGAACATGCACTCCAATCATGATGTCCAGGAGGCCGTCCGCCGCGAGCAGATGCGCTACTACCTGAAGCGTCACAACCTGCACTACCTCTACTACCAGGACTACGGCTGGCCGGCAGTGAAAATTGAAAACTGAAAGTCATGATAGATTTCCGCTCCGAAATAGAGAAGAATCGCGATGATCGTTATGCCGACTTCCAGCGCCGTCTGTTGCCAACGCTGCCTGCGGACAGCATTGTCGGTGTGCGCACTCCGGTTCTCCGCGAGTTAGCCAAACGTATGGCGAAAGAAGATGATGTTGATGTGTTTCTTTCGGTTTTGCCGCATAAGAGTTTTGAGGAAAACCAGTTGCACGCATTCGTCATCGCGCGGGAACGCAACTTCGACCGATGCGTAGCGCAGGTGGAGGCCTTTCTGCCCTATGTCGACAATTGGGCCACTTGCGACCAGCTATCGCCAGCTTGTTTTGCCAAGCACCACACGGATTTGCTGCCGCACATCCGCCGATGGATGTCTTCCAAACATGAGTACACTGTCCGTTTCGGTATCGGCATGCTGCTTCGCCATTTCCTCGACGACGATTTCCAACCCGAGCATTTGCAATGGGTTACAACCATACGGCGCGACGAGTACTACATCACCATGATGCAGGCCTGGTATCTTGCAACGGCATTGGCCAAGCAATGGGATTCCACATTCCCTCTCGTCTCCGCACTGCCCGAACCATTGCGCCGCATGACTGTCCGGAAGGCCTGCGAGAGCTTCCGCGTCAGCGACGAGCATAAGAAGATGCTTAGAGATTGTTTAAAGGTTGTAAAATAAAGATTAATAAATATATATGAAACAATACGATTTCGATACTCCAATAGACCGTCTGGGTACCGACTGCTTTAAGTGGGATGCCCTGCCCGAAATGTACCACCGCGACGACCTCACTCCTATGTGGGTGGCCGACATGGACTGGCGTTCGCCAGATTTCGTCATAGATGCTTTACGTCAACGCCTTGACCACCCTGTGTTGGGCTATACCATGCCTTCGGATGGCTATTGGCAGGCTGCAACATCGTGGCTTGCAAAACACTACAATATTCATACGACCAAGGAGAGCCTGCATTTCATTCCAGGTATCGTGGCTGGCATCAGCTATGCCCTGCTATGCCTGACGCAGCCCGACGACAAAGTGCTGGTTACCATGCCGGTCTATCCGCCTTTCCTCAATGTGCCGAAGGGTTGTGGACGCGAGGTGGTATGTAGCCCGCTGAAAATTGAGAACGGTCGTTTCGAAATAGACTTCGACGACTTCGAACGTAAGGCTGACGGCTGCAAAGTCTTCATTATGAGTAATCCTCATAACCCTGCGGGCACCCTATGGGGCAAAGAGACGTTGAGTCGGATTGCCGAAATATGCGAGCGCAAAAGCATCACGGTTATCAGCGACGAGATACATGCCGACCTCACGCTGCCTGGCGGCAAACATGTGAGTTATAGCACCGTGTCGGATGCCGCTGCACACCACAGCATCACCTTCATGGCTCCAAGCAAGACCTTTAACATTGCAGGTATGGGCAGCTCGGTTTGCTACATCGGCGACGAGGCCTTGCGGAAACGTTTCTTCGGCTGGCTCGATGCTCTTGGAGTGGCTGGGGGCAACATCTTTGCCTTCGTCGCTGCCGAGGCAGCCTTCGCACATGGCGAGGATTGGCAGCGCCAGATGCTTGACTATCTGAACGGAAATGTCGCCGCGCTTGCCAAGTTCCTCAAGAACCGGATGCCGAAGGTGAAGGCCGTGTTGCCCGAGGCTTCGTACCTGGCATGGCTCGACTTCAGTGCCTACGGCATACCGCACAAAGAACTGGCCGACCGCTTTATAAACGTGGCACATGTGGTTATGAATGACGGTACTACATTCGGAGGTGAGACTTACGAAAACTGTTTCCGCATCAATCTGGGATGTCCGCGTAGCATGCTGCATGATGTCTTGCAGCGTATGGCTGAGTGTCTGGAGAAAAAGTAGTGTGACGGCTTAAAAGTCGAAGCCGAATCCGATGTAGAAACCCAAAGCCTTTTCGAGGTCGGACCAATGGACATTGAAACGGATTGGTCCGATGATGGATTTGTATGCGTATTCGAGCGACGAGCCGAAATAGGTGGCGTTGTTGGAGCCGCTGAAGATTTTGGCGACATTCTCCACCTCATGCAGCAATTGTGCTGTGGCGGTCAGGTAATGGTTCTTCCCTAATCGAAGCTGCATCTTGAGACCGGCGGTGCCCAATGTCGGCATAGTGGAGTAGGGGGTGTTGAGTCCGGCGAAGGTGACTTGCTGGTCGAGCATGCAGTTGGCATCGCTGACAGACAGCATGTTGATGTAGGGAGTGACTTGTTGGCTCACGTAGCGAGCGTCGAGGAAAGGAATGAAGGTCAGCCGTCCAAAATTCACGGCTTGTCTGTAGCCGATGCGTATGGCGTGGAAGTCGTCGTGTTCGTGCAGCAGTGCTTTCTGGTACCAGTTGTAGTCGATACGGAAG
Organism: Bacteroidales bacterium; assembly: GCA_017522065.1. GTDB lineage: Bacteria > Bacteroidota > Bacteroidia > Bacteroidales > P3 > Colimorpha. Next base: position 34,793 of record JAFXAD010000015.1, read on the forward strand.
TTGGAACCATGGGTGGGGAAGTAGGGCTCGTCGAACGAGTCGAAGCGCATTTTCAGATAAGGGCCCAAATAGATGTTGGATTTTTCGTAGACGCCTGTTGAATTGGGCTGTCTTATGTTGTTGGAAAGCAGTGAAGTCTGGTAGAAGTAGTCGGCTCGGAGTCCGAGCTTGATATTCATTTTGCGCCAAGGAGCCAAAGAGAAATACACATCGCCTCGGGCACGGTTAAACTCGATGCGGAATTCGTCGTTGCCCGAGTGGAAGACGCCGTTGCGGGCAGCCTGGTACGAGAGTTCGGTTCCGATGTCGAAGCCGCGTCCGCTACGCATGATTATGTCGCCGCCGACAATTGTGTTCAGTCCCAGTCGTGCCTTGAGGTCTAAACGGGGGCCAGTCAGTTTGTTGGCGTTTATTCCAATGTGAGTTAAGATGGAGGCGAACTCGATGGCGTCAAAACGCACACTACCTCCCAATAGGTTTAGTGGTGCTCTGAAGCAGTTGAATTTCAGTGTGTATGGTTCGCTGTCGCCAAGAATCTCGTATGTGACTTTCTCGAAGGCTTTGGTGCCCATCATTTCGGCAATGGCGTTTTCGAGTTCGAGAATATGAACCTGCATGGTGTTGTCGCTGTTCTGGTCGTGCTGGTTGAGCAGTGGAATACGGAGGTCGTTGGCTTGGAGGAAGAGGATGTTGAGTCTGCGTCGCAAATATTTCTCTTCCTTTGCATTGATGCCGTCGAACTGGATATCTTTTATTTTTATTGTCTGGCTGTGCAGGTTGACGGCTTTTTTGAAGCGTGAATGTCGAAGCAGGACAACGTTTTTGCCTTCGAGTTGTCGCTTTATTTCGTCGATTTCGTCGGTGTGTTTCATCACGGCCTGGCGTCCTCTGTCGATGATTGTCGCGATGCTGGCATTGTCGAATGAGAGCAGCGAGAAGTCCGACAGTTCGGGCTGGATGTAGATGTCGGTTGTCTTTATGGCAGCTTCGAACGACTCGCGGCCCAGTATGTCGGAGGTCTGGAAAACCACGTCCACCATGTTCTGCATCTGTCCTGCCGAGAGTGCCGGCGCCGATATGTCGACGCCGATTATGATGTCGGCACCAAGGTTGCGGGCAATGTCGGCGGGGAAGTTGCTGCGCATGGAGCCGTCCATGAGCACCATGCCGTTGGTGCGCACCGGCGTGAAGAGTCCGGGGATGGACATGGTGCTGCGCATGGCGGTGACGAGGCTGCCGCTATGCCACACCTTGGGTTTGGCCGAAATCATGTCGCTGGCTACGCATACGAAGGGTATAGGCAGTTTGAGGAAATCGATTTCGTCGCCGTAGCCTACAGTAAGGCTGCTGAGGAGATCCTCGATGTTGCGTCCCTGCACTATGCCGTCGCGCAGCAGGCTTCGGCGATTGATTTCGGGTTTGAGGAAGTCCCATTTGTAGGTGCCGTAGGGGATGCTGAGCTGGAACTGCCGGTCGTATTCCTTTTGCTGCATGGCGTCGAACCGACGGGGGTGCGAGTCGAAGAGCAGGTAGTCCCAGTCCTGGTTCCGGATGATGGCTTCGAGCTCCTCGCCGGTATATCCGCAGGCGTACAGTCCGCCAACAAGTCCGCCGATGCTGGTTCCCATAACGAGGTCGATGGGTATGCCTTGCTGTTCGAGGTATCGGATGATGCTGATATGTGCAGCACCTTTGGCACCTCCACCGCTGAGTACGAGCGCGATTGTCGGCCTTTCGGCGCGGATGCTGTCCATGTGGAGGCGGAACTGTGCGAACGCTATCGAGTCGCGCACGGGGTCGATGCCGTAGCTTAGGCTCTGCCTGGTCTGACCTTTCAAACCGAAGGTGACTGAGAGCAGTAAGGTGAAGATTAGTATTTTGTGTATCGCTCTCATCCGACAAGAGAAGTGAAAATGTGGGTCATGTTGTCGGCGGCGCGGTCGGCGGCACGCACCACGTCGTCGCCGTCGTTGAGGCAATCTTCGCCGAGGTCTTTGGCGCAGTTGGTGATGACACTCATGCCGAATATTTCCATGCCGCAGTGACGTGCCACGATGACTTCAGGCACTGTCGACATGCCCACGGCATCGCCTCCCATCATGCGGAACATGCGGTATTCGGCAGGGGTTTCATAGGTAGGACCTGTTTCGGCTACATAGATTCCTTCGCGGAGGGTGATGCCCAATGTTTCGGCAGTCTGATGAGCCTTTTGGCGTAGCTGTCGGCTGTAGACAGTCGTCATGTCGGGAAAACGGGGTCCCATTTCGTCGAGGTTCTTGCCTATCAGGGGATTGGGCATGAAGTTGATGTGGTCGGTGATGACCATAAGGTCGCCGACGTTGAAGTCGGGATTGAGTCCACCGGCGGCATTGGATACCAGTATGCGCTGAATGCCAATGCGTTTCATTACGCGCACAGGGAATGTCACTTCCTGCATGGTGTAGCCTTCGTAGTAGTGGAAACGTCCCTGCATGGCAACAATGGGCTTGTCGCCCAGCGTTCCGAAAATAAGATTGCCTTTGTGCCCGACGGCTGTACTGGTCTTGAAGTGAGGGATTTCGCTGTAGGGGATGATGTCGGGGTTCTGGATGGCATCGGCCAGTTTGCCGAGACCGCTTCCGAGGATGACTGCCGTCGTCGGTCGGCATGAGGTGTGGCTAAGCAGATAGTCGGCGGCTTCGTTGATGGATTTCATGGTTTCAGTTTTTGTTTTTTTTCAATCGTTCGATTTCTTTCATTATTTCTGCTGCACGTTCGTAGTTCTCGATTTCTTCGCACCGTTGCAGCTCTTCTTCGAGACTTTCGATGCTCTCTGACGAGGAAAGGGTGTTGCCAAGGTCGATGTCGTTGCTTTGTGGCGTGAAACCTGTTTCTTGCAGTACGGATTTTGCCATCTCGATATCGACAGACTGATGCAACGCCAGCACAACAGCGTCGCTGGCCCGTGCATCGATTGTCTTTTCGTTAAAGCCGTCGCTGACAATGAGCGACGCATAGAAGATTCCTTCTTCGAAACGGTCGATGCGTACCAGCTTCAATGTCAATGCGAAGGCGTCGAGTATTGAGATGATGAGCTGGTAAGTCATTGGGCGGCGTGCCTGCCGGTGTTCTTGCTCGAGGATAATCATCTCGGCCTCGTGCTCGCCAATCATCACGGGCACTTTCAGGTTTTCGACAGGCTCGTAGAGCATGAGCACAAACATTGCTGTGTCGGTGAAACCTTGAAGGACTTCGAATGGGTATACTTTATAGTAGTCCAATTGATTATGCTTTTTTGGGGTGCGGAGTTGCGGGATTACGGGATTACGGGATTTCGGGATTTCGGGATTGCGGGATTACGGGATTTTGTTATTTTGTTATTTTTTGAGGTATTCTACGAGTTTTGCGACTGCTTTGCCGCGGTGACTGATGTGGTTTTTCACTTCGAGTGGCATCTCGGCAAAACTAACGGCAAAGCGGTCGGGCATGAAGATGGGGTCGTAGCCGAAACCTTCTTTGCCATAGCGCTCTGTCAGGATTTGGCCGTCTACACGTCCTTCGAAGTAGCGTGGCTCGCCGTTCTCGATGAGGCAAATTACAGTTCTGAAACATGCGCGACGGTTGGTTTTGCCTTGCATTTCGGAGAGCATCTTGTTGATGTTGTCGTCGAACGAGCAGTGTTCGCCGGCATAGCGTGCCGAGTATACACCTGGTCTGCCGTCGAGTGCTTCGACTTCGAGTCCGGTATCGTCGGCAAAGCAGTCAAGACCTGTACGTTCATAGACCCATTGCGCTTTTTGCAGTGCGTTGCCGTCGAGGGTGTCGGCCGTTTCGGGTATGTCGCCGGCGAGACCGATGTCGTTAAGACTTTTGATTAGTACTATTCCGTCGAGCATTTCGCTGACTTCTTGTAGTTTATGTTTGTTGTTGGTGGCAAAAACGAGTTCTTTCATGCTTGCAAAGATACTTCTTTTTATTGGATAATAGTATAAAAAAAAGGGACTCAGTATAGAGTCCCTTTCTACATTATTTGTTGTTAGGTTTTAGACGAGGCTGAAAACCAGTGTTTCGAAGAATCCGAGGAAAGTGGTGGAAACGGGGTCGTTGGGGTCGCCCTGGAGGGGAGAAGTCACGGTCATGGTGTTGTTGGTGACATCGTAGACGAAGTTGAGGGTGATGGTCACGGGATCGCCATTCATGATTTCGTTGACGGTACCTACCATGGTTCCGACGTTGGTGGTCTGGTCGTAGTTGAATGCGAAGTTGATGGTCATGCTTTCGCCGTCGGCGGTAACGAAGACAACTTCAGAGCTGTCGAAAGCGGATATTGAGAGAGCCAGGGTGTCGCCAGTGGCGTTGAAGTCGAGTGTGAAAGTGGTGTTGATGGGCAGCTGGAGGTCGATGTTGGGGTCGTTGATGCCATAGATGGCAGCGAGGTCGAGAACGGTGTCGACATTGCTGACCCACTGAGTGTTTGCGAAGTTGTTGCTTTCGTTAGCCTTGATAGCGTTGGCCAAAACGTCTGTGCTCTGGTTGGTGGTGGGTTCGACGTTTTCTTTGGAGCAAGAAGCCATACCGAGCATGAGGGTTGCTGCGAGAGCGAAAAGGAATGTTTTTTTCATTGTTTGAATTGTGTTTTTTGATTAAAAAAATTATTGATTTTCTGTTTTAGTTCTGTAGAGGAAATGCCTTTTGCATTTTGTTTACATCTATTAAAACGTAACTCGAGACCAAAAAACTACAGACGATGAAAATTTTTTTTATTTTTTTTGAGAAAAAAGCATTTTTGTTTGTCGGATTGTGCGGAAAAGTGTAATTTTGCAAATTCAAATTCACTAATTCATATTATATATATTATGAGCAAAAGTATAGCAATTTTGACGGGTGGCGGTCCTGCCCCCGGAATGAATACAGTGGTGGCATCTGTTGCCAAAACTTTCCTTCGCGACGGTTATCGCGTCATTGGTCTGCATGGCGGATACTCGGCGCTGTTCACAGAATCGCCCCGTATGCAGGATCTCGATTTCCTCATTGCCGACGAGATTTTCAACAAAGGTGGCTCGTTGCTTAAAATGAGCCGTTTTAAACCGACAGACGAGGATTTTGAGAAACGCTTCAACCTCAAGCTTTTCACCGACAACGAAATCAAACTGCTTGTCACCGTTGGTGGCGACGACACGGCTTCGACAGCAAACCGTATCGCTAAATTCCTGGAGAGCAAGCATTATCCCATCGCCAACATCCATGTTCCGAAGACGATCGACAACGACCTGCCGCTGCCCAACAGCAGCCCCACGTTTGGCTACAACAGTGCCAAGGCGCAGGGATGCGTGCTCGCCACAGCAGTGATGGAAGACGCGCGTACCAGCGAGAACTGGTTTGTCGTGAGCGCCATGGGCCGTTCGGCCGGACATTTGGCCCTCGGCATTGCCGGTGCTTGCCACTATCCGATGGTGATCATTCCTGAATTCTTCAACAAGACAGAGATAACGGTCGAGAAGATAGTCAACATGGTGGTTTCCTGCATTGTGAAGCGCAAACTTATGGGTATCAACTATGGCGCAGCAATGATTTCGGAAGGTGTATTCCACAGCCTGAGCGACGAGGAGATTGCCAAGAGCGGCATACATTTCAGCTACGACGAACATGGCCATCCCGAACTGGGCAAGGTTAGCAAGGCTCATATTTTCAACGACCTGCTCGAGCGCAAAGTCAAAGAATTGGGACTCAAGGTGAAGAGCCGTCCTGTCGAGATAGGCTACGAGATCCGTTGCCATACGCCTATAGCGTTCGACCTTACCTATTGTTCGCTGATGGGTATGGGTGTCCACACGCTCTTCAACCAGGGATGTACTGGCTGTATGGTCTACGTGGACCATCAGGGAGCTGTGACACCGCTGTATCTGAAAGACCTGCAGGATCCCGTCAGCGGCAAGATTCCTCCGCGTCTGGTCAATGTGAACAGCAACAAGGTGATGAGTTATGTCAACGACATAATGGACTACATCACACCTGCCGACTACGAAGCAGCCAAGAAGTATCTGCCCAATCCGGAAGCATACGACTTTAAGAAAATCCTCGGCTGGTAGCCGTGGCAAAAAGAGAGACGGTGTTGAAGCACCGTCTCTCTTTTTTTATAAATATTTTTTTAACGGCGAATTAAACGAATTTGGCGAATTAATCTGTCGCTGTCAAGAAATTTGTTTTGCAGGCAAAACGCGAAATAAACTCTAATTAAGTTTTTTAACGGCGAATTAAACGAATTTAGCGAATTAATCTGTCGCTGTTAAGAGATTTGTTTTGCAAGCAAAAACGCGAAATAAACTCTAATTAGTTTTTTAACGGCGAAATAAACGAATTTGGCGAATTAATCTGTCGCTGTCAAGAAATTTGTTTTGCAAGCAAAACGCGAAATAAACTCTAATTAAGTTTTTTAACGGCGAATTAAACGAATTTAGCGAATTATTTTGTTGTCGTCAAGAATTTGTTTTGCGTGCAAAACGCGAAATAAACTAATTACAGAGCTCACCAACTGTTGTCGGATGCGCAGGGCAGGCTGATTCTGAGGGTGGGTTTTGTGCATTGCAAAAAAATGCGTATTTTTGCCGTTCGAAATGTTATTATATATATATTGATACTAATTTAATTTAAAGAACAATATGAATGTCCATATAGTCCAGCACAATGTTATAACGAACAATCCGGAAGAGAATTTGCAATGGATCATGGCCGAGCTCGACACGCAGGCTTCGAAAGATGCGTTGCTTACTGTGTTTCCGGCATGCACGCTTTGCGGATACCCACTTTTCGGGTCGGCGGCATACACCGACTTGCAGAAAAGGGCGCAGGCAGCACTGCAGCAGCTCATACAGCTGTCGGAGCATCGTGCATTCCTGATTGGCATGCCTCTGCAGATTCAGGACAAGGGGCTGTGCAATGCCATCGTTTTTGTACAGAACTGTGCCATCCGTGCCATTGTCACCAAGAAATATCTTGCTCCCGACGAGCAGAAATACTTCGTCCGTGGCGAGGGCGTACAGAGCATAAACTTCCAGGGACAGCAGATTGCCATAGGATTCTATGAAGACCTCAAGGAGCTGACAAAAGGACATTCCGAGCAGCCCGACATGATTATCTGCTGTGGATGCAACGTGTTCGAATACAACAAGCCGTACAGCATCCGTTACCGTATGCACAAGATTGTCGAGAACTTGAATGCGTCGCTTGTCTTCGTCAACCGTATTGGTGGTGAAGGCCCGTTCCTTTTCGCCGGCGGATCAATGGCGCTGAATGCGGCAGGCTCGGTGCTGTGCCAGCTCCCGTATTTCGAGGAGTCGAGCCAGACGGTTGACCTCCAGCTTCTGACAGCCATTGAGGACGATGAGAAACCAGAAGCCGTCGAACTTGTCTACAAAGCACTTGTGATGGGCTTGCGCGAATACTTCGTCAAGAACGGTTTGCAACGCTGCGTGATAGGATTGAGCGGCGGCATCGATTCTGCCTTGGTGTGTGCCCTTGCTGCTGCAGCCTTGGGGTCGGAGAACGTACATGGCATACTGATGCCATCGCAATATTCGACCGACCACTCGGTGAAGGACGCAGAAGACCTTGCCAACAATCTGGGCGTAAAATACGACATAGTGCCCATCAAGGACTGTTTCGATGCGCTGCGGCAAACGATGAAGCCTGTTTTCGGCGACCGTGCCGAGGACGTCACCGAAGAGAACATGCAGGCACGTATACGCGGAACCATACTTATGTCGTACAGCAACAAATTCGGTGCCCTCGTGCTCAACACGACCAACAAGAGCGAGGCTGCGATGGGCTACGGCACGCTGTATGGCGACAGTTGTGGTGCGCTTTCCGTAATCGGCGACCTCTACAAGACCGAGGTCTATGAATTGTCGGAGTGGATCAACCGCGAGAGTGAGATTATTCCATGGAACTCGATTCGCAAAGCACCGTCGGCCGAGTTGCGCCCTGGCCAGAAAGACAGCGACTCGCTACCCGACTATGCAGTGCTCGATGCAATATTGAACCTGCACATCGAAGAGCAGATGTCGCACGACGAGATTGTGGAGGAAGGCTACGACAGCGACCTCGTTGCACAAGTGATTCGCAAGGTGCGTCAGAACGAGTGGAAACGCCTGCAGTTCGCGCCCCAGCTAAAGGTGTCGCCCATGACGTTCGGCTTGGACCGTAGAGTTCCGATTTCGTGAGAATCGAGTGTTGAAAGCATAGAATAAGATGCAGACGACATCGCAACTCGAGATAGCTGAGAAATACATAAAGACGACCAATGTCTCGGTTTTCCTTACCGGTAAAGCGGGGACAGGTAAGACTACATTCCTGCGCCATATCGTCTCGTCGGCATGCAAACGCTCTGTGGTGCTGGCACCTACCGGTGTGGCTGCTGTGAATGCGGGCGGTGTGACCATCCACTCTTTTTTCCAGTTGCCGCTCTGTCCGTATCTGCCCGATGTCAAGGAGCTGGTCACGGAATACCAGATGCCCGACAAGTACAAGTCGCTTCGTAAGGAGAAGATAAAGATTATCCGCACATTGGATCTTGTCATCATTGACGAGATAAGTATGGTGCGGGCCGACCTGCTTGACGCCATCGACATGACTTTGCGTCGCTATCGTCGCAGCAGCAAGCCTTTTGGTGGCGTACAGCTGCTGATGATTGGCGATGTGCAACAGCTCCCGCCCGTCGTCAAAGAGGAGGAGCGGCCATACATCGAGCAGGTCTATCCGTCGGCGTTCTTCTTCCACAGCAAGGCGCTGAAAAAGACCAACTTCATCACCATCGAGCTGACAAAAATCTTCCGACAGCAAGACCCGACATTTATTAACCTGCTCAACAGTATCCGCGACAACCACTTGGATAAAAATACCTTGGCTAAGCTGAACAGCCGGTACAAGCCGCGCTTTAGTCCGGCGGACAACGAGGGCTATATCCGCCTTACGACCCACAACTGGCAGGCGAACGAGGTGAACCAGTCGAAACTGGCTGCAATTCAGAGCAAGCCCTTCGAACTCAAGGCTGTGATTGAGGGCACATTCCCTGAATCGTCGTACCCCACCGAGGCCACGCTCACACTCAAGAAGGGAGCCCAAGTGATGTTTGTCAAGAACGACAGCAACGCGCACCAATACTACAATGGGAAACTTGCTACGGTAGAAGGCTTTGACCCGGAAGAGGGGGTGGCGGTTGTCGACACAGACGGCCAGCACATCATCGTCAAGCAAGAAAGATGGGAGAACGTGAAGTACGAGATTGACGATGTGGACAACCAGATAAAGCAGAAAGTCGACGGCACATTCACCCAATTCCCGCTTCGTCTGGCGTGGGCCATCACGGTGCACAAGAGTCAGGGTCTGACGTTCGACAAGGTCATTATCGATGTGGCAATGGCATTCACTTACGGACAAGTGTATGTGGCCTTGAGCCGTTGCCGAACACTCGAGGGATTGGTGCTTGCCTCGCCGATTTCGGAGCATTGCGTTTTCGACAACGACGACATACATCAGTTCAACAGCACCTTCCTTAGTGCGGATAAAATTGAAGGCCAGCTCTCGGCATTCCAGTCGGCATACTTCAACGAGATGGTATACGAACTCTTCGACTTTTCCGCTATCATAAAAGCCGCCGACAGAGTTAATGATGTGTACCAGCAACATCTGCGACGCACACTGCCGACCCAGGCACAGCGTATGTCGCAGCTTTGTACAGGGCAGCTTGTGGACCTTGGTTCGGTGTCGGAAAAGTTCCACAACCAGCTGTCGCGTATCAGCATGCAGGGCACTTCTGGGGATGAGGCATTCCTGAACGAACGCATTGCGAAAGGTGTTGCGTATTTTGACAATCAGATTCAGCAACTGCTTCAGGCATTGGTGCCGCTGTTGGAAATCGAAGTGGGCAACAAGGCTGTGGCTGCGGAATTCAACGAGTTGTCGGCATCGCTGACAGAAGCGGTGTCGTTGAAACAAAAATGCCTGAAAAGGGTAGCAGCAAAAGGCTTTTCGACCGAGGTGTACAACCAGGCAAAAGTCGATTTCATGTTAGAGCAGGAACGCGACTCGTCAGGCAAAAAAGCCACATACCGTTCACGTTATAAGAAAGATAAAGAACCGAAACCAAAGAAAGCACCTGTATGGGTCGAAACGGTGCGTCTCTTTTCGGAAGGACGCTCCATTGAAGATATTGCAAAAGAGAGAGGCTTGACATACAAGACGATAACTACACATCTGCAGAATGCTCTCGAAGCGGGCGCTATAAGTGTGGATACGCTTTTGACGACCGATGAATTGGACGATATTGTTGAGTATATCATTGAGATGCACCCCAAATCACTCACCGAGATGCATGAGCATTTCGACGGGAAATACCAATACTATAAGCTTAGGGCGGCTGCATTTGAGGCAAAAGACATGCTGTGAAAAAAAAGTTTTCTCGGCAATTGACGGAATATCATTATCTTTGTAGTCTGTTTAAGATAGAGTGAAATTGATTAGAATATTGTAAATAAATAAAATATATATGAAACAACTGATCGAATGCGTTCCCAATATCAGCGAGGGACGCGACATGAATATCATCAACCAAGTCACGGCAGAGATCGAAAAGGTTGAAGGAGTCAAACTTCTCGATGTAGATCCCGGTGCAACAACAAACCGTACGGTCATAACCTTTGTAGGCGAACCTGAGCAGGCATGCGAAGCTGCCTTCAGAGTAGTGAAGAAGGCCGCAGAACTTATCGACATGCGTCAGCATCACGGAGCCCATCCCCGTCAGGGTGCCACCGATGTCTGCCCGCTTATCCCCGTCAGCAACATCACGATGGAAGAGACTGTGCAGTATGCACACAAACTGGCAGAACGCATTGGCAACGAACTCCAGATTCCTATCTATTGCTACGAGAATGCTGCCAAGATTCCGGAACGTCGCAATCTGGCATACTGCCGTACAGGTGAATACGAGAGCCTCTCTACCCGTCTCGGTACCGAGCAGTGGAAGCCGGACTACGGTCCCAATGCCTGGAACGACCATACCGCCCAGACTGGCGCAACCCAAGTAGGCGCTCGTGACTTCCTCGTGGCCATCAACTATAACCTCAACACAACCAGCACTCGCCGTGCCAACGCTATCGCTTTCGACGTGCGCGAGAAGGGTCGTCCGCAACGTGAAGGCGGCAAACCTTCGGGCAAACCCATGAAAGACGAGAACGGCAAGACTATCATGATTCCCGGAACCCTCAAAGGTACCAAGGCTATTGGTTGGTATATAGAGGATTACGGTATCGCACAGGTGTCGATGAACATCACATCGATAAAGGTTGCTCCGGTACACCTGTGTTTCGACGAAGTGTGCCGCTGTGCACAGAACCGCGGTATACGTGTAACTGGCTGTGAGATTGTCGGACTCATTCCGAAGAGCGTCCTCATCGATGCCGGCAAATATTATCTTGCCAAACAAAAACGCTCGCTCGGTGTCAGCGAAGACGAGATTATGAAGGTGGCAATCAAATCGATGGGTCTTGATGACCTTAAGCCCTTCAATCCCAAGGAGAAAGTTATTGAATTCCTTATTGAGGACCATAGCCAGAAGAAACTTGTCGACCTTACCTGCACAGGATTCTGCGAGGAGACAGCCTCCGAAAGTCCTGCTCCCGGCGGTGGTTCGGTCAGTGCATATATGGGTGCCCTTGCCGCTTCGTTAGGCACAATGGTAGCCAACCTTACTGGTGGAAAAGCCGCATACGACGACGAATGGGAGAAGTTCAGCGATGTCGCTGTACACGGTCAGCAGCTGAAGAACGACCTTCTGCACCTTGTCGACGAGGATACCAACGCATTCAACAAGATTATGAATGCTTTTGGCCTGCCCAAGAAAACCGACGAAGAGAAGGCAGCACGCACTGCAGCAATACAAGAGGCAACCAAATTCGCCACCGAAGTGCCTTTCCAGACAATGCAAAAATCGATGGAAGCATTCCAAGTCTGCCGTGCCATGGTAGAGTGGGGCAATCCTGCCAGCGTTACCGACGGTGGTGTTGGAGCCCTCGCCGCACGCAGTGCCGTTATGGGTGCACACCTCAATGTGAAGATCAATGCAAGCAGCCTGAAAGACGAAGCTTTCAAGAACGACATCCTTGCAAAGGCTGCCGCCATCGAAGCCGCTGCAATCAAGGAAGAAGCTGAAATTCTTGCTATTGTAAATCAGAAGATAGCTCTCTGAGGATAAGGATATTTGGCGGCGTAAGTCGTCAATCATTCCCCTCTGAGAATTGAATATTTGACAAAAGAGAAAGCGTGAGGTTTGATTTTTCAAATCTCACGCTTTTTTTTGTTTGTGTCTCCCGGAAAGGAGACGGGTGGGGGTACTGTCCCTATTGGGGGGTAGGGTATAGTACCTTTTGAAGAGAGGAATGATGTGTGTTATTCGGCCACTACATTTTCTGCAATCGAGCCACGATAGGCAGGGCATGTTTTATGCGAGCACGAAGCTCCGATAATGGCAAACAGCATAACGACACAAACAATAGCAATGCTTTTTTTCATGATAGTTTTACTTTAAATTTTTTCCCATAACGTAAAAACGATTTTTCAAGTATATGAAAAGGCGAAAAAAAATTTTTTTTTTTGAATGTCGTGGAGCTTTTGTAGCAAGGGTGGGGGAGTTTTTTTGTGGCAGGGGGTATTGGTCTTTTTTATCAATGGCAGGATTTTTTTGTGGCAGGGGTATTGGAATTTTTTTTTTTCAATGGCAGTGGATTTTTGGAGTAAGGGTATATGTGTTTTTTGAAAGTATAGGGGAGTTTTATCGCATTAGAGTATGAAAAAACAAAACGCAAATAAACGCCTTCTAATCGACGATAATCATCTTTTAGGAGTAGAAATATGCTGAACTGTGAGAAAAGCGATTAGCGGTTAAATTTGTAAAATTACATTTGTGTATAAATACAAATGTATTCAGTGTACTACAAATGTAATATAGTACATTTTTGTAATATTTACAAATGTTTTTGCAGAATAATTGTAAAAATTCATTTTTTACTGAAATTAATGTTTTGATTTTAATTAATATGTTGATTGAGTACATATAATATATTTTTATTTAAGTAATAATTTAAATAAAATCATAATTATTGCACACGATATAAATTGATTAATTTATACAATTAAAGTATTAAAAAACAATTATATAGTTTATATTGATTAAATTTTCACTTTTGTAATATTTATATTTACAAATATAAATTTACCAATTGTTACAAATGTTTCAAAAATTGTTTGTACTTTTGTAAAATCATTTGGATTACATTTATAATTCTAAATTTATGGTAGACAGGATAAATCTTATTTTGAAGGCCAAAAATCTTACTTCTCGTCAGTTTGCCGAGGAGATAGGAATTCAACCCTCGGGTATGTCGCATATTTTGTCGGGCAGAAATCGTCCGAGTCTGGATTTTGTGATGAAGGTTGTGACGCGTTATCCGGAGATAGACATCAAATGGCTGACCCTTGGAGAGGGTGAAATGTACGTGGCACCTACTTCGATGCCGGTGTCTATGGCCGGACCGTCCCCATCGCGTCAGGTGGCTCAGGTGTCGGCACCTGTTTCGGCGCCGGTATCCCAACGTCGGCCGGAAATGGTCGAAGTTCCGAAAACCGACAATTCAAATCCTGTTTTGCGGCGTGATGATGTTTCGATGCGCGATGATGAGACGAAAACCTCGCCTTCCGTTTCGGAACGTGATTTGTTTTCTGAAACAGAGCCTTCGTTGTTTGACGAAGTGGAACCCTCAAAGGAGGTTCGAAATTTGGAGAGACCGTCATCGGTCGATTCTCAGAATGCTACTTCTGCCGACAAGCAATTTAATAATGAATATAGGGTCGTGGAGAACGAGCCGAGGCAAACTGGAGAGTCTAACTATGAACTGCAAGGTGTCGAGAGCGGTTTGGTTGACGCCAAAGAAAATGCGTCGCCATTGCAGCGAGGAGAAGATCCGGTTGCAGTTCCTCCCGTGGTTCAGTTTGCAAAAAATCCTGTGGATTCTCAAGTCGACGAGAATCGCGTAAACGGAACGGCCAAACCAGACGGTGCTGAAAAACGGATTCTCGCTAAGAAAAGAGTCTCGAAAGTCATCATCTTTTACGACGACCATTCATTTTCAGAGTATTATCCGGAATAGGAGAGGTTGGCGTTGAAATCATGATACTGTGCGTATAACTACCATAAGGTGACCTCTAAAAATTCTTTTTTTTCTTGAACACGAATTTAACGAATAATACGAATATAATTCTAAAAACCAACGAGTTTGTTTTGCAAGCAAAACACGAATTAAACGAATTATAGAGGTTGCCATAAACGTCAAAGAGACCTGACTGATTACCTTAAAACGACAAGCCCCAAAGAGATATCTTTGGGGCTTGTCGTTGTTTGTTGTTTGGAGAGTTTATGAAATCGTTTGGTTTATCTGTCCATGTTTTTTAGTGTTCTATACTCTGGAGGTGTTTGATGAGCATTTCGTCTGAGAGGTCGAGTAGCGGGAGGGCCATACGGATGTCGTTGGCAAGGAAGTGGTCGGGGTAGTTTTCCAGAAATTCCTGGTAAGCTTGTCGGGCTTCTTCTTTGCGGCCTGCGTTGTCGAGGGCGATGCCCTTTTCGTAGTAGCATTCGGCGAGTTGGCTGTAGTCAGGGTAGTTGTCTATCACGCGGTCGTAGAATTCGGACATTTCGTCGATGAGGTCCATTCCGCAGGCAACCTTGGCTGCGTTGTGGAGATATTTTGCGGTGAGGGTGTCGTCGGGATAGGTGTCGGCGAATTTGGTGTACAGTCGAATGATGTTGTTTCCTTCGGCTGTGTCGACGCTCTCGAGTCGGGTGGCGTCCAGCAAAGAGGTTTCAATCGAGTCGATGGTTGCTGCCAGTTCGTCGTGAGAGGGCTCTTTGGCGGAGTGGCATGCCGCAAGCATGAGGACTCCGCAGCATAAGGTAATAAGTTGTTTTTTCATAGTTATTTGTGTTATTTTTTTAAGGTTCTTTTCATTTTGTATTTTGGGTGTATTTTGCCTGCGGCGACTTCGGAGAGTTTGCGTTTCACCATGGTTTTGCGCAGCGGGCTTAGCCTGTCGGTGAACACCTTTCCGTTGAGGTGGTCGATTTCGTGTTGAGCGACGCGAGCGAACATGCCGTCGATTACTTCGTTGTGTTCGTTGAAGTTCTCGTCGAACCAGTGGAGGCGGATGCTTTCGGGGCGAAGCACGTCTTCGTGGATGTCCGGCAGGCTGAGGCAACCTTCGTTGAAATATTGTTTGTCGCCGAGTTCCTCGAGAATCTCGGGGTTGATGAGCACGTGTCGTTCTTCCTCGTCGCCGTAGGTGTCTGTTTTTTCGTCATAGGGTCTGAAACCGATGACAACCAGCTGTATAGAGCGGTCTATCTGAGGGGCTGCGAGACCTACGCCATCGGCGGTATACATGGTTTCGAACATGTCGTCGATGAGTTGTTTGAGGTCAGGATAGTCGGGGGTTATGGGTTGAGCTTGTTTGCGAAGTATGGGGTCGCCGTAGCCGACAATAGGGAGGTACATTTGATGAAAGGGTTTTAGGGTTGAAAGGTTTTAGGGTTAAAGGGTTAAAGGGTTAAAGGGTTTTAGGGTTAAAGGGTTTTAGGGATTTAGGGTTTTAGGGTTAAAGGGTTTAAGGGGGGTATTAAGTAATATATATAAAAAGTTATTATTTTGATCTTGATTGAGTTATTTCGCGTTTTTGCATGTAGCTTTGCAGTATAATTACGGCGCTGACGGTGTCGATAAGGGCTTTGTTTTGCCGTTGTTTCTTGTGCAGTCCTCCGTCAATCATGGCCTGGAAAGCTATTTTTGAAGTGAAACGTTCATCGATGCGTTCTATTGTTATGTCGGGAAATTTATTTTTAAGGGCATTGACGAAGGGTTCGATGAATTGGGCCGATTCGGAGGGGGTATTGTCCATCTGTTTGGCTTCGCCAACGATAAAGGCGTCGACCTTCTCGCGTCGGGTGTAGTTCTCGAGGAAAGGCATGAGTTTGTGAGTTTCGACCGTTTCCAGGCCTGTAGCTATGATCTGCAGTTCGTCGGTCACAGCAAGTCCGGTGCGTTTTCGGCCGTAGTCTATTGCCATCAGTCTGCCCATTGTTGAATATGGAGATTTTAGGAGTTGTTTATTTGTTTAGAAATCGGGTGCAAAATTACGAAATAAATATGGAAAAGTAGCCTTTTGATGAAGAAAAAATGATTTTTGAACTCTATGGAATTGATTTTGAAAATAAGGATATTATATTTTTTTGTTGCAAAATTTTGATTTTTTTTTGTTCATATTGTGAAAAGTTAGTACTTTTGCACCCTGAATTCGGCGTCGGAAATGACGTGATTCTGGTCCCTTAGCTCAGTCGGTTAGAGCAGCTGACTCATAATCAGCGGGTCCTTGGTTCGAGCCCAAGAGGGACCACATGAAGGAAGCGACAGTTGTTGCTTCCTTTTTTTGTTGCTATATGAGCGTACAGAACTTATCTTTTCCACTTCGGAAAAAAATATTTGCCATATAGATTCTTTTTATATATCTTTGCAGTCAGATATAAACAATGTAAAATATTAATAAAAAACTAACTATCATGAATATAGATTGGCAAAACCTTCCGTTTGGTTACGTAAAAACGGATTATAATGTACGTTGCTGGTATCGTGACGGCAAATGGGGCGAGATTGAAGTTTCGTCGGAAGAGACTATCAATATCCACATGGCTGCTTCGAGCCTGCACTATGGTCAGGAAGCTTTCGAAGGTTTGAAGGCCTATCGTTGCAAGGACGGTAAGATCCGTATGTTCCGTCCTGACGAGAACGCTGCTCGTCTGCAGAGCACCTGCCGTGGCATCATGATGCCCGAACTGCCCACCGAGCGCTTTGTCGAGATGTGCAAGACCGTTGTCAAGATGAACGAGCGTTTCATTCCTCCTTACGGCACCGGCGCCAGCCTGTATCTGCGTCCGCTTCTGATCGGTACTGGCATCACCGTTGGTGTGAAACCAGCCAACGAGTATCTGTTCCTCATCTTCGTCACCCCTGTTGGACCTTACTTCAAGGGCGGATTCCAGGCTAACCCCTACGTTATCACCCGCAAGTATGACCGCAGTGCTCCTCTCGGAACCGGTATCTACAAAGTCGGTGGTAACTATGCTGCATCGCTGCGCGCCCACGTCGAGGCTTGCCACGGTGGTCAGTATGCATGCGAGTTCTATCTCGATGCAAAGGAGAAGAAATATGTCGACGAGGCTGGTGCAGCCAACTTCTTCGCCATCAAGGACGGTGTTTACATCACTCCGAAATCGACTTCCATCCTTCCTTCCATCACCAACAAGAGCTTGATGCAGTTGGCTGAGGATATGGGCATTAAGGTTGAGCGTCGTCCTATCGCCGTTGAGGAACTTGCTGAATGCCAGGAGGCCGGTGCTTGCGGTACCGCCGCCGTCATCAGCCCCATCGAGCGCATTGACGACCCCGAAGCCGGCAAGAGCTACGAATTCGGCAAGAAACCTGGTCCTATCAGCACCAAACTGTATGAGCACCTGCGTGCCATCCAGCTGGGTGAAGCTGAAGACAAACACAACTGGAACGTCGTTGTTGACTAATACAATTCCAGAAAACATAAAAATACTTCCGCAGACACCTGCGGAAGTATTTTTTTTGCTGGCACCTGTCGAGGGCGGAGCCTGTTCGATATGCCTGCGCTGAAGGTGCGGGAATTGTCTCCGAAAAAAAAGATACCCGAGGTGGGTATCTTTTTTATTTCCTTAGAGGACGAGATGCTTATGCACCGATTTTTGCTTTGTAAGCGGCTGCGTCGAGCAGAGCGTTGATGTCGGCAGCATTGGCGGGTTTGAACTTGATGATCCAGCCTTCGCCATAGGGATCGTTGTTGATGGAGGAAGCGTCTTCGAGTGCGCTGTTGAATTCGACAACTTCGCCGGTGCAGGGCATGAGCAGGTCGGCAACAGTCTTGACAGCCTCGATGGAACCGAAAGCCTCGCCGGCTTCGATGGTGTCGCCTTCGCAGTCGACGTCAACAAAAACGATGTCGCCAAGTTCGTGCTGAGCGTAGTCAGTAATACCGACAACAGCGATGTCGCCTTCCATTCTTACCCATTCGTCATCTTGGGTGTACTTCAGATTTTCGGGAATGTTCATAATTTTTCTATTTTATTTAAAGATTATTATTCTTTTTAAATTGTTCTGTTGTAGTTTGTTACACCATCCATTACGATGAAGTGTGTAAATTGTTTTGAAGTTCAAAAGTACACTTTTTCGTCTGTATGGCAAAATTTTTTTTTGATGTTATTATTTTTTTCTATCTTTGCGATATCAAAAATGACTGAAAAAGCAGTTGTTTTAAGTCACAAATCTTTCATTCCCAATATTAAACTTCAGCTGAAACAGACGGATGTTTAAGTTGAAAAATGAAAAATGAAAGTCGAAAAGATTGTCGATTCCGTTTATCTTTTTTCCACATCTCAAAAAAACAATTTATTCACCAATAACATTATTAGATGTACAATATCGCTGAATTATCTTCAAAGGCTCAGATAGAGCTTATAAAGATAGCCGAATCGCTCGGAATAGCGAGAGCCAGTCGCCAGGAGCCCCAAGAACTTATATATAAGATACTTGATGCGCAAGCAAAGCTTCCGAAACAGGAAGAGCCTTCGGGCGAGACGCAGCCGCGTCAACGCAGAACAAGGATAAAACCGATACCTGTAGCCGAATCGAACGAGCAGAACTACCAGGCGCACAAGGAGCGGGGGTTGATGAATGTCCCGAAACGCCAGAAGGGTCAGAAGAAGGACGCATCGGGCAAGGTCGAAAGAAAAGCCGACAGAGAACAAGAAGTTGTCCAGAAGGTCGAGCCTTCGATTGAGCTCAACATCGACGCATTAGAGATACCGGTAGTCCCGATGGTGCCAGAATTGGCCAGTCCGCAGGAATATATACGTAACCGCAGTCGCGAGAATGCCGAATTCGAACAGTCGACAGCGCAGCCTGTCGGCGCACAGGTGCCTGAAGAGAAGGCTGTCGAAGCCCCCGTTGCCAAGAGTGACGATAGTGCAGCGGTGTATGAAATGAGACAAAACGAGATGCCTGAGGCTAAGCCCGAGAAGACTGAAGCCGAGGCAAGTACATCGGGTGAAGCCAGTGTTGCTGCTGCTAACGAGGTCCAGCCGCCAAAAACAGGCAAACGCCGTGGTCGCAAGCCGAAGAAACTTTTACAGCAGGAGAATGTCGCTGTGGCCGAACCTATAGCTGTAGCCGCTGAAAGTCCGGTAGTTGCAGAGGTTGAGAATGTGGAGGAAGTGGTTGAGAATGGAGAGCGGAGAGCAGAAAACGGAGAGCGGAGACCGGAGAATGGCGAGGCAAGAGCGGAGAACGGAGAGGGAAGAGCGGAGAACGGCAACAATGGCAACAATGGCAATAACGGCAACAACGGCTTCGGCAAGAAGAACAAAAACAAGAATAACCAGAACCAACAGCAGAATCGCCGTGTGGAATTCCCCTTCGAGCTGGAAGGTTTTGTGGAGGCAGAAGGTGTGCTGGAGGTGGCAGGCGACGGAACGGGATATCTCCGTTCGTCGGACTACAACTATCTGGCATCGCCCGACGATATTTTCGTGTCGTTGCAGCAGATACGCACCTATGGACTGAAAGCCGGCGACACCGTCCGTTGTACGATACGTCCGCCGCGCGATGCGGAGAAGTATTTCCTTATGGTCAAGGTGCTGAAGATAAACGGTCTCGACCCTGAAGCCATACGTGACCGTGTGGCATTCGAGGCGTTGACGCCACTGTTCCCGCAGGAGAAGTTCAAGCTTACGGGCCATCCGCAGGAGACGCTTTCGACACGCATCATCGACCTTTTCACACCCATTGGAAAGGGACAGCGTGGCCTTATCGTTGCGCAGCCGAAGACGGGAAAGACGACCTTGCTGAAGGAGATAGCCAACGCAATAGCATACAATCATCCGGAGGTGTACCTGATGGTGCTGCTCATCGACGAGCGCCCCGAGGAGGTCACCGACATGCAGCGCAGTGTCAATGCCGAGGTCATCGCGTCGACGTTCGACGAGCCCGCCGAGCGTCATGTGCGCATAGCCAACATAGTGTTGGAGAAGGCCAAGAGGATGACGGAGTGCAACTATGACGTTGTGATAGTGCTCGACTCCATAACCCGCCTGGCGAGAGCGTACAATACCGTTCAGCCGGCATCGGGCAAGGTGCTGTCGGGAGGTGTCGAGGCCAATGCACTGCAGAAGCCCAAGCGTTTCTTTGGCGCTGCCCGCAAGATTGAGAACGGCGGCTCGCTGACGATCATAGCCACCGCACTTACGGAGACGGGTTCGAAGATGGACGATGTGATTTTCGAGGAATTCAAGGGTACTGGCAATATGGAGCTGCAGCTCGACAGACGCCTGGCAAACAAGCGCATGTGGCCCGCCGTCGACATCGTCAGTTCGTCGACGCGCAGAGACGACCTTCTGGTGCGGCAGGATGTTTTGAGCCGTATGCAGGTGCTGCGCAGCCAGCTTACAGATCTCAACCCGGTGGAGGCTATGGAAATGCTGAAACGCTATATGCAGAACACCAAAAACAATGAAGAGTTCATTTTCTCGATGGACAAGTAGATTTGTCAGGTTAACGTAATAACGATATAACGCAACGTTCAAAGTCATAATAAATGAAAAGAGGATTTGGAAGCGACAACCATTCGGGGATCAGCCCTGAGGTTTTGAGAGCCATAAGCGAAGCCAACGTGGAGCATGCACTGGCGTATGGTGACGACGAGTACTGTGCCCGCGTGTCGCAGTTGTTCAAAGAGACATTCGGCCAGCAGGCGAGTGTGTATTTTGTTTTCAACGGAACGGGTGCCAACGTGCTCAATATCGATGCCATGTGTCGTTCGCACCATGCCGTTGTGTGTGCCGAAACAGCCCACATCAACGTCGATGAATGCGGTGCACCGCAACGTATCGTAGGGTGCAAGCTGCTAACCGTGCCCACACCCGACGGGAAGTTGACACCGGAACAGGTCCGGACCCAGCTTCATGGTTTTGGATTCGAGCATCATTCGCAGCCACGAGCCATATCCATCACGCAGAGCAGCGAGTTGGGAACGCTCTATACGCTTGACGAGATCAGAGCCCTGGCGGACTTGGCACATTCGTACAATATGTATCTGCATGTCGACGGGGCGCGGTTGGCCAATGCAGCCGTTGCGTTGGGTTGTTCCTTCAAGGAGATGACTACTGACCAGGGAGTTGACTGTCTGTCGTTCGGTGGCACAAAGAACGGTTTGCTTATGGGCGAATCGGCCGTGATACTCAATCCGGAGCTTGATGTCGAGCTGAAATACCGTCGCAAGCAGATGGGACAGCTGTGTTCGAAGATGCGCTTCGTGGCCGTCCAGTTCGAGGCGTACCTGACGGCGATGGAGGACGGCAAACCGCTGTGGCAGCGCAATGCAGAGCATAGCAACCGTATGGCGCAGCTGTTGTACAAGGAGTTGCAGAGCGTGCCGGAAGTCCGTGTCATGTATCCGGTGCAGGTGAACAGTGTGTTTGCGCAATTGCCTCGCGAGGTATGGAGAGCGTTGCAGGAGGATTATTTCTTCTACGACTGGGACGAAGCCGCCGACGTGGTGCGATGGATGTGCTCGTTCGACACGACAGAGGAAGACATCCACAATTTTGTCGCAGCACTTAGAAAACGACTGAAATAGAGAGTATAAGCGCTTCTGTTGCTACACCTTGCCGACATACTTCTGCTGATGGTGGCATGATGGTATACCAATGCCCAATTGCCAGATAACAATAGAGCACCTCTAATAATTATTTAAAACGGCGTGGTATGCCTGCGAATACATAATGAATAAAGAAAAAGCAATGAGCAATTGTACGAATTAAACGAATTTTTAGAGATTACCTAAAGTATTATGACAAAGAACCGCGTAATAGGAATAGGAGAAACGGTGCTGGACATCATCTTTAAGGACGACCAGCCGAAGAATGTTACAGAAGCCGAGTGCAAAGCAAGCGAGCAAGCTTTGGCGGGGCGCAGCAACGTCACAGATTGTAAGGCTATTCCTGGAGGTTCGACCTTCAACAGCATCGTCTCGCTCGGACGCGCCGGCGTGTCGTGCGCCATGGTGACGGAGACTGGCGGCGACCATGTGGGTGACATCATCTGCCGCTACCTGCGGGACAACGGAGTCTCTACGGAATATGTCTGCCGACATGACAATGTCAAGTCGCACATCTCGCTGGCCTTTCTTGACGAGAACAACGATGCGCAGTATGTCTTTTACAAAGACCATGCCACGGTGTCGCTCGATGGCAAACTGCCTCGGTTTGACAAGAACGACGTGGTTCTGTTCGGCTCCTTCTTCGCCATCAACCCTGTCATACGACCGGTGGTTGGAGACCTGCTGCACAAGGCAAGCGATGCCGGTGCATGGCTATACTACGATGTCAACTTCCGCAAGAACCATATCGCCGACTTGCCGCAAGTGCTTTCCAATATTGAGGAAAATATGGCGCTGTCCGACGTGGTGCGAGGTTCGGTGGAGGACTTTGGTTATCTGTTTGGTCATACCGACGCGGATGCCATATACGACCGTGTGAGCAGGCACTGCAAAACACTGATACTGACCGATGGGGCGCGTCCTATACGTCTCTATACCCCTGATGGTTGCAAGACATACGCCGTGCAGCCTGTGGAGACCATCAGTACCGTGGGAGCGGGCGACAATTTCAACGCCGGTTACATATATGCCTTGATGAGTGGGATGGAAGACCACGACACGCGCATCGCGATGGCGCAACGTTGGAGTCAAGATGTCTGTCGACAGATAGGAAACAACATAAGTGACAGCCTGGTGGCAGAATTAAAGGGAAGTAAATGAGATAATGAACAGTAGACCATGAAGATAAAGGCATATTATTTCAGTCCCACGGGTGGTACACTACAGGTGCTGCGCGAATTTGTAGAGCCGCTGGGTATGTTGCTGCTTTCGGAGGTGGAATACCATTCCTACACCTTGCCCGAGGAGCGTGAAGAACTGCCACAGTTTGCTGAGGATGATGTCATTGTCTGGGCTACGCCGGTGTATGCCGGGCGCATCTCTTTTTAGGCAGTCTCTAAAAAAATAGAGGTTTCATTATGATTGTTTGAGGGTTATGCGGAAGACGCTGCCTTGACCGGGGATGGAATATTTGAGGAAGATGCGTCCTTTGTGGTATTCCTGAACGATGCGCCGAGCGAGGGAGAGTCC
Source organism: Bacteroidales bacterium (assembly GCA_017522065.1). Classification (GTDB taxonomy): domain Bacteria; phylum Bacteroidota; class Bacteroidia; order Bacteroidales; family P3; genus Colimorpha. The sequence continues at coordinate 58,130 of JAFXAD010000015.1, forward strand.
GAGGCCCCATCCGCGCTGTTTGGTGGAGAATCCGCTTTCGAAGATGTATTTCTGCTGAGAGGCAGGTATGCCTTTGCCGGTGTCGCAGAGGTCGATGTTGATGTTGTTGCCTTCGGTGGTGAGGATTGTGGTGAAGGTGCCGTTGCCTTCCATAGCATCGATGGCGTTCTTGCAGATGTTTTCGATAACCCATTCGAAGAGGTATCGGTTGACGGGTGCCACGACAGGTCGGTCGGGTAGAGTGGTGACGAAATGGACCTTGCGAGGGCTGCGTTTTTCCATATAGCTGATGGTATGGCGTATTATTTCGCAGAGGTCGTCGTCGCTGAGTTCGGGCACGCTGCCGATTTTGGAGAAACGGCGTGCAATGGTGTCGAGTCGGTCGATGTCTTTGCGTATTTCGGACAGGTAGGGTTCTTCGAGGGTTTTGCCTTGAAGGTAGTCGGCCCATCCGCTGAGGGAAGAGATGGGAGTGCCGAGCTGATGTGCTGTTTCTTTGGCCATGCCTACCCATACGCGGTTTTCCTCTTCACTACGTGCTGTGCGGAAGAGGTTGTAGGAGATGAGGAGGAGGAGAATGGCGAGGAAGAGGTAGATGAGAGGTATGATGCGCAGCATCTTGAGCAGGGGGGTGCTTTCGTAGTAGACGTAGGCGAGGCTCTGGTTGGCAAGGCGAAGAGCGATGGGAGTGTTCTCGCTTGCCATGTCCTTGAGTTTGTCTTGCAGACGTTGCGGTGTGCTGAACTGGTCGGGGCTGATGTTGCCCGAGCCAAGGACGCTGGTGCGGCTGCTGTCGACGACGATGACGGGGACGAAGACGCTATTGTTGGTGACTTCGGAGAGGAAGGAGCGGTTGAGGTTATCGAGCATGGCTCGCATGTCGCTGTAAATCTGTGATTCGCGATAGAGGAGAGTGAGGGGTATGCCCCATATTTGATAGTGGAAGGGAGGGTTGTCGGCGAAAAGGGCGAGGAGCTGCGGTGTGACTTTGGTGCCGATGAGAGCGCCGTCCTGTTGAGGAGACTGGTGTATGTTGCCGCAGGAGGTTATTGTGGAGTCGCTGTCGAGAATCATGAAAGGAGTGCGGCTGCTGTCGACGATGTAGGAGACGTAGTTGAGGTAGAACTGTGCGTCGGAGCCGAGGTCTTTATTGTTGAAAGACTGAAGGACATCGATATAGAGTTTTACTTTGCGTCGTTCGTCGATGCCGACTTCGTTGAAGAAGGTTTCGGTGGAGGAGACGAGTTCGGCTTTCTGTCCGATGGCGTTGGCCCACAGGCGCACTTTTTCCTGCTCGGAGTTGCGGATCTGCTGAGCGAAGCGGTTGATGGTCCAGAGGGCTGCAAATCCAAGCACGAGAGTGGCAGTGATGATTATCCATTTGCCTTTGCGCGATTTCTTGTATTTCAAGGGTTTTATGGTTTTAGGGTTTTAGGGTTTAATGGGGTTAATGGGTTTGTTGTTATTAGTCTTTGCTGAGATATACCTTCATTCACTTCGACGAAGGCGTAGTTTTTTCGCAAGCAGGGATGCTTGCGTACCATCTTTAACTTTAGTTTGAAGTTGGTTATTCGATGCGGACGGTTTTGGCTGGGTGGATGTGGGAGATGTAGGTGGAGGGGAGGAGGAGTGCGACGAGGCAGATGGCCATTGCGCCGCAGCTGATGGCAAGGTAGTACCAGAGGTTGATGTCGACGGGAACGAAGGGCATGGAGTAGCTTTCGGTGTCGAGGTGGACGATGTGGAATTGAGTTTGCAGCAGGCTGAGGATGAGGGCCAGAATGTTTCCGGCAATGATGCCGATGCCGACGATGCGAGTGGCCTTGATGAGGAAAATGCGCCTGATGGAGCGGTTGGTGGCTCCGAGGGTTTTAAGAATGCCTATCATGGAGGTTTTCTCGAAAATCATGATGAGCAGTGCAGAGACGATGGAGGAGGCGCATACGAGAGCCATGATGGTGAGGATGAGGACGATGTTGGAGTTGAGGAGTTGAAGCCAAGCGAACATCGAGGGTTGCTGTTCGCGTACGGAACGGACGTCGACGTCGGGAGGGGTGGCATATTTGACATCGTCGAGAGTTTTGTCGAGCCGGTTGAAGTCGTCAACAAGGATTTCGTAGCCTGCCACCTGGGATGAATCCCATCCGTTGAGTCGTCGTATCTGGCTGATATTGCCTACGATGTAGTGGTCGTCGAATTCGCTGAGGTCAGTATTGTAGATGCCGACGATGCGGAAGGCGCGTGCGCGGTAGTTGTCGCCAGTCCAGAAGTAGGTGCGAGCTTTGTGGCCAGTGTCGAGACCGAGGCGTGAGGAGAGGCGTTTGGATATGATGATTTCGGACGAGGCTTCTGGGTTGTCGAAGTGAGGCAAGCGTCCGCGTACGATGTTGTGTGCGAAGAATGAGGTGTCGAAATTGGCATCGACGCCTTTGAAGACGATGCCTTGGATTTGGAGGTCGGTTTTGAGCATGCCGCCTTTGTAGGCGTAGGGGTTGATGTTTCTGACACCGGGCAGGGTTGAGATGTTTTGTAGTACTTGAGAGTCGAGGGCGAGAGGGATTTCATCGAAGTCGTTGACCCAGCCGTAGCTGTGCATGGTGATATGAGAACCGAAGCCAACGACTTTGTCAGAAATCTGCTTCTGGAATCCGCGTAGGATGCTCATGGCCATAATCATGACAAGTACGCCGAGGGCGATAGTGTAGGTGGCTATGCGTACCAGTGGGCGCGAGAAGCTGTTTTTGTCGCCTGTCAGAAAACGAGAGGCTATGAGGTGTTCGAAAGTCAATAGGGTTGGAGGGTTTTAGGGTTTAAGGGTTTTAGGGTTTAATGGGTTTAATGGGTTTGTTGTTATTTGTCAGAATGCGAGGGCGATGCCCATGAAGTCTTCGGCCTTGAGAGATGCGCCGCCGATGAGGCCGCCGTCGACATCAGGGTTGGCGAAGAGTTCCTTGGCGTTTGAGGGCTTGCAGCTGCCGCCATAGAGGATGCTGGTTTCGTCGGCAACGGCTTTGCCGTATTTCTCGGCAATAAGGCCACGGATGAAGGCGTGGATTTCCTGAGCCTGCTGGGGAGTGGCGGTCTTGCCGGTGCCGATGGCCCATACGGGTTCGTAGGCAATGACGACCTGTCCGAACTGTTCGGCCGAGAGGTGGAAGAGGCCGTCGGTGATTTGGCGGCGTACGACGTCGAACTGTTTGCCAGCTTCGCGTTCTTCGAGCACTTCGCCGCAGCAGACGATGGGTCGGATGTCGTTTTTGAGCAGTTGGTCTACTTTGCGAGCCACGATAGCGTCGGTTTCGCCGTAGTAGGCGCGTCGTTCGCTGTGACCGACGATGCAGTAGTCGACTTCGAGCGAGCGGAGCATTTCGGCGCTGACTTCGCCGGTGTAGGCACCTTTGTCGTTCTCGTTGACGTTCTGAGCGCCGACGGCGAAATAGGAGTCGTCGCTATATTCGGAACACATTTCGAGATAGGGGAATGGGGGACAGAGTATCATCAGAGTGTTTTCGGGGAGTTCCTTATCCTCGAGAGCGGTCATGATGTTGTCAATCAGTTCTTCGGCTTCCTCGAAGTTTTTGTTCATCTTCCAGTTGCCGGCTACAATGTTTTTTCTCATATTGAAATGGGTTTTAGGGTTTTAGGGTTTTAATGGGTTTTAATGGGTTTGTTGTTATTAGTCTTTGCTGACGTATACTTTCATTCCGACGAAGGCGTAGTTTTCGGTGAGGTGGATGATGTCTTCGTCGCGCAATCGGATGCAGCCTTCGCTGGCGCGTCCGGGAATGCTGTAGTGGTTGCCTGTGCTGCCGTGGATGCCGATACCGGTCCATTCGAAATCGCCGGCGAGACGGAGGAACCATTTGCCGTAGGCGGGCATATTGCCGCGTCCGTCGCCGAAGTCGTGTTTCCAGTTGGAGGCTTCATTTATCTCGCTGATGACGAAGTGCTTTTCGTCGTGGCATTCAGGCGTCCGGAAGTCACCGCGTTTCTGTTTGTCGCCGTTGTTGGCACCGAGGCATACGGGGTAGGCTGCAATGAGAGTAACGCCGGTGCAGCGTGTTTCGTATACGTAGAGTGTTCTATTTTGTTTAGAGATGTCGATGAAGAGGTTGTTCTGGTTGTAGACATAGGCATAGACAGTGCGGTCGAAGACGGGGGTCTGCTTGCGCCCGATGCTGTCGAGGATGTTGGCAGAGGCGCCGTTGCAGAGAGCGGAAGCGGCAACGAAGAGAAGAGGCAATATGAGTCTATGCTGCAAAATCATTTGAAAGTTCGTGCGAAAACGAAGACAAAAAAGGTTTTTGAGTTGTTTAGGAATTACTTAGAGCGACGGATGCCTTCGAGTTGCCAGCGCGATGGTGGGCGGTTAGCCTGTTCAGGGTGGCTCTTTTCGTATTGCTCGATGAAGGGCAGTACGGATTTGGTGGGAAGGGTCTTGTTCATGATGATCTGACGGTCGGCGTTGAGGATAATCATAGTCGGAGCGCCGTGTACGTTGTATGCCTCCTGGTAGTCGATGTTGACATTAGAGCCGCCGACGTTGACGAAGGGTAGCTGATGTTTGTGTACGTAGTCCTTCCATTTTTTGACGTCGCTTTCGTAGCCGACGGCATAGACTTCGAAAATCTTGTTGCCGGCAGCCGAGAGCGAGTCGTAGAGAATCTTGAGTTCGGCGGTCTGTTTCTTGCAGTGGTTGCAGTCGGGGTCCCAGAACCATAGCATGACGTACTTCTGAGGGAAGGCGTGCGAAGATATCCAGTCGGAGGGATTGGCCGACTGGTTGGTATCGGCCATGAGCAGTTCCTGTCCCATGGCGCCGATGAGGGATTGGCTGAGGAATTCGACGGTCTGTCGTTTGTTGTATACTTCAGCCTGCGAAGCCCATGTGCATTTGCCTGTGAGGTAGTAGTCGCGGACGAGGTTGACGAAAACCTGGTCCCAACCAATGTTCTTGGTGCTGCGCTCGTAGCGCGGAGTGATGAAGTCGAGGAAATAGCGCAACATGGTACTGTCGTTGACGACGCGGTCGAGAATGTTGTGTGCGTAGTGCGTAATAGTGTCTGCGTCAAGATAGTAGAGTATGTTGAAGAAGTAGAGGTTCATCTTGTCGAACAGCTGTGGCGTGTAGATGAGCGAGTGGTCGCTGAGGTCGACACTGTCCCAATAGTGAGTGCGATAGTAACGAGCCTGCCAGTCGCGCAGGTTGGTGTCGCTTGAGCCTTCGGGGATGCGGTCTGGGACATGGATGTTGCCGAACATGTTGATGAGTTGGGTGAAGCGGTATTTGGCGTTAGTCTTCATGTAGTCCTGTTCGAACTGAGTCATCTCGTCGTTGAGGGCATTCATATCCTTCTGAGCCTGTGCTTTTTTTGCGGGGTCTTTTTTGTCGGCATTGATAGCTTTGGAGCGGTTGTGGGCCCAGTCGAGCTTGGCCATGTAGGAGAACATGAGAGAGTTGGCTTGCGAGCCTTTGACCTTCATGCCTTCGTTAGAATGCTTGTCGTCGAAGGCAATGCTGAACGAGCGGCTGTCGTCGACCATAAAGTCGAAGAGTTTGGCCTTTTTGCTGTCGAGGAGGGTATAGACGCCGGTGTCGAGATTTTTCTTGCCGGCAAAGGTGATTTTGTTTTTCTGGGCCTGAGCCGAGTCGATGGTAATGAAAGAGTCGCGGAAATGCTGTCCGATATAGTATTTGCCATCGGAGAGAGAGGGCGACGAGAAGTCGATTTTATAGTTGTTCTGAGCAACCAAAGACGATACCGAAGTAAGAGTCAGGGTGCATAAGATGCTGAAAAATATTTTTTTATTCATGATGCTGCTATGTTTGTCCAGTGTCTGAAAACGGCTATGGTGAGCCGGTACAAAGATTTGATAATCCATATAACGTCCGAGAGGTTGAAAAATTGTCTGAATGAATTAATTTTGTGATACAAAAAAAATGAGTATTTTTGCAAAATGCCGTGTTGTGTTGAAGTTCGACACAAACAGGTGAAAGATAAATAAATATAAAAACCTAACGTTAACCTTGATGTTAGCTTCAGAAATTAATAATATAAAATAAATACTATGAATTACGACATTATAGTCATAGGCAGTGGTCCCGGAGGATATGTAGCTGCCGTCAAAGCAGCCCAGATGGGCAAGAAAACAGCTGTTATCGAGCGTGAGAATTTGGGCGGTATCTGCCTGAACTGGGGATGTATACCCACCAAGGCGTTACTGAAGAGTGCCCAGGTATACAACTATATCAACCATGCTGCCAACTATGGCGTCAGTGCCCAGCCTGCCGAGGCCGACCTGGAGGCCATGGTGCAGCGTTCGCGCGGAGTCGCCGAAACGATGAGCAAAGGTGTGCAGTTTCTGCTGAAGAAGAACAATGTGGACGTCATTATGGGCACAGCCAAGGTGAAACCCGGCCATCAGGTGGAGGTTACTGACGCTGAGGGCAATGTGACCGTATATGAGGCTCCGCACATCATCATTGCGACCGGAGCCCGCAGCCGCAACCTGCCCAACCTGCCACAGGACGGGAAGCATATAATCGGCTACCGCGAGGCAATGACGTTGCCCAAGAAACCCCAGTCGATGGTTGTTGTAGGCAGCGGTGCTATCGGAAGCGAGTTTGCATTCTTCTATCAGAGCATCGGCGTACAGGTGACGCTGGTGGAGTTCATGCCCACCATACTGCCCAACGAGGACGAGGACACTTCGGCCAACGTTGCCCGCAGCTTCAAGAAGATGGGAATGAAGGTGATGATGAGTGCATCGGTCGAGAAGGTCGATGTAGAAGGCGACATCTGCCACGTCCACATCAAGGACAAGAAAGGTGCCGAGGTGTTGGTAGATTGCGACGTTGTTCTGTCGGCAGTGGGAGTCATCACCAACCTTGAGAATATGGGCCTCGAAGAGACCGGCATCAAGGTGGAACGCACCAAGATAGAGGTCGACGACTACTATCAGACCAATGTACCCGGATACTATGCCATAGGCGACGTAGTCCACGGTCCGGCTTTGGCCCACGTTGCAAGTGCGGAAGCCATCTGCTGCGTTGAGAAGATATGTGGCGAGGAGCCCGCAAAGGTGAATTACAGCAACATACCTGGTTGCACCTATACCACGCCCGAGGTGGCCAGCGTAGGCCTTACGGAGAAGAAAGCAGTCGAGGCCGGCCATGAGGTCCTGGTAGGAAAATTCTTCTTCAAAGCCAGCGGCAAAGCTACGGCAGCAGGCAACAACGACGGATTCATAAAAATGGTTATCGACAAGCAGACCGACCAGATATTGGGAGCCCACATGTGTGGCGACAATGTCACGGAGATGATTGCCGGAATAGTCGTTGCACGTCAGAATGGACTGACAGCCAAACAGGTGGCTTCGTCAATACATCCGCATCCCACAATGTCCGAAGCCGTAATGGAAGCCATCGAAGCAGCCTACGGTAAGGCAATTCATGGATAATAATGAAACTGAGAAACATATTCGGTAAAAGAATCATGGTGGCAGACGGCTTGCGCCTGCCAGTGTCGCGTCACTTCTACTATTCGTCGTTTGCGGTGCGCGGCCGCCATGACAGTCCGCAGCTAAGAGTATATATATGCGAAGGCACGCCGGGCACAGGATTCTTTGTGCGCAATACCGAGAGCCGCAGTTATATGCGCTTTGTAGCTGAAAGAAAAAAGAACCTAAAGCAGAACCCCTTGACCTTGCTGGCTGGACGCGAGCCGAATTTCGACAAAGAGATGGCTCGCGTCGAGTCGGCACTACAGAGCGCCGAAGGCGATGAGAAGCGCATACTGTCGAGCTATCTCGACGTTCTTGCATTGGCCAGGGAGGAAGAGCTGCTGCAGCGAATTGTGCGAGCCGTGAAGGACCGTATGGACACGAGCACGGACAAGTCGCTCATAAGCGTGCTGACCCACTACAAGTCGAGCATTGCCGGATTGGAGCACGATGCCCAGTCGGCACAGATCGACTATTCCACAACCATGAGCGAGGAGCAGAGTGCTAAGTGGGCCAAGGTGGTAGAGGCCTTCCATCTGCTTGTCAACTCGCGCAGAGTATGGTCTGTGGACCTTGTCGACGATAAGCCTGCCTACTTTCAGGTTTTCTTCGACATGGGAGTATTCGACTATATCAAGTCGCCGGGCGACACACCTGTGATGCGCAACAATAAGGGAGTTCACTACTATCTGTATCCTGACGGGGTTGTCGAAGCCTACTCGTCGGTCGACTTCGTGTTCCATCGCTGGTCGGATATCAAGGTGGAATTCAACGTTGTCGACATTTCGACACTTGTTGTGCGCCCCAAATTCAGTTCGCACAGCAACAAGAAGAGCAAAAAACGCCAGCACACCGACGCCCTGAGCACGCTGTACGGCACCACACGGGCACAGGTGGTAGGCGCATTGCACTTCCCTGAGCTGGATCAGCTGTTTTACGTAAACCGAACCGGTCCTGCCGAAGATTTTGCCAAGGCCATAAATGAGTATAAGGGAGTTTGAAGAAGCACCACACATACAAGTTCAATCCGCATACGCTGTCGTATGAGAAGGTGAAGACCACGTTTGCCGACACGCTGAAGAAGATATCCTTCTCGGTGGCATTCGGCATAGTGCTTGGTGTAGTGCTGCTCGTCATAGGACTCCATGTGTTTGACTCGCCCAAGGAGCGGAAAATGAAGCGGGAACTGGCCGTCATGGAACGCCAGATAGACCAGATGCGCAGTGTCATAAAGCGCGACGAGGCCGTGCTTGTCGACCTCATGAACCGCGACAACAGCATATACCGCACCTTGCTCGAGGCCGAACCAATCGACGGCGACGAGCAGATTGCCCGCCTGACGGGTCAGGACTACAGCTACCTCGAGGGTTACGACCATTCGTCGATGATTATAGAGACAACGAAAAAGTTGGACGACTTGACGAAGCGTTTGTATGTGCAGTCGAAATCGTTCGACGAGGTGTATCAGATGGCGAATACCAAGAAGGAGCGTCAGGAGTGCATTCCTGCAATCATGCCCATCGAGAAGCACCTGTGCAGCGTCATCTCGGGTTTCGGAACACGCTACCATCCCATACTGCACTACCGGCGAATGCATACCGGTGTTGACCTTTCGGCCAAGAAAGGGACCCCGATCTATGCCACCGGCGACGGTGTTGTCGAGGTTGCCGGGCGAGGCGATGCCAGCCTCAGCGGATACGGTGTGGCAGTGCTGCTGAACCACGGTTATGGCTACAAGACGCTATACGGCCACATGAACGACGTGAAGGTGCGTCGAGGACAGAAAGTGAAGCGCGGCGAACTGATAGGCCATGTGGGCAACACAGGTCTTGCGTCTGGTCCGCATTGCCACTACGAGGTGTGGCTCAACGGCAAGAAAGTGAACCCAGTATACTATTTCTACAACGGCCTGACACCCAGCGAATACGAGCAGGTGATAGAGGCTGCCAACCAGGAGAACCAATGTCTGTCATAATAGATGAAAACGCCGGATTCTGCTTTGGGGTTGTCAAAGCCATTGCTGCCGCCGAGGAGCATCTTCGAGGCGACCACAGCCTTTACTGCCTTGGCGACATAGTGCACAACAACGAAGAGGTGCAGCGTCTGAAAGAATTGGGACTGAGGGTTATAGATCATAGCGCAATGGATTCGCTACCCAAGGTCAAGGTACTGATACGAGCCCATGGCGAGCCTCCGTCGACATACGAGAAGGCACGACGTCAGGGCATTAGCCTTATCGATGCAACATGCCCCATAGTGCTCGCCCTGCAAAAAAAGATTCGCGAGGGATACGAGTTGATGAAGAAAGCGAACGGGCAGGTGGTCATTTTCGGCAAGCAGGGACATGCCGAGGTTATTGGACTTAACGGCCAAACCCAAAACACGGCAATAATCGTTTCGAGTCCTGACGATATAACGGGCATAGACATTCGTCGCCCGATACGGCTCTATTCGCAGACCACAAAGAGTAGAGAAGAGTACAATCAGCTCATTGCCAAGATCGAGAGCCGTATAAGAGAGGAGGGAATGGAGAATGCCGACTTCGTGGCATACAACACCATCTGCAGCCGTGTGGCGAACAGGGCGACGCAGCTCGAGGAGTTTGCCAAGGAAGTGGATCTGGTACTCTTCGTCTCGGGAGTCAATTCGTCGAACGGCCACTATTTGTATGAGTATTGCCGCAAGGTGCATCCAAACACACGTATGATTTCGTCGCCCGAAGAACTGGAGCGTGAATGGATTGACGGCATAGAGCGTATAGGCATAACGGGAGCCACGTCGACACCGCGATGGCTGATGGAGCAGGTGAAGGAGAAGGTGGAAGGGTTAAGATGCGAGGCGTGATACCGTCCTTCACAGATTATTACCTTAAGAGCACCTCTAATAATTATTTAAAACGGCGTGGTATGCCTGCGAATACATAATGAATAAAGAAAATGCAATGAGCAATTGTACGAATTAAACGAATTGATATTTAGAAATTTGTTTTGCAAACAAAACGCGAATTAAACG
>JAFXAD010000016.1 GCA_017522065.1 Bacteroidales bacterium
CTTTTCTCTCGCTTTGCGAAAACGTTCGCGTTTTGTTTGCAAAACAAATTTCTAAATATCAATTCGTTTAATTCGTACAATTGCTCATTGCATTTTCTTTATTCATTATGTATTCGCAGGCATACCACGCCGTTTTAAATATTTATTAGAGGTGCTCTTAAGAGGTTAACTAACTATAATATGATTCTGTGGCACTGGCTCGCTGCTTTTAAGTAATGATTAAAGCGCTCTCATTAGTTGTCATCGCTTCACCTTATTATTACATCTTCACTATGTAGAAATTAAAAAAAAATTATTACTTTTGCACCATTATGAGCAACGCAAAAAACAAACGCCACGGCAAGATAAGACTTTGGGCTGGAAGAACTTCCACCATTTTTAGCATCATGTTGGTGCTATTCGTTTTCGGGCTACTATTGTTCGTCGAATTCCATTCCTACATGGCCACTAACAAAATGCAGGAACGTATCACCTACCAAGTCGACCTCAACCCATTGACCACAGAAGAAGAGGCCCTCAGCCTGCGCGACGAGCTGCAGCACCTTGACTACGTCAACTCTGTCGACTACATCTCCGCCGACGAAGCCGCACGGCTCTTCAGCGATCAACTCGAAGAGGACATCCTCTCTCTTCTCGACAGCGTCAACCCACTCTACCCTACCCTCATGGTAACACTCAAGGCGAACAACAACCCGTCCAAAATCACCGAGCAACGCAAAACCTTCGAACGTGAGGTCATGGAATATTCAAACGTCGATGGCGTCACCTACCAGGAAACCATGCTCAACGACCTCAGTCTCATCTTCTACAAGCTCTCCTGGTTCCTCATCATCTTCGTCGTTCTGCTGCTCATCGTCTCCGTAGCTCTCATCAGCACCACAATCCGTATCGCCATCTACTCCAACCGTCACACTATCAAAACCATGACCATGGTAGGTGCAAAAATGGGCTTCATCACGCGCCCCTTCCTTTGGCGCAGCATCCTATACGGCTTCCTGGGCGCTCTCTTTGCAACAATCCTCATGTATGCAGCCATCTATGTTTTCAACAAGCAGTTCCACCTCGCCCTCTTCCACCCACGCTACTTCACTGGCTACGCCATCCTTATTGCCGTCGTCTTTATAGTAGGCATCGCCATATCATTCATAGCAACCTACTTCTCCGTCCATCGGCACATTCGCTCCAAAAACACAGAATATTAAAACAACACATTCATAATCATCCAATCATGAGCAAAAACAACACAACCAATAAAAACAACACACCCGAACCGCAGTCCGAGAACTTCGTCTTCGGAACCATGAACTACATCCTCCTCGGCATCGGCATCGTCCTGCTCGGCTTGGGATACATTCTCCTTTGCGGAGGCGGCAGCGACGACCCCAACGTCTTCAACCCCGCCATGTTCGACAACCGTCGCCTCGTCGTCGCCCCACTCTTTATCGTCATCGGACTCGTTGTCGAAATCTGCGCCATCATGTTCCGCAGCAAAAAAGACAAAAAGTAACTTCTATATTCATAGAATACGCGTTTTGCTCGCAAACCCATTCAACCCATCAAACCCATTTATTTAAAAAAAATCACCTCAAATGGACTGGTTTCAAGCATTAATCCTCGGCATCGTACAAGGACTCACCGAATATCTTCCCGTAAGCAGTAGCGGACACCTCACCATCGGCTCCGCACTCTTTGGCATCGACGGCGAAGCCAACCTCACATTCAACATCGCTGTCCACGTGGCCACCGTGCTCAGCACCTGCTTCATCCTCTGGAAAGAGATTGTCTGGATCTTCAAAGACCTCTTCCAATTCAAATGGAACGAAGGCACGCGCTACACCGTCAATATCATCATCTCAATGATACCCATCGCCATCGTCGGACTCTTCCTGAAAGACAAAGTCGAAGCCATATTCGACACCTCCAATGCCGAAGCCCTGTTTGGAAATCCGCTGTTTATTGTGGGCTGCTGCCTCATGCTTACCGCCTGGCTGCTGACATTCTCCTACGTCGCCAAACCACGTCAGAAAGAGAACATATCCCCTCTCCACGCGTTCATTATCGGCATCGCACAGTCTCTGGCTGTCCTGCCCGGCCTGTCGCGCTCCGGAAGCACCATAGCCACCGGCCTTATGCTTGGCAACAACAAAGAGCGCCTCGCACAGTTCTCTTTCCTTATGGTCATACCCCCAATCCTCGGCGAAGCACTGCTGGATTTTAAAGACCTTGTCAGCGGAAGCGCCGCAGCCGAAGGTGCAACGACCGCCATCGGCACCTTCCCCCTCATCGTCGGTTTCCTCGCAGCCTTCATCGTCGGTTGCTTGGCATGCAAATGGATGATCAACATCGTCAAGAAAGGCAAACTGATTTGGTTCGCCATCTACTGCGCCATCGTCAGTTTCCTGAGCCTCATACTGCCCTATGTCGCCTAAGCCAGGGCTCATTATCCCCATCGACAAACCTGTCGGCTGGTCCTCGTTCCAGGTCGTCAACAAGCTGAAATGGCATATCAAGCACTCCTTCGGACTGAAAAAATTCAAGATAGGACACGCCGGCACACTCGACCCGCTGGCCAGCGGCTTGCTGCTGGTGTGTGTCGGCAGCGCCACCAAGCGCATCGACGAGCTGCAAGCCGGCATCAAGGATTATAGCGGCACCATGGTTCTCGGTGCCACAACACCTTGCTTCGACCTCGAACAAGCCATCGACGCCTACTATCCTGTCGACTCAATCGACGCCGACAGCATCGATACCGCGCGACAATCGTTCCTCGGCGACATACAGCAGATTCCTCCCGTCTTCTCCGCCGTGAAAGTCGACGGCCAAAGGGCTTACGTCTCGGCCCGCGAGGGCGTGCAGGCCGACATAGCGCCTAAACGTGTGACCATCTACAGTTTCGACATCACAGCCTTCCGCCCTGCCGAGCTGCCTCTCTCTCACACCAGTAGCCAGTCCCTCACTCCTTCCGACTCGCTCCCGGCACCCCACGCCTCTGCCCCGCATCTATACCGCAACCCTCAGGGTACAGTACCCGAAGGACTGCCACAGGTCGACTTCCGCATATCCTGCAGCAAAGGCACCTATATCCGCAGCATCGCACGCGATTTCGGACAGGCTCTCCATTCGGGAGCATTCCTCAGCGCTCTGCGACGCGAACGCATAGGCGACTACTCAGTCAATCAAGCTCTTGCCGTTGACGACATCGACACTGTCATCACCCCCGACAATCCCGATTACAAACCTCTCGCCGACCTCTGACGCCACCCATCCCACAACCTCCTTTCGACTTCCGCTTTTGTTAAATAGCCCCAAAAGCGCGCCAAAGACAACTCCGTCATCTGGCGGAGTTTAGCATCTCGATTTAGCAGAAAAATGTTAAAAAACTTGACTTCTGCTTCTGAATTTCGTATCTTTGCAAAACTTCAAACAAAAAAATCTAAATTTCATAAAATTCACATCTCACTCGCAACCCCATTAATTCCCCCAGATGATCAACACTCTTTATTCGACAATGAAACTGTCGCAGTTCAAGTTCAATCTGCCCAAAGACCTCATCGCAGAAAAACCTTCCAAACTGCGCGACGAAGCACGCCTGATGGTCCTCGACCGCAAAAACCAGACCATCGAGCATAAACTCTTCAAAGACCTCATCAACTACGTCGATACTGACGACGTGGTAGTTGTCAACAACACCAAGGTCTTCCCCGCCCTGCTCAGTGGCGAAAAGGAAAAGACCGGCGCCCAGATCACCGTCTTCCTCCTGCGCGAGCTCAACCCCGAGACCAGGCTGTGGGACGTCGTCGTCGACCCCGCACGCAAAATCCGTATCGGCAACAAGCTCTATTTCGGCGAGAGCGGCTCTCTCGTAGCCGAAGTCATCGACAACACAACGTCGCGCGGACGTACCATCCGCTTCCTCTACGACGGCTCGCACGAGGAGTTCATCAAGCTCATCAAGAGCATGGGACAAACCCCGCTGCCCGACGAGCTGCGTGCCATGCGCGACATCACCAACGAGGACAAGGAACGCTACCAAACCATCTACGCCAAAGAAGAAGGCGCCGTAGCAGCCCCGGCAGCAGGTCTCCACATCAGCCGCGAACTCATGAAACGCTTCGAAATCAAAGACGTCAAATGGGCCGAACTCACACTCCATGCCGGCATCGGCAACTTCAAGCCCATCGAGGTCGAAGACCTTAGCAAACACCGCATGGATTCCGAAGAAATGCACATCGACGAGGAATGCTGCAACCTCATCAATACAGCCAAAAACACCGGACACAAGGTATGCTGCATCGGCACGACAACCATGAAAGCCATCGAGACCGCTGTCACCATCCCCGGCAAAGTATGCCCCTACTCCGGCTGGAGCAACAAGTTCATCTTCCCGCCGCACGATTTCACTATCGCCGACATGATGGTTACCAATTTCCACCCCTCCATGTCTTCCATGTTCATCATGGTTTCCGCTTTCGCCGGACCCGAATTCCTCATGCAGGCCTACCAGACCGCCATCAAGGAGAAATACAAGTTCCACACCTACGGCGACGCCATGCTCATTCTCTGACACGTACCTTCTTTAAACTTCATCAAATCGCTTCCCCATGACTCCCCTCGCCGAAACGCTTCGACCCACCTCGCTCGACGACTACATCGGTCAGCAGCACCTCGTCGGACCAGGTGCTGTCTTGCGCACCCTTATCGAGAGCGGCCGCATCCCTTCAATGATCTTCTGGGGACCTCCCGGCATCGGCAAGACCACTCTCGCCATGATAATCAGCAACACCCTCCACCGCCCGTTCCATACGCTCAGCGCCATTAGCAGCGGCGTCAAGGAGGTGCGCGAAGTCATCGAGCAAGCCAAGAAAGAAGAAGGCGCAATACTCTTCATCGATGAAATCCACCGCTTCAACAAGTCACAGCAGGACTCGCTGCTCGGTGCCGTGGAACGCGGTACCATAACCCTCATCGGCGCCACCACCGAGAACCCCTCTTTCGAAGTCATCTCCGCGCTCCTGTCGCGCTGCCAAGTCTATGTGCTCAAGGAATTTGGCAAGGCCGAAATGGAGCAGCTGATAAACGCCGCCGTTAAGCACTACGCCGCACAGGGACGGACCATCGAAGTCAAAGAGAACGAAGCCCTGCTCCGCATCAGCGGCGGCGACGCCCGCAAACTCCTCAACGCCTTCGAGCTGGTCGCCAACCGCGACAGCAGCCAGCACCTCGTCATCGACAACGACAAAGTCACCAATGTCATACAGCAGAACCTGGCCCTCTACGACCGGCAGGGCGAGATGCACTACGACATCATCAGCGCCTTCATCAAGTCGATGCGAGGCAGCGACCCCAATGGCGCTGTCTACTGGCTGGCACGAATGATCGAAGGCGGCGAAGACCCCGTATTCATCGCCCGCCGCATGCTCATCTTCGCCAGCGAGGACATCAGCAACGCCAACCCCAACGCGCTACTGCTGGCCAACGCATGCTTCGAGGCCGTCACCAAGATAGGCTATCCCGAATGCCGCATCACCCTCTCGCAATGCGCCATCTATCTGGCCAACAGCGTCAAAAGCAACAGCACCTACATGGCTCTCGCCAATGCACAGCAGGCCATACGGCGCACCGGCGACCTCCCCGTCCCTCTCCACATCCGCAATGCACCTACCAAACTGATGAAAGAACTGGGCTACAGCGACGGCTACAAATACGCCCACGACTACGAAGGCAATTTCGCCGAACAGGAATATCTGCCCGATGCACTGCGCGGCACGAAATTCTACGAGCCCGGCAACAACGCCCGCGAAAACGAGACACGCAAACTTCTCCAATACCGCTGGAAACAGAAATACAACTACTAATCCCCTCTCTCACTCCCCTTTCACTCCCCTTTCACTCCCCTTTCACTCCTCTCTCACTCCCCTCTCACTCCCCTTTCACTCCTCTCTCACTCCCCTTCTCCCCATGTCCGACGCACTCCTCACCATAGAACACCTTACCAAATCCTTCGGCGACAAAATGTTGTTCGAAGACATCAGTTTCGGCATCAATGCCGGACAGAAAACCGCCCTCATCGCCCGCAACGGCTACGGCAAAAGCACCCTTCTTAACATCATTACAGGCAAAGAGCTGCAAGACAGCGGCAAGGTGACCTTCCGCAGCGACATCAAAATGGCCTATCTACCCCAGCGACCCGACTTCCACGAACACCAGACCGTTCGCAGTTTCGTCGAAGCAGCCCAACGGCCCGACAACATCGAAAGCTGGGACTTCGAACAGCGCGTCAGCGAAATCCTCTCTCGCCTCGAAGTGGACCGACTCATGGATCGACCCATGGACACCCTCAGCGGCGGCGAACAAAAGAAAGTCGCTCTCAGCCGCATCCTCATCGACGACACCAACCTACTCCTCCTCGACGAGACCACCAACCACCTCGACATCTCGATGATCGAATGGCTCGAAGAGTTCCTCTCCAAACAGAAACTCGCTATCCTCACAGTAACACACGACCGCTACTTCCTCGACAACGTCTGCCAGGACATCATCGAACTCGACAATAGCCAGCTCTACCACTACCGCCCTTCGCGACCCAACACAAGCGAACCACGAGGCAGCGCCTACGACTACTACGTTCAGAAAAAAGCCGAACGCCAGTACAACGAACGCACGGAAGTCGAGAAAGCCAAAAGCCTCTACCGCACCGAGCTGGAGTGGATGCGGCGCATGCCACAGGCTCGCGGCACAAAAGCCCAAGCACGCATCGACGCCTTCTACCAACTCGAGCAGAAAGCACACACCCGCTTCGAAAAAGAGCAAGCCGAACTCAGCGTAAAGACCGAACGCATAGGCGGCAAAATCCTCGAGCTCTACAACATCTGCAAGTCCTTCGACGGACGCACACTCATCGACGACTTCTCCTACACCTTCAAGCGGGGCGAGAAAATAGGCATCGTCGGCGCCAACGGCGTCGGCAAGAGCACCTTCATCAACATCATCACCGAACAGGCAAAGCCCGACAGCGGACACGTCGTCGTAGGACAGACCATACAATTCGGACTCTACTCACAAAACGGACTTCAGGCCAAGGACGACCAACGCGTGATCGACATCATCCGCGACGTGGCCGAAGTCATCGAACTCGAAGACGGCAAACAGATGTCCGCACACCTCTTCCTCTCCTATTTCGGCTTCGACGACATGACGCAGTACAACTACTTCGGCAACCTCAGCGGTGGCGAGCGGCGCAAGCTCTACCTCCTCACCGTCCTCATGGCCAACCCCAACTTCCTCATCCTCGACGAGCCCACCAACGACCTCGACATCTACACCCTCGACATCCTCGAGCGATTCCTCATCCTCTACAAAGGATGCCTCGTCATCGTCAGCCACGACCGCTCCTTCATGGACAATATCGTCGACCACCTCTTTGTCTTCGAAGGCGACGGACGAATACGCGACTATCACAGCAACTACACCGAATACCGCAAAAACAAGCAACTGCAACAACGCAACCAGCAGAAGACACGACGCGACGAGAAGCCACGCTACGAACGCTCGCACGACGACAAACCTCGCGCCACTTACAAGCAGCAAAAAGAATTCGAACAGCTTGGCATCGACATCGAGCAACTGACAAAAGAAAAAAACGAACTCGAAAACATACTCTCCAACTGCGCAGCATCCTCACCAGACAAAATTGCCGAAGCCTCACACCGCATAGGTGAAGTCATCGCCGAACTCGACCAAAAAGAACTCCGATGGCTCGAACTCGACGAACTCTGCAACCCCCAATAACCCCACCCCGTAGCCCCCGCCACCAAAGTGAAGCAAAGCAAATCTTTAACCTTTAAACTTTAAACTATAACCTTCCCCCCTGCGACCGAAGCGAAGCAAATCTTTAACCTTTAACCTATAACCTTTAACCTATACCCCCCCTCATGATCACAACAGGAAAAATCAACGAATTGGTAAAAACCCTCAACCCAACAGCATACAACAGCATCATCATCGACAATGCCGACACCATCAAGCGCTACGACTTCTGCTACATCCACGCTCTGGTCCAGAAAGTCGGCTTCCGCACCAATAGCCTCACCATCGCTGTCGACGACGAAACCAAAAAGCGCATCGACGACATCATTCACCACACCACCGATGCAACATCCGAAGCCGTCCAAAGCCCCTACACACAGGTCGACAACGAATTCATCGACACGCTCAAAACCTCGCCCAGCGTGCGCGAAGGGAGTCTCCTCGGCACTGCAAAGAAAAGACTGAGCGAATTTATTAATGGCGGACGCAGTGTGGAAATCAACAACATCCGCCTTGACGAAAGCAACGGGAAAATCCTGACCAACCAGCCCTCGTTCATCGTACGTAACGAGAGCAGCATCTCCCTCTGTCCGGAATGCAAAGGCCGGAAGACCGTCGAGTCCACCACCAAAGACAACGTGCACTGCACTGTCGAGTGCCCAACCTGCGACGGCAAAGGCTACATCGCCTCGCTGACATGGTTCACGCCTTCGGTAAGCGAGAAAGAGACAAGCCTCGTCCGCTGCCTGGACAGCTACCCCGACAGCATCAGCACCGAAATCCTCGAGCGTCACAAAGGCGACCCCACGCAGACCGTCCGCATGAAAGCCCACTACAACGGGCACGATATCGAGCAATACCCCGACGCCCTGCGCCCCTTCCTCGACATGATGCACGACAAGACCGGCGAACCCAACGCCATCGAAGACATCTACTTCAAAATCATCACCTGCTATTCATTCACCTTCCGCAACGTGCTTACAGGCAAACTCGACACCGGCATCATCGTCGAACCATCCACCGACCCCGAACTCATCATCCCCATGGGCAAAACGGGCGGCATCATCAGTGGCATGAAGGACCGTATCAAGAAAATCAACAACTTCTTCGGCAACATCGGGAAAACGGACAACTTCAAAGACAACGAAGACCTGCGTCGCACCATACGACTCCTCATCGCAATTGCCGTTGCCGACGGCAACGTGAGCGACGACGAGAAGCAGTCGCTCACCCTCAGCATACGCGATATCGACCAGCTGACCAACTCCGACTGCGACGAGCTACTGAAACTCCTCTCCATGAACGACAGCAGCTTCCTTACCGACGACGACTTCAAGTTCCATAGCCACGAGAATGCCGAAGTGACATTGAACCGCATGCAGGAAATAGCCACTGCCGACGGCAATGTCGACGACACCGAACGCGACATCATCGAACGCCTCAAATTCAAGTACTGACAACGACATTCCATTATTTGGCACAGATTCAGCATCCGTGTGCGCAAAGTGACAAAAGCCAATCCCGTATGTTCCACACCAACCCGTCTGCGGTCGACCGCAGACGGGTTGGTTCTTTTTCAGCCCCCCGCCCCAACACGCCCCTCCCGCACATTTTCACCTACTCAGAAATCATATAAAAATAGGCAACCTCTAAAAATTCGATTAATTCGTACAATTCGCCGTTTTAAATAATTATTAGAGTTGCTCTTGTATTATACCTACGCTATTCTATAAAGAACCCGTTGCGGCGGATCTGAGATCCGACGCTTATTAATATAAGGATTTGCAATCCGCATCACAATAAAACACTTGCAACAGCGTTAGTGTTGGCGGATTGAAAATCCTGATACTAAGCAGTATCGGATTGCAAATCCGATACAACA
>JAFXAD010000001.1 GCA_017522065.1 Bacteroidales bacterium
ACAACAACAACAACAACTATGGATAATCCCTTCCCTGAAATCCAGCATTTCTGCCAAAGTTGCGGAATGCCGCTCAGCGACGAGGTCGTGAGCGAGAATCGCGATTACTGCAAGTACTGCTTCGCCGACGGCCACTTCACGCAGGACTGCACGATGGACGAGATGATAGAGGTCTGCGTGCAGTTCCTCGACGAGTTCAACAAGAACACCGGCCAGCACCTCACCGCCGACGAGTACCGCGAGGGACTGCGGCAGTACTTCCCGACGCTCAAGCGCTGGCAGAAGAAATAAAAATGATTAATAAACAATAGAAATATGAAACTATTCAAGAAAAAGAACTGGGCATACTACCTGTTTATGTTTGGCGTATTCACATTGGTAGATTTCCTTGTGAACATATTGTTCGACCATGACGGACTACGCAGTGCTGTTATTGGCGGATTGGTAAGCGGAGTTGTCTTTACCATCCTTTGGTGGTTTACCGTCCAAGGCCATGAGCAGATAAAGGCCGCGGCCAAGGAAGACGAAGCCGAGCGCAAGCGCAAGGAATAACCCGTGGCGGATGTTTCGGCGCGGCGGCAAGCCGCCGCGCCGAAACAAAACCCCGCCGAAAGATTGATGCATAACATATAATATAAAAGGTATATGAAGAAAGCAATCTTGACCCTCGCGGTGCTGTGCGGTATCGGGCTGATGGCCGGATGCAAGGGAGGAAACAACTCTGGAAATACAGAGGACGCCACGTGTACCACCGACACCGTCCCTCTTTCGGATACAGCCTTTGTGGAACTGGCGGTTGAGGTGACGCAAAACGGTATAGTGTGGGAGGATGTCAGGATAAGCAAGGCCGAATTCGATGCGGCATCAATTGTCAGAGAACAGTACCAGATGATACGCTCCGACCGCACTCCCGAAGGAACAGACTCGGCTTTCGTCCGGGAATGGGCAAGAAATACCGATTTCAGTTTTGAAGAATGGATGGAATTCAGCGGCTTCTACAGCTTTGAGGGTTCGGGAGATATAATCGAGCTTGCTATGGGCGACGACTATTGTAAAACACTATTTGTTGGCGATACGACGATTGTTCCCGCTTGCTGGATGTGCTTATCATCTGACAATTTTTTTGCAGGCTGTTGGTCGGATGCAATGTACTATGACCCATACCAAGAAGGGGCAACCGGAATGGTATATATCTATCCTTACGATTACGCGTATGGCGTATTGGGCAAACCGTATATCTACAAAACACATCCACGCTGGTATCCCGGTGGTGACCAGTTTTGGGGTGCAGATGGATGGTTTTTTATTACGGGTAGAGACCCTGGTATGAATCCCGAATATCACAAAGTCCGCCCAAAAAAGAAGAATTAACAAATCACCATTCAAGTGTGTGCCGCAGACGTGCAGGAGACCAAAACAGACCCCTGGCGCGAAACCGAAGCTCAACCAATAATATATAATGTATATGAAGAAAGGATTTTTAGCCCTCGCGGTGGTGTGCGGCATCGGCTTATGTGCCTCGGCGCAGAGCGTGGAGACGGGAAAATATACCGAGAAGAAATGCGTTGTAGTCAGATACTACGATTACGAGGATGATGACAGCGAGATTGTTTACGTTGACTGCGACTCGGTGGCAATGTTTCCCGGCGGTGCAGATGCTTTGTTCAAATTCTTTGCCGAAAACATGCAATTCCCAGTTGCATTGAGAGAAGTACATGTGGAAGGATACGTTTATGTGCAATTCAATGTGGAAAAGGATGGCTCATTGACTAATGTAAGGCTACTTCGTGACTTTCATCCCGATTGCGTTAAAGAAGCATTGCGTCTTGTCAGCATAATGCCCAAGTGGATTCCAGCATCATACAAGGGTGAACCCATCGTGACGACAATTGTTTTGCCAATCAGTTTCAGTATTCAATAATAATATAATGTATAACAATAAAATTTCAACACTATGGAATTAGCACACCAGATTCCCGACATCACCGTCGGCCGCGCGGCCTGCTATCGAGCCCGATGAGCGAACGCGCCCCATTACGAGTACATGACCACCTTCGGCAAGCGCACCGCCGACCTGCCCGTCGACCACGAGCGGGGCCGGAAAACGCACCCCGCTCACGAGCGCGGTGAAAATGCAGAAATGAAACAACCCCGTTAGGGGAACCGAACACCGCTTAATTAAATCAAATAAAGTGAGGAACAGATTGAACAGAAACAAAAAACACAGACAATGAAGAAGACATTGATACTTTGCGCGGCATTCCTCGTCTTTACCGTCACCGTTATGGCACAGAGTGATATCTCTTTTATTGCCTATGACATGACGAATGAAATCGAACCTTGGGAATTTGAGATTCAATGCAAGGTAACAGAAATCAGTAACAAATATCAAGTCGGGGACAAGCAATACTATGTCATAACAGTAGAGGTCGTCGACACCACGTATGACTGGCAACTTGGAATATTATATGGCAAAGATTATCGGAAAAGGAAGGTCGAAATGCAGATTGTCAGTTTTGCGTCTGGTCGCGAATGCGATGGAACGACAATAAAGAAAGGAAGAAAATACCTGTTTGATTTGACATTTGCGGACGGATGTTGTCCCATAGTCGGTCATGGTGAACATATCCCATATTGGAATGTCGAGGGGGTTAATATTTCAACAAATATAGTAGAACGTCAACCTATGAAAGCCGAGGGTCTTGATGGACTTTGCTGGTTTTATCGTGACACCAACCGTATTGACCCCAAATACATTGTTCAGCCCCAAACACAAGAATAATTATCGCAATATATGCACATAGCAGTCTTCTGCGGCTCGTCGCTGCCGAAGGAACAGAAACAATAAACACAGACAGACAATGAAGAAACTGATTTTGCTCGGCGCTATGGTGTGCGCCATCGGAATGATGACCGCCTGCAAGAGCGGCCAGCATGAAGAGGCTGCTCCCAAAGAGTACCTCTCCGTCGCCGACTTTTCGTCGGACGAAACAATAGTTATGGGAACCTACGACGAACTGATTGCCAAGATGGGGGAACCTGAACATTGTTCCGACAGTGGGTGCGTTGCAAAGTGCAACAACACCAGCGTATATATTCCGGTGATGTACTACCCCGGCATCAGTTATATCCGCAAAGACGACAGCATCCAGCTCTTTTTTGTCGATTTCCGCATTTCGGCAGCCAAGCTGACACTCCAAATCGGCGACGCAAAACCACTGACTATCGACAGCAATACCATCTGCGACGACTTCTACGCATATATGGACAGATTTGTCTTTGCCGACGGCAACAGCATCACGTTGCCCGACGAGGAGCGGATGTCGTTCGATGTACACTATATGACAGATGGAATCTATTATGTGCTGGGATTCCAGTGCGACACCATCGACAAGAGACACGGCAACGTCATCCGGCCAGTGTTCACACCGGACGACAAACGGTTGTGGTATATAGAATTCGGTGCAATAGATATGGACGGGTTGTATAGAAACAAGCAATAACCGACAATGAACATCTCCGTCTTCTGCGGGGCGTCGCACCTGCGCGCGGCGAAAATGCACGAATGAAACACCTATTCGCAAGAGCGAGAGCAATGAGAGCTTGCTCGCATTGCCGAGCCGCAGAATGGTGTGCGAAGCAAATAAAATGAAGTAAAACAATAAACAAATCCAGACAATGAAGATATTTTTACTCGGCGCGATGGTGTGCGCCCTCGGAATGATGACCGCATGCAAGAGCGGGACGGGTGGCAACATAGAGTTCGAAGAGGCGGAGGTGATAAAAAGTGCCACTTTCGGGCCGGAAGATACTCCGGAAATCATTGATTCGGCATTGAAAGCTGCAGGTTTGCCTATGCATATCGAATGGGACAACGATGGCTCGCCGAGCCTTGCCTTAGACGGAATGAATTGTTATATATCTGACAGCATTAGTTACATTTGCCAAGCAGAAGAAATCATTTTCAACGATGAACCATGGCTTTGTATCACCTACACTGAGGATATAACCGGGCAGTATTGGCAGATGATGGGACCAGGGTTCATATGTTACGAGACAGACCTCATCAGTCCACAAGCCGAACCTTATCAAATGGCCAGTCATGGAGTCACCCTCCACCGTAGCGGTGTCGATTGCGAAGCCATTGTGGTCCGATACCTCTATAGTGGGACATTGGACACAATATGTTATACTCAGTTTATAGATTGAACATACCCATATTTAGCCATAAACCACTAACCACTAAAATGAAGAAGCTCTTTTTACTCGGCGCGATGGTGTGCGCCCTCGGAATGATGACCGCCTGCAAGAGCGGGACGGCCGACAACATAGCCGCAGACACCATGCAACCGTGCGAGCCATCATCCGTTCTCGTCACGAATGAATACCACTTCAAAGATTTGAAAACACCAAACTCCTTGCAGGTCGTTTACATCAAATACAATCCAAATTTGGAGAAGGACAGCATCGAAATGGGCGATGACAGGTTCGTTGTGTACGACGACCGTATGAATTATTTTAGTGGAGCCGTTGAAACCATGGAATGGAAAGGCGTGAAGTTTGACGTGGTGGACTTTGGCACCGTATTCTACAATGGAGATCAACAGGTAATATTCCTTACGGAGGTGGGCGATATTTTCATATTTGTCGAAACAGCAGATGACGGCAGCAATTACATAAAATTCACCTGCAACCCCATTGATATTTGCAGCGAAGACGTATATGCTGACGACAAGGGAGTGTGGCATAAACAAACGGACGATGCTTGTGACTGGGTAGAGCCAATATAAAAAGATGCGCCATTATGAAAACCGGCTGCCATCCTCGCAGACAGCAATGAAAACAGAAACAACACAATGAACATCTCCGTCTTCTGCGGGGCGTCGCACCCGTGCGCGGTGAAAATGCACGAATGAAACACCCATTCGCAAGAGCGAGAGCAATGAGAGCTTGCTCACATTGCCGAACCGCAGAATGGTGTGCGAAGCAAATAAAATGAAGTAAAACAATAAACACAGACAGACAATGAAGAAAGTATTTTTACTCGGTGCGATGGTGTGCGCCATCGGAATGATGACCGCCTGCAAGAGTGGCTTGAAGGTAATAAAGCCCTCATTGATTGTATCGCTGCCGACAAACATCGACTTCAAGGAGGTTATGGATATCTGGGAATTGATTGACACGGTTCCATACGACGAAATGTCCGACCATCAGCGCATGATTGTTGACACTTGTGAGAGCAACGGTGTATTGATGCACTTTTACTCTCCTGCTTGCAGTTGGTATTGTGGAGGCATTATCGACACCGTTATTTCCTCCTCTTGTCAGGAAGCAGATACCTGCTCATACGAGGGCATCAACACACATGATTGGAGCATACACAGCGCATGGGTCACAAGACCGAACGACTATGGCGTAGGTGAATCCTTGACCTATTTTTTCCCTGGGAACTGCCCACGTATAACCACCGTATGTATTTTGAATGGCTACACACGTGACACAAATGAATGGCTGGATTATTCACGGGTTAAGAAACTCAAGGTGTATTACGACGGCAAGCCTTATGCCATTCTTGAGCTACAAGACACTCGGGGTGAGCAGGAGTTTGTGTCGGATTATTGGGATACCGGGATGTCGAGAACCATTCGGAATGGTCGCTGAAATTCGAGATTCTTGAGGTGTATCCGGGCAGGAAACATCAAAACACGGCAATAACAGAATTATATTTTGATGGAGTGGACGTGCATTAATATAAGTCGGCTGCCATCCTTGGCTCAGCAAGTTTGCCAGACATACCAGCGGACGGCAGCCCTGCAACGCCACCCCGCACCCGTGCGCGGTGAAAATGCACGAAGGAAACAACAAAGTATAAAAGAAAATCAATAAACACAGACAATGAAGAAAACGAAACAGCAGAAAAAGAAACAGCCACAGAAAAAGAAACAGCCGCAGAAAAAGAAACAGCCGCAGAAAAAGAAGAAACGCCTTTCCTGGGAAGTATGGTTTTTGCTGATTTTTGCTGCAGCCATCGGCATTGGCATACTGTGGACGGAAAAGTGTATTTATGCGGAATCGACAACCGCCAAGGCTGTCATCACGGACATCCGGCAAATGTATAGTAGGGGTCAATATAAAAATATTATGTGGAATGTGGAGTATCGGTATACCGTGGATGGCAAAACATACACAAACGACGACGTTTTTTTCAACAAGTCCGACTACGGCGACCATAAAATTGGAGATACCATCACAATTGAAGTCAGCAAAAAGAATCCCGAAGCCAGCAGATATATAGAACACGATTGGCTTTATAGAGGCAAAAAAAAAGAACGTAAACAACAAACACAGACAGACAATGTACATTGTTTATGCGAATGAAACAACCCCGTTAGGGGAACCGAACACCGCTT
This sequence comes from Bacteroidales bacterium, assembly GCA_017522065.1. Classification (GTDB taxonomy): domain Bacteria; phylum Bacteroidota; class Bacteroidia; order Bacteroidales; family P3; genus Colimorpha. The sequence continues at coordinate 6,411 of JAFXAD010000001.1, forward strand.
AATTAAATCAAATAAAGTGAGGAACAAATTGCATAGAAACAATAAACACAGACAGAAAATGGAAACAAGACGAGGACCACTCAAAAAGATCCCTTTCTTTTGGGCATTTATGATTGTCTATTTAGCGTACGTTTTATTGGGCTTTCTGTTGATGTACATTTTTGACAACAAAATATTTCTTAATGACGAATTTCCACAAAGCACGTTAGCCGGCTTCACTATTCTCAGTAGTGCTATATATATGGTAGTTCCCGGGATAGCCGCTCACTATGTACACGAAAAGGCTCGTCGCAATTGGTATGTTTGGATTTGTCCTCTTGTGCTGATGCTGATAAATGTTCTCATTTGGTTGATTCGTAAAGACTGTACACTGTCTCTTTTCCCATTATGCTGCGGAATGCCTCTGGCTATGGCTTTAGGCGAAATTAATAATGCTGATTTGGCTGTGTTTGTGCATATGGTGTTTGTGCCATCGGTTATCTATTCCTTCTGCATCCTCCTTGCAAGACTGTTTTCACGAAAGCCCAAAGCCAAGGTTGTATAAAAAACAACGGCCACCATTATTCGCACCACAATAAGCGAAACATCCAGTGCTCGTTTCGCGGGGCATACCAGCAGTTGGCAAAAACGACACGACGAAACAACAGATGGAAGTAAAACAACAAACGCACCCGCAAAATGCAAAGTTCCATTCTTCAAGACCTGTGATCTTTAGGCAACCCTTGTCGGCCGAGCCGACGGCACACCACGGCGGACAATTTGCGTTCTCCTATAACGTCAAAAAACAATTTTGCCGATTTAAAACAATTTCGTATCTTTGTCTATAAAAGAAATAGGTAATTTTTACATAAATAACACATATTAAGACATTTGCAATTATACAATAGACAACAATATGTTTTAAAAAACGCAACCATACTCCCAAAATTCATAAAAAAATCAGGAATACGGTTCCGAAATTTAAAGATATGTACAAAAGAATATTCGACATTGAGAACAAGCTGGACGAGGGGATGTTTCTGTTTGGTGCACGCCAAACAGGAAAAACAACATTGCTAAAGGAACGTTTCAAGGATGCCATCTATTATGATTTGCTAAAACCGAATGTTCGGAAGGCTTTCAAGATGAACCCCAACTCACTTTGGGAGGCCCTGCAGGACAAACCCGCAGGCACACTTGTCATTGTCGACGAGATACAGAAAGTCCCCGAGCTGCTGGATGTGGTGCATTCCTTGATGGTCGAGCGAGGGTTGTACTTCATTCTGAGCGGATCCAGCTCAAGGAAACTCAAGCGCTCAGGGGCCAATACCCTTGGTGGCCGTGCCATACCCGAAACGCTCTATCCGCTTGTTTGGCCAGAGGTTACCGACTTCCAAATTGACCGTGCCGTACAGAACGGAATGATTCCCCGTCACTATATGGTAGATGATGCCACCAAGCGGTTGTCGGGATATGTGAAGATATACCTTGACGAGGAAATCCGCGAAGAGGGCGAGGTACGCGAACTCGATGCGTTCGAACGGTTTATGGAAGTTGCCGCCATCTCTGACGGCGAGATGTTGAACTATTCCAATATTGCCACCGACTGTGGCGTCTCCGCCAAGACGGTCAAGTCGTATTTTCAAATCCTTTATGACACGTTGATTGGCTATGAAATTCCAGCCTTTCGCAAGGAAATCAAACGCAAAATCGTACAGGCGCCCAAGTTCTACTATTTCGATGTCGGTCTCGCCAATTATCTTATGGGCCGCCATTCGTTGAAACGTGGCACTGACGACTATGGCCACGCCTTTGAACATCTGGTTATGCAGGAGATTGTGGCTTACAAAGGCTACAACGACAAGCGTGACGTCATATCATATTGGCACACATACGACAAAAAAGAGGTGGATGTTGTCATCGGCGATGCCAAGGTGGCTCTCGAAATAAAATCCACCGAGCACGTGGATACGAAACACAAGAAGGGCCTCAAGGCATTCAAGGAGGAGCATCCCGACTGCCGCCTTATCCTCGTTTCGCTCGACCCCATCACACGAAGCTCCGGCGACACCGAACTCATCTACGTTCTCGACTTCTTCAAAATGCTTTGGGAAGGTGAAATATTCTAAAACCCGCATCAGTACCATCCTGGTAATCAAAGGAATTAGCATAGTTCCTTAAGCAACCAAGTCGAATGATGCAAGAAAAGACAATGAAACGAAAGACAAATACTGCCATCCTGCTGGCGGTGCCGGCCGCCAAAAACGATGCATAGACCTTAGCCCTGTTTGCGGTATTGCCGCTACTATGCCAAAGGCGGTATCCGCTTCACCCCCGCCGTCGGCGAAACCCGCGAAGCCACGGGAGACATGATATACGAGTACGCCTACATGGGCCAACCCGACCCCGCCGCACACGTGTAAATCACCAAGCCCTGGCAGGCACTCTGCTTGCCGGGGCTTTCCATATTCACCGGTGAAGTATGAGATTATTTGCGCTGCCGGAACATCCAGTCGCGCACGGCGGCGAGCTTGTAGCCGTAGTCGAACGAGGCCATGTGCTCCATGCCTTTGCCCGATGCGGGCAGCACGCTGCCGGTCTCCCAGCGGATGAAGTTGATGTCCGAGCCACGGGCTATCAGTTGCTCGGCCAGCCGCTCCTGCTCCTCGGCGGGCAGCTTGGCGCTCCACGAAGCGGAGTCGACGCGGGCGCCATTCTCCTGCAGCACCTTTGCCAGGCCCTGCATCCCGCCCGATGCCTTCTGGTCGCCGCCGGCCACGATGTAGAAGAACTTCTTTCGGCCGAAATGCTGCATCTTCGAGGTGTCCCATTGGCTGCTGACGAAGAGCGAGGCGGCGAAGAGGTTGGGATGCACGATGTTGAAATAGAACGACATCATGCCGCCCATCGACTGTCCGGTGGTGTAGAGGCGGTTGGTGTCGACATTGTATTGGCGGCAGACCTCCGCAAGCAGGCGGATGGTCATCTCCACCTCGTCGGTGGTGCTCCAGTCGTCTTGCACGGCCCAGTCGGTGTATTGCGGCACTAGGACGAACGAGGGGTGCAGCCGCTGGTCGCGGTCGGAGGCGAACTCCAGGGCGCCATAGCCCTGCGTGAGCGGCGCCGTCGGCTCCTTGCCCACAGTGCTGGCGTCAGCCATGAAGAGCACCAGCGGATAGCCCTGCTTTCCGTCGTAGCCTTCGGGCACCAGCAGGTTGTACTCCATCGTCTTTCCCGTCTGAGTATCGTTGAAAGTCAGTTGCTTAAACTTCTTCAACGTCTCATTTTTCAAGACCACAAACGTATTGTCTGAATCTTTGTCAATCTCCATGTGGCCACCCTGACGCGGACCACGCTCGCCGCCCTTCTTCTGGGCGCAGGCAGTCAGACACATCACACCAACTGCCATCAAAAACATTATTTTCTTCATATTTCTTCTATGGAGTGTTTCGAGTCACGGCTCTGGTCTCTGCCAAGACCTTTCAAATAAATGATTACTCTTTTCTTGTTTGTAAAAATGGAAAAAACACAATCCACTCTTAGAAAATAGACTCTTCCGTTTCGGTGGTGAGTAGTTCAAGTGCTTTCATTCCCATGACCGAATTGCCTTTCTCGTTGAGTCGCGGACTCCATACCGCTACGGAATAGCGGGATGGATAAATGG
>JAFXAD010000017.1 GCA_017522065.1 Bacteroidales bacterium
CCCTTCACTCCCCCTTCACTCCCCCTTCACTCCTCCCTCACTCCCCCTATAACCCTCCAACCCTATAACCCTCCAACCCTATAACCCTTAACCTCAGAGTGGATATTATCAACATACTTCCTGACAGTGTCGCCAACCAGATAGCGGCTGGCGAGGTGGTGGACCGCCCTGCATCGGCTGTCAAAGAACTGCTCGAAAACGCTATCGATGCCGGCGCAACGGAAATACAACTCATTGTCAAAGACGCCGGAAGAACATTGATACAAGTCGTCGACAACGGTTGCGGCATGTCGGACAGCGACGCCAGACTCTGTTTCGAGCGGCATGCAACATCAAAAATAAGCCGCGCCGACGACCTCTTCTCGATCCGCACCATGGGTTTCCGAGGCGAGGCGCTCCCCTCGATTGCCGCCGTGTCGCAAGTCGAGATGCGGACCCGTCAACACGACAATCAGCTGGGCACCCTTGTCGTCATCGAGGGATCGGCCGTCAAGGAACAGTCGCCATGCAGCTGTTCACCAGGAACATCGATATCGGTCAAGAACCTCTTCTACAACATCCCCGCTCGACGCAATTTCCTTAAACGCGACAGCATCGAACTGTCACATATCGAAGAAGTGTTCCGAAGGGTTGCATTGGCAAACTGGAATGTGGCATTCTCGTTCCATCACAACGGACGCCTACTATACGACCTCCGCGCCGGAAATCTGGCCCAACGTATTGCCGGCATTTTCGGAAACGGATATAACCAGCGGCTTTACAGTATCGAAGAGAATACAGAACCCGTCAAGGTTTTCGGATATGTCGGCAAAGCCGAATACGTCAAACGCACACGAGGCGAACAATATATATTTGTCAACCAGCGGTTCATAAAACATCCCGGTCTGTCGGCCGCCATCGAACGGGCCTACGCCGAATTGGTGCCGGAACACACCTATCCCGCTTACTTTGTCATGCTTACTGTCGACCCGTCGCGACTGGACGTTAATATCCATCCTACAAAAACGGAAGTCCGCTTCATCGACGAAAGCGTGATTTTCGCAATCCTTAGGGCGGCAACAAAAAAAGCCTTGGGGCAGTTTTCGCTTGCCAACGAGCTTGAATTCAACCCATCGACCGAGATTGATTTCTCACCAGCCCCCAAAGGTCATGTCCCCGCGGCACCAGAAGTATCCTACAATCCCACCTACAACCCTTTCCGCGCTGAACAATCACACGACGAGAAGGCGAGACCGGACAAATTCGCATCTTTTTTTGACGATGCTCAAGGTGGCAATAGCGGTAGTATGCCTGCCGAGCATGATGAGCCAGGTATTCCCCGCGAGTTTGGCGAAAGAATGGACGACGTCAGTACGTCAACCGAAAATCGTAGTGCCGACGAGCGCAACGCATTATCCGTACTGAGTTTCCAAAACAGATACATCCTCGCAACACTCAAGTCGGGCGTTGTCGTCATCGACCGCCAACGAGCCCTCGAACGCATACTGTACGAGCGCTTTGCATCACGCAATCATAGCGCCAACCCGCAACAGCTCCTTTTCCCCGTAAACGTCCATCTCGGCTCTGCCGACAGCGAACTGCTCACCGAACTGATGCCCGATATGAAGGATGCCGGATTCGTGCTTTCCCCGCTCGGACAGAACACCTTCGTCGTCTCAGCAGCTCCGCCAGACGTCGACGACATCTCCATTCAGCATATCATCGAACAAATAATCAGCGATTACAAAAACAGCATGTTGCAGAAAATAAACGACAGGGCTGGTAGCATTGTCTTGACCATGGCACGACAACTGGCGTCAAAAGACTCCTCTCCTCTACGGCCAGAAGAGATGCAGCAACTCATGGCAGACCTCTTCAGTTGCCACACCCCCGATCTATCGCCATCAGGAAAACGCACCATGTTCGTTCTCTCGGAACAAGAGCTCAAAGAAAAATTCAACAATTAAAAAAAATTTAACTTTAAAATTTAACTTTAACCTTAACCTTAACTTTAACTTCAGATACAGATCTATTGTCCCCTTCACTCCCCTTTCACTCCTCCCTCACTCCTCCCTCACTCCACCCTCACTCCCCCTAAAACCCTAAAACCCTTTAACCCCTATAACCCTCCCCCTAAATGTCACAAAACTATTCTCCTCAAGGATTCCGCATGCTGCCAACCGGCGTAAAGCATCTTCTCATTCTTAATGCACTCTTCTACATCGCCGCCTTGGTTTTCCGCAGCTCCATGGGCATCGATCTCGACCGTTGGCTGGCACTCTACTATATCGGCAGCGACAGCTTCCGTCCGTGGCAGTACCTGACCTACATGTTCATGCATGGCAGTTTCGAACACATATTTTTCAACATGTTCGCCCTTTGGATGTTCGGATACATCCTCGAAAATTTCTGGGGAACACGACGGTTCGTGATCTTCTATCTGCTCTGCGGCATTGGTGCCGGAGTGTTCCACACCCTCGTGACAGGCCTCATGGCAATGCCCGTACTGAACGACATCAACATTTACGCATCAAATCCATCGCCCGAAGCGCTCATCCAGATATACAACGACCATTTTGAAGGAATCATTAACCCTCAGTGGATTACAGAGGTTACCAACGCTTGGCGCAGTGGAATGCAAGGAGATTTCGCTCTCGACACCACATCGGCCCTCATGGAGGTGTACAACAAATCCGTCATCGGCATCCCCACTGTTGGCGCATCGGGTGCCATCTATGGCATCCTGCTTGCATTCGGCATGATGTTTCCCGAGGAGCGTATCTATCTCTATTTTCTTGTTCCCATCAAAGCCAAATGGTTTGTAATTGGTTACGCTGTCGTCGAACTCGTTACCGGCATTATTGGCACCAACGACGGAATAGCCCATTTCGCTCACCTTGGCGGTATGCTCGTCGGCCTGATTCTCATTCTCATGTGGCGCAGAAGGAGGTAAAAGCGTGACCGACACTGCACAATACAGGAAAGGCTTGATATACGGGCTTCTGTGCTACTGCATCTGGGGCCTCTTCCCTCTCTATTGGCGACTGCTCGACCATGTCGGCAGTTTCGAGATCCTGGCACACCGGATGCTATGGTCCGCAGTCTTTATGATTGTTCTGTTTGTCGGCATAAGACACCGTAGCATCAAAAAAAGCATCCATACCTTTCGACAATGGATGGGGCTACTGCTCACCAGCGTGCTGATCAGTTTCAACTGGGGGTTGTACATCTGGGCCATAAACCATGGCTATATTCTGCAGAGCAGCATAGGGTATTATATTAACCCTCTTGTCAACGTATTGCTTGGATACCTCTTCCTCCACGAACGTCTCAACCGGGCCCAATCGGTTGCCCTGCTCTTCGCTTTGGCGGGTGTGCTGTATTTCACCATTGACTATGGCCATTTCCCGATAATCTCCATCGGCCTTGCACTGAGTTTCGGAATCTATGGCCTGCTCAAGAAGAAAATGGGTCTTCCGGCAACCGAAGCGCTGACTGTCGAGACTATATGGATGATGCCTGCCGCTGCTGCCTTTATTCTGTGGTCATATAACTCCGGCGACTCTGCTCTCAACTCATTCGATGCCCTAACGTGGATTCTCCTCTTGGCCGCGGGTGCCGTAACGGCCATTCCTTTACTACTTTATGGCAAGGCTGCAGAAAGAATAACATTGACCGATCTCGGATTCCTACAATACCTCTCACCTACAGGACAGTTCCTTATCGGGGTTTTTGTTTACGACGAGCCTTTCACGACAGCACATATAGTGTGTTTCGCGTGTATCTGGACCGGGCTGGCAATCTTTTCGGTCGATGCACTGAAGCCGAAAAAACTTGTCAAGAATGTACATTAGACCTCCACAACCACTTCTGTCAGTCACGCAATCTTTTTCGTCATCGTTCTTTCGGACCGGATTCCTTACGCGGTTTTCTGACTGGGGGAACATATCCGACACGAAACACGTCACGATGCGTCAGCAACAGTACCGTTGACAATGCAGCACCAAGAAAATCGCATATCATGCACGACAGCCATACTCCGACAACACCGTCACCGCTACTGCGAAACATGATGCCTGGAAGTATCAGCGAGATGGGTATCAGGAACAACACTTGTCGTGACAGGCTGGTTACTATAGCAATCCACGGCTGATCAATCGATTGGAACAGTTGCGAGTTGACAATGGTATAGGCAATAAAGGGCGCAAGCGCCATCAAATAGCGCATGGCTGGTATGCCCATATTCACAATCTCGCTGTCGTTGTTGAAAAACTTGATGATTGTTCCGGGAAACAGCAGCGACAGTGCAGAACCCAAGATTCCGAGCGCCACACACACCTTCATGGTTAGGATATACACTTCACGCAAACGGTCGTTGCGGCAAGCTCCATAGTTGTAGCCGGCAATGGGTTGCATACCCTGGCAAACGCCCAGGAACATCATGAATATCAAGCCCGCCGCCGAATTTACGACTCCATAAACGGCAACGGCATTGTCGCCACCAAACATCGAGAGTTGCCTGTTGAGGATGGCAACCACTGCAAATGCAGCCACATTCATCGAGAATGGGCTTATTCCGATGGCAAGGATATTGCGGAAAATATATAGCTTCGGAGCCCAACAGTGTGATTTGAACCGTATGAATGAACGACGGTCGACGAAATGCAGCACCGACACTATGGCTGTAACCGCCATCGAGATGGTTGTACCCCATGCGGCACCGGCAACTCCCTGCCTCATCAGCGAGATGAAAAAATAGTCGAGAACAATATTCAGTATGGCTCCTCCTATCATTATCCACATCGCTTTGACGGGATAGCCGGTGGCACGTATCAAGCCCGTAAGGTTATATGTCATAGTGACAAGGAACATGCCCGGAAGCACAATATCCATATATTCACATGCAAAGTCGATGGTTTGGGCCGAGGCGCCAAAGAGCGTAAGGATTGGACGCATCCAGATATAGCCTGCCGTGACGAAAAGGAAACCAAACAGGAAGGTAAGCAGCATGGTGTTGCCCAGAATCTTCTCGGCCCAGCGGTTGTCTTTGCGACCAAGGACAATACTCATTCGCGACGACGCTCCTGCTCCGACAAGTGAACCAAACGCATGGACTATATTCATCACTGGGAACGTGATAGCCAAGGCTGCGAGATAGAGGGTCCCATAGCCGTCACCACTGTGTCCGAGAAATATCCGGTCGACTATGTTATAGACTGATGTCACCACCTGGCTTGTTACTGCAGGAATGGCATACTGCCACAACAGCCGACCGACTGGTTGGCTCTCCAATTCTTTGGTTTTGTCAGTCATTTCTCTTTATTTTGTTTTCCAAAGCAACAAAAGCATTGTATGCAACAAAGCCGTTGGCAAGTTCGATGGAGCGTTCGTCAACAATAAGGTTGGGACGGTGAAGGTTGCTGAAAGGTGTGCCCGGCTCGTGAATCCCGATTCGGAAATAGCACGCAGGTATCTTCTGGGCAAAAAAGGCAAAGTCTTCGGCTGTCATACGCATGTCCAACCACTCGACATTCTCGTTGCCGATAAAACTGCATGCATTGTCGTAGACCTGTTGCGTGCATTGGTCGTCGTTCACGACATAGGGGTATCCGTAATCAATGAAGAGGTCGCACTCCCCTCCCATGCTTTCGGCCACTCCGCACGATATCTTGCGTATCCGTTCGTGGGCCTCAAGACGCCATTTCTCATCAAATGTACGTATTATGCCTTCCATCTTCACCTCGTCAGGAATAATATTGGTCCGTCCGCTGCCTATTATTTTCCCGAAACTCAGTGTGGTAGGCATCATCGGAGAAGCATTTCGACTGACAACCTGTTGAAGTGCAACAACAATATGGCAAGCTATAAGTATCGGATCGACACTCAGATGCGGTGTCGCTCCATGTCCGCCACGTCCTTTTACGGTCCAATAGAGCTCGTCGGTCGATGCCATATACTTGCCCTTTCGCATGCCGACACGCCCATAGTCCATTTCCGGAAGACAATGGAATGAATATATCTCGTTGGGCATAAGTGTGTCAAAGAGTCCGTCGTCCATCATCATGCGGGCACCTCCCGGATACATTTCCTCCGACGGCTCGAAGATGAACATGATTGTTCCGTGCAGCTTGTCGCGCATGTCGCAAAGTATTTTTGCGGCTCCCAGAAGCGAACTCGTGTGCATATCATGTCCACAGGCATGCATGACCCCCGGATTCTGCGACGCAAATGGCAAGCCCGTCTCTTCCTGCAAAGGCAACGCATCGTAGTCGCTTCGAAGGGCTACACAATATCCATCGGGTTCTATCCCGCCACGAAGCACGGCCATACAACCTGTCTTTCCAATACCAGTACGTGGTTGCAGACCCATTTCGCGGAGTCGTTCGGCAACATATTCCATTGTGCCGTATTCCTGTTGCGAGAGCTCCGGATGGCTGTGCAGCCATCGCCGCCACTGAATCACTTCGGCATTTATGTCATGAGCTCTCTTTTTGATCTCTTCAATTATTTCGATATGTGACAAAGCAAAAAAAAGTTAAAGTTAAGGTTAAGGTTAAGGTTATAAGGTTATAGGGTTTTAAGGTTAAAGGGTTATAGGGTTATAGGGGGAGTGAAGGTGGAGTGAAAGGGGAGTGAGAAGGGAGTGAAAGGGGAGTGAAAGGGACAATAGTTTTGTATCTAAAAGTTAAAGTTAAGGTTAAGGTTAAAGTTTTTTTCGTTTTCGTCTTCGTTTTCGTTAAAGTTAAAGTTAAAGTTAAAGTTAAGGTTAAAGTTAACGTTGTTAGTTATATTTATTAGAGTAATTAGCATGTAATTATATCCTGCGTAGCCTTCGCGTAATTCGAGTAATTCGCCGTTTAAAATAAGGTTAACGTTGATGAATTGTATCTGAAGTTAAGGTTAAAGTTAAAGTTAAGGTTAACGTTGATGGAATCTTAGTTATATTTATTAGAGTAATTAGCATGTAATTATATCCTGCGTAGCCTTCGCGTAATTCGAGTAATTCGCCGTTTAAAATAAGGTTAACGTTGAAAGGTAATTGTATCTGAAGTTAAAGTTAAGGTTAAGGTTAACGTTAAAGAAACTTGTTGAATACAGGATTGGCATAGATTGCGAGAAAGAAATCCATGATTTTTTCCCTTGCGGCCAGCGACGGACCCTTTAGCGAGCTGTGTTCGGCGTACGACATGAAATCCTCCAACTGCTGCGTCGTATAGTTGTCGACATATTGGGCATCACCCGTCACAAGGTCGGCAGCAATGTAGTTTGTCTTATGCAGCTTGTAACCTTGATGTATACGATTGTCGATTATGTCGGCAAGTGCCGTATAACGTTCGTTCTTGAACAAAGCAGCGCACGAAGCCACCTCTTCTGCTGTGATAGGCTTGCAAAAATGAAGATGCACATCGCCCTTTTGTTGCGATATGCCCATCATGATGCTGACAACGTCCTCATGCTGAGTCTTTTCATATATACCCGTCGATGATGTGTATTCGGCAACGCTTTTCATCAAGTCACAAGGCTCGTATTCGTAGCTGATGGCTACGGGTACAATATTGAGTTTGTTGAAGTCTGCCTCAAAGTCGCCCGTACCCGCCATCGAGAACATCTTCAGCAACCCCTGGTCCGTACGGTCGTCTCCGTTTTTCGTTCGGCCGTTCCGCTGGGCAATCCATACCGAGCTCCCCTTTTCGAAAAGGACATGATGTATATAGTTCGACAGGAAAACAGAGTTGTTGTAGAATTCCCGGCGCGACCCGTCCCGGATTATCGTGAACATCTTGTTGAGACGGAAAAGGTCGATCATGAAGTCATTCTTCATCAGGTTGTTGCCAAATCCGATTTCCGGAGTCTTTATGCCGTTGGCAATCATTGCCACATCCAGCAGGCCGGCATCGAGCGTGATATCGCGATGGTTCGAAACAAACAGGTAGCACTTGTCGGCCGATATGTTCTCCAGCCCGTCGTATGTGAACGACGACATGCTCCGCTGCACAATCTGATAGACCAGCGGACGCATCACCATATACTGCAGCTCGTCGCACGTCGTGATGCACTCCATCAACGCTGCAAAAGCATCGGCATCGACATTCGGATTCATCGTTTTCACCAGTCGGCTGAACATAGGGTTATGTGCCAGGCGCGCTATCGCCGATGGCACCTCCGCCGACGTGTAGGGCTCTATACTTGAGAAATCAAATTCTGTCACAATATTTAAGGTTAAGGTTATAGGGTTATAGGGTTATAGGTTTTAAGGTTATAGGGGGAGTGAGGGTGGAGTGAAAGGGACAATAGTTTTGTATCTATTTGTATCTAAAAGTTAAGGTTAAGGTTAAAGGTTAAAGTTAAAGGGTTATAGGGTTATAGGGTTATAGGGTTAAAGGGTGAAGAGTTGTTTTCGTTTTCGTCTTCGTTTTCGTGCCGAAGGCCTTTTCGTTCTCACTTCTCAGTTCTCAGTTCTCCGTTCTCACTTCTCAGTTCTCAGTTCTCACTTCTCAGTTCTCACTTCTCAGTTCTCAGTTCTCACTTCTCCGTTCTCACTTCTCACTTCTCCGTTCTCACTTCTCCGTTCTCACTTCTCAGTTCTCAGTTCTCAGTTCTCAGTTTCAGGACATGCTCCTTTTCCCGCAACAGTCCGTTATAGAAGGCAATCGTATGAAGTTCAGTATCTGCAGCTATTACAAACGGCTCACTGTAGCGTCTGAATTTGCCGTCGCCTGTATGGTAATAGATGTCCGTTCCTTCGGTTTCTGAATGTATTGCAATTCGTGACGTCCCGTCCGATAGTTTCTCTTTCGACACCCAAGGGGTGAACGACGACGTTCCGACTCGGTAGTCGTTGGCTCGCAGCCGAATGATATTGCGGGCTATACGGCGACGGAACGATTCCCAGTCTCTTGACGTTGACGGCGACCACAGGACTTCTGCCATTGCACACATCCGCGGCAGCAACATATATTCTGCCATCTCGGGCGTGTTGATGTATTCTGTCCACAGATTGCATTGCCCACCGAGTATATGCTTGCGGTATCGTTCGGGTAGCGATTCGGGCATCGGGTCGAATTGGTATACCTTGTGCAATGTCAACAGCGTATTGGGCATCGCCGGCGGCTGGAACTCCGCATCGGCCTGATAGAAATTCAGATAGCAGAACTCCATAGGCGTCATGATTACATCGTTGCCGCGACGTGCAGCCTCAATGCCGCCCCTATCGCCTCGCCACGACATCACCGTCGCGTCGGACGACACCCCGCCCTCCAGTATTTCGTCCCATCCTATTATGCTCTTCCCTTGCCGCATGACATATTTTTCCATCTGGACAATCATCCAACCCTGCAGCTCTTCTTCGTTTTTCAGACCTTCCTTCTTAATTCTCTGCTGACAACGGGCGCATCGCTTCCAGTTCTCCTTGACGGCCTCGTCGCCTCCTATGTGTATATATTTGTATGGAAACAACGGTATAACCTCGTCCATGACATCTTTGAGGAATAGCATGACACTGTCATTCCCTCCGCACAGTATCGCCCGCGGAGGCCAATAAGGGCCATACTGTACCGTGTATGTCGTGTCGTCTCCCGCACATGCAAACTGCGGATAGGCTTCGAGTACGGCACAGCAATGCCCCGGTATCTCTATCTCGGGGATGATGTCGATATAGCGCTCCGCAGCATATTCCACAATCTCCCTCACCTCCTCTTTCGTGTAGTATCCGCCATTGGTCCGCGCCTCGCCCTCTTGTGGCGGCTCAGCCTCGCCCCAAGGGGCATCGTCGCGGTCCACTCGCCACGAACCGACATCGTTCAACAACGGATATTTGGCTATCTCTATCCGCCAGCCGTGGTCGTCCGTAAGATGCCAGTGGAACCGGTTCATCTTGTAACGCGCCATAAGGTCCAGATGCTTCTTGATCTGCGTGACTCCAAAAAAATGACGCGACACGTCCAAGTGCGACCCTCGCCAGCCGAAACGGGGATAGTCCTTTATATGGCATGCCGGCAGAACAATCTTGCTATATCGCGTCTCGCTTATGTCCTCTGGCAACATCTGGACAAATGTCTGGAATCCGTAGAATAGTCCCTGTTCACTGTTGGCGGCAATGACAATATTGTCCTTCGTGACATCGATAGTGTAGCCTTCTTCGCCGATTTCGGGTACCAGGGTGTCGTTTATGATGAATTGGATAGAATTGTTCTCCATCTTGCCCGCAAGCACCGGATTGAAATGCCATTGCCGCAGAAGACGCGAGATATATTTTATCGACGCGTCGTTCTGACCGACATTACCCCCATAGCACGTTGTGCTTCCCGATAGCGTGAAGCTGCCTCTCTCCATCTCCATCTCCACGGGCATTGGTACTATCGCATATTCATTGATCGTGATTTTCCGCCCACATGAGCCGAAAAACAGCATCAATGCCATTATCGAAAAAACTGAATATCTAAATCTATACATTGTTTTGTCTCTTTCCATTAAATCTGCAAAATTACTATAATATTTTCACATATCGCACCTTTTTAGTTATATTTAACTCAAAAACGATGTTTAATTGAAAAAAACGGAGAGGGAACCCCTCTCCGTATTTACAGCATTAATGTACAAGGCAACTTCTATAAAATTCGTTTCATTCGCGTTTTGCTTGAAAAAAGGGTTGAAGGATTGAAGGGTTGAAGATATTAAGGGGGTTTTCGTTTTCGTTTTCGTCTTCGTTTTCGTATTCAAATCATCTTTAAGTAATTGACCTCCTGTTGTGTCAGCTCACGTGAACGTCCTCGTGGAAGGTCTTTCTTCGTCAGACCTGCAAACACTGTCCGGTCTAGCTTTTTGACCTCATAGCCGAAATGCTCGAATATGCGGCGCACTATCCTGTTTTTGCCTGAGTGGAGTGCCACTCCCACAACATGTCGGTCCTTCCCATCGCCCTGATACTGTACATCATCAACCGAAATGAATCCGTCTTCAAGTTCGATGCCTTCAAGCATCTGTCGCATATCCTCTCGGCTGACATTCTTGTCACATTCAACCTGGTAGATTTTATACACCTTCGACGATGGGTGTGTGAGCTTTTTTGCCAGATCTCCATCGTTGGTGAAAAGCAGCAGCCCTGTAGTGTTTTTGTCGAGCCGACCAACAGGATATATGCGCTCGCGACAGCAACCAACCATCAGCTGCATGACCGTGTTCCGCTCCTGTGGGTCGTCTACTGTCGTGATGTAACCCTTTGGCTTGTTGAGCAGAAAATATCGTTTTGTTTCGCTTCGCAGTATCTCTCCGCCATAGGCTACAATATCGCCTTCCTTCACTTTATATCCAAGTGTGGTGACGACTTCGCCGTTGACAGAAACTGCTCCGGCTTCGATCAGTTTGTCGGCATCGCGTCGTGAACATATTCCGGCATTCGCTATATACTTGTTCAGACGGGTTGTCCCATCATTGACGGCAGTCTTCGGTTCGGGCTTTTGGGTTACGGCCTTTTTTGCCTGCCCCCGGCTGTTCCTTACCGCATGGTCTTTGCGGACTCGTTTGGCTCCTTCCTCTCGTTCGTATGGCTTGTTGCGACTTTTGCGACTGTATGGCTCCTTTGGCTTTTCTTCTCTCGATTTTTGGCTTCGGACTTTTTTATCAGTGCTGTCGCCTGTGGGTCTGCTGTTTTTCATCTCTCGATTTTTTTGGAACATATTGATGTGAAATGTCTTGTATCTGTCTGTTTTTTTGTTTATCGTTTTATATCTATTGCCGACTGGCCGAAATGCATAACGTATGGTCCTACGTTTTCCAGTGCTTGGGTCTCCAAGACTTTTGAGACTTCTTGTGCCATCATCAGGAATATCTGCAGATTGTTGTTGATTAACCACTTGATGGCATCAATATCTTCTCGGCATGCCAATGCGAACATGAGGTTGCACCGATGTGTGGCTTTACCTATCCATACTCGCGCCTTGTCCTCGCCGTCGATGGCGTTCGACAGGATTGCTAGCCACTCGTAATGGTTCTCAAACAGCCATTTCATCGCTTCCGTATCTCCCCTTATGGCATTCGAGAATGCGGCAAGCTCGGGATAACCATTAGCTATCAGCCATCTGAAAAAATCTTTTCTCCCAGATATGCTCTTGCATAGCACAAGCAGTATCTTTATGTCGTATTTCTCAAGTCCCAATGCTGTTTAGCTCCTTATTTTTGCACCCAACTGCGTTTCCAGATTTTTCTGTAATTTTGCCATTACTGACTCAATCTGTTTGTCGGTCAATGTCTTGTCAGGATCCTGCAGGATGAAGCTTACTGCATACGACTTGTATCCGTCGGCAATGCCTTTGCCCTGATAGACATCAAAGAGCGACACTTTGCGAAGCAGTTTCTTCTCCGTAGCGTGTGCCACTGTCTCTATCTGGCTAAAAGTTACTTCATTCGACAATACCAAGGCCAAATCGCGACGCACTTCCGGAAATTTGGGTATTTCACTGAAGGTGACATCTTTGCTCGGAAGCAGCTTTAAGAGGTGATCCCAATTGATATCGACATAGATAACTTCCTGTCGGCAGTCCATCTTTTGCAACAGTTTGCGATCGACTCGTCCGGCCACAGCAAGCTGTTTTTTGTTGTCGCGGACTTGCCATGCCAATCCTTCCGAAAGGTATTGTTCGGTGGCGGGAATGGTCTGAAGTCTCTCGATAGGTATGCGAAGCCTGTGCAAAATATTGTGGAGATGTGCCTTGGCGTCGAAGAAATCGACTGCTTTGCGCGGACCTCGCCAACTTTCGCCAGCAACAGAACCGGTCATGAAGAATGAAAGATGCTGCGTTTCGATGTAACGTTTTGTTACAGAAAGTGCATCGGGTTCGTCTGGGTTTTTCACATAGCTCCGCCCAAATTCATATATTTTTTGGTCGAAGATTTTGTGGTTCATGTTGTATGATATACACTCCAATCCGTTGTACAGGAGCGTCTGACGCATGACGTTAAGCTCTTTCGACAGTGGGTTCAGTATCTCTACACACCTCTCGGCCGGGAAGTCTGGATTGTCCTGATAGTAGCTGCTCTTGGTCAACGAATTGTTCATTATCTCGTTGAAGCCATTGTATGTCAAGTAGTCGGAAGCTATATTTTTTATTTTCTGCGGATTCGGCTTCACTCCGTATGCCAGACAGCTGTTCAGCCGCTCATCAAAATCGACATTGTTGTATCCATAGATTCGCATGATTTCCTCAACCACGTCGCATTCGCGATATACATCGACTTTGCATGTCGGTATGCGTAGCAACATCCCCTCGGAATCTTCTTCCACTATTTCTATATCGAGCGACCTCAACGATGTGCGTATTGCATCGACTGGCACCTCCTTGCCTATCAGGTCGGCAACACGGCGGAAATTAATCTGCACTTCTGCTCTTTCTATCGGCTTGGGATACAAGTCTATAATATCGCCACAGATTTCGCCTCCGGCAAGTTGTCCGATCAGATATGCTGCACGGCGGAGTGCCCAAATTGTTATGTTTGGATCGCATCCTCGTTCGTAACGGAACGAGGCATCGGTCTTCAAACCATGGCGCTTCGAGGTCTTACGTATGCTTACGGGATTGAAATAGGCACTCTCGAGGAATATGTCTTTTGTCTCCATCGTAACGCCTGATTTCAGTCCGCCAAAGACTCCGGCAATACACATGCCTTCTTTATCATTGCAGATGACCAGGTCTCTGCTGTCCAATTTCCGTTCTACACCGTCAAGTGTAACAAACGGGGTGTCCTGAGGTAAACACTTGACCGTTATCTGCTTGCCCTCTATCTTGTCGGCATCGAAAGCGTGGAGCGGTTGACCGACCTCCATCTGAACGAAATTGGTTATATCGACGATGTTGTTGATTGGGCGGAGTCCAACGGTACGCAATTTGTCTTTCAGCCAATCGGGTGACTCCTGCACCTTGACGTTCTTGATTGTCAATCCGCTGTATCTTGGACACAATGTTTGGTCTTCGACTTTTACCTTTATTGTTCCAGCAGCATTGGCACTCTGGTTGACAGTGAGTTTTTCATTGACCTGCGGCCATTTTATGGCTTTATGTTCTCCGTTGCGAGTGTTGAGGACTGCCACAACATCGCGTGCAACTCCTATGTGTGATGTGGCATCGCTACGGTTGGCTGTAATGGCCACCTCGAGGGTATAGTCGTCCTTTACACCAAAATAATCTCGTGCGGGCATTCCGACAGGGGCATCGTCGGGCAGGACCATAATTCCGTCATGGCTGTTGCCCAATTGCAGCTCATCCTCTGCACAAAGCATGCCTTCGCTGACTTCTCCTCTTAGCTTTCCTTTCTTTATTTCATAGAATTCAGTGTCTGAAGTCCATATTTTTGTCCCGATCTGGGCACAGACAACTTTTTGGCCTGCTGCAACATTGGGGGCTCCACATACAATGTGCAACGGCTCCAAAGCACCCACATCGACAGTGGTTATATGAAGGTGGTCGGAATTGGGATGCGGTTCGCATGTCAGCACCTGAGCTATTACGACATGTTCCAATCCTCCTTTGATAGTCTCGACTTTCTCCACTCCCTCAATTTCAAGTCCAGAGAAGGTCAGTAAATCATCCAGTTCGTTTGGCGACAGTGATGTGTCGACGTAATCTTTCAGCCAGTTATAGGAAATTTTCATTGAGGTTATTGATTATATGTTTGTTTATTGATATTAAATTCAGTTCTCTATCTGAAGTTAAAGTTAAGGTTAAGGTTAAGGTTAAGGTTTTTTCGTTTTCGTTATCGTTTTCGTGCGAAGCTCTGTATCTGAAGTTAAAGTTAAGGTTAAGGTTAAGGTTTTTTCGTTTTCGTCTTCGTTTTCGTGCCGAAGGCCTTTTCGTTTTCGTTTTCGTTTTCGTTTTCTTACATAGTTTTCACTGCTCTCGCACGGTAGTACGGTGAATAGTTAGTGCTGAAGTAGCAGCCTATTCCATCAGGGCCGCATGCGTATGTGTGCGATTCGGAGCAAGGTGTCTGAGTCCAATAGAAAGTGTGATATTTAAGAATCGGTTTTTCGCCTTTTTTTTCGAGGTTGATGTTTATCAGGGTCTTGAACTTTTTGACTCGTTCCATCTCACTTTTGCTCGGCAGATGCCAACTGGTGTCGCTGAACGACGATGCCCATCTATAGGCCGAATCGGCATCAACGTTTTCAATCTCGTCGAGCGACATCAGCAGCAATGGCTTTTTGTCGGGCGAAACCTCCACCACAACTCCTTTCGTACCATCAATTTTCAGAATGTCGCCAGGAGCATAACCATGTTCACAGCTGATAAAAATAAGGGTCGTAAGTCCTAACAACAATATGTTTTTTTTCGTCATGTCTTTCAATTAATCAAAAATAACAATCTTGGACAACAAGTTGGTTTATTGAATCTTGAGTCAAACACTCATCCCATTGGGCACTGACGGTGTCGACTGCGGTTTTTTCGCTCTTTTCGTACAGTCTGTATTGAACTGTCGGCAGGTCCATTTCACTGTATGCGAGACCTCCGTCATTGTTGTCAATATTGCTGTACATAGTGAGCAGATGCCTGTTGCCGTATTTGCTGTCAAAGGTTATTCTCTTGTATCGATAGAAATACTCTTCGGCTTCAACAGCCTGGTTCAGCTCGTCGGAAACCGATATCGTCTCGCCATAGTCAAGATACGGCAAAATGATTTTCATGTCGCTGAGCAATTCCTGGTTCGAGTTCACCTTATGGATGCTGGCCAGGTTGAGAATCAGTCCTGTTCCAAATACCACTATGGCAATTCCCATCAGCACACGCTCGGCGGTCTTATTCATATTCTCCAACCAGTCCTCTAAAAGATCATACAAGAGGCATGCCATGGAAATAGCGAAAAATGGCAACGTGGGAACGATATAGAACTCCTGTTGTTTGTGACCAAGCATGATCGGAAGTATGCCTGAAAGTCCTATGGCAAGAAAGAACCATCCCAGCTTCGAGTGCTCTATCTGTACTGCACTAAGCTTGTCGCTGAAGCGCCAATGGAACATATAGCGATAGAACGGACGCCCCTTGATGCGTATCAGACAAAGCAACAGCATTATGGCAATTGGTATTGAACCCTGAAGCAACAGTGCATACAGTATGTAGAATCTCGATGCAACCGTCTGTACATGAAGCACTCCGCCAATCATTTGACCATGAACATAGTTGTACAGATGGTGATAGACATCGGGCGAAACGAAAATCACGACAAACAGGGTGACCATCCATACCGCCAATATGACGCCTGTTGTATAAATCGGGAAAAGCACCCTCTCGCGACGCACCATCAGCCAATAGAGAATGGGGAAAAAGATCGGAAACAATCCAGCAAACCCCTTGACCATGAATGCCAGTTCCATCATCAATGCAGCAAGTACAATCCAGCCGGTCCTGCTCAGCTTATAAGGACCTGTTTTTTTGCCTACAGCCAATCGGGAATGGGCTATAAACGATGCTCGTCCTGCCTTGAGAAGGAAAACCACAGACAATAGTATGAACATCGTCATAGTGCTCTCCAACAGATTGTTGGTTGCCGACCATGAGACAATGGGTATCGTTATCCAGCACATCAACGGAAGCCATCCGGTACGCAGCGACTGGCCAATCAGTTTCCATATCCACAATATCAGGGCTGCCAAGATGAAATAGGTCAATACAGAATAGACTTTTTCGGCCATGAAAGTATTATCGCCAAAAAGTTTATACCATTGGCTTTCAAGCCAGTACCCTAAAGGCAGATAATTCTGTCGTTCTATACTGCCGGGGGTGTCGAGCGAAGGGAGCCAGAAGTCCTCGAAACCTTCAGACATACGCTGCGATATAACAGCATTATCCATTCCTACACGCGACAAACCTTCGGTCAGGAAGCCGCCTGAAATAAAGAGCAGGAAAGCTCCTATGACAATAAAATACAATGAGGTTTGTCGTTTCATGATAGTGTGGTTTTATTAATGGCAAAAGCTGTTATACAATGAGATTACAAACCGACATGTCAGCCGTTGATTTTGAACGAATCCTTCAACGTGCACGAACGGTTGAACACCAAGTGGTCGGCATTTCCGTCAGGGTCGGTGCAGAAATATCCCATACGTTCGAACTGGAATCGTACAGGTGCTGCAACCCCGTTTTCGTAATGTTCCTGCTTGATGTCGTCCAATATACATGGTTCGATTTTGCAGTTGTTTATCGTACGGAGGGAATCGGGATTGAGGTTGTCGAGGAACGATCCACCTTCAGGCACATCGTCCGGCGCTTCGGCAGCAAAAAGACGGTCGAACAAGCGTACCTCGGCATTGACGGCGTGTCTTGCCGAAACCCAATGGATCGTACCCTTCACTTTGCGTCCGTCGGGGGCGTCGCCACCTCGCGTAGCAGGATCGTACGTGCAGTGGATGCATATCACATTGCCATCGGCATCCTTCTCTACACTCTGGCATTTGACGAAATAGGCGTATCTGAGTCTGACTTCATTGCCAGGTGTCATACGGAAATACTTCTTAGGAGGATTCTCCATAAAGTCTTCTCGTTCAATGTAAAGCTCCCTGCAGAATGGAACTTCGCGTTTTCCGTCGGCCTCGTTTTCAGGGTTGTTTATTGCCGTCAGCATTTCTTCCTTATCCTCCGGATAGTTGTCGATCACAACCTTTACCGGGTCAAGGACTGCCATACGGCGCTGGGCAACCTTGTTAAGGTGTTCGCGCAAAGAAAATTCCAGCAACGAATAGCTTATAATATTGTCGCGCTTTGCAACGCCAATGCGTTCGCAGAAATTACGAATACTTTCGGGCGTATATCCTCTGCGACGGAAACCGCAGATAGTAGGCATACGCGGATCGTCCCAGCCGCTCACATACCCTTCTTTGACCAGCTGCAGCAGCTTGCGCTTCGACATGACAGTGTAGTCGATGTTCAGTCTGGCAAACTCATACTGGTGGCTCGGATAAATGCCGAGCTGCTCAATGAACCAGTCATACAGCGGACGATGGATGTCGAATTCCAACGTACAGATGGAATGGGTGATATGCTCTATCGAGTCGCTCTGACCATGTGCATAGTCATACATCGGATAAATGCACCACTTGTCGCCCGTACGATGATGATGGGCATGCAGTATACGGTACATGATCGGGTCGCGGAACATCATGTTCGGGTGTGCCATGTCGATTTTGGCGCGAAGCACGCGGCTACCATCAGCAAACTCACCGTTTTTCATCCTTTCAAACAGGTCGAGGTTCTCTTCGACACTGCGGTCGCGCCAAGGGCTGTTTTTGCCCGGAGACGTTACCGTGCCGCGGTTTTGACGGATTTCCTCAAGGGTCTGGTCGTCAACATAAGCCAGGCCTTTCTTAATCAATTCCACAGCCCATTCGTAAAGCTGCTCAAAATAGTCTGAGGCATAGTGTACGCCAGCCCATTCGAAACCCAACCAACGGATGTCGTTCTGTATGGAGTCGACATATTCTGTGTCCTCTTTGACTGGGTTTGTGTCATCAAAACGTAGGTTTGTCTTTCCTCCATATTTTTTTGCAAGACCAAAATTCAGACAAATGGATTTGGCATGACCAATATGGAGATAGCCATTAGGTTCCGGTGGAAAACGGGTCAAAATAGACTTGTAAGTTCCGTCAGCAAGACCTTTTTCGATGATTTCCTCTAAGAAATTGAGCTGTTTTTCGTTGTTTTCTTCCATTAAAAATCTATTTATAATACAAGCTCTTTTATTCAAGTGCTCTGATTTATACTATAATAAAGCCCACCAAGCAAAACTTGGCACTTTTACAAAAATACTAAAAATATAATAAATAGACCTTCTCGGCCTGAAAAAAATATGACCGAGGCCTTCTTTGTGCCGTCAAAGTCCGGCGGCAGTTATCAATGTCAAGTAGTTAATATAGTTTTCAAGTCCGCATCGTTCGCAAGTGTCAGCGGGGTCATGATAGCCTCCGTATCTCTGCCCCATTGTCAGGAAGAAAAGCGATGGAACGTGTTTGCTGAAATACCAGTGGTCGCTGTTTGGACGGTTTTTGCGTTCACGGATTTCCGGGGCTATCTGTAGGACTTCGTTCAGCTTCTGTAATCTTTCTACGAAAGGTCTTGTCTCCTGTGCATCGGCATTGAATACCATCAACCCTTCGTCGCCACCGCAGAACATGTCGATATTCACCAAAAGCCTTACTTTGTCGAAATCGAAAACAGGGTGTTCGACAGCATATTTTGAGCCCTGCAGACCAGCCTCCTCTCCGCTGAAGAAACAAAACACATGCGTGTAGTGAGGCTTCTCGTCGACCGACATTCTTGCGATATCCAACACGGCTGCGACACCGCTCCCGTTGTCATGAGCTCCATAGAAAACCACCGAATCGCCCATTGTGCCGAGGTGGTCATAATGTGCCGTGTACACAATCATCGTATCCACTTCACCCTGGACATAACCATATATGTTTTGTGTCTTGTAGTTTGGATGGAACTGTGTGAAAATATTGCAGTTAAGATTCTTCACCTTGCTTGGCAAAGCCGATTTGAGGATTTCGATATAGGCATATCCGTGCTCATAATTGGTGTTTGCTGGCGAGTATGTATTCAATGCATCTAAAGCCAATAATATTCCGCACGAATTGAACGGATTGCGTCTCTGCAAACTACGAATCTGACTTTCAAATCGTGCTTTTTCTTCCTCACTGTTGCTTTTGAAATCTGTGACGTCAATATAGACAAACACATTCTGCAGAAGGTCGTTGTTCTTCTTCAGGAATGATTTCAGCTTGTCCGCTTCCATTAACACATTGCCATTGACTTTGAGTATCTTATACGTTCCCCATGTCGATTTCGACCATGCCGGAACTCTGAATTCGTCATAAGCTTTCAGTTTCTTGTCTCCGATTTTCAATGTTAGAGGTCCTTCCATCGAAAAAACACTGAATGTGTATGACTGGTAATAGTTGTCCACCAACGGTTTGACATGGAGTCTGCGAAGTTCTGCTCGAATGTATTCGGCAGCGATGCTGTCACCACGGAACGAGTATCCTCGTCCGTGAAACTCCTCCGATGTGAGTCGTCCCAACACCTGACGCATGTAGTTAGTATCTTGTGCCGACAAGAATGTGAAACAAAATAAAAACAATAAAAAAGTATAACTAATTCTTTTCATCTGAATTTTCTATCAAATTATTTTTGGTACCAGACATCATGATGCCTCATTAAAAGCCTGGAAGATTAAGGAATAGCGTTGGAAGAATCAGAAGGAATCCTACAAGAATCAAGAAAAGTATGAATTTCCATACCCATTTCAACCATGTGGCATAAGGGATTCGGGCAATACCGAGACAGCCGATGAGCACACCGGAAGTCGGTGTCAGCATGTTTGTAAACCCGTCACCGAACTGGAAGGCAAGGACTACCGCCTGACGCGAGATGCCCGTCAGATCGGCAAACTGGGCCATAATAGGCATCGTTAGAGCTGCCTTTGCAGACCCAGAAGGCATTATTATATTCAATGCCGTCTGGAATGCATACATCACCCCTACTGATGTTATCTCGCCTGCTTTGGCCAATGAGCGTGTAAGACCATACAATATGGTATCCAGCACCTTGCCGTCCTGCAAAATGAAAATTATGCCACTTGCCAAGCCGACAACCAAAGCGGCCGAAAGAATATCCTTACACCCTGCCAAAAAGAGTTTCGCAATCTCATCGGCTTTCTGTCCGTACGCAATTCCGGAAAGCAAGCCCATTGCCAAGAACAGAGCCGATATCTCCATCACATACCAGCTGTATCCAAGAACTCCTATGACAAGATATGCAATGGTGAAAACAAGCAAGTCGAGTATGAAAAAATGAACCGATTTGCGCAACGTGAAGATGCCGCTTACAACAAAAAGAACAGCCACAACGGGCATCAATGAAATACTGGCTTTACTGCTGCCAACAGTCACCGTCGTAACCGGAAACTTTACGGCACAAACGACCAACACTATCGACAATAAGACAAATACCACCCACGCAGATTTCGGAGTATAGTATTCCGTTTTTTCTGTTGCCAACTCTTGTCCGCGTTCCCTCCAATAGGAATCCAGTTTATAGACTGGCGAGGATTCAGGATTTTTCTTGACTCGGTTGGCATAGACAATCACAAATGCAATTCCTATCGCTGTGAGTATGACCCAACACACAGCCCGATATTCCAATCCCGAAAAGAGTGGCACTCCAGCTATACCCTGGGCAATCCCAATCGTAAACGGGTTGAGCATTGCTCCTGCAAATCCCACATGTGCCGCCATATAACACATACAAATGCCGACAATGGAATCATACCCCATCGATATGGCCAGCGGAACAAAAACCACGACAAAGGCTATCGTCTCTTCACTCATGCCGAAAACGGCACCAAACAGACTGAACAATATCATCACCGATGCAATGATAACGTTATCGACGCCAACCTTCTTAAACAACCTATTGCCGTTCAGACGTCTTGCTTTCCGCAAGAAGGCCATGACACCTATATCTATGGCATGGCTGGAGTTGAGTATCCAGAACGCACCGCCTACCATAAGGATAAAAACAATAATGTCGGCCTTGTCACAAAATCCAGAAAAGAGCGATGAAAACACTTGCCATGTCTGGGGATTATGATCCACTCGCCTGAAGGAATTGTCTTTGACCACACTCCTTGTCGACACTGTCCCGTCTGCATTTGCAACCTCGACGGTTTCCCTTAGGAACTCGCCACCCGGCACAATCCAAGTGATTCCTGCAGCAATAAGAATCAGGAAGAATACGATAGTGAATGTGTGCGGTATACGTTTCACGTTGTTTGGGTATAAGTACGCAATATGTTTTCAACGAAAGGGTTGAAAACATATTGCATGCTGTTTTAAAAAATATTATTGTTTAATCACTAATCACTAATCACTAATCACTAATTATTTATCTAAGAGTCTCTCAAGACACTTTGTGACATTTCTTTCTATACGTGCATTCACGTCGGCACAATCTTCGGCCTTGATGAATTTCTCTCCTGTAATGTGTTCGTATAGTTCTATATATCTGTCCGTGATTGAATTGACAATTTCGTCGGTCATTTCAGGCACTTTCTGACCTTCTTTACCCTGGAAACCATTGTCCATCAACCATTCGCGGACGAACTCCTTGCTCAACTGGCGCTGGTGTTCGCCTTTTGCCTGGCGTTCTTCGTATCCTTCGGCATAAAAATAGCGTGATGAGTCGGGAGTGTGGATTTCGTCAATCAGGTATATCTTTCCATCGCGTTTTCCGAATTCGTATTTTGTGTCGACAAGTATGAGACCTTTTTGAGCAGCGATTTCCGTTCCGCGCTGGAAGAGCTGAAGAGAATACTTCTCCAGCATATCATAGTCCTCTTTCGAGACAAGACCTGTACGGATGATTTCCTCGCGCGAAATGTTTTCATCGTGGCCTTCGTCGGCTTTGGTTGTCGGGGTAACAATCGGTGTCGGGAATTTCTGGTTTTCGACCATACCATCAGGCAGTTGTATGCCACACAGCACACGGTTGCCGGCTTTATATTCCCTCCATGCCGAGCCTGCCAAATAACCACGAACAATCATCTCGACACGAAATCCTTCACATTTCAGCCCCACTGTGACCATCGGATCTGGCGTCTCAATTTTCCAGTTGGGAACGATGTCGGCAGTGGCATCCAAAAACTTCGATGCTATCTGATTGAGCACCTGACCCTTGTATGGAATACCCTTGGGAAGTACCACATCGAATGCCGATATACGGTCACTGACAACCATGGCCATATACTTGTCGTCAATGTTGTAAACATCACGCACTTTACCTACATACAGGCTCTTTTGTTTCGGAAAATTAAAATTTGTTTTTACTATTGCTTGCATATTATTATTTTGTATAGTTTAAAAGTTAAAAAATTGTATCTGAAGTTAAGGTTAAGGTTAACGTTGATGGAATCTTAGTTATATTTATTAGAGTAATTAGCATGTAATTATATCCTGCGTAGCCTTCGCGTAATTCGAGTAATTCGCCGTTTAAAATAAGGTTAACGTTGATGAATTGTATCTGAAGTTAAGGTTAAGGTTAAGGTTAAGGTTAACGTTGATGAATATTTTTTGCGAAGAAAGTGAAGTTAACTTTTCCATACGCCCTATGCTGCCAAAAATGAGGGTTGTCTTCGAACGAGAATTCTTTCGGATGTTCAAGAATGAAAATGCCGTCGTCTTCAAGCACGTCACTGTCGAAAACCAATTGTGGCAATACGGGCAGATCATTGAGCGCATAAGGAGGATCGGCAAAAACTATGTCAAATTTCCTGTTTGCACGCTTCAACAAGTCAAAGACATCGGCCCTTACCACACGCATATTCCCTATCTTCATTTGCTGCACGGTGCTTTTCATGAATTCGGTACATGCGTTGTTGATATCCACACTCGTAACCTCCTTGGCACCGCGCGACACAAACTCGACGCTCACAGCCCCCGTACCGGCAAAAAGATCCATTACCGAACATTCGTCATAATCGACGTAGTTGTTCAATATATTGAAAAGACTTTCCCTTGCCATATCGGTGGTAGGTCTGACAGGAAGCGACGTCGGCGGATTCAATTTCCGTCCTCTGAATGTGCCTGCAATTATACGCATAGGATTACGGTTGATGAAATAGGTAATTGTATCTGAAGTTAAGGTTAAGGTTAAGGTTAAAGTATTAAAGCATATCTATACAGCCCTACGTGCTGCATCTCTGTATCGGACAGCTTTTTGTCACGTCCGCCATAGAGCGACACCTTGGGGAAGTAAGGTCTCATTTTGGAATAACCATCCCTATCAATGTTTCCGCACAATGCAACCTCCATAGCCGCATCCTCAAGGTGCAGCTGCTTTGTTATGTTCAAAGCATGGTATAGCGTTTCCTCTGTGCAGCTGCATTTGAATGTATTGCTAAGCTGAAGTTTCTTGTTGCAGAATATTGCGAAATCGCTTTCCCCATCCCGGATATTGACAAGCATCACCGAGCGCATGTCGCTATATGATAATATTTTGTCATTAACCATCGCAGCATGTTGGCAAGTGACTTTCAGCCCTGGAATGGCAATTTTGAACGCCGAAGCCTGATTGTTGTTGGCGCTGAACACGATATAAGATTTTATCGCTTCATTGTAATTACAGAATACACCATTCCCCTCATGCACCTTGCAGAGCGCTTCGAGATACTCCGTTTTCTTTGTTTCATCAAAAAGGTGCTCAGGAATCCATACCATTTGGTCCGTAGGTATAATCAGTCGGACATCTTTGAGCCCGAAAGTTTGAATCTTTATCTCCGCAAAAATGTTTTTGATGTCTGATATCAATTCAGCTATCGGAGAATTGATATTGCATTCCACTTCTCCAATGGCAAGGAGTTCGTCATGTGTGCTGCACACCGAAAAAGAAAATCCATTTGACTCGATGCAAATGGACAATCTTTTTTCAAATGAGGCAACATCTTTGTCTGATCCGATAAACGACTTAATTATATGCGACATAGATGTTATTGATTTATTTATTAGAGTAATTAGCATGTAATTATATCCTGCGTAGCCTTCGCGTAATTCGAGTAATTCGCCGTTTAAGTAATACTTTTGTAGTATTTTGCAATAAATACAAATGGTATGTAGGCATATAACCCACATACCATTTGTGCATTTGGTTAATTATTCGAAATTACCTTCGGTAACAGGAGCGGTGATGTCGCCGACTTTCCAGCCCAAGAACTTGTTCATGTCTTTAAGTTCGGCTTTCTTGTTTATAAGCCATTGCTCATCGCTTCCAGTGAAAATCTCAACAAATTTATGGAATGCACCATCGTTTGAATCATTTGTGTAATCGGCAAACAGGTCGTCGAGGGTTACAAAAGCCTCAAAGGTAGGAAGTTTTCCGCCAGCGCCAGAGAGCGATGCAGCGACGGAGTCCGCCTTGATGGTGAATTTGGTTTGCTTGTGGGTATAAGGAACATAGATTACATCGGCCAACTGCTCGTCGGTCAATGTAAGTTTTTTATCTTCGCGTAGTTTTTCCAGAGGCACAACATAAACCTCTTTCTGGACGATCCAGCCTTTACGGATAGCCTCAAGTTCAGGCATGTCGTAAACAGAATCCGGTGCATTTTCGGCCTTCTCCTTGCGCATCACCTTCTGCTCTTGCTTGCTCAGATTGAGAAGCAATGTGTCGAAGTTGCCGCAATAGGTACCGTAAGCAGCCTTGTGGGCCTCTTCCAATGTGCGAATCACTTTCAGTTTTTCGCCACAGGCATCGCGACGTGTGTAGTATTCAGACTCGCGCTGCTGAGGACGATTGATACAGAGGAAAATCATAACGCCCAAGAACACAATCAGTAGTCCAAGGACACTCTTCAGGATAATAGATCCAGTCTTGCTCATTTTATTTAGTGTTTTTATTGTTTATAATCTGACTATTTGAGTTTGCAAATATACGAAGTTTTATTCAAATCACTCAGTTGTGAAAATATTTTTTTTAGGGAGCTATCGCAAAAACATAATTGATAGCATGTTGCAGAATGTTCTTTTTGGATTCAAACTTAACGAAGTCTTATGCTACAGCATCATTTTTTCACTTTTGCCGCATAGTTTTCAGTTCAGTTTCAGAATTTGCCTTGCTCCAGATGGTGAAGATTAACTTTGCAATCGAAGTTGTCGTTCAGATACTGTGCAATCTGCTCGGCACAATAGACCGACCTGTGGCGGCCTCCCGTGCATCCGAAGTTGATCATCAGCCGTGTATACCCTCTTCCGATATAACTGTTGACAGCCTCACTGACAATTCCCCTGACATGATTCAGAAAGCGCTCGGTTTCTTCACGCTCTTCGAAGAAATCGATAACGGCCTTGTCTCTTCCATTGAGGGTTTTGTATTCATCAAACTGGCCAGGATTCGGAAGCGCACGGCAGTCAAATACGAAACCACCTCCATTCCCGTACTTGTCGAACGGTATACCTTTGCGGTAAGAAAAACTGAAGATGCTGACAGTCAACTCCTCCCCGTCTTCGGCATATTCTTTCATGGAGCATATCGACTCCCATACCGACATCAGGTGCGGAATCTCGACAGGAAGTTTTGTAGTGGATATCACTTTCCTAAGGTTCCGTACGGCAAAAGGAATGCTCTTGATAAAGTGTTCCTTCTTCTCAATGACACCTCTGTATCCGTATGCTCCCATGGCTTGCATCATTCGGGCAAGGACGTAGCCATAGAATTTGTTGCGGAAGTGTTCCTTCTCAGCATCGTTACCGCTGTCACCGAACCGTTTCACAAGATAGTAGTCGAGCAACTGTTTGCGCATCTCGTCGGGGACATTGGATTTCGAGCTGTACAAAAGCGACGCAAGGTCATATTGGGCAGCCCCCATACGGGCACCTTGGAAATCGACAAAATACATCTCGTCGTCGACAAGCATTATGTTGCGCGATTGGAAGTCGCGATACATGAAATACGTACAGTCGTCATCAAGCAGATAGGTTATGAACGTTCTGAAATCAGTTTCCAGCTGTTGTTCGTCGAACTGGATATGGAACAGTTTAAGGAAATAATACTTAAAATAGTTCATGTCCCACAGCAGGGCTTGTTCGTCGAATTTCGGACGAGGATAAGCCTTGCTGAAATCGATGTCCCTGCATGCTGTCTGGATATGTATAAGCCTGTCTATCGCCTTTTTGTACAACGCAAGCATCGATTCAGACACATCCACGTCGTTTGTCTTGCGCGAGGTTAGCCACGTGTACAATGTGACATTGCCCAGGTCCTCCTGCAGGTATGTGGTCCTGTCTTCGCTGATGGCGTACACTTCGGGCACCTTAACGCCGCGTTTCTTCATCTCGTTGGCAAAGAAAAAGAAAGCTTCGTTCTCGCGGACATCACTGCCTATGGTTGCAATACAGGTCTTGTTCTTACCGACAAGCCTGTAGTATAGTCTATTAGAACCATTGGCCGACATTTGTATTATGCTTTCGCATGGTTCACCGGCCCACGTTTTAAACAATTCTTCCATTGTTACTGTTTCATACCTTTGACGAGCCTGATGATTGCCACAGTCAGACCAACAGCTGTCATTATCAATGTAAACAAGGGCACGTTACCGCCGCGTTTGCGGTCGATAGCGACACCTGCCCATACTGCTCCGCCGACAATAACTGCCATTTCTATTCCGAGAGTGGAATAGCGGACCCAGTTCTCAAGGTCGTTTCTACTCTTTTTCATTATCGTTGGCACCGTTCTCGGCACCCCGCATCTCGTTTTCCTTCCTTACTTCGTCGAGCATGCGGCATGTGCCGGAGAATGTAGCTCCCGGTTCAATGCTCAAACGGTTGATAAGGATGTCGCCTTTCACATTAGCTGTGCTGTTGAGCGAGAGGAGCTCCTTTACCGAGATATTGCCCTCTACCCTACCTATGATGTTGGCATTCTGGCAAACGACATTTCCTTTCACGAATCCCGATTCGCCGACAACGAGTTTTCCGTTAAGTGTGATGTTTCCATCCAAGGTTCCGTCAAGGCGAAAATCGCCTACTGCACTGACAGCTCCTTTAATTGTGGTACCTTGTGCAATTGTGTTGATTGAGCTTTCCATTTCTGCAAATTTAGCCATTTTTATTTGTATTGTCTTAAAGGTTTTTTCGGACTAAACCGACCTTTGTCTATTAATTGTTGTTGCTGAGTGATTTATAATAGTATTCGTAGAACTTCACGTATGCGTCAATGTTCTTCTGATTGTAGAATGTATTATAGTTTTGCGTTGATATGCTGAACACTACATAGTCTTTCGGGTCGTATTTGGTAAGCGGCCCTCCGTCGAGCATCAGGTGTGTCCTGTAGGCTTCGGCTTCCTGGGCATTTTTGAAACGATGTATTGTCAGCATCTGTACCGTATCGGTAAACAATAGCGGACTGGCACGGTATCCACTATTGGAGTAGAACTCCATATTGAAATCTGCAATGGCATATTGCAACTGTGTGGCAACGATTTTCTTGTCGTTGATAAGCACGGCAACGTAGTGTTGCTGGTTCTCCCTGAAACGGTACATCAGACTCTCCTGCGGCAACTCGCTCTGCTCTGAGGATGTAGAGACGTTTTTGTCGTTTTTGTTGCTGGCTACAACATCGCGCACATTCTCGTTGTAGCGTGTACGGCCTCGCTCTTCTTCGTCGGCCGAGACCGATTCCGAAGCCGAACCATAGTATCCGGTTCGGAGATATGCCAGTTGCTCTTTGGCCAGTTCGACAAGCCGCGTAGTGTCGGCATAGTCGGCAATGATTGTCTCGAATGTCATTGTGGCCATGTTGGTATCGCCAGTCTGTGCAGCAGCCAAACCTTTCCAATAGCGGAATTTGCCCATAAGCGGTTGCTCGTTGTATCGTTGCAGCGCCTCGTCGACATGCGCAATGACATCACGATATTTTTTGCGGCGATACAGATTGTAGACAGTGGCATATTCGTTTTGTGCCACTTCGCTACGTTTTATGA
This sequence comes from Bacteroidales bacterium, assembly GCA_017522065.1. Classification (GTDB taxonomy): domain Bacteria; phylum Bacteroidota; class Bacteroidia; order Bacteroidales; family P3; genus Colimorpha. The sequence goes on from JAFXAD010000017.1 coordinate 28,492, forward strand.
TTTCGAGATAATACTCATCGTCACGAATCATGTTGGCATAGTCGCAGTCCGGGAATCCCATAAGGACCATATCCTTATAGTAGTTGGCCTGAGGGGTGTTGCCCTGCTTGCTGTAGATTCGCCATAGTTGGTAGAATGCCTGTACGATTTCGTCCGAACCCGGATATTCTTTTGTAAGTCTCAAGTAGCATTCAAGAGCCCTTTCGGTGTTTTCAATGCCATCATAATATATATAGCCAGCATTCAGAAGACAACGGGCTATTTCAAGATGCATGGTGTCACGCTGGCCCTGTCTTGTCGGCAAGTCTTTCAGGTAGTATGCAGCGTAATGCGGGTCGTTGGGGTTCTCTGACGGCTTTATGACAATGCTGCTGTCGGCTGAGGTGGTATCATCAGCCATTTCGTCAAAATCATTGCCCATTTCCATGCCAGGAATCATGGAACCCATTGCAAACGAGCTCCTTTTTGACATAAACCAATAGTCGTCAAGCGCCCTTACGCCCCATCTTTGCCTGAAGGTTTGCTTACCTTTGCTGACGGTATTGTGGTTATAGAAATACCAATCGCCTTGCAGGGTGTTTTGCTGCGCCATAGCATCCTGATTCAATTCTGCTATCAGCTGTCTTTCAGCCTCTTCCTTCTCTTTCTGTTTCAGGTCTGCAATTTTTTTGTTGATGAGGTCATTACGTTTAGCCGGATCCATATCCGCCCACAGCAGCAGACTGTCGTTCCGATAGATAAGACGTGTGTTTTCAACAAGAGCTGTAAGTGTTGTGTAGCGCGACCTGATTTCATTGAAATGTGGATAATCAGGTTTGATTATATGCATGGCTGTATCGTAGTATTTCTGCGCTTCATCGTAGTTCTCATACATTTCGTACAACACATCAGCCATCCTGAGTGCCGACTTGGCCTTTTGCGACGGGTTGTTCGTTGCGGCAGCGACCGACTGCCGATAGTTGTCGCAAGCTTTTTTGGCATCCTTCATGCCGAGGTACATCTCAGCTTTGGCATAATATATCTGGTCTTTAAACTCGGCGTTCTTCTTGTCTTTGAGCATTTTGTCGAGACTGCGTTCAACCTCTGAAAGATTGGTGTGTTCCTCTGTGGCACATGAGGCGATGTTGATTCTCGCATTGAACTCCATCACATAGTCGGGCTTACAACTCAACACCTTCTCAAAGTACTTGGTCGCTGTAGGACGTTTGTCGAGGTGCTGATATATCTGTGCCATAATGAAATACAGTCTTGCTTTGGTATGACGGTCCGTTGTCTCGTCGAGGGCCAAGCGGATATACTGGACTGACTTCTTGTATTTCTCTTGCGGAAGAACGGCCTCTACCATGGCAAGATAGAGTTTGTCGGCCAGTTTGGGTGAGAAGTTGTCTTTCGACTGGTCGTTAACCAGAAGATCCAAAGCGGACTCAGCATCAGCATACTGCTTCTCTTGCGTCATACATCGTGCCAGCAGGATTTTTGCCTCGTCAGCCTCCATGCTTCCAGAGTACTGTGTGGTTATTAGCCGACAAGTGTTAGAGGTCGCCGCATAGTCTTGCTTCTCAAAGGAAGCATACGCAGTAAGCAGATAACAGTTCTTGACATATTTGACATACTCACGCCCCTGCTGATAGATGCTGTGTTTTTTTATGCCTTTTATACCTTTTTCGATGGCCTTGTCCATTTCTGGATATATTCCCATCGCCTGCTCTTTTGTGCCGATTCTGTAGACAGGCAATATCTGTGTATAGTCGTCGTTAAAGGTTTTTCGCAGTTTTCTTATTCCCTCCTTGTAACTCTCGTTGCCGTTCCACCACACATTGTAGTGGCATGTGGTGTTATGATATGTGACATTAGCCCACTTTGCCTTGCGTGTCGAACATCCCGCCATGAGCAACACCACCATCGTCAGCGATGTGACTATAGTATAATGTATTATATGTCGTGGCATTTTATTCATTCACGCAGTGTGATTCTTGGGAACAATTATTTATTCAAAAAACTTATTAAAACTATAACGCAAAAGAGTATTTTTTATTGCCTTGAAGCACTACCAGCTTTAATCATTAGTTTATATCACGCACAACAACAACGTGAGTTATAAAATATTATCAACAATTCCCAAATATTGATATATATTTCTTTAAATAAGGAATATCATACATTGAATCTGAAGTGCATAATATCGCCGTCCTGCACCACATAGTCCTTGCCTTCGACAGCTATCTTTCCGGCCTCGCGGCATTTGGCTTCACTGCCGAGAGCAACATAATCCTCGAATTTTATCACCTCGGCACGGATGAATCCGCGTTCAAAATCGCTGTGTATTATTCCGGCTGCCTGTGGAGCCTTCATTCCTTTCTTGAACGTCCATGCACGGCATTCTTTCGGCCCTGCCGTAAGGAATGTCTGCAGATTCAGCAATTTATAGGCGGCTTTTATCAAACGGTTGACTCCGGACTCTTTCAGGCCCAGGTCTTCCAAGAACATCTGTTTTTCCTCGTATGTTTCAAGCTCTGCGATGTCGGCCTCAATACCTGCACCAATCACCAGAACCTCGGCATCCTCGTCTTTTACCGCTTCACGAACCATGTCAACGTATTTGTTACCATTGACGACCGACGCCTCGTCGACATTGCAGACATACAGTATCGGTTTCGCTGTCAGCAGCATCAAGTCCCTTGCAGCTTCCAGCTGCGATTCTTCCAGCTTTACGGTTCTTGCGCTTTTGCCCGAAAGGAGGGCTTCCTTGTAGAGGTTCATGACTTCAACAAGCTTCTTTGCCTTCGCATCGCCACCTGTTTTGGCTTTTTTTTCTTCTTTGGAGTATCTGTTTTCGATGGTTTCGAGGTCTTTGAACTGCAACTCAAGGTCTATGGTCTGCTTGTCTCTCACCGGGTCGACAGACCCGTCGACGTGGGTGACATTGTCGTCGTCAAAGCACCGGAGTACATGTATGATGGCATCCGTTGTACGGATATCACCAAGGAATTTGTTTCCGAGGCCTTCGCCTTTTGAGGCACCTTTGACAAGTCCCGCTATATCAACAATCTCCACCGTTGCCGGCACGACACTTGCAGGGCGCTCGATTTCAACCAATTTATTGAGTCTCTCGTCCGGCACTGTAATTACGCCGACGTTGGGTTCTATTGTGCAAAAGGGGAAATTGGCAGCTTGGGCTTTAGCATTACTGAGACAGTTGAAGAGGGTTGATTTGCCCACATTGGGCAATCCTACTATTCCGCATTGTAGTGACATTCTGAAGTTAAAGTTAAGGTTAAGGTTAAAGGGTTAAAGGGTTTTAGGGTTATAGGGTTATAGGGTTTTAAGGTTAACGTTGATGAATTGTATCTGAAGTTAAGGTTAAGGTTAAAGTTAAGGTTATTTTTCGTTTTCGTTTTCGTGCGAAGCTCTGTATCTAAAGTTAAGGTTAAGGTTAAGGTTAAGGTTAAGGTTTTTTTTCAATATCTTTTCTCGAATTGTTCGAGCGACAGACGTTCACGTTCGGTTATGCCACTTCGGCTTTCTTGTACATGAGTTGTCTTGTTATGTGTTTTGACGTCCTTACGGACGCTGTTTTCAGAGTGCTTTTGGCGTTTCGTAACGGGTTTGGCTCTGACAGTTTGCGCCGGCTCCACCTTTCGTGGTTTGGGACGCTCCGAAGCTTTGGTTTCGAGATAATCGGGCGAACCCGGATTAATGTATTTGCACATTTGCGATTTGCCATCACCCTCATATTGTGTTGTCCGAAGGGTTATGTGAAAGCATGAGCCACGTTCGTATTTCACATAACACAGTCCCTCGTAGTGCAACTCGTACAGAGCCAATGCCAACATTTGTTTGCACATCTCCACAACCGTGTCACGCCCGCTTGCAACATGCTCGTATCGTTGTGCCGAAAGGTCGAACGTCGTGCCGTATATATGGCACGATGTGTCTGTCGCATTACGGTTGACCCTGCGCAGATTCCTTTCGCTCTGTTCTGTACGCAAAGCACTGGTCACAACGATTTTATACTTCCCGAATTTCTTATAATGCTCGTCCATCAGCTCCGAAAACCTTTCTGCTATATATTCCAGAAGCAGTACTGCCTCGGGAACCAGATAAGGCGTGGCATGATACATTGTGTCGACCTGGTATAGTTCGGTGCTGAAAATCGGCACAAGAGCGTCACACGCCGACGGGTCGGTGATTTTGTCCGGATCTATTCCATTGACTCTGGCTGCAGAGAGGTGCACATAGTTTGAGTCGTTGAACATTTCTCTCAGGTTCATGCTGCGATAGTCGACATACGGAATTGCATCCTTGTCTATGCGATTCCTATGCACATAGTCTTTCCCTTTTGCTTTGCTGTACACCGACAGCATGCTCCTCGTACCGACCTCGTCCGGACGCGACCACACAAAAGCGTACATCGTCAGCAACAACACGCCCACACCAACTATCGCCAAAAGAGTAGAAAGCCGTTTCGCGGCTGAACGTCTTCGGCGGTTGTTCTGGGAACCATTGGTTGCATGTCGGTACATCATATCGCTGTTGCTCTCTCCTATTTTTGGCAAATTGTTTTGATTGCCGGTTCTATATTCTTGGCAAATGTGTACAAGTCTTTATAATAATAGTCAACAAGATGAGGGTGGGACGATGCAACCTCTTTTTCTTCGCCTACAAGCACAGTGCACATCCCCGCACGTCTGCCGAAAAGCATGTCGGTAGCTGTGTCGCCTACCATAATCGAATGTCGCAGCGACACTCCCTCAAATTCGCGACGGGCCTGCAGTGCCATTCCTATCGATGGCTTGCGCATGAATGAATTGGCGGATTTCAACGCCGGACAGAAATAAATCTTGTCGACCCTGCCCCCCGCTTGATTCACCTCGTTCAAAAAAAATCTGTGGATTTGTTCAAGGTCCTCAGCAGTCATAAGGCCCTTCCCTATCCCCTGTTGATTGGTGACAATGAATATTTTGTCGAAACGGCGTGCAAAAATGGCCATTGCATCCAACACTCCGTCGATAATCTTGAAATCGCCGGGCTTCGTCACATACCCGTCGATGATTCTTTCGTTTAGCACACCGTCTCTGTCAAGAAACAACGTTGTCATTGCTCAAACCAATTCTTTTTCTATCAAATAGTTGTTTCTCGTCGATGAATTGCGGCAGATAAGTTCGCCCAAAAATCCTGCCAAGAACAGCATTGCGCCGATGACTACAAACAGCATCGAAATATAGAACCAAACGCTGTTTGTCAGTGCAATACGGCCGCACAAACGAAGTACGCACACAACGATGAGGGCAATGAATCCTGCCAAAAACGACAATGAGCCTATCAGTCCGAAAAAGTGCATCGGCTGCTTCCCGAATTTCGACATGAACATTATCGACATGAGGTCAAGATAACCGTTCACAAATCGATTCAGACCAAACTTCGTCACGCCAAATTCGCGCTTCCTGTGTTGGACAACCTTCTCGCCGATATTGCCGAAGCCAGCCCATTTGGCAATCACAGGAATATAGCGGTGCATCTCGCCATATACTTCAATCGACTTCACCACGTCGCGTTTGTATGCTTTAAGTCCGCAGTTGAAATCATGGAGTTTGATTCCCGACATTTTCCGCGTAGTCCAGTTGAAGAACTTTGAAGGAATATTCTTTGCGATTTTCGAGTCGTATCTTTTCTTTTTCCATCCCGAGACGAGGTCGAAGCCATCTTCTTTTATCATACGGTACAGTTCGGGAACCTCGTCGGGGCTGTCCTGAAGGTCGGCATCCATTGTTATCACGACATCACCTTGCGCATGTCCGAATCCGACATTCAATGCCGCCGACTTGCCGTAATTCCTGCGGAATTTCACGCCCTTGTATCTTGGATTCTTTTCCCTTAGTTGCTCTATAACGTTCCAAGAATTGTCCTTGCTGCCATCATCGACCATGATAACCTCATAATCGAAACCGTGTTCAACCATGACGCGATCTATCCATTCTGCCAAATGCGGCAACGATTCGTCTTCGTTGTATAAAGGTACTACAATACTGATATCCATTTTATTGTCCTTGTTTTTATTGTTTTTTTTCTCTTTCGATTGTTTTGGCTTTTTCTGTCCTGAAAATCAAGGCAGCGACAAACGATGTCATAATCGACATGACGGCAGTCCTGAACATTCCAATAAAAGCCCATGTATGAAGTTTGTACGACTGCATAACAGCAATCGTGGCATTCTTTTCCTCTTCCGTACCGCTGCCGTTCTGTTCCCCATAGATGAAATGTTCAAGGCAGCGAGCAGCAAATCCCTTGTCTATAACCCCTCCATACAAAATCAGATAGAGTCCATAAACAACGGCAGCTACGATTCCAAGTCCCAACCCGAACAATATCAGTTCCTTGAATGTGACTTTTTTCTCCGGCAAGCTGTTCCTGTATTTATATGCAAACACCAGCGTGCATACCAGCAACACGGCATCTGTCACGTAGTTCTCAGGCGCATAAATCGGATAATATATGACCTTGCAAAACAAAACAGCCAACCCCATAACGGCTCCGGTTATCAGTCCGTCACGCAGGTATGCTATTCTATAATTGCCATATATATCTGATTGATATCGTCTTAAGATTTTCATCTATTTTTTTTTGTTTTGCAAAGTTACAAAAATTAGGCGGATTGGCAAACTTTTTGTATCTTTGCAAAAATTTTCAGCAGTAAAATTAATTTATTCAATAAAATAATCTATTAACAAAAACTTACAGAAATGAGAAGAAAAGCATTCATGGTGGTTTTTGTCTCTCTTTTGATGACATCTTGCCTGAAGGATGGATTCAATGATTTTGAGGCTCTAAAACACCCGATGTCATTTCAGGGCATTGTAAATCCTTCACTTGCAGTCCCTGTAGCGTCAGGTTCTGCAACCATCTACGACATCCTCAATATGGTTCAGGTCTCGTATGCCCAGATGGAGGTAAACGACCAGGGGGTCATTACTCTTAGTTACGACACCTCGGCTTCGTGGCACATACCTTTCAACAATTCCAAACCCGGCTATTCGGCACCCAAAAACTCAAATATCGTCCATGTGGTGACCAACCAAATCAATGGCTCTGTCGCTATCGACATCTTCGATAACATTGAGTTTCTTGACAATGCACAGCTCGAAGTCGACAGCCTCAAGGTCAATCTCAACGCTTTCATAACTGCACAGGCCAACGAGAACTCTCTGCAGGCTATAGAGACCTATCACGTCCATGTCTACTACGATTCCCTCTACCTCAGTGTCATCGGTAAGGACAATCTGCCCTATAATATTGTCGTTATCAATGATTCCATTCCCATCGACAGCCTTATTCACGGACAAAACATCAAACTATTCGACAACACCGACATCAGCGAGGCCATCAACAGACGTCCAAAAGAAATCAAATACGGTGCACGTATGAACATTGCCTTCGAAGCAGCCTTTTTCGCTTCCAATATCACCGAGAACGATTTCATAGCAGACTCCATCGGAGTTACATCAGTTGACATCGATGCCGACGTAAAAGTCGAATTCCCGATTTCGGCATACATCAACAACCTAAGCTATGAGACCGACATAAACTTCGAACCGTCGTTCCATCTCGGCGATCTCGTAATCGACTCGTCCTACCTGTTCCTCACTCTTGAAAACGGTATCCCCCTTTCTCTCGATGTCAACGCAAAATTCATCAACGAAGCTGGCGACTCGACCGAAATCCTCAACACGACAGTCGGCGGTGCCCCGGTTACTAATACAGCTCCCTATGTCTCGAACGGCAAGACGACGACTTTGGATACCATTGTAGTAACTAAAGAGGTGTTCGATGCTTTGCTCGAAACCAAGAAGATTCGTGTCAAGGCAGGACTCAACACCACCGACAACGACCTACAGAAACGTGTCTCTATCAAAGCCGACGACAAACTGGAAATCAAGCTCTCTGCCTTGCTTCGCCCGTCATACAACATGAATTTCGATTTGGGCAACGGACAAGAAGGTGACAATCAGGAAGGAGGTTCGAAATGAAAAGGATTAATCTCTCTCTCTTCGCCGTTGCTATACTAATGCTCATCGCTCCATTTTCCGCATCGGCTCAGAGCAACATCATGTACGGTTCCACACGCAACCCGCTTATGAATGCTGCCAACCCTGCGTTCTTCCCTTCTCACTCTCGCTTCTACCTCGCCCTCCCGGGTGCAAACCTTAACCTCTCAAGCCCTCTGGCTTACAGCAGTATTTTCCAATACGATACCGCCTCGCAGAAGACTAACATCAATCTCAACAGCGTCCTGGATACTCTTTCTGACGACAAGCTCCGCTTCGGAACCAACATCCATGCCGTCGGCTTAGGTCTCGACCTCGGCAAGCTTTTCCTGACGCTCTCCACACAAGCCAAAGTCGACCTTAGTTTCGGCATGCCGTCGGGGGTCGTCACTTTCCTAACCGAAGGCAATTCCAACTACACTGGCGACAATGTCCTCGAACTGCTCGACGGTAACATCATCGCTGTCCGCGCTTATCTCGAAGGTGCTATCGGTCTTGGATACCGTATCAATGACAATCTGACCATTGGAGCAAGAGCTAAACTCCTCGTCGGTTACCTCGACCTGTCGGATGCCGGTTCATCACTGACAATACGCACCGAGCCCGACTATTCGGCCATGACTGCCAATATGGATTTCAATCTCAACTACACATCTGCCATCGACATCAGCACCGACTCGAACACTAACCGTACTTCCGCACATGTACGCACCTATATGCCAAAGAACTATGGCCTTAATTTTGACCTCGGCGCACGCTACTCGACCGATTTGTTCGAAGTCTCTGCAAGCATACTCGACTTCGGTCCTGGCATACATTGGAAGGATGGCGTCAAACGTATTGTCTCGGCAAGAGAAGACAACTCGTTCACCTTCACCGGCGTCGATGTCAGTTCCGTCATGCAAGGCGGTAACCTCGATTCAACCTACACTCAGATGCTCATCGATTCGCTCAAATCGCTTACGGAATACAAGACTATCGACGGCGAAGGCGACTATTGGACTTCGATTCCTACGAAAGTCAATTTGGGCGGCATGTTCAACATCACACAGGGTGTCAGCGCTGGACTTCTCTTCCATGGCGAATTCGAACGCGGAATAGTCAAAGTCGGCGATGTCTTCAAAACCAAAAATGTAGGCTTCTACAGCCGTACATCTCTGCTGGCCCGAGCCAACATTCACGACTGGGTTGAGGTAGTGGCTTCTGCTTCCGTAATCACAAGCAACAACCATTGGAACTGGTTCAACCCAGGTATTGGCGTCACTCTCACGCCTTTCCGTGCATTACAGCTCTATACTTTTATCGACTATATCTCCAATTTCTACATAGTCGATGCTAAACAGCTCAACATTTCATTTGGCTTGAACCTCTTCCTTGGCAGCAGTTCTGCCGACTAAACAATAGGGCTTACTCTCATGTAAGCCCTATATTTTAAACATCGACATCAAAAAATATGAAAAAAACTGTCATTAAAATATTTCCAGTATTAATCTTCATCGCATTGTTTCTCTTCAACTCATGCAATCGCGATGTGGATGAATTCCGATTTACGGGTCATGTCGTCGGTTCGCAACTGTGCTCATCGAGTCAAATCGGCTATGCCATCGACATCATTGAACCAGACAGCATTGGAAAACCCATCAATATCTCTGGCACTCAGTACCAGAATGTAGTGATGGCCTACAGAGCATCGCGAATTCTGCACCAGGGCGACACCATCAAGGGTGTTGCCTACATTACAAAAAGCTATGCAGAACTAAACTGTTTTGGCATTTCGGAGTACGACCTTCCCGAAGTCATTCTCCTCTCCTGCGACGAATAAGCATTCCTTATTCTTGTACGAAAACGAAGACGATAACGATAACGAAAACAAAATAATACTCATACTTACCTCATCACATCTTTTCAAATGTCCAACATCGTAGCAATAGTAGGCCGACCCAATGTCGGCAAATCAACACTCTTCAACCGCTTGATCGAAGAACGCAAAGCCATCGTCGACCAGACTGCAGGCGTCACACGCGACCGCCAGTATGGCCACTCTGATTGGAACGGCAAACACTTCTCTGTTATCGACACTGGCGGATACGTTATGGGTGGCGACGACGCATTCGAGACCGAAATCCGGAAACAAGTGGCTCTCGCAATCGATGAAGCCGACCTCATACTTTTCCTCGTCGATGCAAAAGAGGGATTGACCCCTATGGATGAAGATGTGGCTGATATGCTACGCCGATGCAAAAAGAAAGTGCTGCTTGCCGTCAACAAATGCGACACTCCCGAACGACACGAAACAATTGGCGAGTTCTACGCCCTCGGACTTGGCGAGCCCTACCCTATTGCGGGCATTACGGGAACAGGGACCGGTGACCTTCTCGATGCTGTCGTGGCCGATTTCGACGAAGGTACTGCCGAAGAGGAAGACACCCTTCCTCGTATCGCCGTCGTAGGACGCCCCAATGTCGGAAAATCCTCTTTTATCAATGCAATAACTGGACAGCAACGCAACATAGTCACACCTATCGCAGGCACCACTCGCGACTCATTGCTTACCCACTACAACCTCTTCGGATTCGACTTCAACTTTGTCGACACCGCCGGACTGCGCCGAAAACAGAAGGTAAACGAGGACCTGGAGTTCTATTCTGTCCTCCGCTCCGTCCGCGCTATCGAGAGCAGCGACGTTTGCATTCTTATGCTCGACGCTTCGCAAGGCATCGAACAACAGGACCTTAACATTTTTTCTCTCATCGTACGCAACCACAAAGGCGTTGTTCTCGTTGTCAACAAATGGGACCTTATAGAAAAAGACAATTCCACACATCGCGACTTCGAACAGCTAATTCGCGAACGCATCTCACCTTTCGACGATGTCCCCATCATCTTCACATCTGTAATCAACAAACAACGCATCCACAAGGTGCTCGAAACTGCACAGCAAGTCTATAACGCACGAAGCCGGAAGATTACTACATCCGAACTCAACGACACTCTTCTTCCCATAGTCAAAGAACAGAATCCTCCTCCAAGCGTCAAAGGCAAATGGATTAAGATTAAATATATCACACAATTGCCCACTCCTTATCCGCAATTCGTGTTCTTCTGCAATCTTCCTCAATATGTGCGTGATCCGTATCGCCGCTTCGTAGAAAACCGTATGCGCGAACTGTGGGACTTCCACGGCGTGCCAATCAATATTTATTTTCGCGCAAAATGAGCAACATACGGATAGACAAATATCTGTGGGCCGTCAGGCTATTCAAGACACGGAGCATGGCTACCGATGCTTTGCGCGCCGGACGTATCAAACTCAACGGCATGCCGGTCAAGCCCTCTCACGAAATCAGCGTCGGAGAAATCTACGAAGTCAATATCGAGCAGATGCACCGCACTGTCCAGGTCAAGGAACTTCTCGCAAACCGCGTGGGTGCCAAACTGGTGGAAAACTATCTTACCGACCTCACCCCGCAAGAAGAGTATGAACGCATACAGATGGCACGCCAATACTCGTTCGAAAAACGCGACCGCGGAGCCGGCCGCCCCACCAAACGCGACCGACGCGAAATCGAACAGTTCAAGTACAATTGATCGGCCGGAACTCAAAATCGCAACGTAAGCGAAGCCATTGGCAGGCAACCCCATCCTGTCGAGCCATTGCTCTGAGGTAGCTGCAGAGGTGTGACTGCTGGGGCAACACGCATACTGATATCGTCCGAAATCTGGAAATCGAACAGATGTCCATAGACATACGAATCCAGCAAATTCAAACCATAAACAGCAGCGGCAACAATTATCGACAACTGAAAAGTCTTGTTGTATGCCTCATACATATTGTATATATTTGATGTAGGAGTCGATACCATATCCGGATCGTCAGGATATTGTGTGGCATCATTATGCCCTACCCTGTACAGATACTCATCTTTATAGTATTTCATATCTGTGTAATTGCTATAGATGAAGTAGCCCACGCCTCCTATAGCTGCATATATTATTGGAACTTTCCATGCCTGGCGGTTGTATACCTGTCCGGCACCAGGAAGAACAGCAGATAGCAATAAGGCTTTGCGCGCACTGTGCCCACTCTCGGCGACTTCTGTCATTGCCGGCTTTCCAACAATAGAATCCTGGCATTTAGCCATAGGTATACCTGCAGCAAAAAAAAGAGTAAAGAAAAATATCCCTACTCTTATACTGTTTGTTCTATTGACGACTTTGTTTATCACTCCAATAAATGCGTTTTTTCGTAAATCTTTACTCCGGAAAAGCCAGCACATCAGTTTTCCTTGATTAGTTTGATTATACGCTCAAAATCACGATCATTGTTGAAATGTATTGTCAAAGTGCCTTTACCTCTACGGCTACGCTTGATATCCACTTCCGACTGAAGGTACTGTTTCAGTGCCGAACGCGATGCCGCATGGATTTCCGGCAGGTCGTCTTTCTTTCGGGCTGCGACCTGTGGCTGCTTTGGTTTGTTCATCTCTTTGACCATCTGCTCGGTCTGGCGTACCGAAAGCTGCTTGTTGATGATCTCATGCAGCAAGGCAAGATGGGTTTCCGTATCCTCCACATTGACCAAGCAGCGAGCGTGAGCCATGCTTATCTGATCACTGCTGAGCGCAAGCTGTGTTTCGGAAGGCAAATTGAGCAGACGAAGATAGTTGGTGATCGTCGAACGGTTCTTGCCGACCTTTTCGCTCAGTTGTTCATGCGTAAGCTGGCATTCCTCAATCAGTGCATTGTACGAAAAGGCAATCTCCATAGCGTTAAGGTCCTCTCGTTGAATATTTTCAATGAGAGCCATCTCCATCATCTGAGTGTCGGTGGCAATACGTATGTATGCCGGTATTTCCTTCAGACCGGCAATCTTGGAGGCTCTGAGACGACGTTCTCCGGCTATCAGCTGATACTTACCGTCGGGCATCTGCCTTACCGTTACCGGAGTGATGACACCTTGCTGACGTATCGACTGAGCCAACTCCTCCAAAGCCTCCTCGTCAAACTCCTTGCGGGGCTGATAGGGATTTGCTTCTATGCTGTCGACAGCAATTGTCGTGATGGCAGTAGTCAAATTCGATTTGCCCATTGCGGCGTCTATATCGACGTCGGGCAGAATTGAACCCAAACCGCGGCCAAGACCGCTTGTTTTTTTCTTCGTAGGCATGAGACGAGTTATAAATTTTGTACTTCAGTTTAGGATTCTGACATTAAGCTTTCTGCATTCCGTTGCGACGCAGAATTTCATTAGCCAGATTCAAGTAGTTAATGGCACCCTGGCAAGTGGCATCGTGCATGATTATCGAGCGGCCATAGCTCGGTGCTTCGGCCAGTTTGGTGTTGCGGTAAATAAGGGTGTCGAAAACCATCTGCTTGAAATGGCTGCGGACATCTTCTACAACCTGACGGGCCAAACGCAGACGCGAATCATACATCGTTATCAGAAGACCCTCTATCGTTAGCGATGGGTTCAAGCGGGTTTGGACAATTCTGACGGTGTTGAGCAGTTTCCCGAGTCCCTCCAAAGCGAAATATTCACTCTGGATAGGTATGATTACAGAGTCCGATGCCGTTAGCGCATTGATGGTTATCAGGCCCAGCGAGGGTGAACAGTCGATAATGATAAAATCATAATCGTCCCTGACCGGTGCAAGTGCTTTGGAAATATAGAATTCGCGCTGTTTCTCGTTCACAAGGTCTATTTCAGCACCGACAAGATCGATGCGTGTTGGCAGAAGCGACAAATTCGGTGTCTCTGTCTCGACAATACAGTCTCTCGCAGCCACCTGTCCTAGAAAACACTCGTATGCACTCTGCTCCACCGTCTCGGGATTGAAACCCAATCCCGACGTGGCATTAGCCTGTGGATCGGCATCGATCAACAGGACTTTGTACTCAAGAACCGCAAGCGATGCAGACAGATTTGTCGCTGTTGTGGTCTTACCCACTCCACCCTTCTGGTTGGCTATCGAAATTATTTTTCCCATGTTTTACCTTCCCTTACCGTCAACGCCAATACTTTTCTTTTGGGTGTTGATGCGGTAAAAAATATGTTTATTTCAGGCTTGCCTGGTTTTAAATATTGAAGTCTATTCCGTCAATGACATTCTCGTCAGCATTCTGGCCATCCTCTTTATGATAACCGTAATGCTCATTTTCTGGTTGTTCTGGTTCCTCAGGAATAATGCCGGTCTCTATGAAATTGAAAGCGTTGGTCAGTCCACGCTGGAATTTCTCAAAATCTTCCTTGTAAAGGAACATCTTGTTTTTTTCAAAATAAAAATTTCCCGTGTTGTTGTCAAAAATCTTGCGGCTCTCAGCTATGACAATGAATTTATCGCCACCTCTGGTCTCTTTTACATCAAAAAAATACTTGCGTTTTCCAGCACTAATAGACTGTGAATACAACTCTTCTTTCTGTCTGTTACTGTTAAAATCCATGACTAATATTAATTAAAATTGAATTGGCAAAATTACTGTTTTTTTTTCAAATACTGTTTTTCTTACATTTTTTTTTGACACAGGCGAAAATTTATGTCTACATCTGCTTATGGGTCATTATGTCAAGAACCACATCGTCGGTCTGGTCCATTCCTTCCATTCCCAAACGTCCAAGATTACGTATCGAACAATCTATGTTCTTCTCCGACAGACCGTCGCACGCATCGACAACCTTGTCGTGGAGTGCCAGTTCTGCACATACAAAAGCGCTGTACAGTCCTGTCGACATCTTCAGGGCACACGAAGGTTTGGCGCCGTCGCATACCATTCCGGCAAGCGTGTTGATCATATTTTTTATAGCATAGCACATCTGGTCATAACTGCCACCGTGCAAGTATGTTATTCCACTGGTCACTCCTATCGAAGCATTGACGATGCCGCATAGTGCCGAAAGGCGTCCAATGCCACGCTTGACATATATCGATGTAAGGTGGCTAAGTATGAGGGCACGGGTTATCTGCTCGTCGCTGCACGATTTGGCTTTGCCATATTCATACACCGGAAGCGTGCAGGCAATGCCTTGATTGCCGCTCCCGCTGTTGGAATAGATTGGCAGGGTGCAGCCGTCCATGCGGGCATCCGACGCAGCCACCGTACGGGCTATAACGGTATGGACAATGTCGCCAGCAGCATTCTCCATCAGAATGCGTCCAGTATTGAGTCCATAGCCTTTCAAGCCCTCGTTTGCAGCCTTGCAGTTGAGCTTTACGGTTTCAAGAATAAAGTCCAACTCTTCGAGTGGTGCCGTGGTCGCATACTCATAAACAATACGTTGGGACAACTCAGGAACTCCATTTGCAACAGCATCTGACTTGCCCGTCGAACAATCGTTCTCGAACAAGACTTCGTTGTTGCGCGAAATATAGATAAAGTTTGTGTGGCGTTTTGAGATGATGGCCGTAGCAGTGTCCTCACCCTTACGGCAAATACATTCAATATATAGTTTGTCCTCACAACGTTCCTTAAGGCCGATGCTGATTTTGTCGCCATTGTTCGCAAGCCATGTTTTTGCAGCCGACACTTCGTCGCTGGTGACTGTCAGGACCTCGAGTTGCCGTGACGAATCTCCAGCTGTGAGAGCGATGGCTACAGCTATAGGCAATCCGACCATACCGGTACCTGGTATACCAACTCCAAGCGCGTTTTTGAAGACGTTTTTGCTAAGTAGCAACTGTGTCGTCTCGGGCATACAACCAAGTGTTTCACGGGCTTTTGCAACAGCAAGTGCCACAGCACCGGGTTCGGTACATCCCGTTGCCACAACAACCTCTCGCTGTATAAGGTCTCGAATCTGCTTACGAATACTGTCGTCCATTGTTCAATACGTATTGTTGACAACCTATCTTTATTGTCTCTAAATCTGTAAATTGGCATTAAAATCTTTGAGAAAGGTTATTTCTCAAAGATTTTTTGCCAGTTCTTGTATTCTCTTTCGCGCCACGGACCGTTGTGGTACACGTACGATGCAATCATCGGTATTACAGTGGTTCCTTCGGCATAGACCATCTGTTGCAGGTCTTCCGAAACCTTGCCCCACGATCCAGCCTCGAGCAGGGTCGACGACGAGCAGGCACCGTCACGGACGTCAGCAACAGTGATTTGGATAGCATATTTGTGCATCGGAACTTCGTGGCCAAGTATTTCTGCACAGACGACAGTGTCCTGAGCAAAGTTCTTGGGTGTGCCGCCACCAACCATGAACAGTCCCGTCTCGGGGGCTGCCATCTTGATTTTGGTCAGCTCAACAAAATCGCATACCGAGTCGATGCTGAGATAGGGCTTGCCGGCATTGGCACGTTCCCACTGGTGTTTGCCGATTCCGAAACCAGCCGAGCTGTCGGAGAAAGCAGGACAGAAGATGGGCACGCCACATTCGTAGCATGTCTGGATGAGGCTCTCCTTCTTCACACTGCGTCCATTGTGCAGCCATTTGCCGAGTTCATAGATGAATTCGCGCGAGCTGTAAGGACGGGCTTCGAGCATGTTGGCAAGCTCATAGGTGGCATTGTCGCAAGCCTGAAGTTCTTCTTCGTCGATGAAGGTGTCATATATACGGTCAATGTACAATTCGCGAAGTTTCGTGTCGGGAATGACATTCTCTTTTGTTCCAATATAATGTTTGAAGCCAAGTGCCTCGAAAAGATCCATGTCTATTATAGAGGCTCCGGTGGAAACGACCACGTCGACCATCTTGTTCTTGACCATATCCACATACACCTGCATACAGCCTGCAGCCGATGTCGAACCAGCGATTGTAAGGATATTGGTGCATTCTTTTTCAGCACACATTTTCATAAGAATATCTGCGGCACGTGCAGTGTCGCGCGAGGTGAACGACATGTGACGCATTGCATCGATCAGCTCGGTAGAATCGTATTTCTTGATGTCAATGTGCTTGACGGTTTCTTTCAAAAGGTCTTTCTTTTCCATTTTATATGTTTTATGTTATTATATTTAATTTTGAATTTCAATAATATATAAATAAAATATTGCAACGAATAATTTAGCAAAATTACATAAAAATTGATATTGAGCAAAAAATAATATCAATATAGTATGTAATAGTCAGTATGACTGCCGGAAATACACTGTTTATTGGTTTTCGAACATTCCTTCATTTTCCTGATTTGCATCAGCGTCGACATCCTGGTTCATTTTCGAATCGAAAATCACAGTCGTTCCACCTGAGTCGAATGCTGTGTTTGGACTGAGTCCTGAAGCCATGTTGAATTCGTTGTAGTTCTCTCGGTTCTCGAATTTTGCGAACTGTTTTATGAACTTCAGTCGCACTTCGCCCGTCTCGCCACTACGGTGCTTGGCAAGAATGATGTCGGCCATACCGAGTGTCGACCCGTTGTTATCCTCATATATCTGATAATATTCAGGACGATAAATGAACATGACGATATCTGCATCCTGTTCGATAGCACCCGACTCGCGAAGGTCTGAAAGCTGGGGCTTTTTGGTGCCTCCACGTGTCTCAACGGCACGTGAGAGCTGCGACAATGCCAGCACCGGAACCTCGAGTTCTTTTGACAGCGCTTTAAGCTGGCGCGATATAAGGCTGATTTCCTGCTCGCGATTGCCATTGCGCGATTGTTCACCTCCCGCCTGCATAAGCTGCAGATAGTCGATGAATACCATCTGTATGTCGTGCTGCTGCTTGAGGCGGCGGCATTTGGCTCGAAGCTCGAAAATGGTGAGCTGCGGTGTGTCGTCGATATAGATAGGAGCTTCGGGGAGCGCCTGGGTTCGTGCATAGAGCTGGTTCTTATCGGCATCAGGCAGTTTTTCGCCTTTCTTGAGTCTGTCGCCCGATATGCCCGACTCGCTGCTTATAAGTCTCATCACAAGCTCAACTGCTGTCATTTCCAACGAGAAGAAGGCAATCGGTTTCTTCATATCGATGGCTATATTGCGAGCCATTGTCAGTGCAAAGGCCGTCTTTCCCATTGCCGGACGGGCGGCAAGAATGATGAGCGTTCCGGGTTGGAAACCGGCCGTCATTCGGTCGAGTTCAACAAATCCGGTGGGAATTCCACTATACGAACTGTCGCTCTTTTGAGCTGACTCTATTTGCGAGAATGCTTTCTTCAGCACATCCTGCATGTTGTGGTATTCCGTATGGAAATTCTTCTCGTCAATCTCCATAAGCGTGCGTTCCGTTTTGTCGAGCAGGTCGAGCGGGTCTGTGGTGTCGTCGTATGCAGCTGTAAGGGTTTCGGTGCATACACGGATGACTTCGCGCTGAATATATTTTTCCGAAATGATTCTCGAATGGAATTCTATGTGTGCGGCCGACACGACCCTGTTTGTCAGCTGCGAGAGGTAGATTGCACCACCAACCGCCTCCAGCATCCCGTCCTTCATGAGCTGTTGCGTCACAGTCAACAGGTCGACAGGTTTCGACTGTTCGAAAAGGGTGAGAATCGCTTTGAATATCAACTGGTGCTCCGGACGATAGAAATATTCGACACGAAGCATCTGTATTGTGTTGTTCAGGGCATTCTGATCTATCATCAAGGCTCCAAGCACAGCCTCCTCAAGTTCCACTGCCTGCGGCGGGGTTTTGCCATTCAGCGAGAACGCCTGCTCGTAAGTAATTCTTTCTTTTCTTTTTGCAATATTTCTTTGTGGTGTTTCCATAATGCAAAATTACTCGTTTTTTTTGAAAGAATGATTTTTATTACAATTTTTTTTCAAATATGGCGTTATGTCGTTATCGTGATTGAAGGTTGAGCAAAAGATAACCATTTGAACTTATAATAAAGGATTATATATTTAAATTGAAAATTAAAATTATTATATTAGCTCTTCTGATTGTTTCCATCTGCGCACCAGACAACATCCAGGCGCAACGCCGACGTAACAGACAGGTATTCAGAGCCTATCCTGTTTTTGGAGCAACAGCGTCACAGATTCGTGGCGACGAACTTAAAGGCTTTGACAAGTGGGGGTTCTCCGCAGGTGTCGGAACGATGCTGGCACTGACAAATGACAGATTGTGGAACTTGTCGCTCGAGGCCGACTTCTCGCAACGTGGAGCCTTCAACAATACAAACGACCCCTACAGCCTGATCGACTTTACAATGAATTATGTCGACATCCCGGTGACATTGCATTTTACTGACCCTTACGGAGGAATGACTTTCGGCGTGGGACTGATATACAGTCGCCTCGTGAAACAGCCCAATGGACTGATGCTATACAATAGCAACTATTTCGTCCCCGACACCAGCGACATGTCGTTTCTGAAGAACGACTTCAGCATCGCTCTCGACGTGCGTTTCGCAATATGGAGGGGACTTACTCTCAATCTTCGCTATCAACACTCAATCCTTCCTGTCAAGAAGAACTGGCAGTTCACTGAACACCTCTCTGCCGTCGAAGGCGACATATCAACATGGTCCAACAACTGTTACAACTCTTCGGTGACAATGAGAGTCATGTATGTTTTCGGTGACAACAATCACAGAAAATATGCGCACAAAAAAGGAAAATCGAAAAAACACAGACGATGAAAACTGCTGTATTCCCAGGTTCGTTCGACCCCATCACTACAGGTCACATCGCCTTGATCAACAAGGCCTTGAAACTCTTCGACAAAGTTATTGTCGCCGTAGGTAAAAACCTCGGCAAGAAACAATACCTGCCACTCGAAGAGCGCATCGAACGAATACGTGTCGCTACGGCACAAATGCCGCAAGTGGAGGTGACGAACTACGACTGCCTCACAACCGACCTCTGCCACAAGCTTAACGCCGGCTTCATCTTGAGAGGTGTTAGGGACAATGCTGATTTTGAATACGAACGACGCATTGCCGACATCAACCGTATCATCGCTCCCGACATCGAGACCGTCCTGCTCTTCGCCGACCCTGAGCATGCTGCCATTAGCTCCACAATGGTGCGCGAACTCGACGCCTTCGGAAAAGACGTTTCCCCGTTTGTCGTCGGTATCCACCCTGAGAGTTAACCTTGCCAAACAATTCAAACCTATTGCTTTGCTGTTTATTGACACTCCAATAGAATTCCTTAAAGGTGTCGGCCCGTCAAAAGCCGACCTTTTGCATCGCGAACTGGACATATACACCTTTGGCGACCTGTTGGAGTATTTCCCTTTTAGATATGTCGACCGTTCAAAAGTGTCATCTATCGCTGAACTGAATCCCGACGAACCCTATGTGGTCCTGAAAGGAACAATATACGACATGCATACGGTCGGAAACGGAAAATCAACCCGTCTGACAGCTCAACTGCGCGACAAAACCGGACAGATTGAACTCGTATGGTTCCAAGGCATAAAATGGATCAAAGACTCATTGAAGCCCGATGTCGAATACACTGTGATGGGCAAGCCTACCATCTTCAACGACAGAATAAACATTGCTCATCCTGACATCGAGAGGGCTGACGCCGACAACGAATCAAACCGGAAATATATACCCATCTACTCGTCGACCGAGAAACTGAAAGCCAAAGGACTGCACACAAAGGGCATTGCGCGGCTCACCGAACAGCTCTTGAGGATGGCTCATGGGAAAATACCTGAGACTCTGCCACTGAAAATACTGCAAAAATACAAGCTGCCCTCACGCGGAAACGCCATCGAGATAATACACTACCCACTGCGCCCGCACGACATAGCCCTATCCATGCAGCGCATGAAATTCGAAGAACTTTTCTTCCTTCAACTCGACTACCAATACTCGAAACGCGAACGCCACAAACGCTCTAACGGATACATTTTCCCTGTCGTGGGCGAAAAATTCAACAGATTCTACAACGAACGCCTGAATTTCGAATTGACTGGCGCTCAGAAACGTGTCGTCAAAGAAATCCGATCCGACATGAAATCTGGCCACCAGATGAACCGACTCCTGCAGGGCGACGTGGGTAGCGGCAAGACTCTCGTGGCCCTCCTATCCATGCTCATAGCCGTCGACAACGGATGCCAAGCATGCATGATGGCTCCTACCGAAATCCTTGCCAACCAGCACTATTTGAACATCAGCAAGATGCTCGACGGTATTGGCGTGCATGTCGAACTCCTGACGGGTTCGGTTAAAACGTCTGAAAAAAAGAAAATCAAACAGCGACTGGCAGAGGGCGAAATCGACATCCTTATTGGTACTCATGCCCTTATCGAAAAGGACGTGATTTTCAAGAATCTCGGATTTGCAGTCATCGACGAACAACACCGTTTCGGTGTGGAACAACGGTCCAAACTATGGACCAAAAACTCCCTTCCGCCCCACGTTTTGGTCATGACGGCAACTCCTATCCCTCGCACCCTCGCCATGAGCGTCTATGGCGATCTCGATTGCTCGACAATCGACGAGTTGCCTCCGGGACGGAAATCGGTCAAAACCATCCATTGTACCGACCAGCAGAGACTGAAGGTCTTTGGGTTTATCAGAAACGAAATATCGAAAGGACGACAAGTCTATATTGTATACCCGCTGATAGAAGAATCTGAAAGCCTCGACCTCAAAGATTTGATGGACGGCTACGAAAGTGTATCGCGCGAATTTCCTCTCCCCGACTACCAGATCAGTATCGTGCACGGCCGCATGGACGCAGAATCAAAAGATTACGAGATGGGTCGTTTCAAACGTGGCGAAACGCACATAATGGTCAGCACCACGGTTATTGAAGTGGGTGTCGATGTCCCTAATGCCACCGTTATGGTCATCGAGAACGCCGAACGCTTCGGACTGTCACAGCTCCACCAGCTGCGCGGACGCGTGGGGCGCGGTGGCGAACAGTCCTATTGCATCCTCATGACAAAGAACAATTTGCAGGGTTCTGCTCGCGAACGCATAAATACAATGGTCAACACCACCGACGGATTCCGCATAGCCGAGACCGACCTGAAACTCCGCGGCCCCGGCGATTTGCAAGGATTGCGGCAGAGCGGTGTTCTGGCTCTTAAACTCGCCGACATTGTCGACGACGAGCCTATCGTCAGGGCGGCACGCGAGAGCGTCGAGGAAATTCTCGACGAAGACCCCGAACTGAAAACTTTGGAAAATGTAACCCTAAAACAACATATACAGCAAAACAAACGTGGACTCGCTTGGGGAAAGATAAGTTAACTAAGGCAACACCTGAAAAATCGTTTAATTCGCAATTTGTTTACAAAATAAACTCTTCAATATTAATTCGTTAAATTCGAATAATTCGCCGTTTTAAAAAAAAATCGTTTAATTCGCCGTTAACTTCAGATTCAGATCTATTGTCCCCCTCACTCCCCTTTCACTCCCCTCTCACTCCCCTCTCACTCCCCTCTCACTCCCCTCTCACTCCACAATTTAATTAATGTCAACATATTAATTCGTTAAATTCGTATAATTCGCCGTTTTAAAAAAAAACTTCGTTTTCGACAAGGGAAACCATCAAACCCTAAACCCTACAACCCTACAACCCTACAACCCTCAAACCCTCAAACCCTCAAACCCATCAAACCCTCCAACCCTCCAACCCTACAACCCTCAAACCCTCAAACCCTCAAACCCATCAAACCCTCCAACCCTCCAACCCTCCAACCCACAAACCCTCCAACCCTCAAACCCTCAATATGCCATTGAAAAAAACTATATTACTGCTTGTGGCTTCTACTCTTTGCGCTACAGCTTTGTGTCAAAACGACTTCATCTCTAAAGGCATAAATGCCGAACAACTTGGACTTTACGACCGCGCCATCGACTATTTCCGCCAGGCTTCCGCATCCGAGCCCGACAATGCCCTTCCCTACTTGCTCATCGGCAAAATGCAGCACAAACGTTCGCATTTCAGCGAAGCCGCCGAGTCGCTGCGTCAGGCTGTTTCCCTCAACGACACTCTCGCCGAAGCTTACGAATTGCTCATCTGCAGTTATATTGAAAACGACGATTTTGACGGCTCCAAAAGCGGACATTTCAATGGAATTGACGAACTCGAGCGACTCTGCGAACGCGCAATCGAACTGAACCCTCAAAGTGCATCGAACTACTGCAGCATGGCCCTCATAAACAACCACAGGAAAAACTTCACGAATGCCATCAACTGGGTCAAGAAAGCCATCGAAATCGACCCAAAACTGCCACGGGCCACCAACACTCTCGGTGTTATTTACTTTAACCGCGGCAACGACAACGATGCTCTTGCACAGTTCCGCAAAACCCTGGCCAACGACCCCGACAACATCGACGCATACTATAATCTCGGGGTAATGTACACTCTGAAAAACAATTACGAAACCGCAATAACGCACCTGCGCAAAGGTTTGCAACGCGACAACAAGTCGATCAAACTTTACTATTTCCTCGGCATCGCCTATATGCAACGCGGCGACGACAAACGCGCCATACAATGCTATGAGACAATCCTTTCGCTCGACAGCACCTATCTGCCTGCATACAACCGGCTTGGCGCCGTCTACGCCCATAAGGGCAACTACGACGAAGCCGTGGCTTACCACCAGAAGGCCGCTCGTATCAATCCTAAGGATGTCGATGCCTTCAAATGCCTCGGCAAAGTCTACACCGACAAGGGCGACTACGTGAAAGCACTACGCAACTACCAGAAAGCTGTCGCCATCAACGACCGAGACCACGAGACCTACTGTCTCATTGCTAAACTCTATGCAAAACAGGGCAACTCGACAAGGGAAACTTCAAGCTACAAGAAGGCCGCTAAGCTGGGCAACAAAGAGGCGCAGGCTTGGATGGTCTCAAAAGGCATGGCTTGGTAGCGGACCGCTGCAAGCAAATCCCTCTTTTTTTTGATTTCTGATTGTTCTTTTTGATATTTTTATATAAAAATCTTGATTAATGTCGTATCTTTGCAGTTTGTAAAACGAGCTGTAAAATGCCATTAAATTTTGACAATGAACTTATTGAACGCTTTGCCAAACACCTTGACAAGGCGCGGAAAATCGCAATCGTTTCGCACATGAACCCCGATGGCGACGCTGTCGGTTCTTTGCTTGGGTGCTATCATTGGCTTTGCTCGTCATTCTATGCCGGTGAATCTTGCCCGGACATAACCATGCTTTTGCCGCATCCTGCTCCAGCCGACTCCAGCTATCTCCCTTCGTCCGAACTAATCATCGACGCTGAGAACAACTTGCAGCTATGCGAACGGCATCTCTCTGAGGCCGACCTCATTATCGGCGTGGACTTCAACAACAGCCGACGTATCATGCCTCTCGACAAAGCCCTCGAAGCATGTCAAGCCCCCAAGATGCTGGTCGACCATCACCACAACCCTGACACCGAATTGTTCCAAACGGTGCTTTCCGTCCCTGACCTTTCGTCTACGTGCGAACTGCTCTATTGGCTCTTTGTCAGGATTATTGGCGATAGCTCCATCAACACCGACACCGCCCGATGCCTCTTTCACGGAATCAACACCGACACTGGCTGTTTCGCTTATGCCAACGAAGACCCGTCGCTTTACGAGGCTGCTGCTGCACTGATGAAACACCCCATCAACGCTGCTCAAGTTCACAACCGCACATTCAACAACTACAGCATCAGGAAAATGCAGATTCTCGGATTCCTCATATCGCAACGTATGAAGATTTTCAGCGACCAAGGATTCTGCTACATCTATATCAGCGCCGACGACCTGGCCCAGTTCAACGGCAAAGCCGAAGATCTCGAAGGACTCGTGAACTATACTCTTATGATTCAAACCATGAAGGTCGGCGCTATGGTCAAAGAAACCGATGGGAAAGTACGTCTCTCGTTCCGCTCTAAAGACGATTTCGACGTCAACGCATTCGCCAAGCAATACTTTGGAGGCGGCGGCCACACAAAGGCCAGCGGCGCCACTTCGCCCTACGATTTCGACACGACACTGAAAATCTTGGAAGAAAACATGTTAAAAGAACTGTCTTAAATCACCCTACCTTGAAAAAAACTTTTCTCATATTGGCTTTTGGACTGCTCACGGCATGTCATAACGACCCTCCTATCGTGGGACCGGTGAACACGCAGAACAACAGTCTCAAGGAGCACATGATCAATGCCAACAGGACTATAGCACAATCCGAAGAGACTGCCATTGACGAATACATTAGCCGGTACGGATGGACTATGACCAAATTGCCCGAAGGTGCCAGAGTGTGGGAATACGAAAAAGGTAGCGGCAAACCTATCGGCTTCGAAGACAGCGTATCGATTCGTTACAATGTCGAAGCCATCAACGGCAAAACACTTTATACCAATGTTGAAGAACACTTTGTCGCAGGTCGCAAACGCGACATGATTGGACTCGACCAAGCGGTGCGCAGCTTGCGCTACGGCAGCAGAGCCAAAATCATTCTGCCTTCCAACCTCGCCTATGGCGTCGGTGGCGATGGCGACCGAATACCTCAAAGCGCTATTCTCGTAATCGACCTTACTATCGACAACTGAATAATAATAAACAATTTAAACAAAATCAATAATATCAAAAAAAAATGAAAAAGTTTTTCAGATTATTTGCTGCACTCACTCTCTGCGCGTCGTTTTTGACGAGCTGCGGCGACGGTTTCAAGACCACTCCTAACGGTCTTAAGTATAAATTTTTAGAGACAAACAAAGATGCACAACAAGTCCAGATGAATGATGTGCTCGTCGGTACCTGCACGCTGAAACTCAACGACTCGGTCCTCCGTAGCGTCACCACTCCCGACCGCATCCTTATGGCCAGCGAAAACCTCTTCAAAGGCGACCTCCCCGAAGGTCTGCTTATGATGCACATCGGCGACAAAGCCATCTTCGTTGTCGAGGCCGACTCCGTGGCTGCTCTCGGTATGCAACTCCCGCCTTTCTACAAAGCCGGCACCGGTATGAAACTCTACTATGAAATCCACCTCACCGACATCATTACTCAAGAGGAAATGAACGAGGAACGCAAAAACTACATGGAGAACATGGAACAAATGCACGAAGCCGAGAAAGAAACTCTTGCTCAGTATGTCTCCGAAAAAGGCATCAAAGCCTCTCCCGACGACGACGGCCTGTACATCGCTGTCAACAAGAAGGGCAATGGCCCCAAAGTCGAAATCGGACGCAATGTCGCCATCAACTACACCGGACGCCTCCTCGACGGCAGAGTGTTCGACACCAGCATCGAAAGCGTTGCCAAGGAAAACAACATCTACGACAGCAACCGCCCCTACGAACCTCTCTCCTACCGCGTCGGCGAAATGTCCCTGATCCGCGGCTGGGAAAAAGGCGTCATCAACCAGCCTGCCGGCAGCAAGCTGACTCTCGTCATCCCCTCGGCTCTCGCCTATGGCCCCCAAGACCTCGGCATCATCCCGCCAAACAGCCCTCTTGTATTCGATATCGAAATTGTTTCTGTAAAATAACTCAAACCCTCCAACCCTCAAACCTTCAAACCCTCCAACCCTCAAATCATGCTTAACATAATCCTTTTCGGCGCTCCGGGTGCAGGCAAAGGAACCCAGAGTGACCTGCTCGTCGAGAAATACAATCTCAACCACATTTCCACCGGCGACCTGCTGCGCAAAGAAATTGCAGACCAGACCGAACTCGGAAAACGCATCAAAAACATCATGGACTCCGGCAGTCTCGTGAGCGACGACATCGTAGTCGAAATGATCGACAATGCCATTGCCAAAGATACACAAGGCATCCTGTTCGACGGCTTCCCGCGCAACGTCGCTCAGGCCGAAACCCTCGAGAAACTCCTCGCAAAACATGGACGCAAACTCACCTGTATGGTCAGCCTCGACGTCCCTCGCGAAGAACTCATCCGACGCATGCTCGAACGTGCCAAGGTCTCCGGACGTAGCGACGACAACGAGGAGACTATCAAAAACCGCCTCAAAGAATACGAGGCCAAAACTCTCCCCGTCGCCTCTTACTACGAAAGCAAGGGTCTCCATGTCAAAGTCAACGGTTTCGGCGACATCCACGACATCTCCAATGCCATCATCGCCGCTATCGAAAAACGCAAATAAACTCATTTGCAACTCTCTCGGTGGCACGGATCTGACCGTCTGTACCACCGCCAATACGAAAAGTAACATAACCCTCCAACCCATCAACCCCATCAAACCCATCATCCCCATCAAACCCATCAAACCCTAAAACCCTA
>JAFXAD010000018.1 GCA_017522065.1 Bacteroidales bacterium
CAATTCGCGTTTTAAATCTCCTTGCCGCTGACGCGGCAGAAATCTTGTAGATCTTGTAGATTTATTCCGCTGACGCGGAATTATGATGTTGCTTTCGCCTCCGTGTCATGATGTTGCTTGCGCCTTAATGCCATAATCCATTAGTGTTTAAAATAATTTGAAAAATTTGAATTTGATTTTTGGAAAATTTCTGCGCGGAGCGCATCCCCAAAAGAATCGAGCAATCCGGGCATTTACGGTCATTCGCGTTTTAAATCTCCTTGCCGCTGACGCGGCAGAAATCTTGTAGATCTTGTAGATTTATTCCGCTGACGCGGAATTATGATGTTGCTTTCGCCTCCGTGTCATGATGTTGCTTTCGCCTCCGTGCCATAATCCATTAGTGTTCAAAATAATTTGAAAAATTTGAATTTGATTTTTGAAAAAATTCTGCGCGGAGCGCATCCCCAAAAGACTCGAGCAATCCGGGCTCATTCGTGCAAATAGTGTTTGAAAACATTTCTTCGGGACGAAATATTCGTTTCATACGTGTGATTCGTGTTTAAAATAATGGAATTATAGAGGCTCCATGAAAATTATTCTTCAAAAAAGACGAAAAAAACAATTTGTGCGTTATCTGAACATATTAATTGACATTATCGATTCTCTAATCAATTTCGTAAAATGCAATCCGCTGAAGATAACCAAAATAACCAACAGCCAACCTTTACCGAATCCATTATGGAAGCCGTCGATTCGCATGTCGACAAAGCTGCAACTCCATTGCTGGAACATGAGAAAATCATCGACGAAGAGCCTGCACGTATCAACCTCACCGCCGTCGTATGCACAGCCATTGTAGCCGTCTGCGCAACAATCGTCCTCTGTGTCGCAAAGCCGTGGAGTAACTCGTCCGATGTCGCGTCTGTCGCCATCGAGCAGGAGCAGCAGGCCGATCCTGCGCCCGTTGCCAAAGCCGACAGCGTGCGGATAAAGGAAGAGCAGCAACGCATAGCCGCCGAAGAAAAACGTAGAGCCGAAGAGCAGCGCATAGCCGCCGAGAAAGCCGCTGCCGAGAAAGCCGCCGAACAAAAACGTCGGGAGGCGGCCACAGCAACACAGCTGTCGGCAACCAATATCTACCGCAACTGCAGACTCATCGATGCCTCTTCGCGCAAGCTCACCAAGAGCGATGTCGAGGGTCTGTCAAAAAACGAACTCGCCCTTGCGCGCAATTCCATCTATGCCCGTCACGGCTACCAATTCAAGGAACCCAATCTGAAGGAATATTTCGCCACGCAGAGTTGGTTTAAGGCCAAAGACATAGAGATTGGAAACGTTGAGATGACTGAAACTGAAGTGTACAACGTCAACCTTATCAAGGCTCAAGAGAACAAACAGTAGTTTTCAATTCTCAATCTCCAATTCTCATGCCTGGACGTCTAATCCTTTTTCCCGTGCCCATCGGAGCCGACGACATCGCCTTCTCACTTCCTTCGGCGAACAGCGAATTGCTGAACAGTTGCCACACCTTCATTGTTGAAGAGTTGCGTACTGCCAGACGGTTCCTCAAGAAGGCCGGGTATGTCCATCCCATCGACGACACAGAGTTCCATATACTCAACGAACATACACATCCTGAAGAGATAACCCATTTTCTTGACCCCGTGCAGAAAGGAGCTGACGTGGGATTGCTTAGCGAGGCCGGTCTGCCCTGCGTTGCCGACCCCGGTGCGCTCGTCACTCGGATGGCGCAGAGCAAAGGCATTGAGATACTGCCGCTGGTCGGCCCCTCGTCGCTTATGCTTGCACTTATGGCGTCGGGGCTCAACGGACAATCGTTTGCTTTCAACGGATACCTGCCCGTCAAGCCGCACGAGCGCACCGCGGCCATCCGCCAACTGGAGCAGCTGACCCTGCGCAGCGGACAGACCCAAATATTCATCGAAGCCCCGTATCGCAACAACCAGATGCTCGAGAGCCTGAGCGAGACCCTGCACCCCGAAACCCTTGTCTGCGTGGCGTGCGACATCACCCTTCCCACACAGACCATCCGCACCCTTACGGCGTCACGATGGCGCAAGGAGCGCGCTGGCATCAACCTGCACAAGCGCAACACGGTATTCCTTATAGGCGCATGACGAGCCTGTGCCTCCGGCGCCGTCAGAATTTCTTTTGCAAAAAAACTGTTCGCAACCTGTTTGCAGTTATTTTGACCATTGGGTTAGAAATCAAATTTTTTATGTACATTTGCAAAACTAATAAAAAAGTATTTTTTAATATATATAAATATAAAATAAATAGTTATGCAGAAATTTGATCCCGCAACAGCAATCCAGCGTCTCGACGGACGCGATGCTAACCGTGGTGTGAATCCCGCAATCAGCGACAGCGCCACTTTCACTTTCCCCGAAGCACATCTTATGACCGAAACCTTCCACGGCGAGACTGAAGGCTATTTCCTCTACAGCCGTCACTGGAATCCTTCGAACCTTGCTCTCTGCCAGGCTCTTGCAGCTATGGAAGGCACTGAGGCAGCATGGTGCACCGGCTCGGGTCTTGCAGCCATCACCTGCGCACTGCTCCATGAAGTCAAGAGCGGCGACCATATCGTCTCTTCAATGACTACCTATGGCGGTACATTCGCTTTCATGGCAAACTATATGAAGAAATTCAATGTCGAAACCACTTTCGTCAATTTCCAGGACCTCGAGGCCGTCAAGAAGGCTATCCGCCCCAATACCAAGGTGCTCTACACCGAGACCATGAACAATCCTCTGCTCCGTATCGCCAATATTCCTGAACTCAGCAAGATAGCTCATGCACACGGTGCAAAACTTATCGTTGACAACACTTTCACTCCTATGATTTTCAGCCCCTACCGTTTGGGCGCAGACGTCGTTGTCTACTCTATGACCAAGTTCATCAACGGTAAGAACGACTGTGTTGCCGGCGCCATCTGCGGCAGTGCCGAATACATTGGCAGCCTCATCGATGTCAACAATGGTACCTGCATGCTCCTCGGTCCCGTTCTGGATCCAATGCGCAGCAGCAGCATCCTCAAGAATCTCCATACCCTCCATATCCGTATGCAGAAACACGGCGAAAACGCCATGTACCTTGCAAAACGCTTCAAAGAGGTCGGTTTCAAATACAACTACCCCGGTCTGCCCGAGCATCCTGACTATGAGCTCTTCTGCAGCATGATGAACCCCGGTTACGGTTTTGGCGGTATGATCAGCATCGATATGGGAACCGCCGAGGCAGCCAGCCGCATCATGGAAATCATGCAGAACAAGGGCGTCGGCTATCTGGCCGTGTCGTTGGGCTACTTCAAGACCCTCTTCAGCAACAGCGGCAAGTCCACTTCGAGCGAGGTGCCTGAAGATATCCAGAAGGAAATGGGTATGAGCGAAGGCCTTATCCGCTTCTCGATGGGTCTCGACAACGATATCGAGGCTACGTTCCAGCTCATCAAAGAGTCGGTCGACGAATATAACGCAGGCAAATAATTTTTAACATAAACCGAAACCGAAGACGAAAACGGAAACAGGCGACAGCCCCAATCTCGTTTTCGTCTTCGTTTTCGTAATTATCTACTCTGAAAATGAAAAAGATAGCAGTAATACTTTCAGGTTGTGGCAATCGTGACGGCAGCGAGCTGCAGGAGTCGTTGGGCCTTCTGCTTGCTATCGACCGTCGCGGATGGCAGTACCAGTGTTTCGCCCCCGAAGGCTATTTCGAGGTTGTGCCTCATGTCGATGTCGTCGACGATGAGGAGGACGAGGGCAAGGTGGTCGACATCGAGCAGCGTGACATCTTTGTCGAAAGTGCCCGTATTGCCCGAGGCAACATCAAGCCCCTCGACGAGTTCAGAATAGCCGACTTCGATGCCCTTGCATTCCCAGGCGGCATGGGTGCTGCGCGCAATCTCAGTACATACGCCTTCGACGGCCCTCAAATGACCGTCATCGACGGTGTCACTGACGCCATCCTCGAGACCTACAGGGCCAGAAAGCCTATCATGGCCATGTGCATTGCCCCGATTGTGGTTGCCA
The DNA here is from genome assembly GCA_017522065.1 of Bacteroidales bacterium. Lineage (GTDB taxonomy): Bacteria > Bacteroidota > Bacteroidia > Bacteroidales > P3 > Colimorpha. The sequence continues at coordinate 4,038 of JAFXAD010000018.1, forward strand.
AAGTGCTTGGCAAATACGGTGTTGGCCTGACGCTTGGCACGGACGACAATACTGCTGCAAAAATTGCTAAAGGTTTCGGGTGCCGCATCGAAGCCTGCAAGCCTACCGAGGTGTGTGTCGACGACATCAACAGGGTGGTCACTACACCGGCCTATATGGTTGCAACCCACATCAGCGAAATCTTTGACGGCGCCGAGAATATGGTCGCCGCATTCGAGAAACTGCAGTCGGTCGAATCCATTTGATTGTCTTCAAGAGTTGTTTGCCCGAAAGTGCAAAACTTAAAAGTTGTCGCTTTTTGTGACAACTTTTTTTGTCTGTTTTATAGACTTTTGTTATTTTTGTAAATTGTTGTATTGTGCTTATGTAGGTGCAATATACTGTTATTTAGTGTAATAAATATATAGTATTAATATAAAATGGCTAATTTTCTAAGCAAACTCTTTGGAAGCAAATCGCAACGCGACCTTAAGGAGGTTCAACCCTTCCTCGATGCGACACTCAAAATCTACCCTACCATCAAGGAACTTGACAACGACCAGCTCCGTGCAAAAACAATAGAATTCAAACAACGTATCCAGAACGAGATTCAGGCAGAGGAAGACGAGCTGGCAACGCTGCGCAAACGCATCGAAGACGAGTACGATATGCCCGTCGACGAAAAAGAGCAGCTCTACAAGCGCATCGACGACCTCGAAAAGACATCATACGACAAGACTCAGAAGATACTCAACGACATACTCCCCGAAGCCTTTGCTGTGGTCAAGGAAACAGCACGACGCTTCGCAGAAAACGACGAGGTGGTGGTCACTGCCAACGACCATGACCGCGACCTCTCGGCACGCCGCGAGAGCGTCAATATCGACGACTCGGGAAAAGCCCACTACAAAAACAGCTGGATGGCCGGCGGCAACATGATAAAATGGGACATGGTCCATTACGACGTGCAGCTTATCGGTGGCGTTGTGCTCCATAGCGGCAAGATTGCGGAGATGGCTACCGGTGAAGGTAAGACGCTTGTCGCCACGCTGCCTGTCTACCTTAATGCCCTGCCGGGCAAGGGCGTCCATGTGGTCACTGTCAACGACTACCTCGCCAAGCGTGACTCGGAGTGGATGGGCATGCTTTTCGAGTTCCACGGCCTTACGGTCGACTGCATCGACAAGTGGGAACCGCACAGCGACGAACGTAAACGCGCCTACAACAGCGACATCACTTACGGAACCAACAACGAGTTCGGTTTCGACTATCTGCGCGACAATATGAGCCGCAATCCCGACGAGCTGGTGCAGCGCGGCCACAACTACGCCATTGTCGACGAGGTCGACTCGGTGCTCATCGACGATGCCCGTACACCTCTTATCATCAGCGGTCCCACGGCGAAAGGCGAAGACCAGGAGTTCGACCGCTTCAAACCGACTATCGAAAGACTGTATGAAAAACAGCGCGCCTTGGTTACCACCATCCTTGCCGACGCAAAACGCGAACTCAAGGAAAACCTTGACCAAAAGCCGGACCAAGCCGGTGCCATGGCACTTCTGCGCGCCTATCGCGGTCTCCCGAAAAACAAGGCCCTCATAAAGTTCCTCAGTGAGACTGGCGTCAAAAGCCTGCTCCAGAAGACCGAGAACTTCTACATGCAGGAGCAGAACAAATATATGCACATTATCGACGACGAACTCTTCTTCGTTGTCGACGAGAAACAGCGCACCGTCGAACTTACCGACAAAGGTATGGACTACCTTGCCGAAATGGGTGAGGACCGCCGTTTCTACCAGCTGCCCGATGTGGGAGCCGAAATCGCTGAACTGGAAAAAGAGGACCTGACACCAGAAGAGAAAAACAAGAAAAAAGACGAGATATACGCCAACTTCGCAGTCCAAAGCGACCGTGTCCATACTGTCGACCAGCTGCTTAAAGCATACACATTGTTCGAAAAGGATGTCGACTACGTGCTGACCGAAGACCGTCAGGTGAAAATTGTCGACGAACAGACGGGCCGTATAATGGAGGGCCGCCGTTGGAGCGACGGTCTGCATCAGGCTGTCGAAGCCAAGGAGAACGCCAAGGTCGAAGCCGCCACTCAGACATACGCCACCATCACGCTGCAGAACTATTTCCGTATGTACAAGAAACTGGCCGGTATGACGGGTACTGCCGAGACCGAGGCCGGCGAGTTCTGGAACATTTACAAACTGGATGTGGTTGTTATCCCGACCAACAAACCTATCGCCCGTGTCGATATGGACGATAAGATTTACAAGACCAAGCGCGAGAAGTATAAAGCAGTCATCGAAGAGATTGAGCGTCTGCGCGGCGAGGGCCGTCCTGTGCTGGTGGGTACTACTTCGGTCGAGACATCGGAACTCCTCAGCAAGATGCTGACGATGAAGGGTATCAAGCATAACGTCCTCAATGCCAAGTTGCACAAGAAAGAGGCCGACATCGTCGCCGAGGCCGGCGAGCCCGGTCGCGTGACCATTGCCACCAATATGGCAGGTCGTGGTACCGACATCAAGCTCAAGGGCGATGTGCGCGAGCGTGGTGGTCTGGCCATCATCGGTACCGAGCGCCACGAAAGCCGCCGCGTTGACCGCCAGCTGCGTGGTCGTGCCGGTCGTCAGGGCGACCCGGGAAGTTCGCTCTTCTTTGTATCGCTCGAGGATGACCTGATGCGTATTTTCGGCTCGGAACGCATTGCCTCGCTCATGGACCGTATGGGTCTGCAGGAAGGTGAGGTCATTCAGAGTTCGATGATTACGAAACAGATAGAACGTGCCCAGAAGAAGGTCGAAGAAAACAATTTTGGTATGCGTAAGCGTCTGCTCGAGTACGACGACGTGATGAACAACCAGCGTACCGTTATCTATAACAAGCGTCGCAACGCCCTCTATGGCGACCGCCTCAGCATCGACATCAGCAACATGTTCTACGATACTTGTGAACTTATATATAATGATGCCGACCAGAACCACGACTACGAGGGTTTCAAGATGGAGATGATCCGTGTTTTCGCTCTCGATGTACCGTTTAGCGAACGCGAACTCTTCAATGCCCGTGGCAACGAGATGGTCGAAAAACTCTATGAGTTGACCTACAATTCATACAAGGAACGTATGCAGCGCCTTGCAGAGCTGGCTTATCCCTTTATCAAGAACATTCACGAAAACACGCGTTATCAGAATGTGGTCTTCCCGATTACCGATGGCGTGAAAACGATGAACGTCGTATGCCCTGTTCAGAAAGCATACGAGAACGGCGGACGTGAGGTTCAGCTCAATATCGAGAAAAATATCACCCTGGCAATCATCGACGACATGTGGAAGGAACACCTCCGCGAACTCGACGACTTGAAGACTTCGGTCCAGAATGCTTCCTACGAGCAGAAAGACCCGTTGCTCATCTACAAGTTCGAGTCGTTCAACCTCTTCGAGAAAATGTTGCTCGACATCAACCGTCAGATTGCTTCTTTCCTCAGCCGCGCCAGCCTTCCGGTGAAGGACGACAGCGAGATGAAGGAGGGCCGTCAGCCTACCAGCAACCAGCGCAATCTGCGCACCAGCCGCAACGATGCCCCTGAAGCCCAGCGTACCGCGCCGCGCGAAAAACCGCAGCCTGTACATGTCGAGAAGAAGGTTGGACGCAACGATCCGTGTCCTTGCGGCAGCGGCAAGAAATACAAGAACTGCCATGGTCGCGATTTGGAATAAGACAGTCAATACACTTTAATAACCATTTTAAATCCTTATAATTATGAAGAAATATTTGATTTTTATCGCATTTTTGGCAACAATGCTGATACCGGCACGGGCACAACTCTTGCAGATGGGTCTCAAACTACAGTATTCCACTGCGTCGATCGACGAGATGGTAAGCAGTGTGAAAGATGAATACCAGAATTTTTCGACCGATTTTTTAAGAGGTTGCGAGGCAGGGTTGCTGCTGCGTATCAACGTCGGACGATGGATTACCATCCAGCCTGAGGCCAACTTCTCGATAGGGTCGGTCTGGGACACGGTCGATGCGCAAACCGACTTTATCAGTGCAGCCATGAGCGCGTTTGAAAATGTGCAGACTGTCAACCTGTCGATACCTGTTCTGGCAGCAGTACGGCTTGTGGAACTTGAGAAGCTGCTCAGCGTTCGCTTGTTTGCTGGCCCTGAGTTCTATACGAATATCAAGAACGTGAGTTCTGAAGGCGTAGACTTCGCAAAGTACTCATTGGTTTTCGGTGCCGGTATCGACCTGCTTGGTGCCATATATGTCGATGGCAGAGTTACCAAACCGTCGGGTGGCGACATGACGTATAGTTTGGGTGTCGGTTTGATATTCTGATAATCATTTAAAAACTTTAGACTGCAGAAGGTTATGATTCAACGAGGAGACAAAGTAGAACAGTGGAGAAAGGAAAAGACAATCATAACCTTCTGTGGGTTGATTTTCCTTGTCGCGTTTGTGTGCGCGTCGTCGTCTGCGCTGTCGCAGGTGACGGGCCGCGTTGTCGATTCCGGTAGCGGCGAACCCCTTGTGGGTGTCGGTCTGCAGTGGGAGGGAACTTCCGCCGGTACGATGAGTTCTGCGGAGGGTCATTTCAGTCTGCCGCGGCACGAACGTTCGCACCGTCTGGTGGTTCGCTATGCTGGCTACCAGAGCGACACGATAATAATCCACAGCGACACATCGTTTGTGCTGAATCTCCATAGTCAGGCGCAGCGATTGAAAAAGGTTGCGGTGCGCGGGCGTCGCAAACTGTCTTTCAATAAGATGACGTCGCTCGAGCAGACTGAGGTGATTACAACCGAAGGGTTGCGCGGACTTGCATGTTGCAATCTGGGCGAAAGTTTCCAAAATTCGACAACGGTCGATGTCGGATACAGCGATGCCGTTTCGGGAAGCAAGCAAATACAGCTGCTGGGACTTACGGGTGTGTACTCGCAAATGTTGCTCGAGAACACTCCGTTCCTGCGCGGTCTTTCGGCACCGTTTGGACTTGGCTATGTGCCGGGGCAATGGATGGAGAGTATCTCGGTGAGCAAAGGTGTGGCAACGGTCAAGAATGGTTATGAGGCTATTACGGGAACGATTAACATTGAGTACGAAAAACCGAACAAGGGCGACAGATTCTCGCTCAACCTTTACGAGAACAGTGATCTGAAATCAGAAGTCACAGCCAGAGTCAACCATCGCTTCAACGAACATCTTGCCACGGGATTATTGCTGTATGGGGCTTATGACACCAAGCGGACTGACCATATCGGTCACGATGGTTTTATGGACTATCCGCTTCAGCGTCAGTTTAATGCCATCAACCGTTGGCACTATGAGAATGGCAAAGGCTTCGTCTCACAGACGCTTGTCAACTACACTCACGAAGAGCGTTTGGGCGGCGATATGCGTTTCGAGAAACCGATGCGAGGCAACGACAGCATATATGGCTTCGGCGGAACGACAGACAGAATACATTTCTTTACCAAGAATGGGTTCCGGTTGTCGAATACGGCTTCGTTCGGTTCGCAGGTGGCGGGCACATGGTTCCGGCAGGATGCCTTCTATGGCCTTTCGGACTATCATGGCGAAGAGAAAGACTTGTATGTCAACCTGCTTGTCAACGCGGAGGTAAGTGGCGGACATATTGTCGATTACGGCCTTTCGTTCCGCTACAGCGATGTCAGTGAGGATTTGTACTATATCCCGTATCTTGGTTATGTCGGTCAAGTCAGCTTTGCTGATGGCGACAACTACTCGTATCGCGAGGTTCTTCCTGGCATATTTGGGCAATTCACTTTCCGCTATGGCGATGATTTCAATGCCACGCTTGGCTTGCGCTATGACTATAGTGTGCCGCCGTCAAAAAGATTCCAGACAATGTTTGCATACTATGCCAATGACGATTTCGAAAGCCACGCCTTGACGCCCCGGTTCCACTTCCGCTGGAACGTGTGGCACGACTGGATTCTGCGCGGCTCTGTCGGACGCGGATTCCGCACGCCGAACCTTATTGCCGAGAATTTCGGTGTCTTGGCTTCGGGACGCAAGATTGTCCAGAGTGAGTGGATACGGCGCGAAGAGGCATGGAACGGCGGACTGAATATGTCGAAAAGCTTCAAGATTAGTGACGACCGCGAGGCTACGCTGACGATTGACTATTACCATACGCGTTTCGTAAACCAGGCTGTTGTCGACTTCGATGTGGCCCCCGACGAGGTCCATTTCGGCAATCTTGACGGCGAGAGCTATTCGAGTGTCTTGCAGGCCGATTTCAGCATTGAGCCCTTTGAAGGTTTCACGGCCTCTGTTGCCGGAAAAATCAGCGATGTGCGCTGCACGTATCACGGAATCCTCATGCGAAAACCTTATACATCGTTCTGGAAGGGACTGCTGGTGCTAAGTTATCATACGCGTTTCGACAAATGGCGCTTCGACCTTACCACACAGCTCAACGGGCCGCAGCGTCTGCCGCTCAACAAGGGAGCCGTGCAGGGCGAGACCTCGCCGTATGTCTATATGCTCGGACAGATAACACGCAAATTCAAGCATTTCGAACTCTATGCCGGTGTAGAGAATATAACGGGATACGTTCAGGAACATCCCGTCGTCGGCTACGATGCACCCTTCTCGCAGGCTTTCGACGCAAGCATCGTCTACGCACCACTTATGGGACGTCTGTACTACATCGGATTAAGATTCAATATCCTCTGATTTGTACATATTGTATTAATGAGAATAATATTTTATGCCTTTCGGCGTTATCCAAACAAATACTATAACTATGAAAAAAGCACTTATACTTCTGATTGTCGCTTGCTTCTGCACGACAGCCTTTGCCCAAAGCAAAAAGAACACTAAAACGACTGATATTTCAATTCCTGGATATTGCTGCAAGGGATTGAATGCCACTATCGAAAACACGCTGGCCTATGAAAGGGGCGTTGTGGAATGGACTTTGCACCAGGACAAGAAATCGGTGACGGTTGTCTACAAGGAGGGCAAAACGACTCCTGAAAAAATCGAGAAGGCGTTGGCCGCCAATGGTGTACGCACTGCCAACGAGAAGCCCAATCCCCGTGCCATCGAAAAACTGCCCAAGTGCTGCCAACCTGCCGCCCGCGGCGAGGCTTCGTGCGGCAAAATGTAATATCCAGACACTCTGATGAATATAGTAGACCATATACGCGAAACTCGTGATATAACTCGCGACGAGCTTGGACATATTCTTGCGACCGAAGATAAGGAAAGTGTTGAATATCTGCGTAATTCGGCACGTGAAGTGGCGACGTCTGTTTATGGGAACAAGATATTCATGCGCGGACTCATCGAGCTTTCGAGCCATTGCAAGAACGACTGCCTCTACTGTGGCTTGCGCCGCAGCAATGGTGAAGCAGTCCGATACCGCCTGACCGACGAGCAGATTTACGATTGCTGCGAGCAGGGCTACAAACTTGGTTTCCGCACGTTCGTGATGCAGGGTGGGGAAGACGGCTGGTTCGACGACAAGCGAATGTGCCGTATCGTGAGTACGGTGCGCGAGCGTTTTCCGGATTGTGCGATAACCCTGTCGTTGGGCGAACGTAGCCGCGAGAGTTATCAGGCTCTTTTCGATGCCGGTGCCAACCGCTATTTGCTGCGGCACGAGACGGCCTCGCCAGAGCACTATGCAAAGCTGCATCCGAGCGAGATGTCGTTCCAGAACAGGATGAATTGCCTCTATGCATTGAAAGAGATTGGCTATCAGGTAGGTTGCGGCTTCATGGTCGGCTCGCCATACCAGACTGTCGACACACTCTATGCCGACCTTCAATTCATACGTACACTTCAGCCGCAAATGGTTGGAATAGGGCCTTTTGTCTCGACACAGAACACTCCGTTTGCCGGATGGCCGAACGGGAAAGTGAGCGACACGTTGCGGCTGCTGGCAATCATAAGGCTTCTGCATCCGCATGTGCTCCTCCCGGCAACGACGGCACTCGGCACTCTACATCCTCAGGGACGTGAACTCGGAATCCAGTTTGGCGCAAATGTCATTATGCCAAACCTTTCGCCGCGTGACCATCGCAAGGATTATGCCATCTACGACAACAAGATTTGTACGGGCGAGGAGGCTGCCGAATGCCGAGCATGCACCGAACAGCGCGTGAAACGCATCGGTTACGAAACGGTGGTAGACCGTGGAGACTTCAAAGGCGAAAAGTAAAGAGACCGTGATAAACAGTATAAGAGAACATCTAATAATTATTTAAAACGGCGTGGTATGCCTGCGAATACATAATGAATAAAGAAAATGCAATGAGCAATTGTACGAATTAAACGAATTGATATTTAGAAATTTGTTTTGCAAACAAAACGCGAACGTTTCGCAAAG
>JAFXAD010000019.1 GCA_017522065.1 Bacteroidales bacterium
GGTCCAGGGGCTGTTGTAGAGGAAGGTGCCGTTGTCCTTCAGGCCGCGCAGGCAGTCATACTTGCGCAGGTAGCTGGGCACGTGGACGGCCACGAAGTCGGGCGTGCCGACCAGGTAGGGTGCCGGCAGGGGGTTGTCGCCGAAGCGCAGGTGCGAGCAGGTGTAGCCGCCGCTCTTCTTCGAGTCGTAGTCGAAGTAGGCCTGGCTGTACTTGTCGGTGTTGTCGCCGATAATCTTGATGCTGTTCTTGTTGGCACCCACGGTACCGTCGGCACCGAGGCCGTAGAAGCGGGCCTCGAAGGTGCCCTTGGGCAGGATGGAGATTTCGGGCAGGATGGGCAGCGAGCGGAAGGTCACGTCGTCGACGATGCCGATGGTGAACTGGTTCTTCTTCTCGCCCTCGGCGTTGTTGAAGACGCTGATGATCTGGGCTGGGGTGGTGTCCTTGCTCGACAGACCGTAGCGGCCGCCGAGGATGGTGGGTCTGTAGGGGCAGTCCTTGAAAGCCTCGACGATGTCGAGATAAAGGGGGTCGCCGTTGGCACCGGGCTCCTTGGTGCGGTCGAGAACGGTGATGGTCTTCACATGCTCCATCAGGCTCTTGGGCATGGCCTGCATCAAGTACTTCACGCTGAAGGGACGATAGAGGTGGACGGTCACGCAGCCGGTCTTCTTACCTTGGGCGTTGAGGTAGTCCACGACGGTCTTGATGGTCTCGGTCACCGAACCCATAGCCACGATGACGTTCTCGGCATCCTTGGCACCGTAGTAGGTGAAGGGGGCGTAGTTGCGGCCGGTCAGCTTGCTGATCTCAGCCATATACTCGGCCACGATGTCGGGCAGGGCGTCGTAGTACTTGTTCTGCAGCTCGCGGGTCTGGAAATAGACGTCGCTGTTCTGGGCGGTACCGCGGGTCACGTTGTGCTCGGGGTTGAGGGCGTTCTCGCGGAAAGCCTTGAGGGCCTTCTGGTCGACGAGCGGACGCAGGTCCTCCATATCCCAAGCCTCGATCTTCTGGATCTCGTGGCTGGTGCGGAAGCCGTCGAAGAAGTTGAGGAACGGCACGCGGCCCTTCAGGGCGGCGAGGTGAGCCACAGGGGCGAGGTCCATCACCTCCTGCACCGAGCTCTCGGCGAGGAGGGCGAAGCCCGTCTGGCGGGCGCTCATCACGTCGGCGTGGTCGCCGAAGATGGAGAGGGCCTGGGCGGCCAGGGCGCGGGCGCTCACGTGGAACACGCCGGGCAGCAGCTCGCCGGCGATCTTGTACATGTTCGGGATCATCAGCAGCAGACCCTGCGAAGCGGTGTAGGTGGTGGTCAGCGCACCGGCCTGCAACGAGCCGTGTACGGCGCCGGCGGCGCCGGCCTCGCTCTGCATCTCGACGACCTTCACGGTCTCGCCGAAAAGGTTCTTACGCCCGCCGGCGGCCCACTCGTCGATATACTCGGCCATAGGGCTGGACGGGGTGATGGGGTAGATAGCTGCTACCTCGCTGAACATGTACGCCACATGCGCCGCAGCGCAGTTGCCGTCACAAGTCATAAACTTTTTTTCTTTTGCCATAATTAATTAAATTACTTAAACGTTTAAGGATTAATATGTTTAATTTGCTTTTTTATACTATGTGAACCTGCAAAATTACAAAAAAAAGTGAAAAACAATATAAAAAAACACCTCCGCAATGAACTTTTTATTCACAACGGAGATGGTTTTGTCGTATCGGGTAATTATCAAACGGTTAGAAAATCATTACTCAACTTTCGCAAGTTATATGTTGGTGATAATGAGTGTCTCTTCGCTCGTCGGGCTCGCGGGCCGCAGCACGCGACAGAAATCTCGCAAATCCTTTCAAATCTTTCATTATTCTTCTGTTTGATTTGAGTAGATTTGTAAGATTTCTCGCCATAGGCGACTTAATATCAAATATTTCGCATACATGCGAAACTTGAATCAATATCATAACGAATTGGCGAGATTGCACATCTGATGGAACCGGCATCGGACTGTTCCCTTTATGAATTCTTATTGTTCTTCTGATTCTGTGTCAGTAGCTATGTGTGGCACGTCGGTTTGTGCAATCTGTTTGGCATTCATCGGCGAGACTACCGACTGGCCAATCTCCTTCTCGGCAGCCTCGCGGGCCACGCGGGCTGTGGCGCCGCCACGGCGGGCGATGCCTGCACTCTCGCTCATGCCTTTCGGGTTTTCGTTCTTCGATATCTGTGTTGTGGTGGCTTCAGCCAACATGTTGATGGCAATCTCGAGGTCAGTCATATTGTCGCGCAGATTTTCTTTCTTGAGACCTTTCAGCTGCTTGTACTCCTTGGCCGATAGGCCGCTCCAACCGCGATAGATGATGTCGGTCAGCGAGGCGAACTGCTGTCCCTCTTCAAGCCCCGCCCTCTTCCACTCGTCGGTCAAGTGTTTGCGCACCTCGATGGAGCGCATACGCTGGTTGATCCATGCCTCGGAATAACCCAGCCGACGATAGTCGGCCACCGCCTGCTCGATGGAGAGTTCCGGATCCTGCATTTGGTCGATGCGCTGCGCCGCCACCTGTGCCATCCATTGCTTGAACGGCTCCGCCTTCGGCGACGGAATAGACTGTATAAGCCTGAACAACTGTTCGGTATCCGCCACATCGGTGAGGCGCATCTTGCCGTCAGGTGCCTGCATTTTCAAACCGTGACAATTTGTCACGGTTTCATTACCCTCTGCTTTCAGTCGTTGTTTTATTTTGCGCCAATAGGCCGCTGGATCAACGCTTTCGGTCAGTACCGCAATGCAGTCGATGATGGAGAACCACCATTTCTCTGCATCCGTATCCCAAGCGGTGCGCACCCGCTTCTCCTCGAATAATTGTATTGCCTGCTTTTGTGTCATACTATCATTTTTTAATTCTTAAACGTACCAATCCGTTACAAGTCATAAACTTCTCTGTTCTCCGCTTCGCTATCGAAAGCTTCACTGGAGCTTTCTTTTTTGTTCTCCGCTTCGCTATCGAAAGAGCCACTGGCTCTTTCTTCATATTTTGCCATAATTAATTAAATTACTTAAACGTTTAAGGATTAATATGTTTAATTTGCTTTATTACTCAATGCAATTAGTTCTTTTAATTCGTCGATTGTATAGGGTGGGTTCTTTCTATGCAACATCGCGTGGCAATTTGGACATACGGGAACCAAATCCTTTTCATAGTTTATCACATAGTCTTCGCCAATTGAACTTAAGGGAACCATATGGTGAACATGTATAAATCCTCTTCCTATCTCTCCATATTCTTTCTCAAAATTCATACCACAAACTGCACATAAACTTCCTTTCAGTTCAATACATTTTTTCCTTGCTTCTGCATTTCTTTCATATCTATTGACAAGCACTTGACTTGCGTGACCCTCCTTTAATTCGTCTTCATTTACTTCATCAGGATAAAAGCAATCGTTGGGGGTACAATATGGAGATAATCCAAGACTATTTAGCACCCAATTCCATCTTGGATATATAACCGCTTCCTTATTTTTTTCATTTACTATGTCATATTTCTTTTTCTCTATAATGTCACCATATTCTTTTACCACAAAACTAAAGCCGTTAGAAGGAAGTGGCGATTTTTCTGATTTAATTACTAAACCATTAAGCGTAGGAATATCAGTTTTTGTGATTTCCGATAACCGTTTCAGTATTGTTGCGACATATCCCAATTGATCTCCTATACCTGAAAAACGGGAATATCCCAATTCTTTTATGAGATTATCATATGTATGTCTGGTCTCATCCCGTTTGGCCCATTCAATTAAAATTGGTATTATCCTGCGAACCAATCTTCTTGAAGGTTCTCTTTTACATACCTCATCTATGATATATCTGTATTTTCCAAATTCTTCCATTCTTTTTATTTCATCAGTTTTCTATTTCTTTGTTCTCCGCTTCGCTATCGAAATCTCCACTGGAGATTTCTTCACGTCTTCCAGCACGGTCATTTATTATCACTTTTTCTTACTCGTTTTACGGTATGTTTGATTTTGCCGATGAGGAAGTTGATTTCAAGAGAGGATTCCGTCTCGGAGGTCTCGAGGTCGGGCATCACTATGTCGGTAAGCACTTCTCCGAAGTGGTGCATCTTCTTCTCCTGAAGCGTCTTGTCAGTTTCCTTGTGCAACTCCACCAACTCACGTTTCAGCTCCCGTACTTTGGCGAAAGTCTCAATGATGGCAATGGTTACAGCTGTTGCACGCTCGCTTTTCAAGATGGTGGCTAACATATAAAGGCCTTTCTCGGTGAAAGCGCGAGGCTCGACGGGAGAGTTCTTCAAGGTCTTGAAGTGGTCGAAATTTTCGACCAGTTGCTGCTTTTCAGCACCTTGCAGAGTAAAAAAGTAACCATCCGGGAATTTGTCGGGATTGTTCTTCACCGCCTCATTCACCCTCTTGGTTTCGACACCATACAACTCCGCTACATCACGGTCGATAAGCACCTTCTGACCGCGCAGTACAATCAAACGAGTCTCTATATCTTGCGTTTCAACCAAGTTTTTGCTATTTTTTTGTAAATCCTTTGCCATAATCTATTATTTCAGCGGTTTCCTATATCCCCTTTTCTTCCAGCGCGGTCATTAAACATGTTCTCCGCTTCGCTATCGAAAGCTCCACTGGAGCTTTCTTTTTTGTTCTCCGCTTCGCTATCGAAAGAGCCACTGGCTCTTTCTTCATATTTTGCCATAATTAATTAAATTACTTAAACGTTTAAGGATTAATATGTTTAATTTGCTTTTTTATACTATGTGAACCTACAAAATTACAAAAAAAGTGAAAAACATTATAAAAAACCATCTCCGCGATGAGCTTTTTATTCATAACGGAGATGAATTGGTCGTAATGAATAATATTCAAAAGGTTAGGGTATCGTTACTATAGAAGTATAATTATAATTCATCACTTACTTTTTTCACATTCTTTTCTTCTGAATAGACTAAACTAGCTCTATACCAAATGTCCTGTGATCCATATGGATAATATCTATCACACCCAATGAATACTCGCCTGATTCCATTTACGGAAGGACAGAACCCTGAAGACATACGAATAATTGAATTGTCAACTATACTATCATCACTTATATTGTATTTCGATGAAATAACAGATACAATATCCTCATAATAATTTATCGCATCAATCTGATTCTTGCTGACTTTTTCAAAAATAATTCTAACAAATTTGTCATTTTTAAACGATACTTTCAAAAAATCCCAATCCATTTCACCAAAACTAAAAAAACGACTTTGAGGATAGTTAAAGAGTATGTGGTTATTTGTGCTGTATTCTTTGTCCACAGCAAAACCTTGTTCTTTTAATCGACTAATTACTTGCTCTCTCGAACAACCAAATTCACAGCCCCAAAAAGTATTTTGGATATTTTGATTATAATGTTTAATGTTTAAGTGTTCTGCTTTAAGTAGTAATTCTTGAATCTTTCTTTGTACTATTTCCTGCTTATTTATATCTTTAAAAAAATAACATTTAAGGTATGATGCTGCTTCTTCATACTTATAAGATAAAATCAAGCTATCAAAATGTGTACTGTTGAACCTATAAAATGAAGTGTCTTTTGTATTGTCTATAGTACCAATATATTCATAGTGTCCAAAGTCGATAGTCTGTTGTTCTTTATTACCGTTATTACTACATCCGAATAAGAAAACAGCTACTATTAAAACCAAAGCTATTCTTATATTGTCTATTTTATTCATAAAATGATTTTTTAAATATAAAATAAATACGCTATTTCTGCATATTCGTTTTCGTATCATTTGAATCGTTTATAAAATCAATTAATATGATTAGATGCTTTAGTTCCCCAATTTAATAATAATGTTGTATTAGTTCATAACGTTGTTGTGGTTTTGACCACATTCACGATGCAAAGGTACACATAAATTTCCAAATCGAAGATGATTTTTAAAAAAACGTGTTTTTAAGCACCTTTTTGTCCTCAAAAGTTACGTTTCTTAATGGAACTTAGGTTTCCATTGTTGATGCTTATAGCTTTCCGCAAACAAAATCCTGATAATTATCTGGATTTACAACCGTGAAGGTGTGGTCTGGGTAGTTCTTGGCGAAAGTCTCTGTCAGGCGCGGTTGTTTGGTGCTGCTCCATTTAAATTCGTAGGCGTGCAATACCCCGTCGTAATCCTCAATGTAGTCCACCTCCTGCTGTTGCTTTGTGCGCCAGAAATGGCTTTTGCCATAGAATGCATTGTAGGCGTTGCGTTTCATACGTTCGCTGATAAGGTAGTTCTCCCAGAGTGCCCCTGTGTCATTGCGCAGACCCAACGATTTGTAATCGCCCAGTATGGCGTTTCTGACACCATTGTCATAGAAATATATTTTACGACTTTTTTTCAGTTCGGAACGCACGTTTCGGCTGAAAGACCGCAGGTGGAACAGCACATACGATTTTTCCAGCAGGTCAATATATCGTTGTACGGTAATCGACGTAAGACCGAGAGTCCTTCCCAATTCATTGAACGACACTTCACTGCCTACCTGCAATGCCAGCGCCTGCAAAAGCTGCTCTATTATCTCGGGCTTGCGCACATCTTGAAAAGAAAAAATATCTTTGTAAAGGTAGCTGCTTACCAAATTTGTCAACGTTTCACGTTCCTCGCCCGGATGGTTCACCACCTCGGGATATGACCCATAGAGCAGTCGGCGCTCCAGCAAGCGGCGTTCGTCCGTGGCTCCGAATTCCCTTATTAGTTCTTCGGCCGAAAATGGGAACATCACATACTCATATTTGCGGCCGGTCAGTGGTTCGTTGATAGAGTTCGACAGTTCAATGGCTGATGAACCAGTGACTACCACTTGCTTGTCAGGGAAGTTGTCAACCAGTAGTTTCAGTGTAATGCCGATATTCTGTACACGTTGGGCCTCGTCAATTAAAATTAAATCTGCTTCGGATGTCTCAGCACCCAAAGCTGTTGATGACGGTTCGGTCAATTTGCGACGCACATCAGGCTCGTCGCAGTTCCATACGAGCACCCTCCTGTCGCTGTCTTTAGTCAGCATTCGAAGCAATGTCGTCTTCCCAACCTGTCTCGGACCGACGATAATGATTACCTTTCCTCGCCATAGTCTTTTGTTAATCTGTTTTTTAAGTATTCTTTCTATCATAAACCGGCATTTTTTTTTCATCTGCAAAGATACTAACTTTTTTTAATTGTAATAAAAAAAAGTTATAACTATTTTTTATTATACTATAAAATTGTTATGATTTCTTTTGCGGCGGGGGAGGGCTGGAATTGTTTTTTTTGGGGTGCGAATCTTTTGCTTTTTGGGCAAAAGTTGTATATACGTCTTCTCGGTGCCGTGTCAGTGCTGTGTAAATGGAGTGTCGTACCCGTGTCGGGCGATGTATGGGTACCGTGTAAATGAAATGTCGTACCCGAGCCGGGCGATGTATGGGTGCCGTGTTGGAGCTTTGCGGTTACTGAAGGGGTGCAAAGGATATGGCGTTTTGCAGTCTGAAAAAAACTGGATAATCCTTGTATATGCAAAAAAATAATTATTTTTGCACTTTAAATTTGTAATCATCTAACCATAAACAACACTAAAAATGAAGAGATTAGCCTTGTCCTTATTCGCTTTGGCGACAATTTTGCTTAGCGGATGCTCCAAATGGGCCGGAGACCCTATCACGCAGACATTCAGCATCAAAGGCAATTACACCGAACTCAGAGTTGAAGACGCATTCGATGTCACCGTCAGCGACACTGTCGACCAGGTCGTCATTACCGCCGGCGACAATGTTATGCCCCACATCGTGGTCAAGGAGAAGGACAAAACGCTGAATATCTATATCAAAGGCTGGCGAAGCAACCGTGGTGGCGACTTGACGGTAATTCTGCCCTACAATGCATCGCTCACCGATGTCGACCTTTCGGGCGCTTCCAGTTTCAACAGCGAGTTCGGCCTTAAAGGCACGAAGGTGGAAGTGGACATGTCGGGTGCTTCCGATTTCATTTGCGACATCGAGGCCGACGAAATCTCTCTCGACCTTTCCGGCGCTTCGGATTTCAGCGGACTGGTGGCAGCAAAAGAACTTGATATTGACTTGAGTGGCTCGTCCGACGCCACCATTGAAGGCACTGTCGAAACCCTCGACCTGGACCTCTCCGGTTCGAGCACCATCAAACAGAAGATTGTCGACGGCCGCTATGCCCTCGTCACAGGCAATTGCGAGGGCTCGCTGTCGGGCTCAAGCGACGCCTATATCCACTGCGACGGCTTTATATCGGTCGACCTCTCGGGTGCGAGCACCCTTTACTACACCGGCAGTGCCAGAACCTCGGGAAGCAGCACCTCAGGCAGCTCAAACATTGTCCACAACGTGTTAAGGTAGTTTCTTCGCCTTTTTTCGTTTGCAGTCGCCCTGTCGAGTATTCTGCGTTACGCTTGTAACGGGAATTTACTGTCTTGACAGAACCGCAATTTCCATTCCCTTATGTCTGTGTAACTCAGATTGTCAGAATTTCAGAACAATTGGCGGCGTTAGCATTTTTGCCGGTGGAATCCCTGCGTCGTCGCATATTTCGCGTGAGAGCCAGTATCCGGCAAATCCGGAGAGTATTCCGACAGCCATACCTGTCAGAACGTCAGAAGGATAGTGCACGCCGAGATACAGCCTCGAAAAGGCCACGCCAGCTGCCCACAGCATCGACGGGGTGGCGACATACCATTTCTTGCTGCTCAGGCTCAACGATGTGGCCACGGCGAAGGTCAGCGACGTATGCCCCGAAGGAAACGAGTAGCCGACGGTTGTCTTCACAGGAACGAGGTCGTCGGTATAGGTGATGTATGGTCGTGGGCGATGGACGGCGAATTTGACGGCCTCGGTGACTGCCGCTGCCGTAAGAAACGATATGCCGGTGGCTGTCCCGATGCCTACAAGTGTCTGGTTGTCTGCAATCAGTCCTCCGATAAGCAGACCTGCGGGCACACTTGGCGCAAGTACTAAGCTGTTCGATGTCCACACCATTATTCTGTCAAGGGTAGGGGTGCGTCTTTGCTGCAGGGCGCAGAGAATGTTGTAGTCTACACTCTGGGCCTTTACCTGCGAGCCCGCCATTGCCGCCAAGAACAATAATGTTATAAAAGCAGTCTTGATTTTCATGATTTTAGTAATAAATAGCAGATTGCTGAAACCTGCACTGCCAATATTGCCGGCACGCCGATGGTGAACTTGCGGTGAAGGGTCTTGTGGCGGAAGAGGTACATGGCTACAAGAGCACCGACACTGCCGCCAATGACGGCGAGCAGCAGCAGCGTTGCCTCTGGGGTACGCCGACGGGTGTGGCGCTTGTTGCCGCGAGGGTGCTGATGCTGCGACTTCCACTTGTCGTGGCCGTAGGCTATGAATGCCAACAGGTTGATGGCCAGGAGGTAATATAGAATAATCTGCGTGTGCATCGTGAGGGTGGCGCTTCTATCAGTCTCTTCTTCTGCTTCCTGGATAGAGATGTTCTGTGACGACAGTTCATTTCGAATGGTAGAAGATGTCAAAACTGCGTTGCAGTTTCGCGGGGTCGGTCTGGTAGTAATTGTCACCATAGTACCAATCGGCCAAAACCTCATAAAGTCTGGTGAATTCGCCCAGATTATGTTTGCCTCGTTGTGCGTCTATAGTCAGCGACACAAGCTCCAAAGCCCGGTCGGCGGCACGGTGGCATTGCTCAATGTTGCCTTTCATTTTCCATCGGTTGGCTCGCGAAACCTCACTACCTATGTTGAGCATCTGCTCGGCTAACGACATCTGAGCCCAACGTCCGTTTGCCAGCTCTTTATGTTGAAAATCAATGGTCATGTGAACAGGTAGTTTACTGTGTCTATTATCTTTTGCCGAGTGTCGGCGTTTTGCACGTCGCGACTACGATTGCCCATGCTGGGACGAATATTTATCATTGAGTCGAATTCTATAAAATCGTCGCCATCCATTTCGGGATAAAGGTTGATACCCCACAGGTCGTATTGCGATGAACCTTGTGACAATAGTACTTCTTCGATGTCGGAATGTAATTCAGCGTCGACACCTATCTTCCTGAGTTCAATGTCAACGACGGCTTTCACCATGTCGCCAAAATAATTTTGCATCATGGTGTTTAATATCTTTCTATCTGTCGGATGGTCAATTATTTGCATTATTAAAACCTTTCACGAATTGATTGTTTTCAATCTGCAAAAATACATTTTTTATGATTATCCGCAAAAGGCCCAAATTTGAGATCGCGTCTCTTCGAGACGCGGGGACTGGCTTGATTTACAGATCCCCAGACTACACTCTGTTTGTCTGGGGTTATTAAGATTAAGCCTCTCCGAGGCTTCTTTGTGGAAAATGCGGATAATCATTTTTTTGACCTTGGTATTAGAAAAACAGACATGAGCCATCCGTCATGTGCGGCTCAGCACACCATCAGGCTCCTCACATCGAGCGTGTCCACGACGTCGATTACCCACTCGAAGCGGTCTATCACCTCGTCGGCCTCGTAGCTGCGTATCCATTCGATTTTGCCGCCGGAGGTGTGTACCTCGGTGATGTTGCGGTAGTTCCAGTTCAGTCGGCCGAGGGTGCCGGTGGTGTCGATGACGATGCTGGTACGAGGGTGCTGATGCTGCGACTTCCACTTGTCGTGGCCGTAGGCTATGAATGCCAACAGGTTGATGGCCAGAAGGTGGTATAAGATAATCTGCGTGTGCATCGTGAGGGTGGCGCTTCTATCGGCCGCGGTGCAGCGCGATGGTGTAGGGGTTGCGGTGGCGCGTGGAGCCGAAATACTGGATGCCCGTTCCGTCAAGGCTGTAGCGGCGGAGGATGGCCTTGTCGAAGCGTCCGCTGCCCTGGCTGTCGGTGAAGGTGATAAGGGTAGAGAATCCGAGCTTCAGGTAGCCCGCATTGGCGTAGGTGAAGTTCAGACGCCTGTGCTGTATCCCTATTGCGCTGTCGCCCTGCACACTGATGCTGTCGCCTCGCACGAGCAGGTATACCGACTGGTCGGTACTGTCGCCTCGTTCCTCGAGCGAGTGGTTGTGGCCGAAGAGGAGTATCACATCGTGCTTCTTTGCAGCATTATGCAGTGCGTCGAACCAAGCCATTCCGCCCTCATTGTCGCCACGGTGGGCATGGATGGGCACGTGGCTCATGACCACAATCGGGGCATCGTCGTCGAGCGAGTTGACCCATGCCGTGAAGCGGCGTGTGGCCGTCTCTGCCGATATGCCGAAGGGGTCGGCAGCGTCGATGCCGTTGTAGGCCTTCGGGCCGTGGGGTTGGGGCGGCACGGTGTCGGCCGTGGTGCTGTCCGACGGTGGCGGTGGGGGAGGCGTAGAGGTGGTGTCGTCGCCCTGCTCCAGGTAGAGGTCGATGGCCGCCTGCGCCGACGAGTCGGTGGCGAAGACCATTTGGGCGTAGCTGATGCCGTAGACGTAGTAGCCGTCGCAGCGGTGCGGGCCGCTGAAGAAAGCACTGTAGCCCTCGGTGCAGCCGCGGTCGTGCGAGCCGTAGGTGAGCAGCAGCTCCGTCTTGGCGGGATCCATGATGCGGAACACTTCGCCGCGTATATCTTCCACCGAGAAGGCCGGCTGGCCCGTTGTGCCGTGGTCCGGGCCGCGCCCCACATAGTCGCCGCCAAGCAGCACCATCTGCGGCATCACCACTTGCTGGTTGGCAGCCATCAGCTGTAGCATGGCGGCAAGGTTGTTGCCACCGCCCGCCTCGTGGCGGTCGGTGGCCACGAAAAGCGACGTGCTGTAGGGTTCGCCCTCCGTGCCCTGGTGCGGAAACACAATGTATTGTGGCTCTTTCACACATCCTGTGAAGAAAATCGCTGCCAAAAAAGCGACTATTACGTTTCTTTTCATCTTTTCCATGTTGTTGTTTTGCTACTCTATTGCCTTGCATTCCAAGCACTCTGATGCCATTGGCTGAGCGTCGGTCGCGGTTGCAAAAATACACTTTTTTGCCAATCAGCGAAAAATGATTACTTTTGCAAGCATAAACTAATGGTACCCGAGTTGCCGACATCAAAGAAAGACAACATAATACAGAAAAATCATAAATTAACAAAAACTTCAAAACTATGTTCTTTCACGTTTATGGCGCACACGCGCTGCTGCAATGGGGCATGATGCTGGTCGTGCTGGCCGGTCTCATCCTCTGGAACGAATTTGCCCGTCGCACCAAGATGGGCGGCATCATCACTTTCCTCGCCATCCCCCTGGCCTTGACGGTCTATTTCGTGGCCATCGCCATCGGTGCCCGCACCGGCGCCGACTGGGCGGTCAACAACCAGACCCACCTCTACATGAACGGCTGGTTCCACTACGCCAAGCTCTACGCTGCCCTGACAGGCTGCATCGGCTTTATGATGATCAAGTACAAATGGGGCATCGGCGCCAAGCACTGGTTCAAACCCTTCCCCTTCGTCATCGTGGCCATCAACATCCTCATCGCCGTGGCCTCCGACTTCGAAAGCGCCATCAAGGGCTGGAACTGCTGGTGGCTCTCGAGCGAGGGCGTGTGGCTGTATGGCGGCTGGCACAACGTCATGAACGGTCTGGCCGGCATCATCAACATCTTCTGTATGACCGCCTGGTGGAACGTCTATGCCTCTAAGGACAAGAAAGATATGATCTGGGCCGACATGACGTGGGTCTACATCGTCATCTACGACATCTGGAACTTCGCCTACACCTACAACTGCCTGCCCACCCACAGCTGGTTCTGCGGCATCGCCCTGCTGCTGGCCCCCACCGTGGCTGCCCTGCTCTGGAACCGCGGCGGATGGATCCAGAACCGCGCCAACACGCTGGCCATCTGGTGCATGTTTGCACAGGTGTTCCCCCTCTTCCAAGAGACATTCCACGACGGCTTCCACAAGTTCAACTGGGTGGCCCTGCCGACAACCTATGCAGACGGCACGCTGAACGGTATCGTCGAGGGCGGCACCGCCAACGCCAACCCCACAGCAATGACCGTCATCAGCGCCCTGGCCTTGGTTACCAACATTATCGCCATCTGCTACATCATCAGCGTCTCGAAGAAACGCCACATCAATCCTTACAAAGAGGACGTATTCATCAACCAGAAGTACTACAAAGACTCCATGGCCCGTGCCGACGTCGACTAACAAGGAGTCGAACAATGTTGAAGCGGCCGCAGAACATCTGCAGCCGCTTCTTTTTTACGGCCGCATTCTGCGGCCACCTTCATGTAAGTCGCCTTGTTTTTATTCTGGTGTAGAAATGCTTATTTCAAAGCTATCACTTTTCTGGATTGGAGGTTGCCTATTTTGACGATGTAGGCACCTGAGGAGGGGAGGGGGATAGTCTCGCAGTCGGTGGCTCTCGCAGAGCGGAAAACCAATCGTCCAAGAGCGTCGAACACATGGATTGGTTCGCCCTCTGCGCCAAGGATTCTAAGCTCTCCGATGGCAGTGAGAATTTTTACATTGTCCGATGCGGCCTCTTCTATGCCGTCGCAGTCTTCGAGGTATTTGTCAGCAAACTGGCCCCAATAGCCGTCGGTAAGCCATGTGCTGAGGCTGCCGCAGGGAATGGCGATAGTGTCGACAGTGGCATCAAAAAGACATCCGTAGTCGTAATCGGAGATGGGAGGCATTGCGTCGGCAAACTGCAGTTTGTCAAGGTGCTGCTTGTAGAACACCTCTTGCTCGATGGTGTCTATAGGCCCTGAAAAATAAACCCTTCGCAGCTTGGCGGTTCCAGGATAGTCACCAATGAAGGCACCTCGCCGTATCGTGCGCAGCGTCGGCGGCAGCTGCACATCCACGATGTTACAGTCGCCGAAAGCAAACTGTCCGATGGTCTCGACCGCATTGCCCATAGCCACATCCTTCAACTTGATGCACATAAAGAACGCAGAGTTCGGAATCTCGCGGAGACTATCGGGAATCTCGACCGAGGTCAGGCGTATGCACTCCCGGAAGCATCCTTCCCCCATCTTCCCGAGTTTTGAAGGCATCGTAACCCGCGTCAGTGACATGCATCCCGAAAAAGCATAACCTTCAATCAAATCCATCTCTTCCGGCAGGTCGACAGCCACCACCGAACTGCTGTTGAAAGCGTTGTTAAGAATCGTCGTGACCCCCTCGGGTACGTGGACGTAGCGGACATCGCTGTTCATGCCGAAGCCACCCACAGCACGAAGGCCACTGTGCAGAAAGACTGAATCGGCGCTTTTGTGGCACGACAGCAGGGTGTCGCCATTTATGGTGTAGAGCATCAGGCCGTCCATCATGTAATGCGTATTGCCTTCAGCCAAGGTGAGGCTCGTGAGCGCCTCGCAGCCCCCAAAGACATTGTCGTCGATTTGCGTCACCGACGATGGAATGACGACATTGTTCAGACTGCTGTTGTAAAGAAACGCCCAGTAGCCGATACTTTGTAACCCTTGGGGCAAAGCGATTCCTGTCACCGACTGGCAATAGATGAAGGCACAGGGGGCTATGTGGCGTGTGTTCTGCGGCAGCGTTATCGCACCACCCTTGCCGATAGGACATTCTATGACGGTAGCCGTGTCCTTGCTGAACAGCATTCCGTCGATGGTACGGTAGACGGGATTGGCCGTGTCGACGTCGATCGACGACAGACTGTAGGCCGCAAAAGCCCTCTCCCAAATCTCCGTCACCGATGCTGGAACGTTGATTGTCGACGGCAGCGTGGCGAAAAGGAAGCAGCTGCTCTTTATTTGCGTGACGGAGCTCGGTATGCTTATGCCTGTCAGCGAGGCTCTGTAGAAAGCCTCTTCGCCCAGGGCTACGACGTCGTACTCGGTGCCGCCGTAGGTCACCGTCGATGGAATGCTGATGTTGCCGTGGTAGTAGCTGTTCTTGTACGTTACCTCGACGGTTTGGTCGGTTGGCGATAGGACGCTGTAGGCAATCCCGCCCACCGTAAAATATTGTGCCGAAGCACATAACGGAATAATTAGCATAGCCATTCCGCAAACGAAATGAAGGATTCGTGTGTGTTTCATCGTTCAAGTGTGTTTTTATAGGTTTCGCAAGCAGGGATGCTTGCGTACCAATTTCATGAGTTAATATTTGTTTATCGAGGGCTCTCATGAATATAATACACAAAAACGATGCATAATCTGACAGCAACTTGAATAAATAAGCAAAATATCGCCAACGTCAAGAAATTTTACAAATTCATTCAAATTAAAAAAAAAACAAATTTGTAAGATTTGATTGCAATTTGAAGAATTTCCACGCGAAGCGTGTACTGCAGAGGTTAGTGGTCTGTAATGCAAATCGCCTGCGGCGAGAAATCTTACAAATTTTGTTCAAATCTTTAAAAATCAATTTGTTTAATTTGTCTGTAATTTGAGAAATTTCCACGCGTAGCGTGTAATGCAGAAGTTAGTGGTCTGTAATGCAAATCGCCTTCGGCGAGAAATCTTACAAATTTTGTTCAAATCTTTCAAAATCAATTTGTTTAATTTGTCTGTAATTTGAGAAATTTCCACGCGAAGCGTGTTTTAAAGAGGCAACCACAACAAGCGGTCGCCTCTTTGTTTTATTTGCCGGCGTTGAGGTATTTCTTCAGTGCTTTGACGTAGGCGCGGAAGGCTTCGGTGCCTGTGGGGGTGATGCGGCAGACGGTGCGCGGATGCTGTGCCTTCCACTTGTCGTGGCCGTAGGCTATGAAGGTCAGCAGGTTGATGACCAGAAGGCAGTATAATACAATCTGTGTGTGCATCTTGCCGTTGTGGCGGATATTGGGCGTGAGTTGTTGATTCATTGTTTGATTAGGATGTTTGTGGGGATGAAAAGATGTTTTTTTTCTCACCGGTGTGACATTTTGTCGGTGATGGACGTTTAATAAGGGTATGAAAGCTGATGGTAAAAATGATGAGCATCCCTTTGTGGAACTGATTGAGCGGCATGGTGCGGCCATCGGTAGCATTTGCCGCTCGTTCTGTTCTTCAGTCGAGGACCGCGAGGACCTGCGGCAGGAGGTGCTGCTCAACCTGTGGCGCGGGTGGAAGCGCTACCGTCCTGAACATAAGGCTATCACGTGGGTGTACCGTGTGGCACTGAACACAGCCATCAGCTGGCGACAACGTAGGAAACGACAGGTTGAGACGCTCCCGCTCGTCGATTTCGACCTGCCCGACGACACCGACTTGCAGGAGCAGTCGGCACATCTGAAGGCACTGATAGCCCAATTGCCGATGGGCGACCAGCGGCTCATCGGCCTCTACCTCGACGGCTTCGACAGCAACGAGATTGCCCGCCTGCTGGGCTTCAGCCGAACCAACGTCACCACGCGCATCTGGCGTATCAAAGAGAAACTGAAACAATTGAATGAGATATGAATAGCGACGAACTGATAGAGAGAATCCACAACAACAATGCCGTGCGGCTCAATAGTGAGCGTCGTACCGTCCGCCGTGCTGTTTGGCGCATTGCCGTGCCGTCGATAGCTGCTGCCGCAGCCGTGCTGCTTTTGGTGCTGTGGCCGCGCGACAGCAAGGTGCAGGCCGCCGTGACGACACCGGGCATCTATTGCAACAACCACTGCGACCTCGACGACGTGCTGGCCCTGATTGACAACAATATCAACCATATAAAAGAAATAAATGCCCTATGAAACGCATCGTTTTTATCGCCCTCTTGCTGGCGACAGCCATTGCCGCCAGTGGCCAGACGGCTCTCTACAAGCATTTTGCCGACCGTCCCGGTGTGCAGGCCTACTGCGTCGACCGCTACCCCCTGACGAGTGGCGACAGCGTGTGTGTCACCCTGCTGCAGACCGACGACACGGCCGTCTACCGCTCGCTGCTCAGCGAGTTGCGCAGGCTGCCTTACAGCCCACGCCGGAAAAGCATCGAAGGAACTGTCAGCCAGATTCAGCCGCAGGAGCAGTCGGCCACTTCATCGCTTGCCGATTCTGTCGCCAGGATAGTGAAAGAACGCAAACATCTGGTCATTTTCAATGCCGACGGACTGCCCGGTGACAGGGGGTATTACACCATCTACTGTCCCTCCGACCGCATGGTGGTGCTGGCATTCATGATCAGGAACGAAAAGGAGGCCTGGAAGATTTCCAAGCACATGATGGCAACCGAATTCTGACACATTAATTATAATTACTTATGAAGCGACATTTGTTTTTCGCGGCCGTGATGATGGCCGCAGGGGTGCTCCATGCCCAAACCGCCGACAGCATTGCCCAGGCGCGGCTCGACAGCATCGATGCCCGAATGAAGATGATGCAGCTGAAGACCATCAGCGTCTCGGCTCCGAAGCCCGTCTACAGCATGACCGGCGAGGTGGTAAACTACAATGTGGAGAACGACGAGACGGTGCGTGGCCTCACCGCATGGGACGCCATCCGCAATGCACCCTCTGTGCAGATCGACGAGGAAGGGAACCTCTCGATGCGCGGCTCGGACCACATCGACGTGTGGCTCAACGGCAGTCCCACCGGCATGAACGGGCCCACCCTGAAAGCCTTTTTTGAGAGCATGCCTGTCGAAGCGCTGGCCCGTGTGGAGGTCATCAAGAACCCTTCGGCCAAATACATGGTGGCCGAAGGACACCATATCCTCAACATCGTCACCTCGGCACGTCTGCGCACCTCGCAACTGCTCATCCTCGGCCTCAGCGGCAACACGCGCCCCTACTATTCGCCGTGGTTCAGCTATGTGCGCAACACCGACCGCCTGAAGTTCTCCTTCCACCTGGCCGGCAGTCGCAGCCATTTTGTCAATGACAGCCACGGCAGCCACACACTCACCTCCGGCGCCGACACCAGCAGCCGACATGTTTACCGCAGCACTTCCGACGGGTCGAGCTATTACGGGAACAATAATATCAACATCGGCTACAAGATCGACTCAGTCACCGACTTCAACCTCATGTCGTGGAATATGTTGCAGGGGTGGTACAACGACCGCTACGGCAACCGCTGCGAGCAGTGGGACTATCGGCCCGACACTGCCCACTACCGCTACCGCGACACCTCCGTCAGCCGATACTTTAGTGTCAACGGATTCACCAACTTCGACATCAAGCGCCGCCTGCCCGGCCGCAAGGGACACAACATCACCCTGGGCGGGACGTGGAACTATCTGTTCAGCGGTAGGCACAACGAGAGCCAACGCCTCGTCACCCTTGCCGAGGGCGACCCCGCCGCCCTCCTCCTGCAACCATTCGACCGAACCAACGATAATCACTATAACCGCAACACCGTCGACCTCTCGCTGCGCTATAACAGACCCCTCGGACCCCGCGACGAACTGTCAATGCGCCTCGGCAGCCGCCCTTACGGCAACACCCATCGCGACCGCCACGTCCTTCTCGCTGCCGGGCTGTCCGACACGTTGCGCAACTACCTGAGCGACTACCACTCCCGCAGCCTCTATGCTACCCTCTCTTGGCGCCATGAGTGGGAACAGGTCACCCTCAGTGCCGACCTGCATGCCTCGCACGACTGGCTCCGTATCGACAACCGCGGTCTCTTCCCCGACGACACCGCCTTCCGATTCTTCGACGTCGAACCCTCAATCGGCATCACCTACCGCACCCCCACGATGCACTATTTCCGCTTCAACGCCAGCCACTCGGTGACCCATCCCTCCGGCACAGAGCTTACCCGCTCGCGGACATATTCCGACGACAGCTACAGCATCGGCAACCGCGGTCTCCACGACTCCTACACCGAGAAGGCCTCACTCAGCTGGAACCGCTACTTCCAGAAGATTGGCAATATGGGCGTTGAGGCCTATGCCAGCTACACTTCCGGAGGCATCGAGAGCGTCACCGCCTCCACTCCCTATGCCGACGAATACCTTGGGCGCGTCATCACCTACTCCATGCCTTTCAACATCGCCTCTTCCTACAAGGCCGGTGCCGACGCCAACTTCACCTACCGTCCCGCGGCATGGGTAAGCATCAGCCTCAATGCCAGTCTCTTCCAGCATGGCTATCATGTCGAGGGCGAGGCCTGGCAGGAACGTTTCTCGTGGACACTCTATACCCGCCTCTGGGCCAAGGTGGCCAAACTGGTGAACCTCGACGCCAACATCAGCTATGGCAACCCTACGCTGGGCCTTTATTCACAGCGGGAGAGCGCATTGTCGGTTGGACTTGGAGCGTCGGCCACGCTGCTCGACGGACGGCTCTCGTTGCGCGCCAGCGTCAGCGACCTGCTCGACAACAACCTTTACAGCGAGAATGTGGAAGCCCCCACCTATGCCTCCTCCAGTTCAAGACACTCCCGATCGCGCTATGTCACCTTCGGCATCACCTGGCGCATTGGCAAGCTCGACCTTGAGTATCAGGCCCGTGGCGGTGCCGCCGGACAATAGGTGGTCGGGGTGTCAGGTCAAGCCGATGCCGCGTTCTGCTGCTGGCCGTGAACTTGTGTTTCGTCTTATTATTGTTGTGTACACCGATATGGGCAATGCGCGACTTTCCGGCCCCAGTATATGCTGGATGGAAAGTCGCGCTCGTTATTTGCCGGCGTTGAGGTATTTCTTCAATGCTTTGACGTAAGCGCGGAAGGCTTCGGTGCCTGTGGGTGTGAGGCGGCAGACAGTGCGGGGCACCTTGCCGCGGAAACCCTTCTCCACCTCGATGTAGCCTGCTTCGGCCAGTTTGTCTATTTGCACACTCAGGTTGCCCGATGTGGCGCCGGTCTGCTCCTTGAGGTAGGTGAAGTCGGCCTCGTCCACACCAGCCAATAGCGACATTACCGCCAGACGCAGTTCCGAGTGCAGCAGTGGATCCAGTTTCGGTAACATAGGCTATCGGTATTGACGTTTGACAATCACCCCGGTGGCCACCAGCACCAGGCCTGCGAAGGTGAAGATGAACAGCTGCTCTTCTGCCGCGCCGGTGATGTAGTAAATAGCCAGTCCTCCGATGCCTGTCACAAAACCGGCAATCTTCATGGCCCAGTTCTTCAGCGCCACTCCGCAGATGCTTTCCGCCAAACCGAAGAGCAGCACAATTTCGGCCGTGAGACTTGCAACCGACACCATGGCGCGTATGGTTCTGCCAAGATCGAGTGCACCATCGCTCACATAGGAATAGGCAATCGTGAAGACCGCTACCGTGCATGCAAAAATGCCGAAGGCGGACCAGATGCCCTGCGTGATGCGGCTCACGTCATTCTGCACGTGTGGTTCAGTATCTTTCCGGCTCATCAGTCGTGCCAGCAGGAACCCGATGACGGGCATGGCGAACCACAGGTTGTTCCAAGCCTCCTTGTCGGTAAGTTTCCATAGTAAATAGATAACAATTGAGAATAGCGTCAGCAACGTACCCCACAGGATGTAGTATTTTCCGCTGCGGCGAGTAATCTCTTTGCGGCTGCTGTTGAGCGTCTCGGTGATGAGCGACAGGCTCTCTTCGGCCGTCATCCCTTTTGTTTGTTCTGTTGCGTTTTCCATTTCTGTTTATATTTTAAATGTTCAACTTTTTATTATGTATCGTCCGGAACTAAGCTAGCATTTTGTTCCTAAACGATGATGCAAAGATAAACAAGTTTATAATATAAACAAGAAAAATTTGTAAACTTTTTTCTTGAATATTGTTTTTCAAGAAAATAATTTTATATTTTTACACGACAATACGCCAAAAAACAACAAAAAAAGAAAGAAAAAAAAGAAAAA
>JAFXAD010000020.1 GCA_017522065.1 Bacteroidales bacterium
AGGCTTGTATACAGCCACAACGGTATAGTCGGCGCTGTATGGGATGCTGTCGAAATGGAGCGCTGAAGCGATTGCCGCAGGATGGCCGTTGAGATATGCCGGGCCTGAAGCGCACTGCCAGTGGAACGCCGGGGTTGGAAGTCCCTCACCGGTCTGCCCCTTCACAAGACAGCTGGGCATAAGGAGGACGGCGGAAAGGAGGAGTTTGTAGATTTGTTTCATATTCTTTTAACAGGAATTACCATAATTTGTACGGAAACGAAAAAACTTTAACGTTATCTTTGAATATCTATGAATTATCATTAATGTCAAAAAAAACTGACTAATTACTTATTTTATAGCAATACAAATATAGACATTTCTTACGGAATCATAGATTATGTGAACTTCGTATCCGTCATTGATCATTTTCTTTGTCCATGTTGTTGCGTCGTTTTCGCTCGATGTGGTGTAAGTGACTGTCTCTTTGGTTCCGAGCTCACTTGTGGCATAGTTGTTCGATGATACAACTATCTCATTCCCCTCACGAGAGAGTGCCATCAAGTGCAGAATGAATGCATGGTACTCCTCTTCAGTTGTATAAGTCGAGGTAAACTTAATGCCGTTGACGTAATATACCAGTGTATATGACGGATTGGAAACATTCTCTATCTCCGGGGTGTTGTTCTGCAAATCCTCTTTTTGGCATCCGACAGCCATTGAACCCAGCACGATGAAGAGTGTGATTTTTAGTATGTTTTTATTCGTTCTCATTGTTTAAGGCTTTTTTTTTTGAAATTTGATTTTTGATAATAGACATTATTTGTTCTTCTGATTCAATGTGGAAAGCGGCAATGGTCCTCGTCTGGTACGAGATTACAAGAACATCATTGTTGGTCAGGCATGAATCCATGGGGAGCGAATAGTTTTTTTTGGGTGCGTAGCGAAAACTGACGAATTCTGTTGGGTACATAGAAAGTATTTCATCTGGAATGGAGGCGAGATTGAAATCGTTTCCTATGCGGGTCCATACAGTATCCGTTTTTGCTTCGAAGAGAGTGACGTCGACGAACACGGAATCATTTATTTTAAAATCCTTTAAGAACGCGACATTGAGACCTTCGGTGCCGGCATAGCGTGTGTAGACCTCGCTGACGGCATGAGAGGGGAAGAACCAGTACCACCTCTTCCATAAGGTGATGGTGGCCAGTTCAATGAGCATGATGATGCCCACCCACATCCAAAAACGTCGTATTTTCTTCGGGATACTCATATCTGTCCAAGCATTTTGTTGACGGTGTCGGAGACCTGCGTGGGGGTGATGTCGCCGAAGATGGCCTTTTCGGTATAGTTGGGATGGTTGGCATAGGCTGTATCGGCACCGATAGCGAAGATGGCCAGGAAACAGGCTGCCACGGCGGTGCGACGGATGCTGGCACGGCGGCGGTAGCGGGCGCAACGCTGCTCGATGCCGACGGAATGCTCGGCGGCAAGGTCGGCGATATGCACCATGGCCTCGGGTGTTAAAGGTTGCAATTTTGTGGAAATTGATTTTCGACGCTTCATGATTTTAATACTTTAATTATTTGCACTAAGTAACTGATCAAAAAAAACTTTCATTTATTATTTTATCGTCATTTAATGTGTAATTCAATGAGTTGATAGTGGTCAGTCATAAATTGTTGTTTTGTTGTTTGCTAATGTTTTGCCTCAGTTTTTCGATGATGCGGTGTCGTAGCAGGACGGCACTGCGGTGCTTGATGCCGAGTTCGAGGGCTATTTCTTCGGCGGAATATCCCTCGGCCATAAGGTAGAAAGCGCGTCGTTCGTGTGGGGTGAGTAGTATGGCGAGGGTGTCAAGGATGTCGCCCAAGCGGTCGTCGTCGGGTTCTCCTATGGTGTCGGTCGTGTTGTCGTCGATGGGTTGGAAGTGGAGTGTACGGCGTTGATAGTGCAGGTGGGAGAAGACGCTGCGGCAGTGCCAGACAACCCATGCGGTCTCATGGAATGGCTTGGCATCATTGCGGAGCGTCGGGAGATAGTGCCAAATGGAGATGTAACACTCCTGCCGCAGTTCATCACAGCGGTTCACATCACCCAAAGCATGCCGCGTACAGAGGCTGTCGATGAGGCCTCTGTGTCGTGCAATCAGGCTGTCGAATCTGTCATATTGTTGCCGTTCGTTGTCTTCCATTTTGAAGAGCTTTTCATATATATATTAACAAATTTTTGGTGCGAAAGTTTACATGGGGTGAAAATTTTATTGGCTCTATTCTGATAAAATGATGAGATTCAATGGGTAAATAATGTGAAGCGGTAGCGAGTGATTCTGACGCTATAAATGTGCCAACCCGTCTGCGGTGACCGCAGACGGGTTGGTGTGGAATATGCTGAATAAGCTCTTGTCACTTTGTGCTCTTGCTCCGGTGACTCGTAGAATGCAGATGCACCGTCGTCGCCGGAATCTTCTTGCAAGTCGCCTATATGTGCGTGTGGCACGCTTCGTTTCTGTCGGGCCCTGTACTTGCTGCCCACGCTGCACGCCACTTTGAAGATCCAGCTGCTTTCTTTATATTAGAGACAAAAATTCAAAAAAAATCACACTTTTTTTTGAAAATATTTTCATCTATTTCTTAAATAGTTGAAGTTCCGCATGTTAAAATTTGATTTTCTTTAATCATACTGTTTAACTGAAAGCGTATAGATGGCAATGTGCCAGTACTGTTTTCATGAGATGCCGTCTCGTGCAATTGACAAAAAATAATTACCTGACAATTCCAGATACTGCCCGCAAGGTTTGCAGGCAGAATGGATTGTCGCGGATATGGTATTCTCTCGTGAAGATATATCAGGACATGGGCTGCATGCATCCACAACAGCACGTCATGCAGCGCCGAAACTGTTTATGTCCGGAAGTTTGGATACCGCCTTGCTCTTGGTCCGGCCGACGATGTCGGCATAGATTTTCGTTGTCCCGATGTCGGAATGGCACATCAGACGCTGCACTGTGTAGATAGGCACGCC
>JAFXAD010000021.1 GCA_017522065.1 Bacteroidales bacterium
CCCCCTCACTCCCCTCTCCCTCCCCTCTCTCTCCCCCTTTCATCAGATACCGACCTATTGTCCCCCTCACTCCCCCTCGCTCCCCCTCACTCCCCCTCTAATATATCAACGTGAGAATGCAAATATTATTGTTGCTGGGCAATAAAGATGAAAGTTTAAAGTTTAAAGAGAAAAGTTTGGATGAATATGAAAACGTTTTTTGTTAATATAAAGGAACGAATGTTTGGCGGCATAACAGTGCTGGAAGGGGTGGAGTATGCCTTACTGCTGCTGATGGCTGTCGTGTTGCCTTACGACTGGCAGCTGATGATGTGGCTGCTGCCTCTGTTTGTCGTCAATGCAGCAGTACGCGTTGCCGTAGCCCGACGGGTGGGCAATCCGTCCTTAGACAAGGGGGCAAGGTGGACGCTGTGGCTTTTGGTGGCGTTCTACGCCTACCAGTTGGTGTCGATGCTGTACAGCAGCAATCATGCTGACGGATGGGATATGATTGTCCGTCGGTTGCCGATGCTGGTAATGCCCGTCTGCCTGTTATGTGTCGACACAAAGTATTTCGATAGCGAGAAGCGTCGGGCGATGATGTGGGTGTTCACGCTGAGCTTGACAGTCAAGTTCCTGTTCTGCTTTGTAAGGATGCTTGTTGTGCACCATGGGTTTGTCTTTTCGTCGACGTTCGATGCTGTGCACCACTCGTATGTGTCGCTCTACTTGCTGTTGGCCATGGGTTTTGTATACTCTGAATGGTTGAAATTCAGCGGTTCCGAACACCGTGCTATGCGATGTGTGCTCTATGCTATTGCCATCATGCTTGCTGCCTACATGGTAATAGTTGTTTCGCGTGCGGGCATTGCTGCGATGGCGGTGATGCTTGTTGCCATGGTGCTGCATCAGTTTTTCGGTTTGCACGAGACGAGACGCGGGATGGTGATGGTGGCTGCATTCGCGATTTGTGGTATCTCGGCATATTTCCTGTTGCCCGACAATATGCGTCGTTTGACGAAGACCTTCGACGAGATGACGGAGGGTGACACGAGCGACGCCCGCTACCTGATTTTCGGCAGTTCGCTGAAGGCCATCGGCGAGAGCATGCCCTTCGGTGTTGGTATTGGCGACAAGAACGATGTGCTTGCCGAGGTGTATGAAGATACGGGTAATGAGAAGTTTATAGCCGCTCAGTACAACTCGCACAATATCTATCTCGATGCGATGCTGACCATGGGTATTCCGGGACTTGTGTTGCTGCTGTCGTTTTTTGCGGTGCCTGCCGTGGCGGCATGGCGACGCGGGGATATCGTGCTCCTGTCGTATGTTTTTGCTGTTGCATTCAGCGGGTTGTTTGAAGCTCTGCTGAACCGCCAGATGGGAATAATGTTTGTGGCACTGTTCTGCTGTTTGGTGTGTATGAACGAAAAAATGGAACCTGAGCGTTTGCTCCACAAGGTCGCAGGCCTGCAGAGCAGGTAGAACTTCAGATAATATTCAGGACAGCATTCTGCCATCATCATATGGACTAAACAGTATGTATAATTCAATAATAAATCATAAAATCAGTGCTATAACAGACACGATGGTAGGTACACTTTTTGCTTTATACTGGGGAATGGATTTTAATTGGTAATTATATATGTAAAACCATATAGTCAACATTTCTTATAATCAAACACCGAACAATTTTTTTACGAAACAAGCAATGTCAACCGTAATTCACATATAACGTAATACACACAATATGAAAAATTTCATTTTTATAATATCAATTTTATTTTCCTTATTATTTTCCAGCTGCTTTAAATATAATTATTCTGAAGTATACGTTGGAATCGTAAATGCAACAGACAATACTATAAGATATGAGGGAACACAGCTTGTCATAAATGACGTTTCAAATAAAAACACTATCAATTATATCAGTACACACATCTTTCCAGCCGACAGCGAATATTCAGAAATACCAATCCTTAGATATATAGGGGATAATGCATCCACTGACGAAATAGAGAAGTTGCTAAGTTCCTATGATTTAGGAAAAGTTGTTTTTAACGATTCTACATTTATTGACTACCGTAAGTCGCAAGAATACCCCAAATCACCTTACACAAACCTCGAATTAGAACGAATAGACGATTTTAGAGATGGCTATAAAGTAATTACATATATCTACTCCATCGATGATGCCGACCACCAATGGGCAATAGAGCATAGCAGCCAACCTTAATAAGGGGGGGTGAGAGGGTTGAAGGGTTTGAGGGTTTGAGAGGTTTGAATATTTTTGTTGAGATGTGTCTATGGTAGCGTACTCTTCAGTGCGTTGTAGCGTTTGCGGGCGCGGTCGGCGTAGAGGCTGACGGGATAGTCGAGGAGGATGCGTTCGTAGCATTCGCGGGCACGAGCGGGATTGTTCAGCTGCTGCTCGTTGAGTTCGGCGCGTAGGAAGAGCGCATCGTCGGCGAGGATGTCGTCGGCGTAGTGTTCGGCCACGAATTGCAGAAGCGAGTCGGCCTCGCTGTATCGTCCTTGTTTCATTCGGATTTTTGCTTTCTGCATCGTCACCTCGTCGAAGAGGGGGTGCGAGAGTGCGCGAATGGAGATGTCGTCGAGGAGTGCGAGTGCCGAGTCGAGCTGTCCGCGGTAGAACATGAGGTCCGCTGCGGCGTAGCGTTCGAGCATGTCGTAGGTGCTGTCTTCCTCCATGTTGTCGCTGATGAGGAGGGAGAGCTCCATGGCGTCGTTGGCGATGAGTTTTGAGGTGGAGGCACGCAGCACGTCGAGTTGCGACTTGGCCCATTGGAAGTCGTTGTTGTAGTAGCTGAGTTTGGCGTTCTTGAATTTGGCGAGAGCCCCGAGTGGGTCGTTTTTGGCTGCTTTTTCGACTTGTCCGTAGAGGAGGGCGGCATCCCATGTCTCGCCGGCAAAAAGGAGCAGGTCGCCGAGGTCGAGTTTGACCTCGTTGATGATGTTTTGTGGGACGCGGGGCATCTCGATGATGTCGTAGAGCAGGTCAGAAGCCTGCTGGAGCCTCTGTGATGACTGGGTGGGGTTTTTCGAAGAGGGGTAGTAGGCGAGGAGGTGCGAGAAATTGCGCAGTAGGGTTATGGTGTTCGGGTTCTTCCCCAGTTCGTCGATGGTCGACTGGTATTGTTGTACGAGGTCGTCGATTTCGCTGTCGTCGGTTTTGTGGTTGCGGTTGATGCGTTCATATTTGACGTTCAGCAGTGCAATGCGGCTTTCGAAGTAGAGCTGGGCCTCCTTGCCTTTGGCTACGATGTAGGAGTAGGCTTGCTCGGCGATGTTGAGGTCGTCGTTGTTCTCGGCAATCTGAGCTACGCGGAACACCTGCGCGGAACCGAGTTCGGGGAATCGTGCATCGATGGCTTTGGCCTGAGTCAGAGCGAAATTGAAGTCCTTCTGTTGCAGTGAGAACCATATCATCATTTCGAGGTACTGCCGGTTGTCGGGGTGCTGGCGGATGCGCGAGATTAGGGTTTTGCGCAAGCCTTCGGCGACCTGGTTGTCGGAAGTCTCGTTGAGGGCACGCTGTAGTGCTATCTGCACTGAGCCCATGTTGCCTGGGGCGTTGTCGAGGAGGTCGAAGTATTCGTCCATCATCTTGTTGTAGTCGCCGGCTTTCTTGTATAGCGTGGCGAGTTCCATGACGTAGACGAGGCGGTTGTTGAGGAGTTCGCGCGATTTGAGGTAGGTCTTGATGGCCAGGTCGGGGCGCCCCGCATTGTCGAAAGCGAGAGCGAGGTCGTTGGTTTGTTTTGTGTCGCGACCGAGTTTGTCGATGGCGTTTTTATATTGTTTTTCGGCTTTTTTGCTGTCGCTGTCGTATATTTTGCCGAGGTCGACATAGAGGAAGAGGTCGCGAGGGTACCGCTTGATGCGTTTTTCAACAAGACGTTCCGCCTCTTTGGGCTGTCCGGTTTCGAGGTAGCAGTTGTAGAGCATCTGGTAGTAGAAGCTGTTCTGGGTGCGGTTGTAGAGAGGCTCGTACAGCTCGATGGCCTTGTCGAACTCGCGGTTGTTGTAGTAATAAGAAGCCATCTGCTCAGAGGATTCCTGAGCAGATGACATGAGGGGTGCTGCGAGGAGGCAGCAGAAGAGGGTTGCGACAGCGAGGCGCTTCATGTCGGTTTATTTGAGGTAGTATTCGACAGTGGTGACGACGCGTATCTTCTTGATTTGAGGGGTGTTCTCGTCGAGGTCTTCTATCTCGAAGTAGCCTTGCGATGCGGTGCGCATCTTGCCGATCTTGCTGTGGCTGTTTTTGGCGAATTCTTCGGCGCTCTCGCGTGCTTTATCAAGGCTTTCGGCAATCATGGAAGGCTTGATGTCGTTGAGGCCGTTGTATTCGTAGCTGGCATAGGTGCTTGAGATGATGTCTTGCTTTAGGAGGTCGGCATCGATGGTGTTCTGCAGTTTGCGTACGGCGTCCATGTTGGAGCTGAAGACGTTGATGGTCTGGTGTGCATTATAGCGGAACTTGAGGTTTTCGCTGACGTAGTAGTCTTCGTAGCGGTCGTTGAAGCTGGCGGTGGTGTATTTGATTTCATCATCCTTGATGCCTGCTTTCTTGATGAGCTCGATGATGGCGCGGTCGTTGTTCTCGACGGTGTTGCGGAGATCGACGAGCGAGTTGTTCTGTGCGGTGTAGCTGATGCGGAGCACGACGCGGTCGGCTGGCACTTCGCGTTCGCAGAGGCCGCGGACGGTGACGGTGTCGTCAAAAGACTTGAGAGTGCGTACGGTCCAGACAAGCATAAGTCCGAGGACGAAGGCGGCGAGCACGATGCATACGCCGAGGAAGATGTTCTTTCTTTCTGTTGTTTCGGTCATGATATAGAGGGTTTAAAGGGTTGAAGGGTTGAAGGGTTGAAGGGTTTAAAGGGTTAAAGGGTTAAAGGGTTGAAGGGTTAAAGGGTTGAAAGGTTAAAAGGGGGTTATTTGTTTGTTGAGATGACGAGGTAGTCGGTGAAGCGCCAGAAGGCGTTGACATCCTTTATTGTCAGGTAGGCCACTTTCTTGGAGTCGTTTTCATCCATGACGAGTTCGTACGAACCTTCGGGGTGTTTTGAGATGACCTGTGCTTTGCGCTGGTTGATGGCGATAGTGGTGACCTTGGAGCGGTCGATGGTCTGGAAGTGGCTCACATCCATGTCGGAGGTGGTGTTCTGTTTTTTGCCGATGCCGATGAAGCCGCCGCTCTTGCTGACGATGCCGAGTTCCTTGAGGTCCTTGTACGAGCCGACGATGTAGTAGGCTTTGTTGGCCTCATTGGTCTGGTAGGCTATGTACTCGTCTTTTTCCTGATTGGCTTGAGTAAGATCGGTGACGTTCTCGGAGAGTTTCTGTATGGTGGCTTTGCTGATGGTGAGCTCGCTCATGAGGTCGGAAATCTGTTTCTCCTGGTCGGCCATGCGGCTATTGAGGTTGTCGATAAATTCCTGAAGTTTGCCGTTCTCCTGTCCCAGCTCGGCAATCTTGGCGTTGAGGTTGGCGATTTTCTGTTTGTTTTGGGCCAGCATGTTCTCGATTTGTGCCAGTTGGTCGGTGATTTGTCCTTTGACGCGAGTGTTCATTTCGGGGTTGCCCTGTTTGAGGGTGTTGACTTTGCTGTAGCGTGCCGAGATTTCGCTGAGGTTGGTCTCGATCTCGTTAAGGACTTCGAAAAGGGCGTCGATTTCGCCGTCTTTGGCATCTACGATGGCTTGCAGTGAGTCGGCTTTTTGCAGAGCAGCCACTTTTTCGGGGTCTTCACCTTTGCAGGAAATGAATGTTAACGGCAATGCTGCCAGCATTATCAAAAAAAACTTTTTCATATTGCGACGATGTTTAAAATTTTATTGGTTTTAATTCGTTATTGTCGCAAAAGAAAACGGGAAAATACAGTTAATATTGTGAAAACTCCCAATAAAAAACAATTTTTAATTTATTGAACGTTACGTTATCTCAACAGGATGAATACTAACCCATTGATGCAGCCGTGGAACACCACGTTCCAGACACCCCCTTTCGACATTATTGAGGATGCAAACTATGCTCCGGCTATCCGCGAGGCTATGAGCATATCGGAAACGACAATCAACGAGATTGCCATGCAAAGCGATGAGCCGACATTCGATAATACAATTGTACGACTTGAAACGGCAACCGAACCGCTCGACAGATGCACCGAGTTGCTTTTCAATATTAATGAGTGCAATACCAATCCGGTTCTGCAACAGACGGTTATGGACCTCGTGCCGGAACTGTCGCAATTCGAGAACCGTGTATGGATGAACTCGCGCCTCTTTGCCCGTGTGGAATCGATATACGAAAGACGCGGCGAGATGCAGCTCGATGGTGAGCAGATGCAGCTCCTTGAGAAATACTACCAGCGTTTTGTCCGCAACGGTGTAGGGCTCGACGAAGAGAAAAAGCGCCTCTTCAATGCCTGCACAGAGGAGTTGGCCACGCTGTCGGAACAGTTCAACCACAATGCCCTCAACGATACCAACGAGTATATGCTCCACATAGTAGACAGTGTGCAGCTCGGCGGTCTTCCGGCCGATATTGTTGAGGCGGCTCGCGAAGAGGCCACCAGACGGGGCTTGGAAGGATGGGTGTTCACTCTTCATGCACCGTCGTACAGACCATTCCTCACCTATGCCGACGACCGGTCGCTGCGCGAGCAGATGTGGCGTGCCTACAACAGTCGTGGCAATCGTGGCAACGGCAACGATAACAAACAGATAGTGTCGCGTATTGTTGAGCTCAGACTGCAGAAGGCTCAGCTGTTGGGCTACGACGACTATGCCTCCTATTCGCTATGCCGTACTATGGCAGAGACAGAGGAAAACGTGACCCGTTTTCTCGACGACCTCCTGCAGTCGTCGCTGCCCTTTGCCCGCAACGACCTTGCCGAGGTCAAGGAGTTTGCCCACCGGCAGGGAGCGGACTATGAACTCCAGAACTGGGATTTCTCCTATTGGAGCGAAAAGCTGAAACGCGAACGTTACGATTTCGACAGCGAAGCCCTGAGACCGTATTTCAGGCTTGAAAACGTGCGACAGGGAATTTTCGACCTCTATCGCCGACTGTATGGATTGACATTTGCCGAAAGGAATGATGTTGCTGTCTATCATGATGATGTGAAGGTGTTCGAGGTCCGTGACGGGGAGCGTACTATGGGGTTGCTCTACCTCGATATGTATCCTCGCGAAAGCAAACGCAGCGGGGCGTGGATGACCGAGTTCCGTGGCCAGTCCTGTATACACGGACGTCAGGTGCGTCCACTGATACAGGTGGTTTGCAATTTCACAAAACCGACAGGCGGCAAGCCGTCGCTGCTGAGTTTCGACGAGGTAGAGACATTCATGCACGAGATGGGACACGCCATGCATGGTATGCTGAGCGATGTGCACTATCCGTCGCTGAGTGGGACCAATGTGCGTCACGATTTTGTGGAGATGCCGTCACAGGTGATGGAGAACTGGTGCTATGAGCCCGAGTTTCTCAACACTTTCGCCCACCATTACCAGACTGGCGATGCAATCCCGCCGGAATACATAGAGAAAATTCGTCGCAGCGAAAACTATCTTGCAGGATGGCTCTGTGTGCGACAACTCAATTTCGGACGCACCGATATGGCCTATCATACCTTGCACCATCCTCTTGCTGAGGATGTTGAAACCTTCGAGCATGCCAATATGGTCGAGCTGTTGCCCGTCGTGTCTGGAGCATGCACCAGCACGTCGTTCACGCACATTTTCTCGGGAGGATATGCAGCCGGATACTATGGCTATAAGTGGGCCGAGGTGCTTGATGCCGACATCTTCTCACGTTTCAAGGAGCGCGGCATTTTCGATAGCGACACCGCTGCTGCTTTCCGTCGCGAGATTCTCTCGCGCGGCGGCAGCGAACATCCGTCGGTGCTGTTCCGCAACTTTATGGGGCGCGATCCAGACAGTGGCGCATTATTGCGCAGATGCGGCTTTTGCGCCGAATGATTGTTCTATATCCGCCTGCAGCTCGTCGAACCTGAAAAAACGATGTCCGCAATGGTCTTTCCACACCACCCTGTCGTGATGTGGGAAAAGGTCGAGGAGCGGCTGGTGGTCGCCGAGCAGTTCGTCGTCGGTGCTGAGGGCGAAATTGAGCGGAATATCGGCCGGCCAGCGCCCGGACTGGTTGAGTTTTGACTGGCTGCAGAAAACCTTATCGTTGAAATCGCTATAGACATCGAGCAATTCATTGTCGAAATGCGACCCTTGAGAGCTTAGAGAGTTGATAATGACACGCCCGATGGTGGAAACGACGTCGTGGACGGGATTGACCGCCCATACCGGGCCACGAAATAAGGCTGTGGCGCAGAGGGCGTGGTAGCCTCCGAAGCTGCTGCCTACAAGCATGGATACGTCCTCTTCTTTCACACAGTCGTGTATCTGTTTCTGGATCTGCCAGGGTGTGCAGTGGAGATAGTCGAACGTGGGAGACACAACGCGGCATTGCGGCAGCATCGTGCGCAGCAACTGTCCTTTGGTGGCGTTGCCGTTGGAGCCGTAGCCGTGGATGTACATTATGGTCATAGTCGTGAATCAATCTTTTGTGGCAAAAAAACGCAGAAAAAAGGCTTTTATTGCAGCGGAAACAATAATTTAGCAGTCTGGGCGTTATAGCGTCAATCTATGAACACCAAGAAATATTCCAACAGTTTCGCAGCCTGGTGCTGGCTGCTGCTTTCGGCGGTGATTATTGTCATCGTGGCATTCTGCCATTTTCCCGATGGGGCGGATTGGAAGTGGTGCATACCGCTCGAGGGACGTTACCATATACCTATGATGCTTGGCGGAATAGTCTTTGTCGGCCTTTTGTCGCTGCTTGTCACGAAATGCTGCCGTTCGGATGAGGTGCACAGGGGGCGACTATGGATAGTGACAGCTGTGCTGACGTGCATACAGATACTGCTCGTTTACAGCTATTATGTGCACACTGACTGGGACGTGCAGCAAGTGACGGGCTTGGCGCAATCCATGGCCGAGGGGCGTTCTATAGAGGAATTTGAATCTTATTTTCGCTGGAACCCTAACAACTTGTTGTTGAGTAGGATTTTCGCTTTGGTGTTTTTTGTCACCGGCCCGATGCTGGGTCTGAAAACAACATTATTCCCATTGATTATGCTTCAGTGTTTGGGCTGTGGTCTTACGGCACTGATGCTGTTTCAGACGGCTATGCACATCTGGCGCAGGAAAATGTATGCGATGATGGTTTATGTGCTTTATATCCTGATGATTGGGCTGTCTCCGTGGTGGTCGATACCATATTCCGACATCTGGGGACTGATGCTGTCGGTGCTGTTGCTCTGGATGGCCACAGCTGCGCCATTCAAAAGGCAGTGGGTCAGGATATTTGTCTTTGCCGTCGTCAGCGCTTTGGGTTACTACATCAAACCTCAGACGCTCTTTGTCGGTTTTGCCATCGTGATTGTGCAACTATTTGATATGTTGCGTCACCTCGACAGTATAAAAAATCTGTTACGCCCCACGGCAACAGCTCTTGGTGGCATTGTGGCAGGGGTGCTGCTGGCCCACCTCGCTGTGGCAGGTAGCGGGTTGCATCTGCACACATCGAAGGGATTCGATGCGCCGCACTACCTGATGATGGGGGCCAACTATCAGTCGATAGGCATCTACAGTGCTCAGGATGTGGATTTTTCGCGCAGCTATCCCAAAAAGAAGGAACGCCATAAGGCCGAGATAGAGGAAACCATCAAGCGCTATAAAGCTCTCGGTGCGGATGGCACCCTGCTATTGTGGGGCCGCAAGAACCTGCTGAATTTCAGCGATGGAACATTCTATTGGGGTCGCGAAGGTGCGTTCTACAAATATGTTCCTGAGCGTGACGGTTGGCTGTCGCGACTGACACGCAATGTCTATTACAACCGCGGGGTAAAAGGGCGCTGGAACGACGCCTGGACCACCTGTGCCACATCACTTTGGTTCGGCATTATGATATTCGCTATGCTCGCTGCCCTACCAAAGAAGCGGAAAACGGGAAGCAAGGACCAGACAATGGACATCATATTTTGGTCGTTGCTGTTGCTGACACTGTTCCACACGCTGTGCGAAGCGCGTGCGCGCTATCTGTTCTGCTTTGCGCCTATGTTCATACTGGTCGCTGTCGAAGGAATCAGACGAATTATACCTGCACAAAACAATGAGAACTAAAACTTTAATACTTGTGGCAATACTGCTGCTGTCGACAGCATCCGTTTCGGCCCAAAGCAAATGGAGATACAATCTGGGCCTTGGCGGAACATTCAATAGCGGCAACATCAACAATATAGGTTTCCGCAACACTGGCAGCGTCAGCCGCAACGACAGCATCTTGGCGCTGGATGCCAGTTATCGATATCTCTACGCCGAAGAGAAACGCGAGGCGACGAACCACGAGCTGGGAGGCGGCGCGAAAATGGACTTGTACCAATATAGCCGCTGGTCGCCTTTTTTGGCAACGGATTTCGTTGTCAACCACTTCAAAGGCTATGACTTCAAGATAAGCCTGCTGGCAGGAGTGAAGTACCGTTTGTTCTCTATCCCCGGCAGGTACGACTATTCGCTCAGTGCCGCCATCGTGGAGGACTATGTCAACTACCATATCACCGACCCAGTGGCCGACACTATAGATGGTTTTGTGGCACGTGTGTCGCTGCGCGGCAAAATCAAGCAACGCATTGGCGAGAGCACTCAACTGAACCACATGACTTTCTATCAGCCGTCGATAACAGACTTCGGCGATTATATCGTTTCCAGCGTAACGAAAATCGAGAACCGGCTCAACCAGCATCTGTTTCTCGACATCATCTTCGACTTTGAGCACCGCAGCGTCGTTCCCGAAGGACGCAAGAAGACAGACATCGCTACCGAAGTGGCCTTGCGTCTGTCATTTTAACAGCCGGATTAGTTATTTATATTCAGCATCTCCAGCCGGATGGTGCCCATATCGCCATCAAGACTGTAGCGGAAGAAATGGACTGAGTCGAAATCCATATTGAACGGGATTTCGGGGATGCTGTTGTTCAGATAGGGGCTGTAATCGATCTGCTGGTATTCGCGGTCGCGGTCGGGCAGGTTCTTGGTGTCAATGCCCTGGGGATTTGAATACTTGATGTTGCGGCGGTCGAACTTCTCGCGGCTCATACCGGGAGCGGAAATCTCGAAGTGGACGTTGTAGTCGTTGCTATAGAGCGTGAAGCACCCATTGCTGTCGGTGTAGGTATTCATACCCACCGACCAGTCGTCGTTCCATCCACGGATGACGGCACCCTCGACTGGCTTGCCGGTAGACTTGTCGACGATGCGTCCCGTCAGGCGGATATTGCTGTAGGCAAGCATATTGTAGTAGTTGACGGGGAAAAAATGCATCTCGGCACATCCGAAACAGATATAGGGTCTGTATCGCATCCAGTCGGCAGCGAGCTTGGCTTTGCCATTGGCATCGCGTAGTCCTGTATATTGAGCTTCGAAATTGACTCCACCGGGGTGATCCTGAAACTCCCACCATCCATAGCCTGCAGCACCAAGTTCTTTGGCCCGGACATAGGTTTGATCCATAAATGCCAGTTGCCAAACGTACGGCACCGAGTCGTTGTCGGCTGGAAGGCCCGTCTCGCCCACCATCCACGGTTTGCCGCAATAGCGGCTGTACCACAGCATCTCAGAGTAGACGCGCAAGGGGTGGTAGGTGTGCATCTCGACGAAGTCTGTAGGCAACATCGAGGGGTCCCATTCGAAGACCTCTATCGGCTCGGCGGTGGCTATGGTGAAAAGCTGGTGCGGCGCGTAGGTGCGCACCCAGTGTCGCCATTCGCTCGCGAGGCGGACGGCATCCATCTTGTCGCGTTCGGGCTCGGGGTCGAAATAGAGCGGCTCGTTGAAGAAATCGTAGGCCCACAATGCCGGCAGGTCGGCCAGGTGGCGCAGCAGGCCTTTGGTGTAGCTCTGCCAGTAGGGTTCGAAGGGTGTCTTGATA
Organism: Bacteroidales bacterium; assembly: GCA_017522065.1. Classification (GTDB taxonomy): domain Bacteria; phylum Bacteroidota; class Bacteroidia; order Bacteroidales; family P3; genus Colimorpha. The sequence goes on from JAFXAD010000021.1 coordinate 12,010, forward strand.
AGCAGCATCACTTTCAGCCCTGCGCTGTCGGCCGTTTGCACCATTCGGCGTGTGGCTTCGAACTTGGCGGTGCTGTCGCACTCACTCATCACGTCGAGGCAGACGCGCACAGCGTTGAATCCCCAGCTGGCGATGGTGTCGAAATGCTCGCGGATGTCGGTGCCGGTGTAATAGGGGGCCGGAATGACGTGGCCGCCATCGATGAAAGCCTTGTAGTTGAGCATCTTCGGAAACCAACATTCGCCATCGAGGACGAAATGGCCGTCCTGCAGTCCCACATAGCCGTCGGTGATTGGCGGCAGTGAGTCGTTGTAGAGAACAGTAGAATCCTTTCTGTTGTTGCACGACAGAAGGAGCAGACAGGCTATGATTATGGATATTCTTTTCATTTTCAGTGCTCTTTAATTTTTATTATTTCGTCTTTAAGCGGTATGTTGTCGATATACCTTTGTCCGTCGACGAAGGGGACATGCATACCTTCGGGACGCACAAGCAGATGGTGGAACATCACTGGTGACGGACGCATCTGCTTGTTGCGCATTATGATGCGTAGATTGCTGCATCCGTCAGGCAATGACGTATGAAGACGGAGCAGACCTTCGTTACGGTCGATGTCGACAATGTCGATCAGAACATCGGAGCACCATCCGAAGATTTGCTGTTCCTCATCTCCTGCGGTTGCAAAGACCTTGATGTCGGTGCGGCTGTATTGGTCGTCGAAGATGTGTGACATCCAAAAGCTTATCTCTACATCGCCTGTCAGCGTCAACGGCCCGTTGTAGACTGTCGTCCAGCGGTGTATGTCGCCTTCCGTTGTATCGGGAACGATGAGTGCTGACGTTCCGTAATCGATGCTGTCCGTCGTGGATGCGTCGAAGAGCGCTTCCAGGCTGTCGCTTGTCACGACTCTTGCAAGTCGCAACACATCAGGATGAACCGAATAGAGATCCATTTCGTCCAGCGTCATCAGCGTGTCGGCATAATGCAGTATAATCCTTTCGGCATCGGTCAGTCGGTTTTTCTCTTTGGTTACAGCGAGTAATAGCGGTTTTTCGTTAGGCAGGGAGTCGGCAAGCCGCAGGAAATCGAAAGCCGTGCGCGACAGGGCGATGCAGTCCCAAGCCTGGCGGATGTTGGAACGGGCACTCTCGTTGCATACCAGTGGCAGCCCAGTCTTCATCGACAGCAGAGCACTCCGGACAAACATACGGTCTTGCGACGGCAGTGTTACCATCTCGCTTCCGGCGTTGAAGACGGGTAGCGTCAAAATGGCCTGATATTTGGAGATGTCAATGTTGTTTACCCATTGGTTCTGCGGCAGTTGGTTGTCGTAGTCGGTCCACTCCGGCCAACTGTTGTTGTACCATGCCTTGTTGCGCCAGTTGTAGGCTGTGGCTTCGCCAGCCATTACGAGGAGTGCTGCGAAAAGCACGATCTTGCGCAGCATCGTGGCATTGGACTGCATCCAGCGCCAGAGGCCATAGAAAGCCACAATGTTGATGACGTATACGAAGAGCCACACGAAACGGCCTCCGGCACGGAACTGAGCGAGGGGACCGATGTGTGTTATAACGTTGCGTGGCAGCCAGTTGAGAGGTACTCCACATGCATAAAGCATGAGTAATGTGGCAACAAGAAGGAAAAGATTGACCTCTCTGCTGTCGGTGGGGCGGAGAAGTGCCGAGAATCGTTTCTTGAAGAGGTTGCCGAAGAAACGCCATACTATCAGCAGCATCGCGACCACGGCAACAACGCCAACATAGTTGCGCGCTTCCCATTGAACAGAGGCAAACAGCTCGCTGTCGTCAAAAAAATATGTGCGTCCGTAGGGGAAAAGCACCCCTTCGATGCGTCCGCAGTATCTGAAAAAACCTGACGGTACAGAGGTGCGTTCGCCACCGGGCATAGCAACATTAGTAAGCAGATAGAAAAGACAGAGTGGCAGCAACAGCTGAAGCATGGTGGATAGAGTAATTTTGCCTAATGCTTTGTCCTTGCACCACGGAATGCTGTCGCGTCGAACGATGATGTACACCGTTTCCACTAATATAACTGCCACAAAGAAAACAATATAATAGGGATGGCACATCCCGAACCACAGCATCGACGACCCGTTGGCCAAGGCCCATGCCCAACAGCCGCTACGCAAATGCTTCAATGTGAAGTAGAGCAGCATCGGTATGGCGCAATAGTAGCTTAGCGACATGTGGGCGCCAATGCGCTGCAACTGTGGCGACATCAGTGTTATAAGCAGCGATACAATAATGGCATACCATGTAGGCAGTTTCAACTCGCGCAGCAACAGGAAGAGGAACAATGCGCAGAGGATGATGGACAGCAGCGACAAAAGGTTCATTAACGGCAAAACGGCTCTCTCTGTGTGCTGAACACCAGCGTCGCGCAGCCACTGCAAAGGTGCAGCAACAAGCGGATGCAGACCCGTAAAGGTATAGTATTCTCCATACGGGTAGTTCATTGCGTTGCAGATAGCCATCCCATCGTCGTAGGCAACGTGGTATGTGGTTGTGTACACGTCTTTTATCAAATCCTCGCTTTTGTTCGAAAAAAACATTGTGTTCCAATGTGTCAGCCAATTGAATCCCCAAAACAATCCGATGAGGAGTATGATGGCGACGACCGTAACGGCACTTCCTGTGAAGTTCTGTCTTCTGCTTGGATTCATAGTAAGCTATAACAAAAAGTTAACCTTAACGTTAACCATGGTTTGTCAGAGACCTGAGCATGTTGTGGTTAACGTTAAGGTTAACGTCAAAAGTTAGAATATCAATATCCAAAAATTTCGTCGAGGGTCAGTTTCTTAACTTTTCCAAACTTGGCCAGCTTGTTGAAGTCGATCTCGCTCTCCTTGCCAAGAACGAGGTAGAACTTCTTCTGACCTTTGATGTACTGCTTCTGGAAGCTGACCAGGTCGTTCATCGTCATTTTCTGATAAGCCTGGAAATTCTGTTTGCGCAGAGGTTCCTTGAGACCCAAGCGCTCGCACTGAAGGTAGGTGCTGATGATGCTGAACTTGGTGGTACGGGCGGTGCGGGAGCCGGCGAGCAGGGCGTCCTTTGCCAATTTGAAATTGGCTTCCGACTGCGGCATATCGTTGAACAGTTCCTCATAGGCGTCGAGGGCGTCAAACAGCTTGTCTGTCTGGGTGATAACGTTGGCGCTGTTGTAGAACCAGTCATCCTTGTGGAAGGCGCTGTTGTAATAGCTGCTGGCGCTGTAGGCGAGGGAGCGTTTCTCGCGCATCTCCTGAAAGACGATGGCGTTCATCGAGCCGCCGAAGTATTCGTTGAAGAGGTTCACCTTCGGTGCGAGAGCGGGGTTGTACTCGGCGCCGCGGAAGTATTCGGTGAGGTAGACATTCTTGGCGTCATAGTTCACGAAGAGCACGGTGTTCTCGTCGGTGGGCTGGGGATAGTAAATTATTTTGGCAGGAGCGTCCTTGGTGGACTTCACGGTGTGAATCTTGTTGACGGTAGCGGTTAGGTCATTGAGGCTTAGAGGACCATAGTAAAGAACGCGATGCTTGTAAGTGAAGAGATTGTGGATGGCATCGGTAAGCTGCTTGGCGGTGTAGGCACGGAGTTCGGCGTCGCTCTCAGTGGATTCCTTGAGGGCTTTTTCGCCATAGATGCCGTAGGTGTTGAGGGCGCGGAAAGCGGCACGCTGATTGGTCTTGTTGTCGGTGCGGCTTTTGATAACACGCTCGACGAGCATCTGCAATGCCTCGTCGTTGGGCTGGCAGGTGGCCATAATCTCTTCGACGAGGTTCATAGCCTTCTCCATATTCTCGGCCAAGCCGCTGATGCTAATGCTGATGGCCTCACCACTCACATTGAAATTCCACGAGCAGGCAAGTTTATAGAATTCTTCTTGCAGCTGTTCGGCGGTGTGCTTGTCGGTGTTGAGGTATTCAACCAGGTCGGCGGCGAGGTCAATAGTCTTGTCGGTTGTGCCGCCAAAGTCGAAGCGGTATTGCAGGTTGAACGTGCCGTTCTCTACGTTCTTCACATAGAGTATCTCGCTGCCATTGGCGGACTTGCCCTTCTGCAGGTCTTTTTTGAAGTTGACGAAGACAGGCTGGATGGGTTTGGCCTTTGCAGCGTCGGCTTTCACTTGTGCCAGGAAGGGGCTCTCGTTGTCGCGGTTCACTTCGATGGGGGTGATGGCGGGTTTGACGACCTTGGCCACGGGGTCGGGAGTATCCTGATGTTTGAAGACAATGACATAGTTGTTGTCCTTGAAGATGCGGTTGGCGAAGTCGACGATGTCCTTCTTGGTGATTTTGGCGAGTTCATTGATCTCGTTGCAGACATCGCCCCAGTTCTGATACTGTACGAAAGCGTAGGCCATCTGTGAAGCGCGGCTGTTGTTGCTCTCAGCTTGCTTCATAATCTGAAGCTTCAGTTGGTTGATGCTGGCTTCGATGAGGCTTTCGTCGAACTGTCCATTCTTCAGAAGGTCGATTTGTCCGAGCAGCAGGTCGCGCAGCTGTCCGAGGCTCTGTCCCTGATTGGGGCGGCCGCCGAGCATAAAGGCTGCATAGTCATTAAGTGTATAGGTACCGGCATAGGCACCGAGGCATAGCTGTTTTTGATTCAGGTTGAGGTCGATGAGACCGCAGCTGCCGTTGTTGAGCACCATTTCCATAGCCTGTGCCAACAGAGCCTCGCGGCTACCATTACCCTCTTCGATGCGGAAAGCGATGGTGAGGCTCTCGGGATCCTGGCCGTTGACCAAGCGGATGATAGGGCTGGTGATGGGCTCTTCTTTCACCTTGTGGAAAGCGGGTACGTTGCCGGGTTTCCATCCGCCGAAGTACTTGTCGATAATCTTTATGGCCTCGTCAGGGTTGAAGTCGCCGGCCATAGCAATGCACATATTATTAGGCACATAGTAGGTCGAATGGAACTTGTAGATGTTGGTCATCGAAGGATTCTTGAGGTGCTCGATGGTGCCGAGGGTTGTCTGTGTGCCATAAGGGTGGTGCGGGAACAGGCCTCGCATCATCTCCTCGTTGACGCGGCGGTTGTCCTGGGCAAGGCTGATGTTCTTTTCCTCATACACAGCCTCGAGCTCGGTGTGGAAGAGACGCAGGACGAGGTTGGGGAAGCGGTCGCCCTGAACCTTTGCCCAAGTTTCAAGCTGGTTGGCGGGAATATTCTCGACATACATTGTATAGTCGTTCGAGGTGAAGGCGTTGGTACCCTCGCTGCCGATGGCGGTCATCGACTTGTCGTACTCGTTGGCGATGGCGATAGTGGAAGCAATGCCGCTCAGCGAGTCAATCTGATGATAGATCGCGGCGCGACGCTTGTCGTCGGTAGTCTTGCGATAAACCTCGTAGAGGCTCTCAATCTTGTCGAGATAGACCTTTTCCTTCTCCCAGTCGGTGGTACCCAGCTGGTGGCTGCCCTTGAAGAGCATATGCTCCAGATAGTGGGCCAAGCCGGTAGTCTCCTTGGGGTCGTTCTTCGAGCCGGCACGCACGGCGATGTAGGTCTGGATGCGCGGAGCGTCCTTGTAGACACTGAGGAAGACCTTGAGACCATTGTCGAGGGTGTACTCGCGGACCTGCAACGGGTCGTTGGGGTAGGTCTTGTATGAGTATTTCTTTTGTGCAACTGCGCTGGATGCGACAAGGACCATCGCAACTGCAAAACTTAAAATGAAACGTATTTTTTTCATTGTTGTAAAAAATTGTTTATTAATATTATGTGATTGTTTTTGCATATAGAATCAAGCATACAAAAATACTATATATTTTTGTTTATCAACCGATGTTTGAAAAAAAATGATGTTGTTTATTATATAATTCTGTTTTATTATTGTATTTTTACAAAATGTTTTACTCAGTGGATAATTGGGTAAGATATTCATTTACACTGAAAAATAAACGATATACAATATGGAAAAGGTAAGCAAAAAATTGGACGTGGCAAGACTTGGGCGTCTTGTGGAACGTCTTGAAGGTGTCGGGGAGGATATTCCGACAATAGAAATTGACATTCTTCTCGAAGAGTTGCGAAGGGTGTATGACGATCTGTGTTGCATGCGGCAGAACGGAATGGTGATTGCGGATGCTTCGGATGAAAACGAAAACAAAAACGAAGACAAAAACGAAGACGAAAACCAAAACGAAAACGAAAAGGTTTCGCTGTCAGCTGAATTGACGGCATACCACGAAAACGAAAATATCGACGAGGAGACGGGAATACTGCTTACAGACACTGATGCTGAGCCTGTGTATGCCGAAGAACCCGATTCAGAAACACCGGCTCCTGTTGAGGACAATCAGCCTACTGTTGAGGAGGTTGAAGGCAGAGGAAATGATGACCTGTTTGCTCATGAAGAGACTTCGAGCGAAAACGAAGAGACTTCGAGCGAAAACAATATCGAAGACGAAAAGACTCCGAGCGAAAATGAAAATCATGAGGAGGAGCCGAAAACGCTGTGGGACAAACTGCAGCAGGGAGGTAACGGTGTCTCTATTGCTGACAAGATTGCACCGGCCCGCACGGTATCGGATATGCTGAACGAAAAGGTGAGCGAGACAACGGAGGATGCTGGAATTTCGAACGAAAACGAAAACCAAAAGGAAAACGAAAACGAAAACAAAAACGTAAACGAAAACCAAAAGGAAAACAAACACGAAAACCAAAACCAAAACCCAAAGGAGCTGGAGCAGCGGGAACCGAAGGCCACTCCGCAGCCGTCGCTGTTCGACTATGTAAAGTCTACGGTCGAGAAGACGACGAGCCGAACGATAGCGGACTCGCTTGGCGAGACCCGTCGGCAGCATGAAGGGGCTACGGGAATGACCAACAGGGTCACGGACCTTCGCACGGTGATAAACATCAACGACAAGTTCAGCTTTATGAACGAGCTGTTCCACAACAATATGAAAGGGTATAACGATTTTATACTTCGACTCAACGCCACGGACGATAAGGAGGAGGCTCTTAGATATGTCGACGAGATTTCGGCACAATATGGATGGGACAATGAGTCGCTGGCCGTGAAGACGTTCTACTCTATTTTTGAAAGAAAATTCGGATGATTCGCTTGCGAAACTCTAATTCCAGATACAATTACTAAATTTATAGTTTAATTTTTATCGTTATTTGATTTTAAATGAACAAGAAGGCAATTCTTTTTTCGGCACCGTCAGGGTCTGGAAAGACAACAATCATAAAAAGGGTGATGGACTACTTCGACTGCTTTGAGTTCTCGATCAGCGCAACGAGCCGCAAACCCCGTGTCGGCGAAGCTGACGGGGTTGACTACTATTTCCTTGACAAGGACACGTTTGTCAAGCGAGTGCAGGCGGGTGATTTCTTAGAGTGGGAGGAAGTCTACGAGGGAACGTGGTATGGAACCCTCAAGTCGGAGATAGACCGGATATGCGAGAAGGGCAAGATTGTGATTTTTGATGTCGATGTCAATGGCGGCATCAATCTAAAAAAGTATTTTGGCGAGGAGGCCTTGGCCTTGTTTGTCATGCCACCGTCGATAGAGGTCCTGGAGCAGCGGTTGCGCAAGCGCGGAACAGAAAGCGAGGAGTCGATACAGAAACGACTTGGCCGTTCGGCGAAGGAGTTGAACGAAGCTTCCAAGTTCGACGTGACAATCGTGAATGACGACTTAGAACGTGCGGTGGAGGAAACGAGACGAGTGTTGGAAGAATTCCTGAAATAAGTGACGTGCAAAACTTTAACCTAAACGATAACTTTGTACGATAACGAAAAACTTTGGGGACTACGGAATTGGTAAGCAATGGATAAATTGAATGATTTTATAAGGAAGTACTCGCATGTGCTGGTATTTATTCTGATAGAGGTTCTGTCGATAATACTTATTGCGCAGAACTCGCTATACCAGCGCAGCAGGCTGGTGCGATGGAGCAGCGGCATAAGCGGGGTGTGGCACAAGGGGGTGTCGGGTATCAGAGGATACTTTGGACTGAAGGCCGAAAACGAGCATCTTGCTGCCGAAAACGCATGGCTGCGCGCACAACTGGCATCGTCGTATATCAGCTATAGCGACAGCGTCTTCCAGCATAACGACACGGTATACAAGCAGCGCTATTCCTACACCGACGCTCAGGTGATAAAGAATTCTTACAACCAGGCTAAGAACTACATGATGATAAACAAGGGCTACGATCAAGGCGTCAGGGTGGATATGGCTGTCATTTCGCCGCAAGGTATTGTCGGTGTTGTCGTCAACTGTACGCGCAATTTCGCTACGATCATGCCGGTGCTGCATACCGACAGCAGGAACAGTGTGAAGCTGAAACGTACCAACTCGACTGGGTCGCTTATATGGGAAGGTGGCGACTACCGTTACGCCACGGTGGTGGACATACCGAACACCTATCCGTTGCAAAAAAACGACACCATTGTCACGAGTGGACTTGCCAACGACTTTCCCGAGGGCATAGCTGTCGGATATATAGAGGATTTCGCAAGTGTGGAAGGCAGCGGGTTCCGCAAAATCAGAGTGCGTCTCGCAACGGACTTCAACAAACTCAACCATGTTTATGTTGTCAACAACCACTTCAAGGCGGAACAGGATTCACTGATGAAAATTACGGAGGAAAACGATGAATAGTCAGCTACTTATACAAAACATATTCCGCTTCGTGCTACTCTTCTTGCTGCAGGTGCTGGTATTCAACAATGTTTATCTTGGCGGATATATCAACCCATTCCTTTTCGTGCTCTTCATTGCTATGTTGCCTACGGGGATGAGTGCTATAACAATGATGCTCATCTCTTTTGCAGGCGGATTGGCAATAGATCTCACGACGAATATGATAGGTTTCCATGCTTTTACGTGCACCGCAGTGGCCTTCTTGCGAGGGGTATGGTTCGACCGTATCATCATGCACGACAGCAACGAGGAGGTGAACACGCCGAGCCTGTACAGTGTACCATATCAGCAGTTTGGCGTATATATGTTGCTTATGTTGCTCGTGTATAATGCCATATACTATACGTTGCTTGTGTTCGACTTGCACGACATAGGACATATACTGCTGTCGACGGTGCTGAGTACGATAGTTACATGGCTTTTGGCCATACTGTATCAAACTTTGCTGGTAAAACGAACGGAGAAACAGAAATGATGGATAGTCGCATTCTCACAAACAGACAAACAGGGAGGTTTTTGGCCATAAGCCTGGTGCTCATAGGCATATTGCTGCTGCCGGGGAAGGAATGCTTTGCGCAGGTGGGTGTCGGGAAGTGGAGAGACCACCTCTCGTACAACGAAACCTTCAAGGTGTCGGATGCCGGCGAACGTGTCTATTGCTCGGCAGCCGGAGGATTGTTCTATTTCGACAAGGAGGACCTTACCGTCAACAGACTGAACAAAACCACGAAACTGAACGATGTGGGAATAAGCACTTTCGGCTTCGACCCCCAGAGTGCAAACCTCGTTGTGGCATACAGGAACGCCAACATCGACATCGTCAATGGAGACCGGACTACCAATATCAGCGATATCAAGCGAAGCAACATCGGCGGCAACAAGCAGATAAACGGTGTCGCATTCAATGACCGCTGTGCGTATCTGGCGTGCGGATTCGGAATAGTGGTGATAGATATGGACAGAAGCGAAGTCAAGGAGACATATTATATAGGTGATGATGGCTCGTACTTGAATATTAACGATATAGCCTTTACGGAGGACAGAATAGTTGCAGCTACAGATGAGGGAATAAAATACGCAGACAAGCACAGTCCCGTGCTGAGCATCGTCAGCAACTGGACCGCTGATGCCAGCTCGTTGATTGCCGGTCAGAGCATAGCGAGGCTTGTGGCCGACGGCGACAACCTGATGGCATTGGTCATTGCCGATGGCGACACGACGGTCTATGTCGGCAATGGCGACATGACGTTCTTTCCATGGCTTTCGGGAGATATTCGCAATATAAAATTCACAAACGGACATATTGCCGTATGCTACGGAGACCGTTTGGAAATTTATGACAAACAGAGAAATATGGAATATTCGCTCGGTCAGGTCGATTGGATGAAGGTGGAAGTGAACGATGCGGAACTGACCAGCGACGGACGCCTTTGGATGGCTCACCGATGGGCAGGTATGGCAGTGGTGCAAGCCGACGACCCCTCGGGGGTGTATATCTATGCCCCTGACAGCCCGTGGAACGACAAAGTGGCTCGACTGGTATCGTTCGACGAGGTGTTGTCGGTTGCTCCAGGTGGCCATTCGACAACATATACAAACAACTACGTTCCTGCAAATGTGTATTCGATGGACAAAAATGGATGGCATGCGCTGGAAGATACAGACGGAATCCTCGGTGGTGCATTCGACATAATAGACATCGCTGTCAATCCGCGCGACAGCAAGACTCGCATGGCGGCAGCATGGGGATATGGGATTGTCGAAATCAGGGACAACAAGGCTGTTGGCCTTTACAACCATACCAACACAGACGGCGCTTTGATACCATACGCTACCGGAGGTTTCAGCTCGCTCCGTACGGGCGGTGTGGCGTACGACAAGGATGGCAACCTGTGGGTGACGAACTCGTTGAGCCAGAATGCACTCGCTGTCAGATACAGTAATGGCAACTGGAACAGTTTCAATACGCAGAACATGATTTCCAGCAGCGAGATAGACCATATCGTATGGGACAGTATCGGCAACTTGAAAATCATGTACGGCAGAGCAAACAAGATATTCTTGCACGATGGAGAAAACAAGATGGCTTATATCGACCCGAATAATGGTTCCAAACTCGAGACCTCGATGGTCAACTGCGTGGTGCAAGACCATAACGGGAATCTATGGATAGGAACCAACAAAGGCATAAAGGTTGTGTACGACCTGAACAAGGCCTTTGCCGGCGGTGGTGTAGGGGAGAAGTCTCCGATAACATGCAGCAATATCCTGTATAACGAAAATGGTATCAGTGAATATCTTCTTGCTTACGAGAATATTACAAGCATTGCCGTCGATGGCGCCAACCGTAAATGGATAGGCACATCGACTGGTGGGCTTTATCTTATTTCAGCCAATGGACTGCAGCAGTTGCAGCACTTCAATTCGTCGAATTCTCCACTCTTTTCCGACAAGATAATAACGTTGGCGATAATGCCGTGGAGTGGGGAACTCTTTGTCGGAACGGATTACGGACTGCAGTCGTACCGCACAACGGCTACCTATGCGTTCGATGAGCCAATGGAAGAGGTGTATGCCTTCCCCAATCCCGTTCGGCCTGACTACGAGGGCGTCATCGCCATCAAAGGACTGACCCGTAACGGATTGGTGCATATCACCGATGCCGCTGGACATACGGTGTTCACCACAAAAGCCAATGGCGGAGAGGCTGTGTGGAACGGATGCACGCTCGACGGACGCCGTGCTGCATCGGGTGTGTACTATGTGTTCGCATCGAGCGACGGAGGCTCGATGCGCTCGGTGACAAAGATACTTATAATCAGATAAGACAGCCTCTTAACTCTCAATATACAGTTTTCAAAATGGTTGCGACACAGGGTTTGGTGCTACATACGACAAAATACGGTGAGTCGAGCTTGATTGCCAAGATATTCACCCGAGAATTGGGACTGTGTTCTTACATGGTCAAAGGTATCCGTAGCCCCAAAGGAAAGACAAAACAAAACCTCCTGCAGCCCCTCAGCCATCTTGATATGGTCGTGTACAATAATGCGAAACACGATTTGCAGTACGTCAAAGATATGCATCCCGCGGCCCACTACAGCAACACAATGGGTAACAGCATAAAGATGGCTCTGCTGTTCTTTATGGACGAGGTGCTATACAAGTCATTGAAAGAGGACGAACCGAACGTCCCGCTCTTTGACTACGTTGTGAATGAGCTCCTTAACATCGACTCGGCATCGCATGAGGAGTTGAGTAACACACCGATTGAATTCCTGTTGCATGTTTCCCGTCATTTGGGCATCGAGCCCATGAACAACTACAGTGTCCGCGAACCATACTTCAATCTTAAAGAAGGGCGGTTCTTGTCGGCCCCTTCCGTTTATGCTGCAAACAGCGACGCCAATGTCGACTATATGCTAGATGTCAATGCCAGCTCGTCCCTGCACAGCGTGCTTGAATGCTCCATGAGCCATTCCGCTTTTCCTCATCTCTCGATGGCGGGACGGCGCAGTACATTGAACAATCTGCTGGAATACTACCATATACACCTTCCTGACTTCAGGAATTTCACATCCCACCAAGTGCTGCACGCGGTGTTGAGATGACAATCGACAGATTATATAATATGTACGTAACCTGATTTATGGTGCAAATAAAATAAACAACAACTTATGAAACTTATCAGAAATCTCTTGCTCGCAATCGCCTTGTTCTCAAATGCATTGTATGCTCAATCTGCCTATTGGGTCATGCTGACCGACAAGGCTGGCACTACTTTTGATCCATACAGCTATTTCGACAGCAAGGCCATCGAACGCTATCGTCTGAACAATGCCGACCTCTACGACATAAGCAATTATCCGCTTAACGAGAGCTATGTGCATCAGATAGATGCCATAGTTTCGTCTGACCGTTCGGAACAGGGAAGTTCGGAATGGAACAAAACCGAGGTGTTCGGACAGTCACGTTGGTTCAACGCTGTCGCCGTCACAGCCACTCCCGACCAGATAGCTGCCATACAGCAATTGCCTTTCGTAAAGGAAGTTGTTGCTATCGGGAACAATCTCCAACTCGCATCGAGGAAAGAGATGTTTTCTCCTGCTGAAGCCGAAATGCCGAAACACACCGACCAGCTGCTCCGTATGCAGGGCGACAAGTTTACCGATATGGGTATCGACGGCACGGGTGTCCGTATAGCAGTGTTCGATGGTGGTTTCCACGGTGTCGATACTCATAAAGCTTTCAAGCATTTGCGTGACAATAAGCGGATTATTGCCACGTGGGATTTCACCAAGAAGCAGGAGAATGTGTATGACAACCATACCCACGGCACGATGGTGCTGAGCTGCATTGCCGGCAAGATGGACGACCGGCTGCTGGGATTGGCAACAGGAGCCACTTTCATGCTCGCTAAGACCGAGGTGGACCCGGAACCCTACAAGGAGGAGGTGTGGTGGACCCAGGCCGCCGAGTGGGCCGACAAGAACGGTGCCGACATCATCAACAGTTCTCTCGGCTACACCAAAGACCGCCATTACACATGGCAAATGGACGGACGTAGCCTGGTGTCGCGCGCAGCCAACATCGCTGCCCGCAAAGGTATTCTGGTTTGCAACTCGGCAGGCAACTCGGGCGATGACACTAACTGGAAGATTATCGGTGCCCCTGCCGATGCCGACAGCATACTCTCCGTAGGCGGTATCAATCCGTCGCTGACCAACTATAGTCATATCAGTTTCAGCAGTTATGGTCCTACCGCAGACGGACGTCTGAAACCCAATGTCTGCAACTTCGGTTATGCCGAATGTGCTGATGCCTACAACGATACGGCAACTACCTTTGCCGCAGGCACATCGTTCTCGTCGCCTCTGACTACGGGCTTCTGTGCCTGTGCTCTGCAACTGTTCCGTCAAAGGGGCTACGGTACAGGCGCAATGCAGATGAAATCGTATGTCGAGCAGTCGGCCGACCTCTATCCATACTATGATTACGCTCTCGGTTACGGCGTTCCCCAGGCCTCGTTTTTTATCAACTACAATCGGAGCGATATTGAGTTAGGTAAGGAAACGTTCAACTTCTACGATTATGGCAAGTACATAATGATTCGACCTGTCAACGGCGCGACGAACGCCAAATACTCAGCCCCAAAAAACAAACAAAACGATGAATACACCACAACAGCGGTGCTCTTCAAGATTCAGGATGCCTACGGTCACATAGAGAAGTACTACAATCTGGCTGTCATTGATTTCAACGACAGTATGGCTGTCGCTGTCTCCAAGTCGGTGATTAAGGACAAAACTCTCGTAGCCTGTGTCAACGGTACCACAAAGCAATACCAGCTTCCATACGAAGAGCAGATCGAGTATGCAGGAATTGATGACAGTGAGTCGGATGACTATTATCTTGTTGAATTCGAAACAGGAAGAGTCCTCAACGGATATAAGGAATTCACCAGGCGTGACATCGGTGACAATTATGTCAGCAACTGGGGCGTGGGGCAGAAATACCTCGCCGAATTCTACATCCAATACGGCATCTCCTGGTTCTTCCCCTACACGATGCGCTACAGCGATGCCTACAGTATCGGCTTCCGCTTCTTGCGTCATTTCAACAAATGGTATGGCGTCGGTATAGGATTTGAAGGGAGCACACAATATTTCCGCTACGACCCCGCCACCGCCAACGGCTGGGACAACACCCTTTCGCTTACCGACTTCACAAATGTCGAGAAAAAACACTTCCTGTTCTACAACGCCAACTTCGAGCTCTTCCAGCGCATACGTATCATCAAGAAGGGTAACGACAAGAAAGGTCTGCACTGGGACCTCGGCATCTACGGAGGCCCTCACGGCAACAACTACACGGTGCGTTACAATGCCGCTCAAAACAACAACAATGCTTTGATACAGACAACTATCTACGAAGAAGTCGAGCCCTCCAGCAACTGGAATTTGGGCCTCACATCGCGCCTCGTCTGGAACTGGATAGGCATCTACGGACGCTACCGACTGAGCCAGCCGGACCTCGACTTGCCGCGACTTCAACTTGGAATTCAATTATCATTCTAAAAAATACCTTCAATGAAAAAAATCTTCTTACTCGCTTTTGCGATAATTTCCAGTTTCCAACTGCATGCTCAGTCGGCTTATTGGGTTATGCTGACCGACAAATCCGGCACGACGTTCGACCCCTACAGCTACTTCGACAGCAAAGCTATCGAACGCTATCGCTTGAACAATGCCGACCTCTACGACATCACCAACTATCCCCTCAACGACAGTTATGTGCAGCAAATCGATGCCCTGGCTACTGAGGATTTCGGCCAGAGCCGCTGGTTCAATGCCGTTGCCGTCACAGCTACGCCCGACCAGGTGGCCCGCATCCAGCAGCTGCCCTTCGTTCGCGAAGTCGTTATGCTTGAAGCAAATATGCAATTAGCGGAAAGCGGAGAACGGAAAGCCGAAAGCAACGATGTTGCGGCGGATTTGCAATCCGGCGCCGACTCTGCCCTCAACGCCCATCTCCACGCCCAGCTGCAGCGTATGGGAGGCAAGTATTTCCGTGCCAAGGGCATCAACGGCAAGGGTATCCGCATCGCCATCTTCGACGGCGGTTTCCCGCAGGTGAACACCCACGCCGCCTTCAAGCACGTGCGCGACGAGCACCGCATCATCAAGACCTGGAACTTCCCCAACAAGAAAGAAGACGTCTACGGCTGGAACAGCCACGGCCTGATGACCTTCGGCTGCATCGCCGGACGCGAGGGCGACGTTGACCTCGGTATGGCTACCGGTGCCGAATACCTGCTGGCACGCACCGAGATCGAGGCCGAACCCTTCAAGGAAGAAGTCTGGTGGCAGATGGCCGTCGAATGGGCCGACAAGAACGGCGCACAAATCATCAGCTCATCGCTTGGCTACGGCAAGGACCGCTATTATACTAAGGATATGAACGGCCAGAGCTACGTGGCCAAAGCCGGCAATATGGCTGCCCGCAAAGGTATGCTGGTGTGCAACAGTGCCGGCAACGAGGGCGACGACAACAAATGGCGCACCATCATCACCCCCAGCGATGCCGACAGCGTGCTCTGTGTTGGTGGTCTCGACCCGAGCCTTACCGACTACCAGCGCACCAGCTTCAGCAGCTTCGGCCCCAGCGCCGACGGCCGCCAGAAGCCCAACGTCACCGCCTTCGCCTGGGCCCGCAGCGCCAACACCGGCAAGAGCAACGAGGAATATCACGTCGTTCCTGGCACCTCCTTCAGCTGTCCCCTCGTGGCCGGTTTCGCCGCCTGTGCTTTGCAGGCCAAGCCAGGCCTGACGGCTATGCAGCTCTTTCACGAAATCGAGAAGAGTGCCGACCTCTACCCCTACTGCGACTACAGCTACGGCTATGGCGTGCCCCAGGCCGACTACTTCACCGGCGACCGCAAACCCGCCAAGCCCACCTTCAAGTTCGTCCAGACCGACAGCGCGCTGACAATCGTACCCCTTAAGGACTATAAAAAATGTCGCATCTTTATAAAGAACAGCAATCCCAGCGGCGAAATCATAAACTATCAAAAAATTGAGCTGGAGGACTTCACCACAGACAAATCCCTCATCCTCAGCGGCGGCAACATCATCACCGCACAGATGGACGGATATGTTGCAGAATATACCGTGAAGAATTCCAACAACGCATTTCTTTCTACCAATTACTTCCCCGCAGTCGTTTTCAAGACCGACGAAACCCACTTCAGCAACAGCCTGAATGAGGGCGGCGCCATCAAAGAAAGCTACTACCAGCTTGGCATAGCCCTCAATACCTCCAGCGACGAGCTGTCGACCCGCATCTGGTCGCCCGCCAAGCGCATCGGCTTCCGTCAAGTCAAGCATTTATCCAAAGCCTACGGCCTCGGTTTCGCCATCGAGTACGGCCACACCAGCTTCCGCTTCGACAAGACCGTTGCCAACCGCCTCGACACGCTGATGGCTATGGACGACGACCTGCGCTGGCTCGACAAAAGCGTCATCAAGCACAAAGTCAACGTCGGCGAGCTGGGCATCGAACTCTTCCAGCGCATCCGTCTGCGTCCCTGCGGCGTCTTCCACAACGGCTGGCACTGGGATCTCGGCGTCTATGGCAACTGGGGCTTCAACGTCTACAAGCTGGAAGGCAAACACAGCGGCGACGTCGCTTCGACACGCAAACAGACCCTGCGCAACCTCGACATCATGACCGACTACCGCTGGAACTACGGCATCACCACGCGCCTCACACGCGACTGGATTGGCCTCTACGCACGCTACCGACTCAACGGCATCGGCAAGGATGTCGCCGCCGACAAGGTGCTCCTGCCCCGCCTCGAAGTGGGCCTCAACCTGGCTATCGGAGCAATGAACTAAAATTGGTATGCAGATATATCTTCTGCAAGATATATGCGTGAAAGAATAGAACATATAAAAGGATACTTCAGCAAGTCATACAACAGCCAATGGCTTACAGCCATTTTGTCGCTGATGCTGGTTCTGCTCACCTATCCGGCTTTCGAGCCCGACCACGGAGTAGGACTAGACCCTTCCTACGTTTGGGGATTCAATTACCTGTTCGACAACGACTACGCATCGCTTACCAAACTCACCCACCCCTACGGGCCTTTGGCCTTGCTACGCATACCCGTAGCCGTCAATGGCCACTACGCCCTGTTCCTGGTCTTCTTCACCTTGCTGAAGTTCTGCCTTGTTTGGCAGACTTTCCGGCTGTCTCAACGACGCTCGCTTCCGACGCTCGCAACGGTTGTCGCCCTGATTCCCATCGCACTTGTCGCTAATATCGATTTATTGATGGTTTTCAATGTGGCCCTATTGACCCTTTATGCGATAGAATCGAAATCGGTTTGGCGGTTCCTTTTAGCCACATTGCTGGCCATATTCGGGTTCGGCATTAAAGTGTCGATAGGGCTGCAGTCCTGTATGGTGGTTTTCGTCGGATGGACACTCATAATCATTCTCTACAAGGACCTGCGCTTTTCATCAGTCACCGCCGGTGCCGTTCCCGTTATGCTTCTTCTTGTTGGGCTTGCCGTATGGCACAGCTTTCCAAGGATGTTCGATGCCTATGTCGGTATGACACATCTCTTTGGAGGCTACAACGAGGCTATGGTGCTTTACAATGGACACAAGATGTGGAAGATTATTCTATACCTGTGTTTTGTTGTGGCATTTCTGCTAACGACGAAGGGCCGTTGGAGCAAAATGATGTGCCTGTTGTTGCTTCTGCCTCTCTTCGCCAACTGGAAGTATGGCATTGTCCGTGAAGATTTCTACCACCTCGAGCAGTTGCTCTACTTCACCGTGTGTTTTCTTTCCATCATCCTTCTGACACAAGAGCGCATCAAATGGCCCTCCGTGATTTGTTCTCTGGCCGCTGTCGCAATGCTGTATGTTGCCATTAATGACGTCAACTACAACAGTTCAAAAATTTTGACAGCCGGTCCACGCAACCTTTTCGACAAAGTGATTGGCTACAAGAAAACCGTCGACGAGAGCCAATTGTACATAGCAAATGCTCTGAACACCCGAAAACTGCCTCCCAATGTTGTGGAAACCATAGGCTCCGGCACCACCGACTGCTATCCTTGGGAACAAGTCTTTATCGGTGCCAACAGCCTTCGCTGGCAACCACATTGCACTGTCGAACTTGGAACAGGCAACACCCTGTGGCTCAACCACAAAGCTGCACTCAGTTTTAGCAGCAGCCACGAGGCTGTACAATACATCATCTTCCACAGACCCAACTACGACAACGACCTTGGCCTCATAAGCATCGACGACCGTTATCTACTCAACGACGAGCCCGCCATATTAGACTCCATCCTATCCAACTACTCTGTTGCCGATTCGGGACAGTGGTACGGAATGCTTCTCCACCACGGCGGCTCGCACCACACCCCTATCGACGACACTATACTCTCTCTGTCAGCCGGTTTTGAAGAATGGATACCCGTACCAAAGCATCGCGATGGAATCCTGAAGGCCTCTGTCGGAATCAAACATAATTTCGCAGGCTTTGTCAAAAAAGCACTCTACAAGCCCGACATCTACTATGTCGACTATCTGATGCCCGACAGCACCATCCACACCTACCGCTTCTCACGCGAAACAGCGTCGTCCGGTTTGTGGATCTCTCCCTATGTCAACTCCTATTCCGAATTGGCCTCCCTGTTCTGCGGGAACACCGATTTGCCTAACCCCCAATCCATTCGCATCCGCTCCGACGGCAACACGCGAACCAACACTCCACACATCTCCGTAACCTTCCGATGCTCGCACACCCCTCGGGCAACAATACAATAACGTAGTACAATATTTAAAATATATCATCGTTACACATATATCCACCAATAGCCGTTTCCGATATGCCAAACCACCCAAACAGTATGTACATTGCATTATGGCGCGGAAACAGCCTGCAAGAAGAAACAAACTAAAAAATAAAATAATATGACCTTAGAAGAATTTCAGAACGAACTGCGTCAGGGCATTCCCAATCCGCTGCCCGAACCGCAACCCTATGACCCAACTGTAAACCACGCCCCCAAGCGCAAGGACATCCTTACGCCCGCCGAGAAGAAACTGGCCATCCGCAACGCGCTGCGCTACTTCGACCCCAAGGACCACGCTATGCTGGCTCCCGAATTTGCCGAAGAGCTGCGCAAATACGGTCGCATCTATATGTACCGTCTGCGTCCTACCTATCCGATGTACGCACGCCCCATCGAGGAGTATCCCGCCAAGTGCCGCCAGGCAGCAGCCATTATGCTGATGATTCAGAACAACCTCGACCCCGCCGTGGCTCAGCATCCCCACGAGCTTATCACCTACGGCGGCAACGGCGCCGTCTTTCAGAACTGGGCACAGTATCGCCTCGTGATGAAATACCTCAGCGAGATGACCGACGAACAGACCCTCGTGATGTACAGCGGCCACCCGATGGGACTCTATCCCAGCCACAAGGACGCTCCGCGCGTCGTCGTTACCAACGGTATGATGATACCCAACTACAGCAAACCCGATGACTGGGAGCGCTACAATGCCCTCGGCGTCACACAGTACGGCCAGATGACCGCCGGCAGCTATATGTACATCGGACCGCAGGGCATTGTCCACGGCACCACCATCACCGTGCTCAACGCAGCCCGCAAGCTTGGTGGCGGCACAGCCGGCAAGCTCTTCATCACTGCCGGTCTTGGCGGTATGAGTGGCGCTCAGCCCAAGGCTGGCGACATAGCTGGTGTGGTCAGCATTACCGCTGAAATCAACCCCGCAGCAACGCAAAAGCGTTTTGACCAGGGCTGGGTCGACGAGGTCCATGCTGACCTCGACGAACTCTTTGTTGAAGTCAACAAAGCCATCGCCGCTAAGCAGGCACGCAGCTTCGCTTATCAGGGCAACGTTGTCGACCTGTGGGAATACTGCGCCGCAAAGGGCATCCACGTCGACCTCGGCAGCGACCAGACCTCGCTCCACAACCCCTGGGCCGGCGGCTACTATCCTGTCGGAATCAGCTTCGAAGACTCGAAGGTAATGATGGCCGAGAAACCCGAACTCTTCAAAGAAAAGGTTCAAGAAAGTCTTCGTCGCCACGTTGCAGCTATCAACAAGCTGACCGCCAAGGGTATGTACTTCTTCGACTATGGCAACGCCTTCCTGCTCGAAAGCAGCCGTGCCGGTGCCGACATCTGGAACGCTGACCACAGCGCTTTCCGCTATCCATCATACGTACAGGATATTATGGGTCCGATGTGCTTCGACTATGGCTTCGGCCCCTTCCGTTGGGTCTGCACCAGCGGTAAGCCCGAAGACCTCGACAAGAGCGACCACATCGCCATGGAGGTCCTCGGCGAAATTGCAAAAACTGCTCCCGCCGAAATCCAGCAGCAGATGCACGACAACATCCAGTGGATCAAGGGTGCCAAGGAGAACCACCTCGTTGTCGGCAGCCAGGCCCGCATCCTCTATGCCGACTGCGAAGGCCGCACCAAGATTGCCGCCCGCTTCAACGAAGCCATCCGCAAGGGTGAAATCAGTGCACCCATCGTCCTTGGCCGCGACCACCACGACGTCAGCGGTACCGACAGCCCCTTCCGTGAAACCAGCAACATCTACGACGGCAGCAACCGCACCGCCGATATGGCCATCCAAAACGTCATCGGCGACAGCTTCCGCGGTGCTACGTGGGTATCGATCCACAATGGTGGCGGCGTAGGCTGGGGTGAAGTCATCAACGGCGGTTTCGGTATGGTCCTTGATGGCAGCGAAGCTTGCGACCGTCGCCTCCGCATGATGCTCCACTGGGACGTCAACAACGGCATCAGCCGTCGCAGCTGGGCTCGCAACGAAGGCGCCATGTTCGCCATCAAGCGAGCTATGGAGATTTGCCCCGAGCTCAAGGTCACCATGCCCAATCTGGTTGACGACAAGATATTGGAGAACCTCTTCTAAAAGAGTGGATTCCAAAAATTATAGAGGATGTCTCGAATGCGAGACATCCTCTATTGTTTTTGTACTAATTCTTGTTATCGTAAGGTTTTTACGTTTTCGTAAAAAGCTTTAACGTCCAAAGCCTACGGCGCGACGGACAAGGTCATATTTTTTGGATGCTATCTCGTTGGCGCGGTCGCGACCACGGTTTAGCACTTCGTCTACATAGTCGGTCTGCGACAGGCGCTCGTATTCGGCCTGTACGGGGCGCAGAGTCTCGTAGATGACTTCTAACACCTCTTTTTTGAAGTCGCCGTAGCGTTCCATTCCGGTAAAGTGGTCGATAGCCTCCTGTAGCGGTGTGCCGGAGAGGGCGGAATAGAGGGTGATGAGGTTTGAGATGCCGGGCTTCTTCTCTTCGTCGAATGCGACGTATGCATCGTTGTCGGTCACGGCACGGTTGACTTTCTTTTTGATGGTCGACTCGCTGTCGAGCAGGAAGATGATTCCCGATGGGTCTTCGGCCGATTTGCTCATCTTCTTGGTGGGGTCCTGCAGGTCTTTGATTTTTGCTCCAACCTTGGGAATGATGGGCTCCGGAACGACAAACAGATCTCCGTATTTGTGGTTCATGCGCTCTGCAATGTCGCGAGCCAACTCCACATGCTGCTTCTGGTCGGCTCCGACGGGTACTACATTGCTGTCGTAGAGAATGATATCGGCAGCCATCAGCACGGGGTATGTGAAAAGGCCGCAGCCTACATTGGTCTGCTTCTCGCTCTTGGCCTTAAACTGCGTCATGCGGCTCAACTCGCCCATATAGGTGTGGCATTCAAGAATCCATGCCAACTGGTTGGTGGCAGGTATTTCGCTTTGGATGTAGAAAGTACAGTTCTCGGGGTCGAGTCCACAGGCGAGATAAAGGTTCGCAAAGCGGCGTATGCGTTCTTGGATGAGTTTCGGATCGCCCTGCGGCACGGTGATGGTGTGCATGTCGGGCACAAAAAGGAATGAGTCGTATTCTTTCTGATATTCAAGGAATTGACGTATACCGCCGCAATAGTTGCCTATTGTCAGTTCGCCGCTGGGTTGCAGACCCGAGAGGAGACGTTTTTTCGTGTTTTCCATTGTTTTCGTTTCGTTTTGGTTTCTGTGCCGAAGGCATTTTTCGTTTTGGTTTTCATATCGAAGGCTTTTCCGTGCAAAAAGCCCTTCTTAAAAACAAGAAAAGCACTTCAACGTTGTGTTGGAAGTGCTTCCCAGGGTGGGAGGTGGGGCTCGAACCCACGACCTCCAGATCCACAATCTGGCGCTCTAACCAGCTGAACTACGCCCACCGTGTTATCTTCAAAAGATTTGCAAAAGTACTAATTCTTTCGGAATTGACAAAATTTATTTTGAATCTTTTTCTGAAAACATTGATTATTAAAGGTATTTAGATTTTGTATTTTTGATTGTGCTTTGCTTTTTTGCACATAGCGATCTCTGTTATTTGCCGAATTTGGCTTTGGCAGCATCCATTTTTGACGGTATGTCGACACCGAAGGGACAGCGGCTCAGGCAGGCACCGCAATGGGTGCAGTCTCCAGCGTGTTTTGGCAGCGCATCGTACTGAGCCTGCAAGTCTGCGGTGAGACCTTCCGTTTCAGCTTTGTCGAGCAATTCGTTGACTTTGGCGATAGGTATGCCTTGGGTGCAGGGCGAGCAATGGTTGCAGTAGGTGCAGTCGCCGCTCTGTTGTGCCAGTTCCCTGTTGCCGACGTTGTTATAGTCCTTCTCGGCTTCCGTTGCGTGCAGCCAGTGCAGGTCGGTCTTGAGTTCATCGATATTGTCGATGCCGAGAATGCAAGTGCTGATGCATGGTTTTGCCAGGCAGTATGCGATGCACTGCTCGGGGGTGTAGGCTACTCCGAGTTGCGATGTTTTTGCATCGAGCAGTCGTCCGCCGCCGCCGAAAGTCTTCATCACGGTGATGGCAATCTTGTGGGTGGTGCAGTAGTCATAGAGTTCTACGCGCACGGGGTCGATGCCGGCCTGAAGGTTTTCCATAGCACCTTTGTCCCACGGGGTGGCACCACCGCGCAGGCGGTCGAAGGCCGGATTGAGCGAAAACATAAGCACCTCGACCCATCCGCTCTTGACGGCCTGGAGTGCCACTTCGGCGTTGTGGCTGCTGAGACCTATATGCTTGATTTTGCCCTCCTTCTTGAGTTGGAAGACGTAGTCGAGGAAGGGTGAGTTCTGTATCTCTTCCCAGTCCTCAAAACTGTCGGTGATGTGGACCATACCTACCTCGATGTGGTCGGTGCCTAATCGTGCCAGCAGGTCTTCGAATCCCTGACGGGTCTCCTCGACGTCGCGTGTGCGTGTATGCTGTCCGTCTTTGAAGATGGTGCCGAGGTGACCTTGGATTATCATCTCGTCGCGGCGGCCCTGGAGGGCGTAGCCGATGTTACTGCGCACGGTGGGGTCGGCGTCGTAGATGTCGATGTAGTTCATCCCGCTGTCGAGAGCCATCGTCATCAGTTCGCGCGATGCTGCGCTGTCGAGTTTGCCAAATCCGCCGCAGCCGATGCTTATCTCGCTGACTTCAAGTCCGGTGGCACCCAGCGGGCGGTACTGCATGGCGGTTTGTCGTTCACTTGTTTCGGCCTGTTTTTGTTTGCAGCCTACGGCAACAAGGCACAGGGCAGCCAAGAGGAAGGTGTAAAATTTCTTCATTATGATTGTATCTTGATTTATATTTAACGCAAAAGGGTAGTGGATTATTGTTGGGAAAGCCGTAATGGTATCATTTCTCCGTCATATAGTCTTAATCAACTGTATGAGGGTCTTGATAGATATTAAAGAAAAGCACCGTTTGGTGCTTTTTTTTGTACCCCCTGGGGGAATCGAACCCTCATTTAAAGTTTAGGAAACTTCCGTTCTATCCGTTGAACTAAGGAGGCAACTTTGGCTACGTTAATGAATTAATGTGGCTTTAATATTTGTTGTAATAAATAACGCTCAGGTGCGATAATTATTGTATTACAGTTTTCGCTTTATTTCGATGACTTCGTAGGCTTCGACGATGTCGCCTACCTTGATGTCGTTGAAATTCTCGATGCTCAAGCCGCAATCCTGTCCGCTGACGACCTCTTTGACATCGTCCTTGAAGCGTTTGAGCGAAGCAAGCTTGCCAGTGTAGACAACGATACCGTCACGTATAACGCGGATGTTGCTCGAGCGGCTGATTTTGCCATCCAGACACATACATCCGGCAATGGTGCCGACCTTGGAAATCTTGAATATCTCGCGTATTTCGAGGTTGGCGACAATCTTTTCCTGTGTCTCGGGAGCGAGCATGCCTTCGATAGCGTCCTTGAGTTCGTTGATGGCGTCGTAGATGATGCTGTAGAGGCGAATGTCGATGTGCTCGGTTTCGGCCATTTTGCGAGCGCCGACAGAGGGACGAACCTGGAAACCGATGATGATAGCATCGGAGGTGACGGCGAGCAGGACATCGCTTTCAGTGATCTGTCCGACGGCTTTGTGGATGACGTTGACCTGAACCTCGTCGGTAGAGAGTTTCAGCAGTGAGTCGGAGAGGGCTTCGACAGAACCGTCGACATCGGCTTTGACGATAATGTTGAGTTCCTTGAAGTTGCCCAAAGCGATGCGTCGTCCGATTTCGTCGAGGGTCATGTGCTTCTGTGTGCGCAGACCGAGTTCGCGGTTGAGCTGGGTGCGGCGGTTGGCGATATCCTTGGCTTCTTTCTCATTCTCGGTGACGTTGAATGTGTCGCCAGCCTGGCATGCTCCCGTCAGACCGAGCAGAAGCACGGGCTGTGAGGGACCTGCAGACATCACCTCTTGGTTGCGCTCGTTGTACATGGCACGGACGCGTCCGCTGATGGCACCGGCCACGATGGGGTCGCCCTTGCGGATGGTGCCGTCTTCGACAAGGATTTTGGCCACATAGCCGCGACCTTTGTCGAGCGAACTCTCGATGACGGTACCCTTGGCGCGCTTGTTGGGATTGCCTTTAAGCTCCATGATGTCGGCCTGAAGGATGACTTTTTCGAGGAGCTCATCGACACCGATGCCTTTCTTGGCACTGATGTCCTGGCTCTGGTACTTTCCGCCCCAGTCTTCGACCAGAAGATTCATGTTGGCAAGTTCGGTCTTGATGCGGTCCGGGTCGGCTCCTGGCTTATCGATTTTGTTGATGGCGAAGACGATAGGCACACCAGCTGCCTGGGCGTGGCTGATAGCCTCGACGGTCTGGGGCATGATCTTATCGTCGGCGGCGATGACGATAATGGCAATATCGGTCATCTTGGCTCCGCGGGCACGCATGGCGGTAAAGGCCTCATGTCCAGGGGTATCGAGGAAAGTTATCTTTCGGCCTTCGGCTGTTGTGACCTCGTAGGCACCGATATGCTGTGTGATGCCGCCAGCCTCGCCGGCGATGACGTTGGTCTTGCGGATGTAGTCGAGTAGTGACGTCTTACCGTGGTCGACGTGACCCATGACGGTGACAATGGGGTTGCGTGTGATGAGGTCTTCCGGGCGGTCTTCCTCTTCTATTTTCTGTAGTGCATCGACGACATCGGAGCTGGCGAAGTTGATTTCGTAACCAAACTCGTCGGCGATGAGGCGAATGGTTTCAGCATCGAGACGCTGGTTGATGTTGACAAAAATGCCTACCTGCATGCAGGTGGAGATGATTTGCGTGACGGGTATGTTCATCATGGTGGCCAGCTCGTTGGCGGTGACGAACTCGGTCACCTGTAGCGTCTTCTGGCTTTCCATCTCCTTCATCTGCTCCTCTTCGATGTGCTGATGGACTTTTTGGCGTTTCTCGCGGTTGTGCTTCGACGTCTTGGATTTGCCCATAGGGCTGAGTCGGGCAAGGGTCTCCTTGATTTGTTTTTCAATTTCGCTGTCGTCGATTACGACCTTTTTCTTTTCGGTGCCTTTGTTCTTTTTGTTTTTCTCGCTCTTCTTGTCCTTGTTTTTCTCCTTGCCTTTGGCGTTCTCGCCGTTCTTGCCGTTCAGCGGAGCGTTTTCGTCGACTTTCACGCCTTCTTTTTTGATGCGTTTGCGCTTCTTTTTCTTTTCTTCGTCTTTGGTCTTTGGTTTGTCGAACTGAGTGAGGTCGATTTTCGACACGACTTTAGGACCTTCGAGTTTCTGGTATTGTGTTTCGATGAACTCGATTTCTTTCTCGGGTGCTTTTTCGACGGGCTGAGGAGTCTCGACTATGACGGGTTCAGCTTCCTTAGGCTGTTGTTCGACGGGCAGGCTGTCGGGGACGACAGTTTCGACAGGAGCAGTCTTCTCGTTCTTTTTCTTCTTGTTGGAGCGTTCGTTTTTTTCTGATTTGCTGCCTTTGGTGGGACGCATTCTGGAATTGATGGCAGAGAGGTCGATTTTGTCGACGATACGCACTTCGGCGTCGAAGGCGTTTTTCCCCTCTTTCACACCGGCCACCGAACTGCGGAGCACTTTTGTCTCGAATTTCGGTTCGGGCTCGGGCTCAGGCTCTGGTTCCGGTTCGGGCTCAATCTCTGGCTCTGATTCAGGCTCAGGCGTTGAATCTTGAGGTTTCTCTTCGGGAGCGTCGCTGTCAGCAAACGGTTGCTCTTTCGTTGTTTCTTTGGTCTTAGGAGTGTTGAAGTTCTTGATAATGACTTCGTCCGAGAAGTCGTTGCTCTCGCCAGTCTCGTTGGCGCCGGTTGCTTCGATGACGACAGTGTTGCCGGTGTTGATTTCGATTCGGTCGGCGTTTTCCTTTACTTGGCTGTCGGCTTTGAAGGCGGTGGCCAGGAGGGCGTACTGCTCCGGAGTGAGTCGGGCGTTAGGGTTAGCGTCAATAGTGTGTCCCTTTTTTGCGAGATATTCGACCATTGTAGGGATACCGACGTTGAGCTCCTTGGCAGCTTTGTTTAGTCTGATATTTTTTGGTTCTTCTGACATGAACACTCCTTTTGATTAAATGGTTAATGATTGAATAATAGAACTTTTTTCTGTCTGTTGCGCCGTCTGAGGGTGAATGTGTAGTGGCGTTTAGTCTTCAAATTCGGCTTTGAGGATGTCGAGGACGTTGTCGATGGTCTCCTCTTCGAGGTCGGTACGGCTGATGAGCTCCTCTTTGGGCAGGGCGAGCACGCTCTTGGCGGTGTCGCATCCGATTTTGACGAGTTCGTTGATGATCCAGGGCTCGATTTCGTCGGTGAATTCCTTGAGGTCGACATCGTCGAGGTCTTCATCGCTGTTGCGGTATACTTCGATTTCGTAGCCGCAGAGTTTGCTGGCGAGCTTGATGTTGTGTCCGCCTTTGCCGATGGCGAGCGAGACTTGGTCGGGCTCCATGAACACTTCGGCGGTCTTGGTTTCCTCGTTGATGTCGATACGTGAAATCTCGGCAGGGGCGAGGCTGCGTCGGATCATAAGGTCCGGACGTGAGGAGTAGTTGATGACATCGATGTTCTCGTTTTTGAGCTCACGGACGATGCCGTGGATGCGGTTACCTTTCATGCCGACGCACGAGCCGACGGGGTCGATGCGGTCGTCGTAGGATTCGACGGCGACTTTGGCGCGTTCGCCAGGCACGCGGACGATGTTGCGTATGGTTATAAGACCGTCGTAGATTTCCGGCACTTCGGCTTCGAGCAGACGCTCGAGGAATATGGGTGAAGTTCTGGAGAGGATGATGACGGGATTGTTGTTTTTGAGTTCGACTTTGAGGACGACGGCTCTGACGGTGTCGCCTTTGCGGAAATGGTCGTTGGGGATTTGCTCGCTTTTCGGGAGCACGAGTTCTATTTTTTCTTCGTCGAGGACAAGGATTTCCTTGTTCCAGGGTTGATAGACCTCACCGATTACTATTTCGCCGACTTTGTCTTTGTATTTCTGGAAGATGAGAGATTTCTCGTAGTCCTGGATCTTGCCCACGAGGTTCTGGTGGATGGCAAGGATTTCGCGTCGTCCGAATTCGCTCATGGGTACAGGCTCCGAGAGGTCTTCGCCGACTTCGAAGTCCGATTCGATTTTGATGGCGTTCGAATATTCGATCTGTCGTTTGTCGTCGGTCATTTGGCCGTCTTCGACGATGAGTCGGTTACGGTAGATTTCGAGGTCGCCTTTGTCGATGTTGACGATGATGTCGAAATTGTCGTCGGTGCCGAATTTTTTGGCGAGAGCGTTGCGGAATACCTCTTCGAGGATGTGCATGAGGGTCTCTCGGTCGATGTTTTTGTAATCTTTAAATTCCGAGAAGGAATCGATAAGATCTGACGTCTTCATGATAAGGGGGTATGGGGTTATAGGGTTTCTGTTTTAGAAATGTATAATGACTTTTGCGGTTTTTATTTCGCTGTGCGGGATGTGGAGGGGCTCGAGATTGGCATTCTTTTTGCCGCTGAGTTTGAGCTCGATGTGGTCGTCGTCGGAGTCGGTGAGCTTACCTTCGTAGGTTTCGCCCTCGAACGTGGTTACTGTCAGGTCGCGGCCGATATTTTTCTTGTATTGGCGTTTCAGCTTCAGCGGGGAGTCAAGGCCGGCCGAGGCAACGTTAAGCTCGAAATCCTCCTCGTCGCGGTTGAGGCTGTTCTCGATGGTACGGCTGAGCTCGATGCAGTCGTCGATGGTGATGCCGTTGTCGCCGTCGATAGCCACATTGATGCGGTTGTCGGTCGATATCTTGAGGTCGACAAGGTATTTTTCGCTGCCCGAGAGGGCTGTGTCGATAACGTTGAGTACGTAAAGTTTGTCAATCATGTTATTCGGTTTTTCCAATAAAAGAGGGGAACTTACGTCCCCCTTCTCACTGATTTCGGACTGCAAAGATAAGAAGAATATTTTGATTATTAGCTTGTTTTGCAAAAAAAGCATTAGTGTATTCTGTTATGTAGCTGATGCTCAGTGTGCTAAATCTGTATTTTTTTTGAGTGCTACATCCCGGATACAGGGTGTTTTCTGTCCGGAAGGATGTGTTTTTTGCCTTTTTTTAGATAATGCACAATTATTTTTTCTCTTGTTCGTTTTAGAAACTAAAAGAATTTAAATAAGCATGAAACAGTATTTGGATTTGTTGCAGCATGTTCTGGATAATGGTGTGGAGAAGTCGGACCGCACAGGTACCGGTACGCGTAGCGTGTTCGGCTACCAAATGCGATTCCATCTGGATGATGGATTTCCGTTGTTGACTACCAAGAAGTTGCATTTGAGGTCGATAATATATGAGTTGCTGTGGTTTCTGCGAGGCGACACGAATGTGAAGTACCTTCACGACCATAAGGTTACGATTTGGGACGAGTGGGCTCGCGAAGACGGGAGCCTGGGCCCTATATATGGACACCAATGGCGCTCGTGGGGCTGTGCCGACGGGCATAGCGTGGACCAGATTTCACAGCTCGTGGAGCAGATAAAGAGCAACCCCGACTCGCGCCGGCTTTTGGTCTCGGCGTGGAATGTCGGCGAGATCGACCAAATGGCGCTGCCGCCATGCCATATCCTGTTCCAGTTCTACGTGGCCGACGGACGACTGTCGTGCCAGCTCTACCAGCGGTCGGCCGACATATTCCTCGGCGTGCCGTTCAACATAGCGTCCTATGCACTCTTCACGATGATGATAGCCCAATCGGTCGGGCTGAAGTATGGTGATTTCATCCATACGCTCGGCGATGCCCACATATACAACAACCATATCGAGCAGTGCCGTCTGCAGCTTACGCGCGAGCCGCGCCCGTTGCCGACGATGCATATAAATCCCGACGTGAAGAGTATATTTGACTTCGACTTTGAGGATTTCACGCTGGAGGGTTACGACCCCCATCCGCATATAAAAGGGGAGGTGAGTGTGTGATGAAACAGCTGAATCCTAACAATTTCTGCATCATTATGGCCGGTGGCTTCGGAAGCCGCTTCTGGCCGCTGTGCTCTGTGACCAAGCCGAAACAGTTTATCGACCTGATGGGTACCGGCGAATCGATGATTCAGGCCACATTTCGCAGATTCGAGTCAATATGCCGCCGTGAGAACATCATAATCGTAACGACAAAGGCACACGAGGCACAGGTGCGACGCCAGATTCCTGACCTCCTCGACCATCAGGTCCTGTGCGAGCCTTTCCGTCGAAACACGGCACCGTGCATCGCCTACGCCGCCTCGGTCATTAGTTCCATCAATCCTAATGCCAACATTGTGGTCACCCCATCGGACCATGCCATTTTCGGAAGCAGCGATTTCGAACGCAACATCAACGATGCCATAAGCATGGTCGACTCACACGACTGGATAGTGACATTGGGTGCCAGACCGGTGAACCCCAACATCAAGTATGGCTACATCCAGTTCCGCGAGGCCGGCATTGCAGGCACTTCGTCGAAGCTCCACAAGGCTATAACCTTTGTCGAAAAACCACCGCTCGACATGGCTTGCCAGTTCATCGCTTCGGGCGAATTCCTGTGGAATGCGGGCATCTTCGTCTGGCGTCTGCCGGTGCTGATGGAGGCCTACCGTCGCTACCTGCCGCTGATAGCCGACAAGTTCTTCGGACTGTCGCTCGAAACGCCGCAGAAGAGCCTCAAAGAGATATACACTCAGGCCCAGAACATATCGGTCGACTACGGCATCATCGAGAAGGCTGACAACGTGTATGTGATGGAAGCCGAATTCGGATGGTCGGATGTCGAGACATGGAACTCGCTCTACGAGACCAAGCCGAAGGATGCCAACAACAACGCCATAGCCTCTGGACACGTGCGCACCTACGATACACGCAACTGCCTGATACATCTTCACCCCGACAAGTATGCCGTCATACAGGGTTTGGAAGACTATATCATCACCGCAGGAACCGACACGCTGCTCATCTGCCGCCGCGACCAGGAGGACCAGCTGATGAAGTTCAACTCCGACGTCGAGCTGATGAAAAACAAGAAGAACAAATGATGGTTTTTGACACAAAAATGAAGCCAGCACAATAATACCACAATCCGTGCGTTAAAAACAAAATCCGACAACAAAAGAAACAATTATATAATATGCAATACTATAAAATCAAATACCTGCTCAAAGAGGATGTGTCTTCGCTGATCGACACAACCATTAACGTCAAAGGATGGGTGCGCACCAAGCGCGGCAACAAGAACGTGGCCTTCATAGCCCTCAACGACGGTTCCATTATCACCAACCTCCAGATTGTTGTCGACTTGGCCAAGTTCGACGACGACCTGATGCGCCGCATCACCACCGGTGCCTGCATCGGCATCGACGGCAAGCTGGTGAAGAGCCAGGGAGCCGGACAGGCTGTTGAGGTGCAGGCCGAGAACATCGTCATCTACGGCGAAGCCGACCCCGAGACCTACCCGCTGCAGAAGAAAGGCCACTCGATGGAGTTCCTGCGCGAGATAGCTCACCTGCGCCCCCGCACAAATACCTTCGGTGCCGTGCTGCGTATGCGCCACGAAATGGCATACGCCATCCATACCTTCTTTCACCAGAAGTGTTTCTACTATTTCCATACGCCCCTCATCACCGCCAGCTACTGCGAGGGTGTAGGCTGAATTCGGGTACATTTCCGAGAACCACTCGCCCGTAAGCACGGCCACTGTAAACGCCGCCGAGGCA
>JAFXAD010000022.1 GCA_017522065.1 Bacteroidales bacterium
ACGGCGTGGTATGCCTGCGAATACCTAATGAGTAAAGAAAATGCAATGAGCAATTAAACGAATTGGGCGAATTAATATGTTGCCATTAAGGAATTTGTTTTGCAAGCAAAACGCGAATTAAACGATTTTTAGATGTTGTATTTTTACAATTGCTATGGGGTACTTCTAATAATTTCTTTTCAAACGGCGTGGTATGCCTGCGAATACCTAATGAGTAAAGAAAATGCAATGAGCAATTAAACGAATTGAGTCCGACATTTGATTAAACTATGAAGGAGGACGTAGCTGCCCACTCGCAGGCTCCTCTACGCGCTCCACAGGAGCTTGTACCAAGCAAAACGCGAATTAAACGGTTTTATAGATTTCTTATAGATAAACCGGAAGCCCGTGAATGGGCTTCCGGTTTGTGGAAGTGTATCTGCGTAGCGGATAATGCCCTGCGCGGGTATCTGCTTACTCTTCTTCTGCTGCTGCTTCCTCGTAGGCTTTGAGGAGGGCCTGCTGGACATCGGCGGGAACGAGTTCGTAGCCGCTGAATGTCATGGTGAAGGTACCGCGGCCGCTGGTGAGCGAGCTCAGGGCGGTGCAGTAGCGGTTCATCTCGGCGAGAGGAGCTTTGGCGCGGAGGGTGGTGTATTTGCCTTCGGCATCCATGCCCATAACGATGGCGCGGCGGCCCTGGAGGTCGGTCATGACACCGCCTTGGCTTTCGGTCGGTACGGTGACGGCGACGTCGTAGATAGGCTCTTTAATCTTCGGGTTGGCCAGTTTGAAGGCCTCGCGGAAGGCGGTACGGCCGGCAATCTTGAAGGCTGTTTCGTTCGAGTCGACGGGGTGCATTTTACCATCGTAGATGTTGACGACGATGTCGCGTGCGTAGGAACCTGTCAGAGGGCCTTGCTCCATCTTCTCCATGATACCCTTGAGGATGGCGGGCATGAAACGTGCGTCGATCGAGCCGCCGACGATGCAGTTGTTGAAGACCAGCTTGCCGCCCCACTCGAGAGGATATTCCTGGGTGTCGCGGATGGGGTACTTGGTCTGGTTGGGCATGCCGTCGTAGTAGGGTTCGATGAGCATGTGGACTTCGCCGAACTGGCCGCTACCACCCGACTGTTTCTTGTGGCGGTACATGGCCTCGGCGCTCTTGGTGATGGTTTCGCGGTAGGGGATGTTGGGTGCGGTGAAGTTGACGGCCAGTTTGTACTGGTTCTCGAAATACCACTTCACGGTGTTGAGGTGCAGCTCGCCTTGGCATCCGAGGATGACCTGGCGCAGCTCGCGGCTGTTTTCGAGCGAGAGGCTGCGGTCGTAGGTGCTGAGGTCCTTGAGGGCTGCACCGACCTTCTCGTCGTCGTTGCTGTTGGCTGCTTTGACGGCTACCATGTAGATGGGGGTGGGGAATTCGATTTCGGTCACCACATCGTCGGTGTTCTTCGGAGTGGTGAGGGTATGGTTGATCTTGACGTCTTTCAGCTTGATGGTGCAGACGATGTCGCCGGCGCAGGCTTTCTCGACGCGCTGACGGTCTTTGCCGCTGCATACGAGCACTTGGCTGACGCGCTCTTTGCTTTGGTTGACGCTGTTGATGACATCCTGGCTTTCGGCGAGTTCGCCGTCGTAGATACGGAGATAGGTGATTTCGCCGAGGTTCTTGTCCTTGGCGCTCTTGAAGGCGAAGGCAACGGTGGGGTTGGCGCTGTCGCATTTAAGTTCCTTGCCGCCTTTGGTCTTTTTGCATTCTGCTACTTCGTTGGGGGCGGGGACGTTCTGGCAGACGAATTCGAGCAGACGGGCGACGCCCATGTTCTCCTTGGCGCTGGAGCAGAGGATGGGGAAGAGGTCGCGTTTGTCGATAGCCAGTTTGAGGGCTTTGGTGAGTTCTTCGGCGGTAAGGTCGCCGTTTTCGAAATATTTTTCCATCAGTTCGTCGTCGGCAGCTGCAGCTTCCTCAACGAGAGCCATGCGCATCTCTTCGGCGCGGTCGGCAAATTCGGCGGGGATGTCGGCAGTCTCCATCTTGTCGCCCTTGAAGGTGAGCAGCTTGTTGGCGACGATGTCGACCACTTGGTTGAATCCCAGGCCCTGGTTGACGGGGAACTGGAGGACGGTGCACTTGTTGCCGAAGAAGTCTTTCAGCTGGTTGACGCTTTCGTCGAAATTGGCTTTCTCGGCATCGAGGTGGTTGACGACATAGATCAGCGGGGTGTCGAGTTTGGCGGCATAGCGGTTGGCTATTTCAGTACCCACTTCGACACCGCTCTGGGCGTTGACAACGACGACGGCAGCCTCGACGACATTGAGTGCAGAGGCGAGTTCGCCCTGATAGTCGGCGAAACCGGGGACATCGAGGATGTTGATTTTCTTGCCAGCATATTCGGTGTACATCAGGGTCGTCTCGACGGAGTATTTGCGGTCGAGTTCGATGTCGCGATAGTCGCTGATGGTGTTCTTGCCGTCCACGGTGCCGCGGCGGTTGATGAGTCCGCCGTTGAAGGCCATGGCCTCGGCCAAAGTTGTTTTGCCCGCTTTGGCACCGCCTACGAGGGCGATGTTGCGGATGTCGGAGGTCTGGTAAATCTTCATTGTTTTTTAGTATATTTATTATTATTTTAATTATTGCGTAAATAATTCATTACCATATTGTTCGGAGCGCTTTTGGCCGTTCTGAACAATGTGGTAGCAAGCGGCAAAGATACAAAAAAATGAATAATAAAAAATGAAAACCTCTAAAGATTTAATATTTTGGACACAAAATGCACGAATTACACTAATTTTCTTTTTCGCAGGCAGAGGTACCTGCGTACCATAATTGCTGACGGGGATGGTTGCGGAGCAAAATTTGGACGTTGTCATACAATAATATCGTCAACTCTCTGTTAATAGGGCGAAGAGAGAAAAACCGAACAATAGCATTAAGAAAAAACGGAACAATTGCAATAATGGGTGTAATAGCACGACAAAGCATCAGGGGGGCGCTGGCCAACTACTTGGGAGTGGCGATAGGATTCTTCACCACATTTTTCGTTCTTACGGACTATCTGACGCAAGAGGAAATTGGTTTGACGCGCGTTATGGTCGATGCTGCCATGCTTTTTTCCGGACTTGCCCAGTTGGGGACGAATGCCTCGATAATCCGGTTTTTCCCATTCTTCAAGAGTGAGGATGAGAAGAATCATGGCATATTCGGATGGTCGGTGCTCATACCCTTCGTGGGTTTTACGCTGTTCGCCCTGTTCTTTTTCATCTTCAGGCAGGATATCGTCGAGGTCTATTCGCAGAAGTCGCCACTGATAGCCGACTATGCCTATCTGCTGCTGCCGCTGACGTTCTTTGCGCTCTACCTTACCGTTTTCGAAACGAATGCCAGTGTGCTGCTTCGCATCACGGTGCCACGGCTTGTGCGCGAGGTGGGCATTCGCGTCTTCAACCTGATTTGCTATCTGCTTTATGGCAAGGGTGTTATATCGCTCGATGTGTTTGTCGTCCTTTTCTGCATGAGCTATGGCGTTGCGATGCTGATCAACTTCTTCTATCTGTTGTCGCTCGGCAGGATATCGTTTCGTATCGACTGGAAATTCGCGAGCAAGGCCCGTCTGAAGGAGATGGGGCTGTATACACTGTTCATGACGGCCACGGTGCTTGCGGGCAACATACCGCTTATCAATTCGCTTTTTCTCGGGGCACATACGGGTCTGGCCTTGACAGGCGTCTACACGATTGCGTTCTACATTGCCAATATTGTTGAAGTTCCCTACCGTTCGTTGGGAGCGATATCCCGTCCGATGATTTCGCAGGCAGTACGCGACGACAACTGGCAGGAGGTGAACCGGTTGGCCCGACAGGTGTCGCTGCATCAGTTTCTTGTCAGTTCGTTGATTTTCTTTATGATATGGATCAATCTCAAGGCCTTGTTTGCCGTGATTCCGCATGGCAGTGAATATGTGGGAGGAATCGGTGTGGTATTTATACTCGGACTTGCAAAGATTGTGAATTCGTCGCTATCGATAGGCACGGACATACTCAACTATTCGCGTCTGTATCCGACCTCGCTGCTGTTTATAGCCTTGCTTACAGCATCTGCCATAATATTCAACAACATGCTGATACCGCTGTGGAGCATCAACGGGTCGGCAAGTGCCACGTTGTTTTCCTATTGCCTTTATTTTGTTTGCTTGCTGCTGTTTGTGGGTGGCAAGCTACGGGTGTCGCTGTTTTGCCGCAAGCATATAGCAGTGTTGGTCATGATGCTGGCGCTTTTTGGCTTGGACTGGTTGTGGACGCAGCTGCTCACCCCCATGTTCTCGTTTTCGTCAACGGTTGTGGCTACGTTGGCTGATGCCCTTGCACGTACCGCGTTCATGCTGGTTGTAAGTGTCGTGGCGATACGTCGCATTCATGTGTCGAGCGATGTCGACGCTTTCTTCGACAAGATATTGCGCCGTCGCAGACAGGAGTGATATGAAGTCTTGTTTTTTTGAGATTGTCAGTTTTGTAGATTATCAAGCAGCGTCGGATCGCAGATCCGCCACAATGGAGGGAACATCCGCCGCGACGGGCGTTGCAGATTGAAAATATTTATATCAAGCAGCGGCGGATTGCAAATCCGCCGCAACGGGACGGAGGAAACATCCGCCGCGACGGGTTCTTCAACCTTCAGATCAAAGCAGATATAATTGAATCGTGTTTGCGGATTGAAAATCCTTATATCAAGCAGCGTCGGATCATAGATCCGCCGCAACGGAGTTGGGTCACAGATCCGCCACAACGTAGATCTAACACCTGCTGCATCAAACTATTTCCATTTTTTCTTATAATAATCAAACCTGCTTAATATAGATATTATTCCAAAACTATACTCTTTACACTCATCATTATCCGTTATTTTGAAATTCGGTAATGAAGCAATATAATTGGTGTCATTTATTTTCTTATAAAACAGTTGCATCAGATTATCGGAAACATCAATAGAATCCTGACAATTAGAAAAAGTGTGAATATACCCTTTTTGTCCTTTGTATTCAAATAATCCGATTATTGGATTAGATACAAATACATCACTAGAAGTTAAACTATTGTGTTTTGTCATTAGCACTGTCACATTAAGGCTGGGGTGTCGGCATTCCATAAAAATGTGTAAATCCTTAGTAGAATCACAGTTGTGATACAAGTTTAAAAACAGATCCAAATCAGTATGTGGTTTTATAGTATATTTATGCACAATATTTTGTGCAACATCTAGGGGAGAATATGTGAAAGAGATGTGCCTGCAAGAAACAATACACATTAAAGCTACAACTCCAACGAATGTTTTTTTCATAATAAATGATTAAAAATATGAGCAAAGACTTAAAAAAGTCGAATTTGCGTGACATTTATGGTAATTATGAAATCGTTAAACAATAAGGTAAAACCATACGCTCAATAATCTCCTGCTCGCTACGCTCGCCGAGATCTTGTAAATCTTGTAGATTGTTTTCGCCGTCGGCGAAAATGCTGACGCAGTTATCATTTTATTTTATTATCACTATATACGAAATATTAGGGTTGAATCATAACAATTCATGGATAATTCAAGACAATATATGCTAATTTACGTTAAAAGAAATTGAAAGTTTTGGGGGGACTTTTACTTATAGAAAGGGGGGGGTAAGAGTTACAGTACTGTAGATTAGGCGTCAATAACAATATGCGTGAATGTCGTTATTCAAGATTTTGTCTTTGAATTCAACCTCAATTTCACAGTATCCTTCTTTGAGTTTTAAAAAAATACCGTTATAACATATTGAATTGAAGTAATATATTAGAGAATATGTGTTATTATCAACCCTAGTCTCATTTGCTTTTCCAAAGATTCGGATGAATGAATATAAATCCTCACTTTGAGAGCCTATATTATCTAAAATTGTCCGCATTAACACAGGTGTTCTTTTGTTTAGACAGCCACAGCTGTCTTCATTCCAAGCGGATACCAGACTGTCAATATTTATACTATCACTAACATATTCCGTGTGTTTAAAGAGACGTTGCATAGTGTTATTGCAGTATGAATAATTAATACTCATGAATAACAAAATGATAAGTATTAAAAATCTATTCATTTTTGTCATATATTATGTTTGTTGTTTTCCCTATGTTGAAATTGTTTGTATTAGCCAAGTCAATATTATTAAGTATATCTTCAATATTTTTATCTGTAACTTTTCGGAATGAAGGGTTCATTGAGGACCCTTTATATCCAGATGGGATTTTCGGATCATACTGGTATTGTTGATCTACGTGACTCCCTCTGGCAATCATAATATGAGGAACACCTTTCCCGACATACCAAGAATCACTATGTTTCAATCCAAGTCCATGACCCAATTCGTGAGCTGGCGTTGTTCCATTGATATCATTTATATTAATAACACCATTGTTCCCACCAATTTCGTATTTGCTTTCAATATTGTCAGTAATTTTAATATAATTAATAGAACAATCTGTATTGTTCTGCGCCAATGAGCGAGCCTGATCTTCGTCAATCACATTTGCGCTAAAATCAAAATATACAGAATAAAGTTCATCTCCAATGGATATTGTGCGTGAGAAGCTATTGTCATTATATAAAGCATCGAGATTCTTTAAGATTACTTCGGAATTATCGAATGTGGCACAATCACCATAGAATAATAATTTCATAGAAATAGTTATGGTCTTTGCATCTCTATCAATCACCCCCACTCCAGATTCTCCATTTGGATCAATTATTTTCACCGGATTCCAAATACAGTAAGCATACGGGCTAATGCTCGGGTACTTGTCGGCCATCGGGTCAACACTCAAAAACAGGCCCGAGAGCGTCGGGTCGTAGTAGCGTGCCCCGAAGTAGTAAAACCCTGTTTCTGAGTCTTTTTCCTTGCCGGTGAAGGTAAATCGCTCGCTGTAGCTGGATGTACGTTGGTCTATGAAGGTTTCGCCGAAGGGCAGGTACTGGAGGTGCTGGACGGGTATGCCGTTGGCATCTGTAATCCAGCTGGCGGAGCCGAGGTGGTCGCCGTGGTAGAAGTATGCAATCTCAGCCTGCTGCGACAGCTGGCTGTTGGCGTTCATGGTATTCTCGAAGGTCGTGGTCTTGACGGCAGACTCCTGCAGCACCGAGGCGGGGACGGGATTCAGGTCGATGTCGAGTCCGCCAGCGTCCTGGCCGCATGCCTTGACTGCGTCGCTTTCGTTCTGCTGGAGCTGCCTGTCCTGCATGACGCTGATGCAATTATCGTACAGGCTGGTGGCGGTGTTCTGCATGTGCGGATCGGGCCCTATGAAGTTGCCGAGGTTGTTGAGTCCGCCGTTGCCGATGACGGCGCAGACGCGCTCGGTTCCAGCGTAGTAGTGCTTGGTGTAGCCGTTGTCGTCGGCGACGAGGTAGGGCGAGGTGTAGAGCGTTATTTTGTCCACGTATGAGGAAGTGTGCACGTGGTCGGCGTTGATGTCGAGGAGGGTGTTCTTGCCCGTCATCTTCAGCACCCGCTCGCCCGAATGGTCGTAGGCATAGTAGCTGAAGTATTTGTCGTCGACGGCGTTGACCATGCGGTTGTCCTCGGTCCAGAAGAGGTGCCGTGAGCCTTCGTAGTCGGCTCCCGATTCCGCATCCGTCAGGTAGCTGTTCACCTGCGCCAGGTTGCCCATGTCATCCCACTGCAGGTCGTGGAGCCTGTGCAGTCCGGAGTCGAAGAGACGGCGCGGCGCATGGGGCTTGTCGTTTTCGTCGTAGCCGAAGGCGGAGTTCTGACCGGTGAAGGTCTGCTTCTTCGAGCAGAGCCGCCCCGACGGGCTGTAGGCTGCCGAAAGCACATTGCCTGAAGAATAGGTGTTGGACTGCGTGGCGCCGACGAGACGGCTGATGGCGTCGTAGCGGTACCTGTTGACGTATTGGCCTCCGATGCCGCCGCATGCCGCCGCCGAGTTGGAGTCCAGGACGATGTTGCCCACGGAGTCGAACCGGTACACTATGTCCTGCACGGCGACCCGGCTTCCGCCCTGCACGGCGTAGGTCTTCAGGCGCGAGAGGCGCTGCAGGTCGTCATACCGGTATTCTGCACTGGTGCCGTTGCCGTAGTCGATACGGCTGCGCTGCCCGTAGATGTTGTACGACACCTTGTCGATGTAGTTGCGCGCAGTGCTGCCTTTGGCGCCACGCATCGACAGCAGGTTGCCGCCGCAGTCATAGGCGTAGCTCACCCGCTCCCCATCGGGATAGGTGATGGCGCATGCGCGTCCCCAGCTGTCGTACTCGAATTCCATGGTGAAAGTAAATGTTTTGTGCGAAAAAGGCACTGCAAAGGTACGAACATTTTTCGAAACATTGCCCATTGCGTCGTAATAAAAAACACTTCTTCCGCTTCCGTCCTGTACGACAGAGAGTTGCCCGTAGGCGTTGTAGCTGTACTGGACATTGTTGTACGGGATTTTGGAGTACTGGCGCTCCGTTGGGCGCAGGTAGTGGTAGAGAGTCGTGACCGTCTCGCCGGCGGCGTTGGTCTGCAGGGTGACGTTGCCGGCCTTGTCGTACTGCGTGAGCGTCGTGCCGGCGTCGGGGTGGCTGCGCGACACGGGCCTACCGAGCATGTCGTATGCGTATAAGGTCTGGAACCCTTCGGGGTCAGAGGAAGCAACCAGCTGTCCGAGGGCGTCGTATGTCATCGTCGTCGTTCCGTAGAGGGCGTCGGTCACCGCCGCCGTGCGCCCGTAGGCGTCGGTGATGCTTGTTGTGGAGTATCCTCGCGGGTCGGTGACGGTGGTGCTCAGCATCGCACCCGCGCCCGAGGGCGTGTAGGCGTAGCTGCAGGTCTGCACCAGTATGATGTTGCTGTCGTAGGTGGTGCTTTTGACGTTGCGGTCGAGTATGTCGTACTGCGAGACCGAGCGCAGTGCGCCGCGTGCGGTGTTGTATGCGAGTGTTCCGCCGGTGGCGTCGGCCACG
>JAFXAD010000002.1 GCA_017522065.1 Bacteroidales bacterium
CTGTAATTAAACTTTCTGCATTAGCCTTATTGATGTTCCTCACTTCAAATATTAGTGCACAGAGAAGAATCTATCATAATTCGGGTGACACCATAGACAATCTTGATACAATATATTGGACAGAGGATTGGTTCAGATCGTTTGTGATTGATACTACCAAATATAAAAGAGATATTTCTACTTCTTTAGTGGGTGGTTCTTGCGAGGTGCTGATGAGATGTTATACCGAGACCCCTATTCAAGTTATTGGCATGGCTTCTACCTTTTACCCTGTCGGCACCCAAACCCATCCCTCTGAAAATTGGCCAATAACACAAACAAACACACAAGAATTTATGTTGTTGTACCAAGCGTATCCTGATACCACGATTTTGAAACTTAAACTTCCTATATCTTTAACTGATCCATATAGGATCCTAAAAGTGACTTCTCCTCGTCAAAATTATAATTGTTGTAATACGAGACCTTCTTATGCGCCCTATTATCGCATATATGAGAAATATATTGACAAACCTATAACAGTTACAGACTCTTTCTATGTTGGAGCTACTTATTATAGTATGCGTGATGATGATGGT
The DNA here is from genome assembly GCA_017522065.1 of Bacteroidales bacterium. Taxonomy (GTDB): domain Bacteria; phylum Bacteroidota; class Bacteroidia; order Bacteroidales; family P3; genus Colimorpha. The sequence goes on from JAFXAD010000002.1 coordinate 579, forward strand.
CAGTTAAATGAAGACTGCTTAAAATATGTATTCCTCGCAAGTGGGGCTGGTGAAGAACCAGATGAAGGATGCTCAAGTTGTTTTATGCCGAAACGTTTATTTAAGGCAATATTAAGTAAGCCTTTGCAGATAGCCTATACATTATATCCTGCTGGAGCTGTGTTTTGGGAACAGAGATATGCATATATGTTAACTTTCCCGATTCTGCTGATTGATACGACATTCGTTAATCCGATGGGAGAATATGAGTGTCCGCAGGTCTCGAACTTCCGTGCCGCGATGACGTGGGAAAGTGGAGGAACGCTGATGTGGGATGTTCATGCGCGTCACCGCAAATGGCAGATAAGGATTTGTCCGGAAGGCCAGTCGAGCGACAACTATCTGTTGGACACTACTGTTGACGTGCCATACTTCACGGTCGAGGGATTGCAGTCGGCAACTCATTATACGGCATACGCCCGCGCAATGTGTATACACTATGACGATACCTTGTATGGTGACTGGAGTAATGGCATCGATTTGTACACTGTCGTAGACGTTACAGCAGTCGACCAGTCGAACGAGTTTGTTCAACTGATGCCGAATCCAGCTAATGATTTTGTGCAGGTTATGTCTTGTTTCTCTATTAATAAGGTGAGTCTATACGATTTGCAAGGTCGAAGGGTCGACACCGACATTGATATCAATGGAGTTTCGGCCATAATAGATGTGCGTAAATTGCCAAGAGGTATGTATGTCGTGCTTGTTGACAACCAGCAGGGAATTTGTACCAAAAAAGTTGTATTGAAATAAATACTTCTCTATATAGTTGAGATAAACGGATCCACATCCTATTTCAATACATAAACAAGAGAGGCGTACCAACAGATTGGTACGCCTCTCGCATTATGTCAATATGTGTGTTTTTGACAAACGTGGTGGATCTTTTTACATTCCTGTTCCCTCTTGTTTATTGTCGTTTGTTGCTTTTTCTTCGGCTTTGCTTTCCTCGTCGATGATTTTGATTTTTGCTTCGAGGAGGGCGATTTCCTGACGGGCGTTGCGCATTTTCTTGTCGAACTCTTCTTTGAGCAGGTCGGCTTGTTTGGAGTTGGCAAGGAATCCGAGGTTGTTCTCCCACAGGCTGATGTCGGCGCGGAGTTTCTGGATTTGGTCGATCAGGTGCTCGCGCTTGTCGCTGATGGTCTGGCGTCCGCCTTTGCTGTTTTGCAATGAGTCGCGGAAGTTGTTGATTTCGGCCTCGTTGGCACTGATTCTGAGCTGTTCGAAGATTCCGTTGATGGTGTCGCGGAAATCTTTCTGGAGTCGTTGTTTCTCGCTGATGGGGACAAAGCCTACTTCCATCCAACGGCGTTGGAAATCCTTGAGAGCGTTGAGGTTCTCGTCTTTGTTGTCGCCGAAAGTATGGGCTTTGAGCTCGGTCAGAATGGCTTCTTTCTTGGCGAGGTTGTCTTGCTCAGAGCTTCTGAGTTCGGTGAAGTAGGCTGCTTTGCGGTTGAAGAACTCGTCGCATGCGCCACGGAAGCGTTGCCATATTTTCTCGCTGACCTTGCGGTTGACGGGTCCTATCTGTTTCCATTCGTTCTGGAGTTTCAGCAGTTCTTCGGTGGCTTTCTTCCAGTCGTCGCGTTTGGCGATGGCTTCGGCCTGGAGGCAGAGGTCTATTTTCTTGTTGTAGTTTTCGCTCTGTTCGTCCTTGATGGTGTCGAAGTATTGCTTCTTGGCACCGTAGAAGCGGTCTATCTGTCCTTTGAAGGCGTTCCAGATTTCTTCGTTCTTCTCGCGAGCCACCGGTCCGATGCTTTTCCAGATTTTGAGCAGTTCGTCGAGCTCGTTAGATGTTTCGTTCCATTTTTTTGTCGTGGTGGGAGCTTCGGCAGTCAGCTCGTTGGCTTTGTCGATGAGGGCTTGTTTGGCGAGGAGGTTTTTCTCGAATTCTTCCTGGCGCTGTTCGTAGTATTCTCGACGTCGTTCGTCGACTTTGCTTGCTGCTGTGCGGAAGCGGGTCCAGATTTCGTCGTTTTGTTCGACGGGAACGGGGCCGATTTCGCGCCATTGTTCGCGCAGGCTCTGTATCTCTTTGGCGGCTTTTGCGATGGAAGGCTCAACGATAAGTTCTTCGGCTTTTTCGCAAAGAAGAGTCTTGCTTTCGAGGTTCTTTTTCTGGTCGAGGAGCATGAGTTCCTTGTTCATTTTGACCTTGTTGAAGAACTGTTCGATGAGGAAATGGTAGTTCTGCCAAAGTCCGTTGAGCTCGGCGCGTGGCACTTCGCCTATGGTTTTCCAGCGCTCTTGTATGGTGTTGAACTTGTCGTACGACTGTTTCAGGCTCTCGTTTTCGTTGTCGATGAGAGTGCGGAGCTCTTCGAGTATTTGTTTTTTGAGTTCAAGGTTGTGCTGTTTTGCGGCCTCAACCTCGTTGATGTGTTTCTGTCTGCGTTCGCGGTAGACGTTGTATATCTTGCGGTAGGCTTCTGCTATTGCGTCGTCGCCGGCTTCGTATTCGTCTTTGTTGCCGCCTTCTTCGATGAATTTGTCGAAGGCTGCTTTCTTGGCTTCTTTGTCGGCCTCGTTGAAGTGTTCTTTGATGGCGGCTACACGGTTTTTGATTTTGGTGATGTCGTCGGTGGTCAGAAGTTCTTTGAGGGCTTCTGTGAGTTCCTCGCGGCTCATCCCGGTGTAGTCGACAATGGGTTCCTCTGCGATTTCCTCCGTTTTTTCTGGTTCAGGCGTCGGTTCTTCGGTTTGTGTGTGTGATTCGGCCGGAGCGGGTGCTTCGGTCAGGCTTTCGGCCTGGTTGGATTCAGCAGGGGTTTCTGCCAGTGGTTCGGTTGCAGGTTCGGGCGTAGTGTCTGCGGTTTCTACGTTGTTGGCGGTGGTGTTTGCCAACTCGTTCTGCATTTCGTTTGATTCTTCCATTTTAGAAAAGTGTTTGTGTTACAATTGCTTGTTTTTTAGTAGAATAATCATTTGTCTCAATTCTTGTAGGAATTGATATCGAGGTGCAAAAATACAAAAAAAATGAAATATGAATAAAAAATTAATCAAGGTTTCCAGAGCAAACCGAATATAGATGAAACTTGCTCCTTGTTTAGGGATGAGAATAAGTTCTCTTGAAAAGGACCTGTCGAATTAATATCATTCGTCATTCTGCAATTCGAAATCGGGCATCATGTCGTCGAGCGCGATGAAGAGGTCGGTTACGAATTCGCGCTGTTCGTTCAGAAAGCGCATTCTCTTTTTCTCGATTTCAGGCGAACTGCTGTTGGCGAAATACGTCGTCCGCGGTTTTTCGGGGTCGGAAAAGTCAAAGAGTGCACTTTCCAGAATACCGGTGTTGACGAAGCTGTTGCGCAACTCGTCGCGTTGCTGTCCGACGAAGCTTTCGGAATTTATGTTGCTTTGGTTGAGGTCGTCGTAGATGAATTGGGCTTTGGCATACGCGTCAGGTCCGATGATGAGCATGGTTTTGTCGAAGATTGTGGACGTGGAGGGTGCGGCGAGCATGGAACTGCTGCTGTCGACAAGGAAATACACCATGTGCGAGATGTTGTCCTGATAGTAAAAAACCGAATATTTCACGTCGCCCTTTTTGCGGTGAATGACGATGTCGTCGCGCCTTTCGAGACGCAGATTGTACAGTTGGTTGATATAGAATGCGAAAGTGAATGCCTGATGGTGTGTGCTCAACATCAGTACCGATGTGCGTTCGAATGTTTCGTTGAAGAATTCTTCAAAGTCGTAATCCAGTATTTCTTGTTTGGCCATGGTTGTGTTGATGGTTTGTTATTCCGTCTTGGTATTTGTTTCCGTTTTTTATTTGTGCAATTCGCGTTCGAATCAATTTTTTTAAGTGGCTTTATTTGAATTTTGTTTTGTCGTTGAAATGGGGCCTGTAGCTGTCGGCAGCCTCGAGTTGCTGCACCCATCCGCGGTGGAATCCGAGATTGTAGAAAGCCTCTTCGACTTGGCTGTATTCGTCGGCAGTGAGGCGTCGGTTCAGTTGGTCGGGCAAAGCCGTCCCCTCGGGAGGAAAGTACTGTGCCATAAGCGAAACGTGGATGTTTACCGACAGGTTGTCGGCAATCCATTCAAGGCATCGAACTGAGTTTTCGACTTGTCCGGGCAGGACAAGGTGGCGCACGATGAGTCCTCTGAAGGCAATGCCATTGTCGTCGGTCGGAAGCGAAGAGCCCTTTTGGTTGTACATTTCCTTGAGGGCCTTTTGTGCCACCTCGGGATAGTCGACTGCATTGGAATAACGCTGCGCGATTTGCGAGTCGGAGTACTTGTAGTCGGGAAGGTAGATGTCGATATAGGGTGCTATATCTTGCAGAACGTCAATTGATTCGTATCCGTTGCTGTTGTATACGGTTGTTGGGAAGAGTCCGCGTGCGTGCAGTCCGTCAACAATAGGCTTGACAAGGTCGGAATACTGTGTGGCGCTGACAAAGCCGACGATGTTCTCGGTGCGGGTGAGCGACTCGGCTACGGCATCGACAATCTGGTCGACGCTGTGCAGCGCGATGAGTGACGGATTGACTTCGGCACGCGATATTTCGAGATTCTGGCAGTAGCAGCACTGCAGGTTGCAGTGGGCGAAAAAGATGTTGCTAATGCCCTTGCTGCCAGACAGCGGAGGCTCTTCGCCTGTGTGGGCATAGACGGCGGCCACCTCGGGATGGCTGCTGTCGGCATGGCAGAATCCGGCTATTGTGCTGCACTGGCGTGGACATTTATGACAGGACATGGCGGTTGATGCAGTTTGGAGAGAAAGATTGGTGTTTTTGTTTTAGTTATCGTTTTCGTGCCGAAGGCCTTTTTTCGTCTTCGTCTTAGTTTATATTGTCTGATTCAATCAACGATGTGTTGAAAAAAAAATTTTGTGGAGAAAAGAAAAAAATGTATTTTTGTATCCTCTAAAGAAAGAATATATACAATAAATAATAGATAATACTATGACAATCAAAGATCTCGAACCAAAAGCATTGTGGAGCAATTTCTACTCCCTTACACGTTGCCCGCGTCCTTCAAAGCATGAAGAGGCCGTGCGTGACTTCTTAGTAAAATGGGCCAAGGACAAAAAAATCGACTGCCGTGTCGACAAGGTTGGAAACATCATTATGACCAAGCCTGCCACTAAGGGCATGGAAAAACGTCGTCCTGTTGTCCTGCAGGCTCACATGGACATGGTGCCTCAGGCTCGTGCCGGCAAGGTGCATGATTTCCTTAAAGACCCTATCGAAACCAAGATTGTCGAAGACTGGGTTTATGCTTGCGACACCACGCTCGGAGCCGACGACGGCCTTGGCGTAGCTGCAATCATGGCAGTGTTCGAATCGAAGACCATCAAGCATGGTCCGCTCGAAGCTCTTATCACTACCGACGAGGAAACTGGTATGACCGGTGCTTTCGGTTTGAAAGCCAACGAACTGAAGGGTGAATTCCTTCTCAACCTCGACTCCGAAACAGAAGGCGAACTCTATGTGGGATGCGCCGGCGGTGTGGATGCCACTCTCAACATTCCTTACAGCACGGAGAAGGCTCCTAAGGACTATTGCGCCTACAAGCTCTCCTTTGGCGGTCTGAAGGGCGGTCACTCCGGTATGGAAATCAATACCGGCCGCGCCAATGTCAACAAGTTGATGTTCCGCCATCTGCGTTGGGTGGCAGAATGCGGTCTGCGTCTGATAAGCATCAGCGGTGGCAATATGCGCAACGCCATTCCGCGCGATGCCGAGGCTGTCATTGCTTTCCCGAAGGAGCATACCGACTGCATACTTGCCGAGTTCGACAAGGTTGCAGGATGGGTCAAGAAAGAGCTCGCTTCTGTTGAGCCCGATTTCTTCATGAAGTATGAGAAGGTGCGCATGACGCAGAACGTCATCAGCGACGCCGACACTCAGAAGATTATCAACCTCATGATGGTTGCCCCCAACGGCGTTATCCGCATGAGCCGCGACATGGAAGGTCTTGTCGAGACATCGCTCAACCTCGCCATTGTCAAGACTACTGGCAAGAACTTCACCGTCCAGGCACTGCTCCGTTCGTCGGTCGACACTGCCAAGGATGCCCTTGCCGAACGTCTCGTCTGCCTCGCTGAAATGGCTGGCGGCACATGCAAACTCACCGGTGCATATCCGGGTTGGAAACCCAACATGCAGAGCCCGCTCCTGAAGACCATGAAGCAGACCTACAAGAAGCTCTACAAGAAGGAACCTGCTGTCGTTGCTATCCATGCCGGTCTCGAGTGTGGACTGCTCGGTGGCAAGTATCCCGATATGGACATGATCAGCTTCGGCCCCACGCTGCAGAGCCCCCACAGCCCCGACGAGCGTGCCAACATCCCGAGCAGCAAGAAGTTCTTCGACTTCCTCGTCGCCGCTCTCGAAGCAATACCGGAAAAGAAGTAACAACTGTATACGAACGAACGATAAAGGCTGCGGCTACGACGTCGCAGCCTTTTTGTTGAACAAAGCAAAAATAATATCCCAAAGTCTACGACAATGCTGCTTTCTGTCGTCATACCGGTCTATAACCGCAGTGCGGAATTGAATGAGTGTCTCATGTCGTTCGGTCCGTTGCTCTCGGACAACGAGGCGGAGCTGATTGTTGTTGACGATGGCTCAGACCCTGTGCACAGGCAAGCGGTTGAACAGATGACGGATCGTTTCGGCGCCAGGTTCGTCGGCTTGCCACACCAAGGAGTATCTGCAGCCCGCAATGCCGGACTCAATGCGGCTCGGGGTGAATTCGTATGGTTTGTCGATTCGGACGACTCGGTCGTGACAGCTTCGTTGCCATTCCTCATCTCATCGCTTGCCGCCATGCCTCCCGAGGCACAGGTGCTGCTGATAGGAGAGATGGTGGCAAATGGCAGTAGAGGTGATGGTTGCGAGAAGTTTGACGGCGACGCAATGCGTAGGGTAAATTTCCCAGACATGTTGCGTGTCGTTTCCCATGCGCCGGTACGAACCGTTTTTCCGCGAGCCACAAACCACACGCTGCTCCTGTTGCGCCGAACATGGCTGATGGGCGACAAAACGTTGCGCTATCCTGAAGGATGTGCACTGCTCGAGGATACCGAGTTCGCACTCAGGGTGGTGCAGAAAGCCGACTGCATAATGGAAAACCCGACCTTACGGCTGTATTGTCTCCATACAGAGGGGTTGTCCACGACATCGGGAGCCTGGTCGGACGAACGCAGCTCGCTTTTTATTGGCGACGTGGTGGAGTTTTTCCGCTTTCTGGAAGGATATGTCGATGCCAACGACAGCGGAGGAGTGCTGTACGACCTCTATCGCTGCTACCGTTTCGTATATCTTAGGACGCTGGCCGTCAAAGGCTGTCCGTGGTGCGACATTGTCCGGCTGCGCGATGCAGTGCGGATGGAGGACCCATACGTTTTTGCTGAGCGGCTACTGTTCTGTAAACCTATCCATAAATCAATATCACTGTTATGCCGCGCTTTGAGGAGAAGACGTTAAATGAATCGACGCTCGTCGTACTGCTCCGATATGGATTGTTCGGTGGCGAGATGCCCCTTGCAATGAGTCGTATGTCGGACAGCGATTGGCTGGATGTTTTTGTCAGCTCGCGGCAGCAGGCTGTGACAGCCCTCACATACGATGCGTTGCTGAAACTGCCAGTAGGGATGCGTCCACCGCGCAAGGTGCTGTTCCATTTTGTCTCCATAGTGCAGACCATAGAGGAGGACAACGCCAACCGCGAACGGGCGCTCGTCGAGTTTGCGGCCCTTATTGGCAAAGAGCTCTCGGTGCCTGCCGTGGTTGTCAAAGGTTCGTCGCTGGCAGGCTATTATCCTGTGCCAGGGCATCGCGAGTGTGGCGACAACGACCTGTACACTGGTACGCGCACAGATGATATTGAAAAATACATGCGGGATAGGGGATATGAAATAGACAATGAGGATGTGCGCCATGCCGCGTTCCGCTTTGGAGGCAAGATGTTTGAGTGTCACAGACAGTTGCTGTATCATAACGACGACCCGCAGTGGTCGTCTGTGCCGCTACGAGATGGTCTGATGCACCTGCCGGCGGAGGAGGAGGCTTTCTTCGTTGCAAAACATATTGAGCACCATGCGGTGTTCTTCAACGAACCTGTCAGACTGCGCGACCTTATAGACTGGTCGATGCTTCTGGCTTCTGAGAATTTTGACCAGGACAGACTCGATGAATTGAAACGCGGAACCGATGTCGAGCATTTTGCCGATTTGATGACCGCCTATTGCAATGAGCTGTTCGGAATAGGAATAAAGTGCGGAGCCGCAAACGGGCTTTCGCCTCAAGTCTTCGAACGGCTATATATGCAGTGTCCGGAGCGTCATCGTCTCGCCATGGTGCGCGTGGCGCGCCGCAGCTGGAAATATCTGCGCTATGGGCGAGAGTACAGAAAGATATATGGACAGTCGATGTTCCGACGCTTCTATATTAATAATGTTATAAATGCAATAAGGAACAGGATGACGCAGTGATACCGTGATTACGTAATTTCGTTATTACGGTATTATGTTATTGCGAAACGAAAAAAAAGCAGGCTTGTGGCCTGCTTTTTTTGTAAGATATGTTGTCTTATTTCTTGACAATTTTCTGTGTGAAGGTGCCGTTCTCGGTGTTGATGCGGAACATGTAAACACCTTTGCTCAGGTTGCTGATGTTGACAACACGGTCGGTGGAGCTCATGACTATACGGCCAGCCATATCCATGACTTCAACATTCTTGATGCTTTCGCCCTCGACATTTACGATGCCGGTAGTGGGGTTAGGATAGATATTGAGGTTGAGAGCTTCGGCATTGTCGAGGCCAACGAAAGGAGCATTAAGGTTGGAGGTCTGTGCAGCCTGCATAACGGCGCAAGCATTGGCATCGCTGGCGTTTCTGTCGGAAACAATGGCGATGATGCGGCAGCGCCAAGCCTTAAGATTTGCAGGCAGATTGCCATTGACGTTGTAAGTGAAGTCACCATTTGCATTGACGGTGATGGGGTCTCCCCAAACGTCGGTGATAGTGCCACGTACAGCATTCATGTGCATGTAGTTTTGAATGGTGGTGGAGCTGCCTGTCGAATAGTCGGTCTGTGCCATAATGTTGCTGTCTTCAACAATCATAAGGGTAAGACGGGTGTTTGCACCGTAGATTTCCGATGTGAAGTGTCCGGTAACAGTGCCACCAAAAGCACGGCTTTGAGCGTCGTAAGTGATGCCGTCGACATTGAGTGTCAGGAAGCAGGGAACCTGATTAACGGTGTTAAGATAGCTGATGATGCTGTTGACAGCACCCACGCTGGTTACGGGGCCGGGTTCATCAGCAACGCCGTGGAAACGGTCGATCATCAAAGCGGGAGCGTAAGTACCGTTGTCATTATAGAAGAAGGTGTATGCGTTGTTGGCATTGCAAGTCAGACCGTCGTTGCCAAAACCGGCATGGTGTACAGCCCAAATGGTATTGGTGCCGTTGAGGGCTTGTTCGATGCGGTCGTGTCCTCCGGGGCAATAGCCGCAAGCTGCACCGGTAAACTGCTCGAGGATGCTTGTACGAGCCACGGTTGCAGAAGCGTCATAAACGGTGGTGCTGGTGCTGGCGACATTGTCTTCGGGAGTAGGATCGTCAGTGTTGTTGGGGTTGGAAACGGTCATCTGAACGGTGTATTGGCCAATTGTGCTCTCATTGAAAGGCACGTTGTGGTTGAAGGCGTAAGTTTCGCCATAGGGAACGTTGATGCCTGTAACAGTGTATACAGCGACATCCTCACCTCCATTGACGTTATAGGTTACGTCAAAGCTTGTGAGGTTTTGGTTACCCATGTTCTTGACAACACCAGCTACATTGGCGCTGGAACCGCTTGCTACGTATGCGGGGAGGCTTGCGCTAAGAAGCTGGACTTCGTTTTCAGTGGGTTTCAATACTTTGAAGTTGTCTGCAAACAGAATGTTCATGTCGTTCGAATTCTGAATAACAGCGATGTAGACAGTTTGACCTACAAATGCATCAAGAGAGCCGCGGTATTCGGTGAAAGTCGTTGTAGCGGCAGGAACACTGATGATAGTAGTGGTGAAAGCATCGCGGCTGTCGCGGTTGGTGCTTGACACTTTTACCATGAAACCATCGGGATAAGCAGCTTCATAGCAAGCAGCTTCAATCGAGAAAACATATCCGCTTTCAGATATTGTGATACCATCGGTGATCAACCAACGGTCAGCAGTTCCAGCAGGGTCGAACCATGATGCACTGGCGACACAAGGTGCAGGATTACCAGCCGAGCTTGTTGCTGTCCAAGCTGCGGTGTAGTTAGGGTTATGGGCGGTGTTGTTGTCGTTGAACATCGTCCATGTGCTTGGAATACCGTTTGAGAAGTCTTCCGACCATGCGGTCTGGGCATTGACGGCCATGCTTGTGAAAGCTAAAGCCAAAAAGAATAATATTTTTTTCATGTATTTTTTGCCTTGTTATTGACCATCAGGCACATCGGTTTTTAAAAAGTAAAGTAATTAATTTCTTTTCCGATGCAAAAATACATTTTTTTTTAGAATGATGAATTTTTTCTTTAAAACGGAATGTTAAATCTTTTAAAATTTCAAATGCGAATGCTTGTTTTATGTGTAAAAATGAGCTTTTTCGAATGATTTATGGTTTTAAGTCCGATTTGTAACTTATTGAAAAGTTGTACTTTCTTTTTTTTTGATTATTTTTTATTGCAAATTTTTTTTCATGAGTGGAATTATTTGTGTAAATTTGCATCTCGTAATTCACAAACAATTTATTAACTAAATCAATATTATCATGAAAAAAGTGTTTAAGATTTTTGCTCTGGCAGCAGTTGCCTTATGCGTAACAACTTTCGTTGGTTGCAAAGACGAAGAAAAAGAAGAGGAAAACAACAATAACACCGCGACTGAAAACCCCAACAATCTGCCCACTTCTCTGAGTGAGGATTTTGCTAATGGCGTTCCTTCTGGCTGGACCAACATTGATGCCGACGGTGATGGCTATGCATGGCAAGATTGGCTCAACGACCAATATGGTCAACGAATGCAGGGCGATGGTGTAATTATGTCGGCTTCCTACCTCAACGGCATTGAAGCTCTGACTCCTGACAACTATTTAGTCACCCCGAAACTCTGGATTGAAGATGGTGCTAAGCTTACCTACGAAGTTGGTGCTGTCGACGCAAGCTACTATCAGGATCACTATGCAGTGCTCGTAGGTACTGTCGAGAACGGTGTGTTCGTATCAAAAGGCTCCCTTGTAGACGAGGATGTACCCAGCCCCACCACGACCACCCGTACCTTTGACCTCAGCGAGTACAAGGGTCAGGAACTCAGCATCGCTTTCCGCCACTACAACTGCACCGATATGTATATCATGACTATCGACAATGTCAAGATAGGAAAAGATGCCAAGGGCGGCACCACATCCTATGCTAAATTTGCCGACAACGCAATGAAGGTTAAATAAATTCTTTCCTATACGAAAAAAAGCACCGCCTCGATTGGTGGTGTTTTTTTATTTTATCAGCGTCACGGTTCCTTTGGTCTGCAATTGCTGGCGTGGGTTGTTTTTTGTGGTGTAGGTAAGAACCCATGTGTAGGTTCCTTGCGGACATGCACGCCCGTTCTTTGTGCCGTCCCACGCTCCGCCGAGGGCATCGAAATGCGCCACGAACTGCCCTTGGCGGGTATAGACCCACACTTCGCCCGAGGCGAGGTCGTTGCCGGCAACGAAGAAGCGGTTGTTCTGTGGCTCGTCGGGCGTGAAGGCATTGGGAGTCCATACCGTAGCGCGGTCGCAGTGCACGGTAGTCCATACGCTGTCGATGCAGCCTGTGGAGTTGTGCGCTACCAAGAGTACGGCTACCGAGTCGGCATCGGTCGGGAACGTGAAGGTGGTGATGCGTGCGGTGTCGATGAAATTGAAGGCTGAAGAATTGTAAAGGAAAGTACCGCCACCGATATCGCAATGGCCGAAATACCACTCGCGCGACAGGCTCTCGGAGCGGTCTGTCAGACGTACAATGGGATTGTTGATGCTCACCGTGGTGGGTGTTGCCGAAAGCGAAGCTTGGAAGCCATTGTCGAGACTTAGTATAAGATGCCGCACCGAGTCGCATCCGTGGATGTCGCTATATGTTATTGTGGGCTCGTATGTCGAATGGCTGTAGGAGTTGCCGTCGGTCCATGTGTAGGGTACTCCGTCGCACACTTTGGCGTAATCGAACAGGTGGTATGTCTGATATACCGTCAGGTGCATAGTGAGCATGCTGTCGCATCCGTATACGGTAGCGAAATGCGCAGGGAGAGTGTTTTCGTATTGGTTTTCGTTTTCGTATATAGTAGTGTCGTACCATGTGTAGGGCAGCTGGTTGTCGCAGACGGTGTCGTGGAAATGATGGTGGTATGTAGGAACTACCGTAAGCGTCATGCTGACGAGGCTGTCGCATCCGTAGATGGTCGAGAAATGCGAGCTGAGAACGTTTTCGTCTTCGTCTTCGTTTTCGTTTTCGTTTATTGTTGTATTGTTCCAGGTGTAAGGCAGTTGGTTGTCGCAGACGGTGTCGCGGAGGTCAGTGCTCTTTGTTGGGTGTATGGTGAGCGTCATTGTTACGATGCTGTCAGAACCATGAATAGTCAAGAAATGTGCGCTGAGAACGTTTTCGTCTTCGTCTTCGTTTTCGTTTTCGTATATCGTAGTGTCATTCCACGTGTAGGGTAGCTGGTTGTCGCAGATTGTGTCGTAAAGATATATGTGTAGGTTGTTCCATACAAGCAGGTTCAGCGTCTCGGTGCTGTCGCAGCCGTAGCGGTTGCTTGTGATGGTCGTGTCGAAGATCAGCGTCGATTCATTGTTTTGGTTTTGTTCTTCGTTTTTGCTAATGTTCATGCCGTTCCAAGCGTAGGGCAACTGGTTTTCGACGATGGTGTCGTTATGATGTATAGTGTTTGTGGGATTGACGATAAGTGTCATGTCGACAAGGCTGTCGCAGCCGTCGATGGTCGCGAAATGTGCGCTGAGAACATTTTCGTTTTCGTCTTCGTCTTCGTATATAGTAGTGTCGTTCCAGGAGTAGGGCAGCTGGTTGTCGCAGACGGTGTCGTGGAGATGATGGTGGTATGTAGGAAACACCGTAAGCGTCATGGTGACGAGGCTGTCGCATCCGTCGATGGTCGCGAAATGTGCGCTGAGAACATTTTCGTTTTCGTTTTCGTATACCGTAGTGTCGTTCCAGGAGTAAGGCAACTGGCTGTCGCAGACGGTGTCGCGGAGAAGGTGCTGGTATGATGGATGGACAGTAAGCGTCATGCTGACGGTGCTGTCGGCTCCATGTGAGGTCAGGAAATGTGCGCTGAGAACGTTTTCGTCTTCGTTTTCGTATACCGTAGTGTCGTTCCAGGTGTAGGGCAGCTGGTTGTCGCAGACGGTATCGAACAGCGAGGTCTGGCGGTTGTGCCATACATGCAGGGCGAGGAAGCTGATGCTGTCGCAACCGGCATGGTTGAGTGTGTCGAAGCGCAGCAGGAAATCAGACTGCCACCCATCGGCAAGGCTGTCGTGTGTGATGCTCATGCCGTTCCAATCAAGAGGCAGGCTGTTTTCCACAATAGTGTCATATCTCATCGATGTGTCGTTTGCGGCATCGCTGAGCAGCAGTGTGCGCCTCAGGTTGGCACTGTCGCGCTGGTAGTTTCCGGATTGTGTTATTGTGGTGTCGAACAAGGTGTAACTGCCGTTCGGACAAAGGTATGCGCTGACCGTGTCGTACACCATACAAGGGTAGTCGATATGGATCTGTTGCGAGGCTGTGTCGGTGCAATTCCCGTTGCCTATCGAGGCGACGAGCCGGATGGTGTGCTGTCCGGGTTCGATGGCGAGAGTCGTGCTGTTGTCGGTCGAAACGCTGTCGCCGTCGACGAGCCACAGTATTCTCTCGCAGGGGTAGGGGGTAGGTTGCTGCTTAGCCGAATCGCGGCATATAACGCTGGTGTTGTGCAGTTTGATTTTTGCCGAGCAGTCGTCGTTTGTTTGCTCCCAGGTGAACGATGCCGCCGGATAGCGTTCGCCAGCCAGAGCGACGAGGTCGAACGAGCACGAGGCTCCTGTCGGGGCGCCTACGAACTGCAGGGTGCAGTGGTATTCGCCGGCCTGAGTGACGTGCAGCGAACGTTGGGTCGAGAGTGTTGTGTTGGGCGCGTCGACGTTGAACCACCTGTAGGCGAAGCCCTCGGGCGCATAGAATGTGTTTTCAATGGCTTCGCCACAGTCGGACGAATAGACAATCTTTTCGCCGCAGTCGAGTACGAAGTATGCGTAGCCGAAATGCTGCTGCCGCGCGCAGTCGTAGGTCGTCAGCTTGATGAGGATGCGCTGTCCGTGCAGCGGAGCGAGGTCGATGCCTACCGTTGTCCAGTCTTTCCACAGCACGTCTGCAGGCGCAAAGATGCCGTGGTGGTGTATCGTGTTCCATCCCAGATCCTCGTTGGCGACGAACGTGGCCGAATAGCAGCTGCTGTTGATGGGGTTGCAGTTTTCGTCGAGGATCTTGAAGGTGAACATCGGCTGTTCGGCTACGGGATGTGATGGGTCTTCGAGAACGGCGGCATATTTCAGCAGCAGCATGCTGCCGATGTTGGTGTCCACCATGTATTCGTAGGTTATGCTTTCGGCTTCGCCGCCAGAGCTCCAGTTGCCAAGCCTCACCGACGAGGAGTAGCCTTGGGGTATCGTGCGCAGTTGGTTGTTTGTACGGCTGTCGCGTTCGTTGGTATCGGTATGTACGGTGTGTCGCGACAGGCTGCTTGCCGGACCGTAGTCCACTATGCCGTCGTTGTTGTCGGGATATGCATAGATGCCGTAACGTGCTGTGACGTAGCACGAATTAAGGTTGCTGAAATCAATGCAGCCGCCTTGCTCCTCGCTGCATTCGGTCTTGAACCGCCGCATGATTGATGGACACACCGTGTCCGTTCCGTTCGAAACGCGGTAGTAGTAGTACGAGTATTGGTTTAGTCCGCTGAGAGTCACCGTTCTTGTCGATACGGTGGTGTCGTGGTTCAGGCTGTTTGGAGCAGAGCCGTAGAGGATGGTCCATTGCGAGGCAGCAGTACTGTCGTCCCATGCAATGGTTGCCGAACTGGTGGTGATGTCCGTAACGGCGACGTTATAAGGCTGACCCTCAGCGCGACTGCATACAGATACGTTCAGGGCGAATCCGCCCCAATTAATAAGAGCGTCAGAGTAGAAGCGGACGGTGACGGCCCCAGTGTGCGAGGTGACGTTCAGTACGTTCAAGCCCGAAAAGTAGCCAATCATCGGACAGTCTGCCGAAGTCCCCTCATGTATATTGATGAAGTCGCAGTTGTATTCCGTCGAGAAGTAGCCCGAGATGTTGATGGTGCTGCTGTCGTCGGAAACGATGGTGATCGAGCCGTCGCAGTTGCTCCCGTAGTAGGAGGTGTAGCCGGGGTCGTAGAGTGTGTAGTTTTGCCCTGATTGCACATGAACCACCGTGTTACCATGTTCGGGGATAACGAGTTCTTGTCCTTGCGCAGCAGAGTCAGCGAAGAAAAAACTCCGTAGGAAAACGAAGAGTATAAAAACCTTGCCTTTGACTTTAGATATCATAATATACTAATCCAAAAAGTTGTTTTCGTTTTCGTTTTCGTTTTCGTACGAAGTTGTTTTCGTTTTCGTTTTCGAGGTGCGCCGTCAGCTCGGCTGACAGCGAAGTTATTTTGTCGGGTCGAAGTGGACATCCAACTGCGGGAATGGGATAGAGATGCCGTTCTCGTTGAATGCCTTGTAGATGTTCTCGCGTATGCGCATCCAGACGGTCCAGTAGTCGTCGACGGTTGTCCACAGCCACATCGAATAGTCTACCGAACTGGTGTTCAGTTCGCTGACGCATATTTTCGGTATGGGGTCTTTGAGGATCAGTTCATCGTCGTCAACAACCTTTTTCAGTACAGCCATCGCCTTGTCGAGGTCCGTACCGTATGCCACGCTCGCCGTAACGTCCAGTCGTATGACGGGCTCTTTTGTGTGGTTTATAAGGCTTTTCGTTGCCAGTTCACTGTTGGGGACAATGATGATGCGACCGTTGAAGGGACGTATGAAGGTGTGGAAGATGCGGATATCCTTCACGTAGCCCTTGTATCCGTTGGCCTCGATATAGTCGCCCACCTTGAAGGGACGCATAAGCAGTATTATCACGCCACCGGCAAAGTTCTGCAGCGTGCCTTGCAGTGCCATACCTACAGCGAGACCTGCAGCACCGAGGACGGCGATGAACGAGGTGGCTTTGATGCCGATGATGTCCATTGCCATGATGACGAGCATCACCTTCAGCAGCACGTCGACGAGCGAGGTCAGGAAGCCTTTCAGTGAGCCTTCGGCACTGCGCTTGTCGAGCATCTTGCTCAGACCTCTCTTCACTAATTTTATGAGTTTGAAACCTATCCATAGGACAAGAATACAAGCTATCAGTTTGGGAATGAACGATACGGTGAGGTCCATCAGGCCGTGGAGAGCATCTTTGAAGATGGTGTTTTCGCCTGTCACCACATCTTTGAGGTCGGACAGTTGCATGTTGGCTAAGCTGTCTTTCACTGCCTTGTTGATGCTGTCGGCCTTGATGGTTACGTCAGCGAGACCTCCTTCCACGATGGTGGAGTCGGGCTGGATGGGTGCCGATGCCTGTGCAGCGGCCAAAAGATTTGTGTTGTCGTCTGTTAAGAACATGTTTTATACTGAGTTAATGTTTTAGTTGCTCCTCCGCCGAAAGCGAAGGTCTCTGTTTTGAAATAATTTAATAACGTATTATCAATTTGATTATTGTATACTATATTAAGGTAATCTCTAAAAAATCGTTTAATTCGCCGTTTTAATAATTATTCGAGGTGCCCTTAAAATAAAAAAGCCACACTCTTGAAGTGTGGCTTTTGTTGTTTACCGAAGTCGTTTTCGTCCTAAGTTTATCGCTTGACGATTTTGGTAGTGTATACACCGTCGTTGGCGATAGTGCGTACAAAGTAGATGCCGTTGGCGAGGCTGCTGATGTCGATGCTGCCTGCTGTGGCGCTGATGGCGGTACGGCCGTTGATGTCGATAATCTGGACCGAAACGATGCCTTCACCCTCCACGTTGATCATGTCGTGTGCGGGGTTGGGGTAGACGGCGATGCTGCTCTTGTCGGCATTTTCGATGCCCTCGTGCTCCGTTAACACGTCAACCTTAACGTCCGTGACGAGGATGACGTATCCGCCCGTCGTGTTGAAGTGGCGGAAAGCCACCTTGAAGTCACCGCTCACCGTCGAGGGGATGGTGACAAAGCGCGAACGCCATGTGGACATGCTGGCATCGAGGGTTTCTTCGAAGAGGAGGGTCTCCTGACCGCCACTGATGACGTATACGCCATAGTGGTCCGTGGGCATAGAGGGCTCGAAAGCTCTTACTTTGTACGAGATTTCATATTCGCCCGTGGCGGGCATGGCGATGCTCGGGCTTATAATCCAGTTGTCAGGATCCAGGTCGAAGATGCCATACAGGTTCGACATCGAGTACATGCAGTTTTCTGACTCAATATCAATCGTGCTCCAGCCTTCGCCGCGCATATCCCAGCAGAGGCTGAATTCCTGGCTCAGGTCGAAAGCGAAAGGCATGTTTTGCGTCGTGCACTCGATGGCCTCCACTTGCATCTCGGCACTTGCCGTTCCCACATTGTTGGTGGCGGAGACCTCAATGGTATGTGTGCCCGTAGTTGTGAAGGTGTAGCTCAGTTCGTTGCCAGTGGCACTTTGGGTGTTGCCGTCGACAGTCCAAACAAAACTGTTTGCGTCGCTGGTGGCAGTGAAAGTGTAAGGCTCGTTGATGCGCACCTGCTCAGGGCCGTCCAATGACAGGTCGGGAAGAAGCGGAGTGCCGATGTAGATGTCGTCGATAAGCATGGCGTCACCCTCCTGAGCCGTGATGTTGCGGAATGCGATGCGGATTGTCTGTCCGGCATAGTTGGCCAGGCTCACCGTGCGAGGTGCAAAGTCGTCGGAGACACCGGTCTCGGTGAAGAGCAGCGTCGTGAAGTCGCTCGTGCTGATATTGTTGCCGCTAACGGTGGCAAGGCGTACTTCATATTCGGTCTCTACACCTTCCCATTCGCTCATCAAGACGTAGTATTTCAGTATGAAGTTGCTGGCATCGGCCGGAAGCGTAATCATCGGCGAAATGGCCCACTGGTCCACGTCGCTGTCGTCGCTGTAGGCACCGATCAGGCTGTTGCTTCCAGTATGACCCATCTGGGTGTAGATGGAGAATCCGGTCGATGTGGCGTCGAGGGTAACAAATTGCCAGCAGTCGGTGTTGCTTTCAAAACTCTCCTCCCACGGCATGGCCGTAATGGCAGCGGAGCAGTCGTATACGTTGACTACGACAGTGTCGCTGCTAGTTCCGTTGTTGTTCGAGGCAGAGGCTACAACCGTGTGTGTGCCAACAGTCGTGAACGTATAGGCCAGCGTAGCGCCAGTCTCGCTCTGCTGTGTCCCGTCGACGCTCCAGCTGAATGTCGACGCACCGCTTGCCGTGAATGTCGCTTCCACTCCAAGCTCCACAGCCGTAGGACCTGCGAGGACCACCTCCGGAGCCTCGCCGCCACCGATGCGGATGTCATCGATGTTCAGCATGAACATGTCCGTGCAGTTGTGGTGACGGAAAGCAATGTTGACCGTCTGACCGGCGTAGTTCGCCAAGCTTACGGTCTTCTTGACGTACGAGCCCGTCGAGGTGCTGCTGAAAACAGCAGTCGTGGCAGTGAAGTCAGCCACACTACGACCTGTAGCGCAGACGTATACACTGTAGTATTCGCTGGCATAGTTGGCATCCTGACCAGCCTCATACCACGAAATCGTGAAGTCTGCAGCGTCGGCAGGAAGTGTTACCGAAGGCAGAATCATCCAGTTGTCCGGAGTCAGAGCCTCTGTAGCCTCCGTCCACGAAGCCGATGTTACAAGACCGTCGCCACTATGGGGTGTCATGTTGTTCGACGATTGGGTCGCTACATACCATCCCTGACCGTCACCGTCGTTGTCGACGAACGAGAAGCCTGCGGGAGTGCCGTTCTCGAACCCCTCAGTCCACGGGAAAGACGCAATCGTGTCACCCGCAGCCTTCGGGCTTGCTGCAAAATCAGATGCCGACGGCTTCACCGTGCGATGCATCTTGTTCAACGTCTTCACGGCATAGCTGCGCTGAGCCGTCTGTGCAAAACACATGGATCCCATCAGAACCATGGCTGCAAAAAGAGTAAATGCTTTTTTCATAAGCGATAAGTGTTAAGTTTTATGTATTATGTATTGAAAAATAGAATCTTAGAGTGTAATAGCGGTTTGAAATCACAATACAAAGATACAAAAAAGTTTATAGTTTAATCAATCACCAATCACTAATCACTAATCACTAATCACCAATTGTTAATATATTTTATGTATATTTGCAAAAATGTCTTCAAGACGCTAAAAAGATTAGATATATGAAAATCCGTTTGTTATTCGCACTTTGCATCCTCCTGTTGCAGCCCTGCAGAGCAGGCAGAACTTCAGACACAGAACTATTGTCCCTCTCCTCAGTTCTCCGTTCTCACTTCTCCGTTCTCACTTCTCCGTTCTCAGTTCTCACTTCTCACTTCTCCGTTCTCACTCCCCTCTCACTCCCCCCTCACTCAGACACTCTGACGCTCCTCAGCCCCGCAGGAAACAACCAGCTGCAATTCTGGCTCGACGAAAAAGGACACCCCTTCTACTCCCTCAGCCATAACGCCACCCCCGTCGTCCAGCCCTCCACAATGGGTTTCAAACTCGAGTGGCGCAAGAGCGACCTCGCCAGCGGCTTCAGCGTGAGCAATGTGCAGCGCTCCACCTTCGACGAAACCTGGCATCCCGTATGGGGCGAGGAAGCCAACATCCGCAACCACTACAACGAACTCGCCGTCACGCTGGTGCAGGACCACTACCTCGACCACGAAGGCCGCCGTGTCGACAAGCCCACAGTAATGGTCGTCCGCTTCCGCCTCTACGACGACGGACTCGGCTTCCGCTACGAGTTCCCGCAGAAAAATCAACATTCAACATTCAGCATTCAAAATTCACTGGTCACCTTCTGGCTTACCGAGGAGCTGACCGAGTTCCGACTCACAGGCGACCACACCGCATGGTGGATCCCCGGCGACTACGACACACAGGAATTCAACTACACGCAGAGCCGTCTCTCCGAAGTGCGCCGTCTGCACGACAATCCCCACCTCACTGGCGGATGGCCGTGGAAGAGCTTTTCCGACAGTGGCCTGCAGACAGCCCTGCAGATGAAGACCGACGACGGCCTCTATATCAACATCCACGAAGCCGCCGTCCTCGACTTCCCCACCATGAATCTCGACGTGAGAACGGAGAACGGAGAACCGAGAAGTGAGAACGGAGCTAACCCTCAAGCCCTCAAACCCTCAAACCCTCAAACCCTCAAAGTGCACCTTACGCCTGACGCCACAGGCTACGTAGGACGCCTCACTACACCCTGCTACTCCCCCTGGCGCACCGTCCAAGTCTGCCAATCCGCCACCGACGTCCTCCGCTCGCGCCTCATCCTCAACCTCAACGAGCCCTGCACCCTCGACGACGTCAGTTGGATCCACCCAGTAAAGTACATGGGCGTCTGGTGGGAGATGATCTCCGACCACAGCACCTGGGGCTACACCAACGACTTCCCCTCCGTCCGTCTCCCAGGCGACCCCTCCCTGCCGCCCTCGCTCCAAGGCTCCATCACCGACTACACTAAAGCCCGTCCCCACGGCCGTCACGGTGCCAACAACGCCAACGTGCGCCGCTACATCGACTTCGCCGCCGAGCACGGCTTCGACGCACTCCTCATCGAGGGCTGGAACATCGGCTGGGAAGACTGGTACGGCAAGGACAAGGACTACGTCTTCGACTTCCAGACACCCTATCCCGATTTCGACCTCCCCGCGCTCAACGAGTATGCCCACCGCAAGGGCATCCGCCTCATCATGCACCACGAAAGCTCCTCCTCCGTCACCAACTACGAGCGCTTCATGGAGCCCGCCTACAACCTCATGAACCGCTACGGCTACGACGCCGTCAAGAGCGGCTACGTCGGCCACATCGTCCCACACGGCGAGCACCACTACAGCCAGCCCATCATCAACCACTACCACCGCGCCGTCGTCGAGGCCGCCAAGCACCACATCATGGTCAACGCCCACGAAGCCGTCCGACCCACAGGCCTCTGCCGCACCTGGCCCAACATGATCGGCAACGAGAGCGCCATGGGCACCGAGTTCCGCGGACGCATCCTCCCCGGACACACCACCATCCTCCCCTTCACGCGTCTGCAGGGCGGCCCCATGGACTACACCCCCGGCATCTTCGAGACCGACATGGAGAAGAATGCCCCCTGGAACCGCGACCTCATGCGCCACACCATCTGCAACCAGCTCGGCCTCTACGTCACCTTCTACTCGCCGCTGCAGATGGCCGCCGACTTCCCCGAGCACTACGAGCCCCACCTCGACGCCTTCCAGTTCATCAAGGACGTCGCCGTCGACTGGGACACCAGTATCTATATAGCCGCCGAGATTGGCGACTACATCGTTACCGCTCGCCACCCCAAGACCTCCACCCTCAACCTCGCCGCCGACGGCGTAGGGGAGTTGCCAGACGGCAAGAAAGGCGTCATCTCCAACGCCGCACGCTTCGTCTACGGCCTGGACGACACCAACGCAGTCACCAACCCGTCAAACCCATTAGCCTCATTAACCCCCCTCGATACCTGGTACATCGGCGGCATCACCGACGAGCAGGCGCGCGAGGTGGAAGTGAAGCTCGACTTCCTCAAGCCCGGCGTCCGCTACGAGGCCACCATCTACGCCGACGCCAAGGACGCCAGCGGCTACGTGTCCGACGTGCATATCGGCTGGGAGGCCGCACAGCGCGAAGGCTACAACCCCAAAGCCTACACCATCACCAAAAAGAAAGTCACCAGCAAGAGCAAACTCAAGCTCCGCATGGCCCCCTGCGGCGGCTTCGCCATCTCCATCCGCGAGATAAAATAACCCCACCATTAGACCCATGAAACCCATTAGACCCATCAACCCCATTAACCCCATTAACCCCATTCTCCTCAGTTTCCTGCTTTTGCTGTCGCTCTCCGCCGCCGCCAAACCAAAGTCCTACACCCTCGCTTCACCCGACGGACGGCTGGTGACGCACATCACCGCCGACTGGGAAGGCATGTCTTATGATCTCGTATACGATGGCAAACCGCTGATGTCGCCGTCGCGCAGCGCCCTCTACTGTTCATCGCCCAAACGCGCGGTATATGGGACAATGTCGGTTAAG
>JAFXAD010000023.1 GCA_017522065.1 Bacteroidales bacterium
GAAAACCAAAACGAAAACCAAAACGAAAACCAAAACGAAATCTTCAGATACAAATCTATTGTCCCCTTCACTCCCCCTTCACTTCCCTCTCACTCCCCCTAAAATCCTAAACCCCTAAAACTCTAAAACCCTCCAACCCCCTCCCCCCATGAAAAAAATAATCCCCGTTTTCATCCTCGGCATGTTTTTTGTAGCATGCTGCAGCAAGACCGAAGTGCAGTCCGACCCCCTGCAGGACAACAGCCAATTCGTTACCCTGACTGACGCCGTACCCGACGCAATACTCGAGATAAGATACTTCGGCACATACAACTTCGTAGGCTCGCGCATCGACGGCTACCAGCAGCCTACAGCCCTCCTTACGCGTGTTGCCGCCGACAGCCTGCGCGCCGTCAGCAACGACCTCATGGCTCTCGGCTACCGCCTGAAGATATACGACGCCTATCGCCCACAGTGCGCCGTAGACCATTTCGTTCGCTGGGCAGCAAACCTCGCCGACACAGCCATGAAGCCCTATTTCTACCCCGACCTCGACAAAAGTGTCCTCTTCGAGCAGGAATACATCATGGAAAAAAGCGGACACACACGCGGCTCCACCGTCGACCTGACACTCTTCGACATGCGCACCGAGAAGGAAGTCGACATGGGAGGCACCTTCGACTGGTTCGGCCCTGAAAGCCACCCCGACTTCTGTGGCGACCCGCTGACGGGAGAATACAACGCCGACAACTCGTCCTCTCCTGCCGGCCGCTCCATTACCGCCGAACAGTTCGCCAATCGCATGATTCTGCGCAATGCCATGATGCGCCACGGTTTCAAACCCCTCGACAGCGAATGGTGGCATTTCACCCTCGCCACCGAGCCATTCCCCGACACCTATTTCACCTTCCCAGTCAAGCAACTGTAGGTTACCAACCCCACACATACCCATCCGTGCATGGTAATTCACGGCCATTTATGGGCATTCACGTTCTAAAACATAATTTCCGGTTAATTCCTGGTAATTCCTGTTAAAAGAAAATGAAAGTTATTATTAACCATTTGCTTATCGCACTCTTCCTCCTCGTGCCCTTCGTGTCCACTACGGCTCAGAATGCACTCAACAACAAGGCCGACAATATCGTCGGAACCTATTCCGGCAAGCAGGGCAGCGACCGCTTCAAGGCCAAGATAGAGAAGATGGCAGACGCCACTTACCGCTGCCGCGTCATCTGGCTTGAACACGACAAGGATGCCGATGGCAACAAAATCCTCGACCGGAAAAACCCGGACAAGAAACTCCGCTCAACGCCAGCCGACAGGATTGTCATCTTCTCCGGCCTGAAATACGACTCGAAAAACCACAGGTGGAACGGCACCAAGATTTACGACCCTCTAAGGGGTATCCGCGCCAACCTGGTCGCCGACTTCTGCGACGATGGACGTCTGCGACTGAAAGGATCACTAATGGGCATCAGCGAATCGGTGTACTGGAAAAAGATAGATTGACGCCTATTCCTCCGATTCCTCGCCGGACTGCTCGCGCATGTATACTTTGGCATACTCTACATAGTGGGCAGCATTGTCGGTCTGCCCGGGACGGGTAGGCTTGATGTAGCGGGCTGGAACTCCACCCCATATCTCGTGTGGCGGTATTTGGGTGCCCTGCAGCACAAGGGCTCCTGCAGCGACAATGGCCCCTTCGCCAACAACGCAGTCGTCGAGCAAGGTGGCTCCCATGCCGATGAGTGCACCGTCACAAATGGTACAGGCATGTACCGTTACGTTGTGCCCTATGGTGACGTCGCTGCCGATATGTGTGGGCCCAGTCTCGTGGGTCACATGAATACAGCTCCCGTCTTGCACATTTGTCCGGTCGCCTATGGTGATGGGGGCCACGTCGCCTCGCACTACGGCTCCGAACCACACCGAACATTCGTCACCCATCTTGACATCGCCCACTATTGTGGCGTTTTCGCTGAAATAGCAGTCCTTACCCCACTGGGGTCTCCGACCTTTGTATGTTTTTATTAATGCCATATTTTTTTTAAAACCTTATAACCTTAAAACCCTAAAACCCACTTCTCAATCAACAACAGTCGCCGTTTGATGTCACTCCCGTATGCGTAGCCGCCAATGCCGTCCGAAGCCACCACGCGGTGACACGGAATGACGATGGCGATTGGGTTGCGCGCAACGGCCTGACCTACTGCTTGTGGTGAACGGCAACCCAGACGCTTCGCCAATTCGCCGTATGTCACGGTCTGTCCGTAGGGTACCGTTAGCAATTCCCGCCACACGCGTCGCTGGAACGCCGTACCATGCGGTGCTATTGACGGAACGAAGTCGGGCTCGCGTCCGGCGAAGTAGGTGTCGAGCCAATGGCGTATGCGCGTGTCGTCGTGACTATGTGTTGATGCGCTTGTGCCTGATACAATGCGCAACGCCACAAGTGTCTCATCCTTAATATCAAGCTCCAGAAGGCCTATGGGCGAAATGTACGTCATTTCTTAGTTTTCGTTTTCGTCTTTGCACGAGGTTCTGGCAGCTCGGCGCAGCTGGCCGCAACCAGTTCCGAAAGGTATTCGCGATCGTCGACATCCTCGATGTAGAAATAGGGCTTTGCCCCTTCGTAGGGCGGACGAAGCATCTCGCTGCGCAGCATTTTGCGTCCAGCCTCGGTGGGCTTCACATAGAATCCGTTGTCGCTTACAAGACCAAAAATCTTGCCGTTGCAGTACATGCCCCAGTCGCCAAACATCTTCCGGGCTTCTATCTCACCCGCGCCGCTACATTGGTCGGTGATGTATTGTACAAAGTCGATATTGCTTGCCATATATATTTCTTTTTATATGCACCATTAACGCAAATCGTGCCGCTTTATTTGATACTGCGTGATTTATTTCCACCCACATCGCCGGTGAAGCTAATCGGGGGGCTGCCACGCGCAAGGAGTCCTGCACCACAGGCACTTGTGCCTCTTGTAACATTATCGTAACAAAATCTTAACTGAAACGTAACCGCCATGTAACCGTTTCGTAACATCGGCAACGTACTTTTGCACTCAGAAAACATTAATTATACGCTTATGAATATTATTGAAATCCTGATGATTGTGATAAAATTTGCCGGTGCTCTGGCGGTTTTTCTCTATGCAATGAAAGAAATGAGTGAGGGTTTGCAGAAGGCTGCCGGCAGCCGCATGCGTGCCATCCTGGGCAAGATTACAGGCAACCCCTTCAGCGGTATCCTCACAGGTACCGCCGTGACCGCCGTCATCCAGTCGTCCTCGGCTACCACCGTCATGGTCGTCAGTTTCGTCAACGCTGGCCTCCTCTCACTCGCAGGGGCTGTGGCCGTCATCATGGGTGCCAATATCGGTACCACTGCCACATCGTGGATCATCGCCCTCCTCGGCCTCGGCGAAGGCGAGGGTATCTTTTCGCTCCCCATGTTCCTCGCCACTATAAGCCTTTTCTTCATCTTCTCTAAACGCGACAAGCTGAAGCCCGTCGGACAGACCGTCATCGGCCTCGCACTGCTGCTCGTAGGCATGGATCTCCTCCAGGAGGCTATGCCCGACCTCGAGCAATATCCCGCTATCCTCGAAGGCATTGCGTCGCTCAGCGGCTTCGGTTTTTGGTCCATACTCCTCTTTATCGTTATCGGTACCGTGCTGACCTGCCTCGTCCAGTCGTCGTCGGCAATGATGGCTATCACTCTCCTTATGTGCTACAACGGCCTGCTATCCATCGAGATGGCTATAGCCCTCGTCATGGGACAGAATATCGGTACCACCATTACTGCCAACATCGCTGCAGCTGTGGCCAACACCGCAGGCAAGCGCGCCGCTCGCGCCCACCTGCTGTTCAACGTCGTTGGTGTCGTCGTAGCCCTTATCCTCTATCGCCCAACACTCGCGCTGATCCTCTCCATTTTCCCGACAGATGTGCCTATGGCTATCACCCTCTTCCACACTCTCTTCAATGTGGGCAACACGCTGCTCCTCGTCTGGTTCATACCTCAGATACTGAAAATCGTCGAACGTATGGTTCCTGAACCCAAAGACGCCGATGCCGACACCGACGACGAATACCACCTCAGCTACATAAGCCGCGGACCCGTGAGCACCGCCGAGCTTAACCTCCAAAGCGCAAAACGCGAAATTCAACTCTTCTCTAAGAAGATTCTGAACATGTACGCTCTCCTGCCCGGACTCCGCAAAGCACAGAACGAGAAGGATTTCGACGCCGTCATGGAACGCATCGAACGCTACGAGCAGCTGACCGACCGCATGGAAATGGAAATCACCCGTTTCCTCACCGCTGTAGGAAGCGGCAACCTCAGTCCTCACGGTTCCGAACGCGTCAGCTCCATGCTCCGCATCATCGACAACCTCGAAAGCATTGGCGACAGCATTTTGCAGATAGCACTCGTCCGAAAAAACAAACGCGCCGACGCTGTCCACTTCAGCGAACACCTTAACGCTAACCTCAGAATGATCAACGCAATGGTGAATAACGCTCTCGTCGTGATGGATGGCAACCTGCTCGACTACGACAATATCGACCTCAAGGGTGCTTACGATGCCGAGCGCGAAATCAACGCCTGCCGCGACCGTCTGCGCGCCGAGCATCTCGAGTCGCTCAAAAAAGGCATCTACGGCTATGCCGTCGGCAACGCCTACAGCTCGCTCTATGCCCTCTATGAGAAACTTGCTGACTATGTCATCAATGTCAGCGAATCCATTGACGATTCAGTCAAACATAATGTTCGCAAATAAACCATCCATACCCAGGGCGATGCCCTGGGCTGTAAGATATTGACCTTTCAGGCCAGTTTGTCTACTTCAGAAACTTGAATTTTTAATTTGAAAGATTTGAAAAGAATTGTAAGATTTCTCGCCATAGGCGACTTGATAATTATTAATTATTAACGAATTGTTACAATTTTACGTGCTTTGTGATTTCCGGCGCGGACAATGTAGACGCCTGCCGCCGAGGTGTTGATTCGCTCGATGTGCGCCGCACTGTGGATGCTGTAGATGGGGCGGCCAACGATGTCGAAGACCTGTAGCGGCACCCCTTCAGCACCGGTGACGACGATGTCGCGGCCTGTGGCGGTGACGCTGATGCTGTCGGTGAGGGTCTCGCCGATGGCATCCAAGCCGGCATAGACAGCACGTACCTGGCAACCGACGATGCGCGGAGCCAAACGCAAAACATAATGGTTCACGGTGCGTGGCGTGAAGCGCAGCACATGGGCAAAGTCGGCGTTGAAGGTGATGACCTCGCCCGACCAGTAGTAGCCCTCGTGGGTGTCGAGCGTCAGGGCATCGCCAGAATACATGCCGCTGGCGGGCAGAAATATGTGGTTGCCGTTGGGCCCCGTCACCCTGTAGCCTGGATGCGTAGCGTCATTGACCCAAAGCCAGGTACATTGCTCGGCCAACTCGGTGATTTCGGCGTAGGTCGGCATGCGCCATCCCTCACCGAGGGCAGTGGTCGCAATGTCGTCTTCGGGCTCGAGGTATCGCAGGTTGTCGGGCTCACTGGTGGTTTCCTTCGACGGGAAAACATATTTCGTCATCGCACGGTAGTCGCCCATGCCGAAGCGATAGTTATCGATGGAGTATTCCTGCTTGGGCGTCAGTTCGCCCCACGCGAGGTACCAGCCTGCATCAGTGGCACTGACGGATCCCATATTGCGGTCGGCCCACCGTACGCTGAGTCCCAGGTCCACGGCTTGCTGGGCGTTGGCGGCAACAGTATATATGATTGTTGTCAGTATTATGAATATCAGTTTTTTCATTTTCATCTTCGTTTTCGTACGATTTTTGTGGAGTGAAAGGGGAGTGAAATAGGACAATTGTTTCGTATCTAAAGTACTACCTGCTCTGTAGGCCTGCGACCTTGTGGAGCAACCGTTAAGGTTAATGTTAAAGTTTTTTCGTTAATGCCGGTATGGTGCCAGAAGTTCTGTAAGTCGCGCGTGGCTGCGTTGGTACCACAGTATCATGTAGTCCGCTTCCCGTTGGGCAGTTTCGTAGAAATATATTGGATTGTCATTCCACTTGGCGCGGTCGTGCTGCCAGCCTTGTGTGGCGTCGAGTTGCGTGGCGTAGCCTTGGATGATGGTGCAAACGCTGTCGACCGACAAGGGGCCATCCTTCAGTTCATACCATCGAGTGGCCAATGCCTCATAAAAACCTGATTCTTCATTTGCGAGCAGTCGACGGAAGGGGTGCACGCGCCACAGGTTGCTCTGACCACGAAGGGTGACTGGCGTGTTCATATAGCAGGCGTTCCAGGTGCTGCCAAAACTGTGGTCCAAATCCCACGGTACAACAACGAAGCGGCTGTCGGCCTGGATATTGGGACAAGCCAGATAGCAGTTCTTATAGCCGAAGTCGCCTATTCCCGACATTATGACAAAGAGGTATACATCAACCAGGTTGTCATAATAGAAATGGCTTTGGACGAGACCAGCGTATGCGCTGTCGGGAATGCTGTCCCAAGAAACGTTCATCAACTGCTGCAGCGGTAGCCAGGCCTCGGGCGTAGGGTTGTTGGGGTATTTCATCGTCCAGGCGTTCCACTCGTCAGTGTTGCCTGGGGCTGTGCCGTTGGACTCCAGAAAGGCACCGTCGCCATAGCTGCCACACTTGTAGAGCACACCGCGCACCAGCCCATTCTGGGGTTTCTTGCAGCCCAGCAACTTGCGGTTGACGGGGTCCGACAGACAGAAGAGTCCTTCGTATTCTCCCTCAATCCATACCTCCACAAAGCGGCCCACGGTGCTGTAGCGCTGGCCGTAGTCGGTGCTGTAGGGCAGGCGGGCAAAGCTGGTGAAAATGTCCATTGCCACACGGTTGCGTATATGCGAACGGTCGGCGGCTACCGCGTCGAGGATGTACTTATCCAAACCTGTGCGAATGCCCAGTAGGTTGACATCTAAGTCGTCGCCTGTAGAGTCGACAAAACGTACTTCCATTGAATTCTTGTCGTAGAGCATCGAGGTGGCACCGCGAAGGTTCACAAGGCAGGCATAGCTTTCAACACGTTCGGAGGCCCAAGCGGTGTCATAATATGTTATCGTGAAAGATGCGGTTACAGGGATATCCTCACTGAGGGTGTCGCTGAGGGCCGTGAGATCGATGCGCGGCAATGTCTGTGCCGTCGTCAGTTGCAAAAAGGGAAGTAGTGCAAAGAGTAAAAATAATAATCTGAGTTTCATTAGTTATGTCGTTATCAAAGTCTTTTTCCTGCCAGTTTCATGCGATGTTCGAGTGGCGTTTTTGTTGCGTTGATGTCGGCAGTGGAGATGTCGTACTGTTGACCATCGATGTCGAATTGCAGCGTGGAACCGTCGTTGCGTACGTCTATGGTGACGGGTGCACCCATGACGAGCGGCAGGTTCACGTCGCCGTGGCCTGCAGGAAATCCGCAGAGCATCGGAATGCCGTAAGGCTCTACAATCTGGCGTATCATCGCCTCAACGTTCTCGTAGGTGAACTCCGAACCGCAGTCGGTGAACTCGCCCAGCACCACGCCTTTGCAGCGGTCAAGCACGCCGTTCATCTGCAAGATGCGCATCTGACGGTCGATGTTGTGCATCGATTCTCCTACCTCCTCGACGAAGAGGATGATGTCTTTGCCCAGCGTGGCATCGGCTTGACTGCCCAGATTGGGCGCGAAGGTGCAGATGTTGCCGCCCACCAGCACTCCAGAGGCAGTGCCGGTGATGTTCTGCTGATGTGCCGGCACATGATAGCGGGGTACTTGCCCCATCAACAGGTCGCGCATCATAGTGCTGGTCGCGTCGGTGCCACCCTGCGCCAGGAACGAACTCATGGTGGCGTGCATACTCATCACTCCTGCGCGACTGAGCAGGCCGTGCAAGGTGCTGATGTCGCTGAAGCCGACAAGCCATTTCGGGGATGCCGACAGGCGCGACAGGGGTATTTTGTCGATAAGCTGGATGGTGCCGTAACCGCCGCGGTTGCAGATGATAGCCTTGATGCCGGGACGGTCGAAAGCCCACAGCAGGTCGCTGACGCGCTCGGCCACGGTGCCGGCATATTTGCCGTCGACCACTTTGCCAACGTTGGGACCGATGATGGGCACCAGACCCCACGACTGCAGCAGTTCGGCAGTGCGCTCCACATTCTCCATCGGCGTGAAGTATGAGGGCGAAATCAGCGCAACAGTGTCGCCGGACTTCAAGTAATCGGGCTTTACGCAATTCAGCGTCACAGGCTCGTTTTGTATCGGTTTGACGTTTTCTTTCTCGCACGACACCAGTGTCAGTGCGGCAATTGTAAGTATAAGCAGTGTTTTTCTCATTCTGAGTGTTTTTTTTGGAATTGCAAAAGTACAAAAAAAAAGCCAGCTGGCAAAATAAAATGTCAGACCGTTCTTTTTTTGTGTTTTCGTACCCGAATTCGTCACTGAAGCGGATACACCCATTTCGCACCTGAAACAGTCAAGGTTAGAATGCGTGTCTGTGTGGACATATTTTTGTAACTGATGCAATAAAATACTGTATCTGAAGTTAAAGTTAATGTTAAAGATTTTCGTTATCAAAAACAGATGACAGCGATACACATAGACGAAATAAAATCCATTGCTCGGCAGGCCAACGCCGACCCCGATGTGCGTGAGCGGCTCGTGGCCGATGTCCTCGGCTCGGAACGCGACACAGCCGTCCAGTCGGCATGGGCATTGACGCATCTGTCCAAGGGCGGATATGTGAGTTTGGCCACACACCGCGAAGCTCTTACCGTCAAGGCCATATCCACAGCCGATACCTCTCTACGGCGCCTCTCGCTTGCACTCCTCGAACGCCTCGATTGGCCAACCGAAGACGAACCCCCGGAGTACTACGTGCGTCTGCTCGATTTCTGCCTCACACACATGATGCTCGCCACCGAACCCTATGGTGTGCGCGCACTCTGCATGAAGTTGGCCTACCGCATCGCACAGCCATATCCCGACCTGCTTGGTGAACTGCACCGAAGCCTGCTGCTACTTGAGCCCTCGGAGCTTAGCCCAGGTGTGCGCTGTACATACAACAAGATACTTAAATGGTCGAAGCCGTGAGTCTTGTCATTAGGGGTGCGAATAATTGAAAGGGTGCTTGGCCGCAGTTATTGTACCTCCTCCAGCGCACCGGTTTCGCTGTCGATGATAAAGCCGCGAACAGTGACATCCTTGGGCACAAGGGGATGCGTACGGATTGTCTCCACCGTACGACGCACACTCTCTTCAGTGTCGCGGAAGCCTTCGAGCCAGTGGTTGAGGTCGATGCCGCACTTGCGGATGGTGTCGAGTGTCTGGTCGGTGACGCCACGAGCCAGCATCTGGTCGTGAAAGTGGTCGTAGCTCATGTGGCAAGCACCGCAGTGCGAATGGGCTACCACCATAATACTGTCAACGCCAAGTTCATAGATTGCGACGACGAGGCTGCGGATGGTCGAGTCGAAGGGGGTGATGACAAGGCCGCCGGCATTCTTGATAATCTTGGCATCGCCATTGCGCAGCCCTAGGGCAGCGGGCAGCAACTCGGTGAGGCGCGTGTCCATACAGGACAGCACGGCGAGCTTCTTGTCTGGGTACTTGTCGGTGATGAAGCGCTCGTAGCCCTTTTCGGCCACAAACTTCTTGTTGTATTCGAGAATTTGGTCTATCATAAATAACTGATTATTTCAAGATTGTCTCCGCCATGTGGCGTCCGGCGTCGTGGGCCTGCTGCAGGTCGTTCTGCCAATGCTCGTCGCGGTAGCGGCGCTTGGCCTCCTCGCTGAATCCCGCCAGCTCGTAGCGCGAGTAGTCCTTTACCTGATAGGTGTTGTGTGCGAAGAGGCGTTCGGGTTCGCCGAGGGCGCGCGCGATGGGACCCTCCATAGTGCCGTAGCCGTTGCAGTTGTTGCCCATGGGCGAGCCGTTCTGCGTCTCCACCAGCACCACGGGCATCCGTTTCGGCGCGGTGATGCTGTAGTCGTTATACGAGAGCCACGGAAACGCCAGACGTTCAAGGAAAGCGCGCATCTGACCCGTTATCTCGCCGAAGTAGTTGGGCGAGCCCAGCACCAGGCCGTCGGCTGTGGCAATATCTTCAAGCACAGGCGTCAGCGCATCCTTGTATTTGCACACGTTCGAGGCCTTGTCCTTGAGCTTGCAGGCCAGGCACGAGATGCAGCCTTTGTAGTCGAGACCGTATAGGCGCACTGTTTTCACTTCAATCTGGTCGCTCACCGAGGCAGCGCCCTCGGCAAAACTCTGCAGCATCGAGGCCGTATTGAAGTTCTTGCGCGGACCTCCGTCTATGATGATTATTTTCTTCATTATGAAATTTTATTATTTAGTCTTTTTCAAATAGTAACTTGTAAAAACTAATTGTACTAAGTTTTTTCGTTTTCGTCATCGTTTTCGTTTTCGTGCCGAAGGCTTTTTCGTACAAAGTCAGCAGCAAGTCCTTGTCTGGCGTAGCTGTTCTTTGCGGGCCGAGGGAATGATTTCCTCGTGATAGAAGTAGTTGACCACCACGGGCGGCTCGCCGTGGCGGGCGCGGACGCTGTCGTCGTTGCGGACGTAGCGCAGACCTTCGTCGGCGCAGAAGTGGCGCATATCGGCGTCGAGTTCGCTCCAGTAGGCGCGGTCCTTGCGGGTGTAGATGTCGCGGTAAAGGCTATCAAGCTCGGGGTGATGCTCGTGGATCCAACTTAGTATGCGGCCCCGGTAGTCGCCACGCAGGTTGAGGTTCTCCAACCACACGAGGTTGCACTGCCCTTTGGCGCGGCGGATGATAGCCTCCACGTCGGTGATGCCGGGGAAGATGGGCGAGATGAAGCAGGTGGTTTCGATACCCGCCTCGTAGAACTGGCGCATGGCCTCTAGACGGCGCTCGATGCTCACTCCGAGGTCCATCTCTTTGCGGAACTCTTCGTCGAGGGTGTTGATGCTCCAGCTCACGCGTGAACCGGGGAAACTTTTAATCAGGTCGAGATCACGCAAAATGAGGTCGCTCTTGGTCGAGATGCTGATACGGATGCCCGTGCCCTGCAGCTGCTCCAGCACGCGACGGGTGCGCTGGTATTTGGCCTCGTGGGGCTGGTAGGGGTCGGTGACAGAGCTGAAGAAAGCCTCCTTGCCGCGGAACTGCCCGCGGTCCTTGATGGCGGGCCAGTTCTTCACGTCGAGGAACTCGCCCCACGGCTCGGGATGGTCCGTGAAACGCTTCATGAACGAGGCGTAGCAGTACTTGCAGGCGTGCAGACAACCTACGTAGGGGTTCACCGAGAAGTCGGCCACCGGCAAGTTCGACTTCGACATCACCGACTTCACTTCTATTTCCTGTATCTTGAGCATGAGATATTTACTGTTTGTTGGCTATTCAGTTTCTGTTAGTTAATGAAAGTGCAAAGATACGAAAATTCCCCGTCATCGGCCTTGCCGACAATTTCCGCAGTAGGTCGAATGTCAGCAAATAAATTTTGCCATATAGGGAAATAGTTGTTCTTTTGCAAATTGAAATAAGATTCTAAGATTAGAATGGAAACGAATGCTACATATCATAGTGCTTCACCGGAAGATGCCTTGTGGACGCTATATCGTCAGCAGACGCTAAAAGTGCGCAACGCCTTCCTTGCCCGTGTCAGGATGGAAGACCGTGAGGTTTGTGATGCAGTCCAAATGCCTGGAATGCACAGCCGCGAGGAGATGATGGAACTGTCGAAACAACGCATGCAAGACATCCTCAGCGAACGAGAGCAGACACTCTCGCACGAAGATGTGATGCAGCTTGTCGACAATGCAATAGCCAAGGCTGTATGAAGGTAAGGTGGTCAGAACGTGCTGCTTTAGAATTTGCAGAGACAGCCGCATACCTCCATATATAAAGACGAGATTTACATTGTCAGTATTTGGAGCAACCGCCAGAGCCGCGCCAAACTTTACTCTTCTTTACGTGCCGATGCCAAGGGTATGTAATATGATTGCATAGTAAAATAGGAAACGTGTAATATTAATTCCACCCTATCAAGCAGGAGAACTGACGTCTACGGCATCATCAAATCCCCAAATTCATATATAATTTGGGGAATGAAATCCCCAAATTCATATTAATTTTGGCGATTATATCAAAAAAAGTTCGTTTAGTCATTCTCACAAATTATAAAGAATTTTAGCGGTGTGTCATGATGTGGCGCACCGCTTTGATATTTTTGCAGCCGAAAAAATAATCATAAAATGCAAGAACAAAAAGACAATATCAGCCAGCTGCGCAAGCGGCTGCAGGATTGTGAGGATTATATTCTGCGTATTGCAAAGCCCTTCAAGGGCTATTGGGACAAGGCGTCGGAGGATGTGATCGATGACCATCTCGGCACCCGGCAGTGGATTCTCAACGAGATGTTTGCGAAGCATGCCACCAAGGCCGAGGTGCGGCGCTTCGAGGTGGTCAACGAGCGGCTTCTGGCACTGACCAAGCAGTTGAACGAGCGCCACCGCATGTTGCAGGATCAGATGGCCGCCATCCACACCCTCGGCGGCGAACCTTTCGAATTGGAGACCACCCTCTTCTATAGTCACAACGACGAAGATCCGCAACTCTTCGCGATGGAGGAGGATGCTTTCTATGGCTCGCGGTGGAACGAGATGCTGTGGGTCATTTGCCAGAACTCGCGATTGGATGATATCGGCTGGTGCTGTGGTGACCACATCTGTGACCTCGACGATGGGCAGACCTGGGCCGAAGGTCCCCTCCGCATCCCCCAGCTCGACCACCTCTGCGTCTGCTACGCCGTCCACGCCCTCTGCACCCACATGAACTACTCTATCCCCGACCTCCTCCGCATGACCACATACGCCTTCAACTACCAGATAAACACGAATGTCGACCCTGTGCCGCTTGAAGGATAAAATGTATTGATATCAGAAAATATTCGTATCTTTGCACCATAAAACAAAACCACCTATGAAAAGATCTATGTTCACCGATGGATTGAATAATCCGGATTATGAATTATAGATAGAACAATTATTAACCGAATAAATCAACTCATTATGTTGTACAAAGTAACCGTAAAAAACAATTTGAATGCCAATGGCGTTCGTTTAGAAAAGGGGATGTCTGTTGAAGTGGCATCTCAATCATTTCCCTTGTTAAGTACCCTGCAGGGGAAAGAGGCCGTAAACAATGCCTTCAAAGCCAAATATGGCGTTGACGTAAGGAAAGCCTGTGCGTTACAATCTATCTATTTGGATGTGGTAAAAATCAACTAATACACTTAATTATCACAGAGTGAAGAAGAAATGATAAAAATGAATACAATGAATAAATTGACCGACTCATTGATAAAAGAAGCATTTTCACAAATAGGGGTGAATGAACGGTTTTTCCCAATTTTTGAATCTTTTGCAAAACAAACATATGAGGAAATTCAACATGACCAACCAGATGAAAAGGATACACCCTATGAAGAAAGTAACGCAGCATGGTGTCTTCAACATTCATGCGAGTACATTAAATCTTTTGTGAGAGAAATTGAGAAAGGTCATGGTGAAAACTGGGCAGATGCTTATGCACGAAATAGTTTCGATAAAAACATAAAAGATTTCACGACATATAATACTTGGATCTCAATTCAAGACCCTGAAGAGAAAGAGAGGGAGCTTGAAGTTCACGCAAACTCGTTGAGCAAAGACCCTGTTTTCAAGGAGGTCTATAAAAAAATGGTTGTTGAATTATTTGAGAATTCGGAAGAAAATGCAAGAATCTATACAGAAGCATATCATAGATGTATAAACAATGGGGAAAGCGAGTCTTTCGCTAAAGCATATACCTATGCTTTAGTTTTTTTAGAATATAATTATCATATCTGCGATATTTATGCACATGCGTATGAGAAGGCGATAATGAACGGTATGGACGAACCTGAGGCGACGCATTTTGCTAATTTCTGCATAGACGCTGCGGATCACGGTCTTTTTGCAATGGCACATGATTTCTCGAAGAAATACAAGAAAGACTGGCAGCAAGAGCTTTATCTCAAACTAGTATTCTCAGATATCGAAGAGAAAGAAAAAAGGCAACTTTCTGACAAAGAAAAAGAAAGTATCCAAATTAACTTATTTAAGTAATAATGTATTTTGCATTAACATCAATACTGAACAGTCAGACATTGTAAAATAAGTATTATGACATCAGATAGTTATTCTAATCAGGATTGGAATCAGATTGTAAATTTCATTACATCAAGTGAAATAATTAATATTTGCAATGATTTCCTCGAAAAAAAAGCCAAAGAAGATCAAATTGGTTTTAATATTTTTCAAATAATATCTGACAAATACCATCGAGAAGATTTCCATTCCGATTTTCTAGCACTTCTACTTAATCCACAAGAAAAACATGGGGCTGGTAACTTGTTCTTGAACCTATTTATTTCTATGCTCGAAAAGGCGATGAACAAATATCATGGAAACGATGTTCATTTTGCTCATTATTATCCGAATTCTGAAGTGTATCGTGAGTATCCGACGAATGATGGGAGAATTGATATTTTAATTTTATCATCCCCAAATAAGAGAGCTATTGTTGTTGAAAATAAGATGAATGGAGCCCCAGATATGCCCAAGCAGCTCCCTAGATATTATGATTTTTTATCCGAAAAAGGGATAGCCGTAGATGCTATTGTTCATTTATCACTTGATGGAAACAAAACAATATCACGTGAGGGTTGGTCCAAAGAAGATGAAAAACACGTTAACCAAGTTCTTGTGAGAATTCCTGCATATAATCACACTCACATGATTAATCTTGTTGATGATTTTTTTTATCAAGCTATTCCATTATCAAATTCTATAGACGTTGTTGCTTCACTTCGCCAGTATTCTCAAATAATAAAACATTTAAATCAAAATAATATGGATAAATCCTCCATGGAAAAATTCTATCAGGAATTACAAAAAGATAATAATTTAAAAATAGCATTGTCTATTAGAGACATGCTTAATAATTTTCAAACGTTCTTTGCACAATATATTGCGGATAAATATAACGAAAATGGAAGGTGCCAACCATTTCCTAGAGTGGTTTTTGTACCTTCGTATGGTGGATATGCCCTTTTTGAGAGATATGAAATACATGGACTAAAACTAAATATTAATGTAAACGGGAATGTAGATGGATATTGGATAAGACTTGAATGTCAAGAAACGAGAAGTAGTGATGGTTTTAAGAAGTTTACAGAGGGTTTAGCTGTTTGTAAGAATAATCAAGACAGACTTTATAAATATAAATCCACAGAAGAAAATGATCCATGGAGTGTATGGTATAAATTTGATTTTGATGAAGAACAAGAATTAATTTATTTCTTGGATAATCTCCTGATGGAGTTAAGAGATTTGTCATGACATCGAGAATAACCATTCAAAAAGGGGGTTTTTGAGATTTTTTCCAACCATGCCACCATTTGTAACGTATTAACAAGGCCTTGTTGGAGAATTTCAAGACGAATAAACAGATTAGGTAAACGACATGAATATGAGGCTTGGAGATACCAATATCTCGGTGGAAAAATAATTGATAAAAAGATACAGAAAAACAGTTACGGAGTTATCAACAAAACTAACAATCTTAATAAATATCAATATTTTATAAAAGAAGATATTATTATTTGTTATACTTGTTGAAAGTTGAAAAGATGATACAATACATCGCAGACAAGGAACACTACACAAAAGTCCTCTCGCTGTGTGAGAAGGTCAAGCACGACCTGTGGATTGGTACGGCCGACCTGAAAGACCTCTATGTCAGCAGCGGCAAGAATGTGGTGCCGTTCCTGTCGGTGCTCGACAAGCTGCTGAAACGTGGTGTCGATGTGCGTCTGCTTCACGCCAAAGAACCGGGCGAAAACTTCCGCGAGGACTTTGACAAGTATCCTTGATTGTGGAGCAGGTTGGAACGGAGGCTTTGTCCGCGGGTGCATTTCAAGATAATGATTTTCGACTGCGCTACCGCCTACATCGGTTCCGCCAACCTCACAGGCGCCGGCATAGGCATGAAAGTCGACAACAACCGCAACTTCGAGGCCGGTATCCTCACCGACGACCTCCAACTGGTAGATGCCGCAGCCGACCACCTCGACAGCATTTGGCAAGGGATACGATGTACAAAGTGCAAGAGAAAAGCCTTCTGTGGAGACAGAATATCCAAATAAAAACCACTAATAAGATAAATGGAAGAAGAATCAAAAGTCGATTCTGAGAACATGACAGATTTACAAGCGAATCATAAATCGCAACTGAAACAAGGCCACAAGGTACGTATTATTGATGGGGAATTTGTCAATAAGGAAGGCGTACTTATCAGCGACTGCGAGGATGGTACTTATTGTGTCAACATATCAGGGTTTGAATTTCCCCTAGTGGTCACCATTGAGAAGAGTGCCTTAATCCCATTCGAAGAAGGCACTAAGCATTAGGGAAGAACAATCGTATAAAAAAATATTTTTGGTGGTGTGTCACGAAATGGCATACCGTTATTGTATTTTTGCATCTCGAAACAAGTTAATAACAAAGGTTATGGAAGTATACAAAAATGAAGATTTCGAGGTGTTGCGAAAGTATTTGAGAAGGTATGAGTGGGATGTTATCTTTTACTCAAAGCCTTTTGATGACTCGCATTGTCCAGATGCTTGGGGCGGATCAAAAATAGAAAATAGGCTCAATATCAGAGCTGATATCTTGAACAAAATGTTTGCCATGCATGCCACCGAGGCAGAACTGGAAAGGTTCAAAGAAGTTAATAATAGATTGATGCAGTTGACCGAACAGCTTTGTAAATGCCACCGCGATTTACAATACAATGTGAATCTGATACATAGGGCAGATGGCAGCTCTTTTAAAATACGAACAGACATTTGTCCTTATTCGGGAATCAACGAGGCAACAGAATTCGAGGAATTGGCAGAAGACACATTTTATGACTCAAAATGGAAAGAAATGATATGGTGCATTAAGGGGTTAAAGTATGGGAGTGGTCTTTTCTGTGAGGGGAATAATATTCCAAAAATAACTGAAAATGTTGTTGACAGGGAAGCTCCTTTTGATATTCCCATTTTGAAAAATATCAATGTATGCTCACTGTTTTATGCATTGTGCACCGAACGGAAATACAGTATTCCAGACGTACTTCGCATCAAAAACTATAAAATAAAGCAAGAGATTTGTGGTTGGGGTGGTGATGAAATACAGATAACCATTTAAAGAAATTGTCATGAAAAAAGATGCAAAAAAAGAGTTTAATGAGTTAAGAAAACAACTGAAAAAGGTTGAACAGAATATCCTACTTGACAACAAGGAATATGAAGATTTGGTTTTCGGATTACAGGAGCGTCTTCTATTATTGAACCAGATGTTTTCTATACATGCCACTGAAAACGAGATTCGACGATTGACAGAAGTCAATGATAAACTCCACCAATTGGAAAAAGATTATCTTGACTGGGATAAACATATTCACGCAAGTTTCAAAACAATAAAAGATATAGAAGGAGAACAATTCCTTATTGAAACAGAACTCATGCCAAATTTGAAACCACCACTCAATTGCAAATTACATATCATGGAAGAAGATTTCGACTATGGTTCTCGATGGCAAGAGATGATAGGTGTTATTGGAAGAGAATGTACTGGGAAAAATCTCCCTATTATTTCTGCACAAAATAAAATCAGTATGAATATCGGTGCATTGAAATATATACAACAGATGGATGATTTGTGCGTTTCCGAATTGTTTTGGCAGCTGACAGATAAGTTTTATCTCAGTGTTCCTGACATATTAAAAATACAGTATTATCATTACCGCTATAGTCGATATTGGAAATCTGCAGAGTGAGCTTTTGTGATATGAAACTATTTGTAGATTATGAGTTGTCGGAAACGGGGCACAATATGGTTGTAATAACGTCATAATATCTTGACTGCCTTGTGGATGCTGCCACAGTTTTCGAGAAGATCAATTATAGTACACATGCTTTTGATGAAAAGGAATGTCCATGCGCAACAGAACCAATAGATTTATTATGCGGTGATAGTCAATATGATTGAAACAATCATACACTCCAGTAAAGAAAGATAATATATGTGTCATGATATGGCATATTGTTGCTGTGTTTTTGCATCTCGAAATAAAATAATTTATATTGCTATGAAACTATACATTGATTATGAAGTCTATGGTAAAAATGGGGAGCTGTTGAAACCAGTGGAGATTACTCCCGAATACATTGATGCACTTATTGAGAAGGCCTCGGGGATTGAAAAGATTGATTATAGCACGCAGGTGATAGCCGAAATTACAGTCAACCGGCCAGACAAGAAGATTGGCAGCGTTCAGCAGATGATGGACGAGTATGGTGTATCGCGACAACAGGCGGAATTCGCACTGAACATACCTATGAAGTATGTTCCGCTTTTCTTCGACGAAGAAGAATACCCCAAACAGATAGAACGTATGACTATCATGCGACGTATACTTCAAGAGATACAAGATATTTTAAATAATTGATGATATGGAACTTTACGGAAAACCTATTATTACAACGTCGGATGACGGCACCATCAACATAAAGGTGCTGCCTATTACCCCGGAGTATATAGATACACGTCTGGCAGAGCTGGCTGTTTTTGGACAGATAAACTACAATATTGAAGAGGTGGTCGCAGCCGTACAAAATGCCGCTTCTCTCAAGCAAGCGGCAAAAAGACTAAAGACAACACTCGGCATCGGGCCCGCAGAAACAGACTTCCTTTTGGATTTAACCATCGAAGAGATGTCATACTATTTCGATCGGGACAACTGCGAGAAAGAGATTGTAAAATGGAACAATCTAAAGGTGCTGCTTGTGCAATAAAATGACATAAATGGCGTTATTCCATGCATGGAGAATATCAACGACAAGATAATCATCTATCAGACCGACGACGGGCAAACTGCTATCGATGTGCGGTTGGAGAACGAAACCGTGTGGCTGACACAGGCACAGATGGCGTTGCTCTTTGAGAAAACGCCGCAGAATATAACTATGCATATACGAAATGCTTATAGCGAGGGTGAATTGGACGAACGTGCAACTTGTAAGGAATTCTTACAAGTTCGAAGGGAAGGTGTAAGAGAAATAAAGCGTATGCAAAAGTTTTATGACCTTGATGTCATTATCTCTGTTGGCTATCGCGTGAAGAGTCAGCGAGGTACTGCATTCCGTATCTGGGCAAGAAATGTATTGAAGGACTATCTCGTCAAGGGCTATGCTGTGAACGAGCGCATCCACAAGGAGCAGATTGGCGAGCTGCGGCAGCTGGTGGGCATGCTCGGACGGACCATACAAAACCAGCCGCTGCTTTCGACCGACGAGACCAATGCACTCTTCGACGTGGTGACCGACTACACCTACGCCCTCGACACCCTCGACAGTTACGACTACCAGCGGCTCACCGTCAGCGACACCACCAGCGAGGCTCCTTTCCGTGCCACCTACGACAACGCCATGCAGGCCATCCACTCGTTGAAGGAACGTTTCGGCGAGAGCACCCTCTTCGGCAACGAGAAGGACGAGTCGTTCAAGAGCTCCATCGGGCAGATATACCAGACCTTCGACGGTGTGGAGCTCTACCCCAGCACCGAAGAGAAGGCCGCCATGCTGCTCTATCTCGTCACCAAGAACCATTCGTTCAGCGACGGCAACAAACGCATCGCCGCCACGCTGTTCTTGTGGTTTCTGAACAACAACCGCATCCTCTACCGCGAGGACGGCAGCAAGCGCATCGCCGACAACACCCTCGTGGCCCTCACGCTTATGATTGCCGAGAGCCGCCCTGAGGAGAAGGATGTGATGGTGAAGGTGGTGGTGAACCTTATCAACAAGAACAACCTATGAACGTACTGAAGAAATACACTTGGCTGGTGGGAACGCTGATGCGAGCGGGGAGCAAGGGGCTGACGCTGGAACAGATTGCAGACCGTTGGAACGCCACGGATGAACTGCACGAAGAGGGCGCCTTCGCACGGCGCAGTTTCCACCGCCACCGCAGCGAGATTCTCGACCTCTTCGGCATCGAGGTTGAGTGTTACATGGACGGTGGTCAGTATCGCTACCGTCTGGTCGACGACGGAGGCAGGGAGTACTTCCGCCAGTGGATGATGGATTCCATAGCGGTGCATCATGTCGTGGCCGACAGCCGCGAGGCGGCACAGTATATCATGGTGGAAACCACGGACAGCCGAATGCTTCCGGCGCTCTTGGAAGCGTTGAAAGAGCAGCGCACGCTGAAATTCACGTATGCACCCTATTGGAGTGAAGCACCCTACGACTACAGTGGCGTGCAGCCCTATGCCCTCAAGATGTTCGAACGGCGGTGGTACCTCATCGCCCGCCGCGACGGCGACTACCGTATTTTCGCCCTCGACCGCATGTCGAAGGTGGAGCAGCAGGCGGAAACCTACAAGCGCGACCCGAAGTTCGACCTGAAGGAGATGTTCGAGGGTGCCTACGGCATCATTGTGGACGATACACCTACGGAGTCCATCCGTCTGAAAGTGGACGCCTACCAAGCCAACTACCTGCGCTCGCTGCCCTTGCACAGCAGCCAGCACGAACTGAAGCGCACCGAAGAGTATTCCATTTTCTCTCTGCGTGTGCGTCCCACCTACGATTTCAAACAGAAACTCCTTTCCCTCGGCAGCACCGTCGAAGTGCTCCAACCCGAAAGTCTCCGTGCCGACATGCGTGGCGAGATACAGGAGATGGTGAAAAAATATCGCTAAATGTCGATTGAGTGAACGTTTTAAGGTTTTATTTCTTCGTCCGGCGAGACAGGAACATTCCCGCAAGTATGAACCAAGCGGCGCCGGCGGCGACCAGCAGGGGGAACCATAGCAGAACATCTGTGGGCAGCAGCATCGGCACAACAGCTATGGCCAGCGCGGGTGCGAAGGGCTTCAGACGGCGGAAGAGCAACAGCATCAGAGCTACTGCAACCAGTGTGCCGACAGCCATCGGAAGACTGTAGAGGATACTCAACAGATAGCGAGCCATGGTGCCCAGCACGGAGGCACAAACCAGCAAAGCCCATATAGTCCACGGACGCTCACGGAAACCACTGCGACG
This sequence comes from Bacteroidales bacterium, assembly GCA_017522065.1. Classification (GTDB taxonomy): domain Bacteria; phylum Bacteroidota; class Bacteroidia; order Bacteroidales; family P3; genus Colimorpha. The sequence continues at coordinate 21,152 of JAFXAD010000023.1, forward strand.
GCCCGCAAACTCTATCATCGTCACCACCAATGGCGGAACGACAAGAAAATGGACGGTTTGGATGTTAACGACAAGCATTATCGCAAGCGGAACGGCAAGTGCAATGAAAAGAAAAGCGAACTGCGCGAAGCTGAAAGGATGATACTCAATACGTTGCTCCTGCTGCAATAGCCGCTGCCCTGCGACGAGCATAAGTGCTATGGCCAGCACGCTCAGCGGGTAGACCCACGACGTAGTGCCCACCAGCACGGGCAACATGGCGGCAGATACGGCGGGGTACATGTTGCAACGCGCCAGACGCAACATCGTCATCGCAAGCACAAATGCCAGCAGGAAACGCACTTCGAAGAATACTGGCAACATGTTTAAACCCAAGCCGATGAATGCAGCCGCAACGAGCAACAGCGGAATATGCCACCAGCGCACACTCCACACCGCCTTGGGCATCAGCCACAAGCCTACACCCAGTGCCGCAGCTTCGGGGAAGACGACCTCGCGTTGCCCCGTAGCCTCGGCCACCGCTACCATTGCTGTCAGCAGAAGCAGAACGGCAGCATTGCGGATTATTGAATTATTTGAATCAGATTTTTTTAAATCTTTGATCGCGGCGACCATTATAATGATGAAAAAATCTCAGAAACAAACTGGTAAGGCAGCATCGCCTATCGTCTCCATGCGCCGAGCACCTCGCCGATATAGACGGTGTGGATGCCGGCCTCGAAACCGTCGTACCACTCGCGTGGAGTCCGGTTGCGGAAATCCTTCTCCGTCTGGTGCCAGGCGGTCATTGTCTCGCATTCTATGACCAGGCTGGCCTCTTCGTAGTATGGCGTGCCGTTCTCGGTGTAGGCTACATGCAGCCCCATCGCAGCGGCCTTGGGGTCGGCTGCGGTGCTGTCAGCGAACTCGCGGCCGCTGCGCTTACCGAAAAACTGCCACACCTCGGGGTCGTCAAATTCCATGATGGTGAAGCGATTGTGACGCTCCATGAAGTCGTAGGTGTAGCGTGCCGGCGCCACATAGACCGTCACCGCCGGACGTTCGTGGCCCAGATAGTTGCCTATGCCGCCCCAGCCGATGGTCATAGCGTTGCTCTCTGTCGTGTCGCCCACGCAGAGCACCAGGTTCTTGGTGAAAAAAGTGAAGCCATTGTCGGCGAAATCCTTTTGCACATCGAAGGGATGAAGCTCACTGGTTATTGCGGAACTGTTTGTTGTTGTGTTCATTGTTGTGTCTTTGTCTTGGTTCTTGTTGCCGTTGCATCCTGCCATTGCAACTGTTATCAGGGCTGCTGCCATCAATCGGCGGAATGTTGGTTTCATTGGTTCAATTATATGAATGTTATGTCGATAATATCTTATTTGTCAAATTGTTAGTGCGGAGTATGTCGGTTTTGAAATCAGTGCAAAAATAAAAAAAACTTTTATGCATTCCGACAGAAAACACAATAATATCTTTAGGAGTGCGTTAAAAGAGGAAATCACAAAACGTCAACACGAAAAACTCACCCACATGAAGAAAATCATTGTCACCATAAACAGGGAGTGTGGAAGCGGAGGCGGCACCATCGCCACCCTTCTGGGACAGAAACTGAATATGAAGGTCTATGGCCGTCATCTGCTTGAGAGTGTGGCTAAAGAATACGGTATCACTATGGAGGAGATGGATAGCATCAAAGCACAGAAGACCTCGTGGTGGGACGATTTCTGCCGTTTCTACCAGCAGTTCGGTGCTGCGTCGCACACCGTTGGTTCGGACAAGCCGACACCGACGAGCATCTTCTATGCCGAGTCCCGACTGTTACGTGCCCTTGCCGAAAAGGAGAGCTGCATCATCGTTGGTCGTGCCGGATTCCACATCTTTCGTGACAATCCCGATGCCCACCATATCCTTATTACCGCGCGTCGCGAGAACCGCATAGCCAGACTGGCATCGAAGTACCACATGTCGCCTGAGGAGGCAGCTCGGACCATTGACCGCGTTGACAGAGAAAGAGAAACCTTCATTACTACTGTTGCGCAGACATCGCGCTACGATGCCCGCAACTATAATCTTTGCCTCGATGTCAGTGATTTGGACATCAATCTGTTGACCGATTTTCTGGCCGAGAACATCAGAAAAGTCATCGCTTAGCCGTAGGTCATAATTCTTTCACGAAACTCCAGCTACCCATCCTCGTTCCGCGGCAGTCAAGTTCTTGATAGTCTGCTACTTCGAATCCGAGGTGACGGTAGAAGGCTAGGTTGTATTCGCTGTTTGTGAAGAAACAGAGTCGGTTGCCGCCGTGTTCGCGGACATAGTGGGCAACGACATCCGTCAGCATCTCGCGTCCGTAACCTTTGCCTTGGTGCGAAGGGTTGACTGTGAGCGAACTAAGATACCATGTTGTGCCGCCCAACAACGTATGGCAGTAGTGTCCGGCACGGGTGTCCATCTCCAGCCACTGCTTCACGATGTCCTGTTTTGGCAGTCGCAGTACATGCCCCCATCCGTGCAGCAGATATTGCAAGTCCGATGGTTTCTTCCAATCCGGAGGGAAAAGGTCGGCTACGGCCACAGGCACCCCGTCGTTGCGTCCGACGAGGAAATGTGCACGCTTGCGTGTGGTGCGGTATTCGCTGCGTATCATGGCCCGCATAAAGGCCAGCCGCTCCTCGCGGTCGGCAAAGTAGTTCGTGAAATACTCGTATTCGGCGAAAGCCTGAACCGACAGTTCAGCGCAGGCCTTGATGTCACCGCGACGCATAGGTGTTATGGTCAATTTCCGACTGTTCATATTTTATTTTCAGTGAGTTTAGTAATTGTAAAAATAATAGTTGTAGTCAATTCACTGACAACGAAAGATTACCTTTAAAACTAATTAGAACTTTACTTAATAAACATATATAAGACCGTATTTTTCGGTCAACTGGCGGAGGGTGCCGTCGGCTTTCATCTGTCGTATGATGCTGTTGACGAGTTGTAGCAGGTCGTCCTGTCCTTTGCGCATCAGCACACCGATTTCGCCATGGGTGAAAGGCGTATCGAGCAGTGGTGCCGCCAGTCGCGTGTCGGTCTGCACATAGTAGGGAGCCTCGGTTATCTCGGTGATCATCACATCGGCTTCGCCCTGTGCGATGAGAGAAGGAATCTCCTCGTTGTTGGGGTGTACGATGAGGGTTGCGTGTGTGAGGTGCTGGCGTGCGAACTGCTCGTTGAGACCGCCGGGGTTGACCATGACGCGCACTTCGGGCCGGTCGATGTCCTCGAGCGAGCGGAATCGCGACGAGTCTTCTGTGCGGCAGAGGATGGTCTTGCCGTTGGCAAGGTAGCCTTCGCTCATCAGCATCGTGGCGCAACGAGCCTCGGTGATGGTGATGCCGCCCATGGCCATGTCGAACAGCTGCGGTTCTGCCTGTACATCAGCAGTCAGCGTGGGCCACGAGGTGTGGACGAACTGCACAACGACGCCCATCCTTGCTGCGATTGCCTCGGCCAGCTCGATGCCGAAGCCCCAATACTCGCCCGTCGCAGGCTCGCAGAACGTAAGTGGACGATAGTCGCCAGTGGTGCCAACTATCAGAACGCCACGCTGTTCGATGTGTTCTACGGTGGGGCGTGCAGCAGCGGTGTCCGTTCTGTCGCTGCAGGCGGCTAATGATGTTGCTCCCACGAATGAGAGGAGTAGGGCTGTAAGCAGCAGCGCTTTTAATTTATTAATTTTCATATTGAGATGTGTCAATGGCGGTTATCTTGTAATAACGTTTCCGTATTATCACCAGGCGAATCAGCCAAAGGGCGAAGAAGGCATCGGAGATGACCTTGTAGAGTGGCGGCATTGTGACGAACCACGACACCACCCAAGCCACGAGGTCGATGTCGAACAGGATGTTCCATATGCGTTCGCGGTCGTGGAACGTGCATTCCGTGTTGCTTCCGCGATGCACCTCGACCTGCTTCGTCGCTGATACCGACAGGTCGATGCTGCGACCTTTTTTTCCGACGGGGATGCGTCCACCGAACTGCACCCTCAGGCTGTAGTTTCCCGGTGGTGCATCTATCTGCAGGCGGTCGTCCTGCAGCATGCCGGCATATAGACCGTCTATAAATACCGTGTGCGGCAGCTTGGGCTCGTACCAGTGGCGTATATGTTTTATTGTTAGTACTTTAAAAATTAAAAATTAACAATTAATAATTCAAGTTTTGTATGTATGCGAAATATTTGATATTAAGTCGCCTATGGCGAGAAATTTTACAAATCTACTCAAATCAAACAGATTAATATTGAAAGATTTGAAAGGATTTGCATGATTTCTGTCGCGAAGTGACACTCACATATGATGCTACAAAAACGAGAAAAAACACATTTTATGATTAAGCTATAAAGTTTTTTTCATACTTTTGCAAGCGAAAATCAGGCTATTTACTTACAGTTAATTGCCTGTTTTCTTGCTTGGTAGAGCAGACAACTCCACAAAGTTTTATTAATCAAATTCGAAAAAAATGAAGAAAAACGTGCGTGGTTTGACTGCCGCCATCCTTTCCATCAGCCTGCTCACCGTTATGGCAGGTGCCGCCATGGCTCCGGCATTGGGAGCTATCAAAGAGCATTTCGATTCAAGCAGCCCATTGACTGTTCAGTTCATCGTTAGCCTGCCAGCACTACTGATTATTGTTACTACTTTCTTTTTCCGTCCGTTATGCAGACTGATGCCGACACGGACGCTTGCCCTTGTGGGTCTGACACTTTATGTGGTTGCCGGTGCCGGTGCTTTCTTTGTCGATGGTATCGGGGTGCTGTTGGTGCTACGTGCCCTGCTGGGCGTAAGCGTGGGCATGATTATGCCGCTGTCGACAGGACTATTGTCATTTTACTTTCCGCCCGAGGAGCAGAGCCGTTTGATGGGCCTTTCGGCTGCAATGAACCAGTTGGGTGGTGTGGTGGCTACATTGATGGCTGGAGTGCTGGCCACGGTGGATTGGAGTTACGCTTTCCTTGTCTATCTGGCAGGCTTGTTAGCCATAATCCTCGTTGCTGCAAAGCTGCCCAACGAACGTCTTGCATCACGCGGCAGTAGGCTGGAGCTGACGACTCTGTTGCGCTTCCATCCATCCGTTACGGCCATGTTGCTGATCATGCTGCTATTCTTCGTCTATCCCACCAACTTTGCGCTGACGAGCAGCGAGCAGGGGGTCGATACTATTGCCACCACGGTTATAATGATGGGATTAGATGTAGTAGCCTTTCTTGTAGGTCTGCTGTTCGGCTGGCTGATGCGCCATCTGCGCAGGTCGATGAAGTATGTCGCTCCGCTGTTCTTCATAGGAGGGTATGCAGTGTTGGCTTATTGGGGTGGTGTGACAGGAATGATTGTAGGCTCGGTGCTTATCGGCATTGCCAACGGTATGGGCGTGCCATACGTCAACACCATTGCCAGTATCAAAGGTGGCCGCGACGCTGCCATCACAGTGATGCCGCTCATATCAGCAGCACTCTATCTCGGCCAGTTTCTCTCGCCCCTCATTGTGTCACCCCTTGCTGCCGCTCTTGGTACAGCGAATGCGCCGTATGTCGTTGCTATGTGTCTGGCGGTGGTATTCCTGCTGCAGGTCTACATCACCCGTCGCCACCAAGCGTTGCCGCCAGCGTAATTTGTTTTGTCTACAGATTACAGCGTATTGCTTTTGACGTAATTTTCGCGGTCGGTTATGATGGCATGGAGGTTGTGGTAAGCCCAGTCCATCAGTTGCTGCATGACGGGCATAAAGCTGCGCCCACGGTCGGTGAGTTCGTATTCCACGCGTGGCGGCATCTCTGGATATACTTTGCGGCAGATGAGACCGTCGGCTTCGAGCCCGCGGAGGGTCTGCGTGAGCATCTTCTGTGAGCAGTCGGGGTTGGCAGCGGCGATGTCGCGGAAGCGCATAGGCGAGTCCTCCTTGTTGATGGTGTAAAGTGCTGCGAGTGTCCACTTGTTTCCTATGCGTGCCAGCACGTTGCGGATGGGGCACTCGGGGAATATGGGGTCTTGGATGAAGTCTTTATGCATGAATCTGATAGGGTTGAAATGGTTTTAGTTATCGTTTTAGTTATCGTTTTCGTGCCGAAGGCTTTGATGTTTTATTTTTTGTAATCGTGGTCGATGTCGACATCTGGACTGCATTGGAGGTCGGTCAGACTGTCGCAGCCTTTGAAGGCGTGGGCGTAGATTTTCTTCATTCCGCTGCCGCAGACCACCTGTCGCAGCGACTTGCAGTCCAGGAATGTGAAAGGGATAATCTGGGTGTAGCGGTTAGGCAGAACGATGCTTTCCACCCCGCAGCGGGCAAAGGCATACTGCCACATGCTCTCGAGCGCGGCAGGCAACTTGACGTGTTTCAGATTGTTGCAGCCGTCGAAGACAAAGCCGCCGATTTCGGTCACCGTGTCGGGAATGCTGACAGAGCGGATTTCGGTGTGACCCTTGAAGAGGTCGTCGAAGAGAATGGTTACCGGCTTGCCCCAGTGCAGGGGCGGGATGACGACGTCGGCTTCGTCGCCCTCATAGTGTATGGCGCAGAAGCTGTCGCTCTCTTCGACGTATTTGAACAGGAATTCTTGCATGATTACGATTTGCTTATATCGTTCAGTATCTGGTTGATGTCTTCGGTAAAGGGGACGAATCGGGGCAAGTCTTGCAGGTAGGGTTCGGGGTCGCCCGGGTTGAAACGGACCAGGGTGGTGTGCGGGAACTTCTGTGCGAACTGTTCGAACGGGAGACGTATGATGCCGGGGGTGTTGTAGCCGATGCCGAACTCGAGCAGCAGCAGTCGACCTTGCGAGGCGTCGCCAACGAAATTGGTATAGCGGCGCGCCTGTTGCTGCCAGTGGAAGTCCTCGACGAAAGTGTCGTCGACCCGCAGGTTCATCGCGGCCGGTTGTCCATCGGGCATCGTGGGAATCATTTCCGAAGGGATGCGACAGTCGCTGATGAGTGGCAACACCCGTTCAACCCATTCGCGGTTGCTTATCAACTTCTTGGGCGAACCACTTGCGGGCTGAAAACAGCCATAGTCGCCCTGTGTGGCGAAGATGTTCCCAGTGGGAAATCCTGCCAGCTCGAATTGGGCGTCGACGTTGGTGGTTACGACGAAGGCCTGGGGGAACAGCGCCAGCAGCCGGTGATAGAGCGGCAGCGCGCCCGTGCGGTAGCGGCAGAACCAGATGTGTTTGGCCCAAAAGGCCCAGTATTCTTCTTGGCTCTCGAAGGGGTGGAAGCCGCCGGTGTAGAGGTCGGTGATGCCGAAGCGTTCAATCCACGGCGCGAACTCGCGGCGGAAGTCGTCGCCGGCATAGTCCAACCCTGCGGCGGTGCTGAGGCCTGCTCCGGCGCCGATGATGATTGCGTAGGTTTCAGCAATGGCTTGGCGCAAGGCGTCAATCCTTTGAGAGTAGCTCTCGGTAGATGTCATAGTCGATGTCTTTGAAAACGTTGAAGACAACAGTAAAATGCTTGTCTTTAAATTCGTGATTCTTAACCGTCTCGATGGCTATTTCGGCGGCGCGACGGTTGGGGAAGTGAAATTCGCCGGTCGATATGCAGCAGAAGGCGATGCTGCGGCAACCATTGCTTTCGGCAAGTCCGAGGCAGTTACGGTAGCAGTCGGCCAGCTGCTCCTCCTGCTTGCGGGTGGGCACGCCGTCGGGGATGATGGGACCCACGGTGTGGATGACATGGCGGCACGGCAGGTTGTAGGCTTTGGTGATGCGTGCCTCAGATGTGAAGGCATGCCGATAGGTGGTGCCGCCCATCGTGTATTCCGGATGCACCGGCGGGCACTCGGCACCACTCATGGCCTCGGCGCATTCGGCGCGGAGTTGCAGGCCGGCGGCGCTGTGGATGCAGTTGTCAATGCAGGCGTGCAGCGGATGCCAGCAGCCCATCATCTGGCTGTTGGCAGCGTTGACGATGGCGTCGACACGCAAACGTGTGATGTCGCCCTGCCAGAGGAGGGGAGTGTCAGCAGACGTGGCGATGTCTTCCAAACCCACCACCCCCTTGTCCTGCAGCTGGGTCTGCAACTCGGCGTCCTGCGCCTGTAGAAACTCCTCGCTCAACTGCTGTGGCTGCCAGATGTTTTCCAATGCCCGCAGCAGGCGTTGCTTCTCGGCCAGCGTGGCCGGAATGTCGGTCTCTACGTCGTTCTGCCGCAACAGGTAGCGGATGCAAAAGTCCAAGTTTTCCAGTCGGTCCATAGTGCGTACTGTTATTTTCGAGAATTATTTCAAGAATTATTTCGAGAATCGTGCGCCGACGAAGCCGTCGCGTACGTCGCCGGTGGCGAGGTCGAACGACTTGTGTATGGGCGGTGTGGGCCGCAGGTCGTAGTAGTCCATCCGCTCGATGGGGAGCCGGAAGTAGGCCATCGTGTCGTAGCTCGGATAGAGGCGGCGCAGCACCTCGTTGTGGTCGTAGATCCAGCGCTTGTCGGCGTCGTCCACGTCGAAGTCGACCCGTCCCGAGCAGCGCACCGACACACGGTCGTGCATCACGAGGAACTCCGCCCGCGGGTTCTGCCGCAGCTGGCGGTACACCTCCTTGCGCTCGGAGGTGGCGAAAAAGAGGGTCGTACCCTCCTGCTTCATAATCTGGAAGGCCCGGAGGCAGGGACGGTCGCCGTCCACCGTGGCCAAAACGCCTTCAACGTGAGTGTTAAGAAATTCCAATGCTTGTTCAATCATGATGCAAAAGTACTTTTTTTTTTGCAAACAGGCAGGCATCTTGCGAAACCTGCCTGTAGTGCGACTATTTAGGTGAAGAAAGTATTTTTTTTATTTGTAGAGGGATTCAGCCAGCGGAGCGATGTCGCCGGGCATGTCGGGATAGGCGGCCTTGAGCGCTTCGGCGAAGCTGGCGGCATTCTTATTCTCGGCGCGGAGCTTCTTCAAGCATTCCAGGTAGGCGATGCGGGCTTCGACGGCAGGCTTCTCGACCAAGCCGCCATGGCCGCCGATGAAGTATTTGGCACCAGTGGCCAGCTCGGCCTTGGTGGCGGCCAGTTCGGCGTCGATAGCATCTTTGCTGCCCAGCTGCAGGGGGCTCATGTGCATCTGATAGGGAGCCCAATGGGTGTAGCACACCTGGCTGCCGATGAGGATCATCGAACCGGGGAAGTCGCTGATGGCGCCATGGTCGAAGCGGAAGTCGACGCCGGCATACTGCTCTATATCGTTATTTAATTGTTTACCAATTCAGTGGGTCGCTGAGGATGTTGCCGTCGGTCATGGGGCTGTCGGCATCGGTGAAGTTGTTGGCCTTGTACTGGATGCAGAGCATGGTGAGGTTCTCGCTGCCTGTGTTCTTCAGGGCGCGGCGTCCGTCGGGGCTGACGCGGACGATGGTGCCTTCGCTGACGGGGAACTGCTCGCCGTCCACCTGATAGGTGCCCTGGCCACGCAGGATGATGTAGAGTTCCTCGTGGGTCTTGTGGGTGTGGAGGAATCCGCTGTCCTGACCGGGGACGAGGGTCTGGAATGACAGCTCGCTACCGGTGGTGCCTACAGCCTGGCCTACGAAGACCTTGCCTTTGATGACGTTGGGGCCCATGGGCAGTTCGTGTTCGATAATCTGGTCGATTGTTCCTACGCTGACGGCCTTGTAGTTGCGGCCACTCTTGATGGTTTCTAATGTTCTCATGGTTTTAAGGGTTTTAGGGTTTAAAAGTTTTCGTTTTCGTTATCGTTTTCGTGCCGAAGGCCTTTTTGTTTTCGAGCCAAAGGCTTTTTCGTTGTTTTTCGGTTGCAAAAGTACGTTACTTTCCAAAACCCCGCAAGAAGGTACCAGACGGTAAGCCACTTACCTTTTGGTAAGCAATACTGCCTATACTAACTTTCTTTTTGAAACTTTTATGATTTTTAACATTTTGTGTCAGACGAAAGATCTATCAAAAACCGTTTTCAGGATAAGAAAAGTGCGGAAATAGGGTTTGAGGGTTAAAGGGTTTGAGGGTTAAAGGGTTAAAGTGTTTGAGGGTTAAAGTGTTTGAGGGTTTTAGGTCTAAGGGGGGTGGTTTGGTATATTGGAAATTATCTGTAACTTTGCAGATGTAATTAGCGTCGACAAGAAAACAATATGAATCATACAATGAAACTGTTAGCCGCTATCATGATGCTCTTTTGTACCGCATGTTCACCGGAAGATGAACCTGTCTCGCCATCTGCTGCCACGCTTGGCGACATCACCATCACCGTCGGCAGCCAAACTTTTTCTGCCACGCTGGAGAAAAACAGCACAGCAGAAGCCTTCAGTGCCATGCTGCCCATGACGCTCGAGATGAGCGATCTGCACGGCAACGAGAAATACCACTACCTCAGCCAATCACTACCAACTAACCGCACTAGCATCGGCACTATCCATGCTGGCGATATTATGCTCTATCAGGACAACTGTGTGGTGCTCTTCTACGAGACCTTCAACACATCGTACAGATATTCCCGCATCGGCCATATCGCTGACACCGAAGGACTCAAGCAGGCTCTTGGTGGTGGCAATGTAACAATCACTTTCTCAATTCAAAACGATAACTAAAAAATGAAGCTCAGACACACTTTGGCCGTCGGCGTCATGACGGCAACCCTGGCCTTGGCCGGATGCAATAACGAAAATCAAATAAAAGAACAAACAGATATGACTAAACTGACACTGACACAAGAGTGGGACAAGGTGTTCCCGCTCAGCGACAAGGTGGAACACCGTAAGGTGACTTTCCACAACCGTTTCGGCATCGAACTGGCTGCGGATATGTACACGCCCAAAGACGCCTCGGGCAAACTGGCTGCAATAGCCGTCTGCGGTCCCTTCGGGGCCGTCAAGGAGCAGAGCAGCGGTCTCTACGCACAACACATGGCAGAACGCGGATTCATCGCCATAGCTTTCGACCCCAGCTTCACGGGTGAGAGTGGCGGAGAACCCCGCCGTATGGCCAGCCCCGACATCAACACCGAGGACTTCCTGGCAGCCGTCGATTTCCTCTCGGTACAGCCCAATGTCGACCCTGAACGTATCGGCATCATCGGCATCTGCGGATGGGGTGGCATGGCAGTCAACGCTGCTGCCCTCGACCCACGCATCAAAGCTACCGTGGCCAGCACGATGTACGATATGAGCAAGATAGCCCGCGAAGGCTACTTTGGCAGTGCCGACAGCCGCGAGGCCCGAGACGAGCAGCGTCGTGCATGGGCTACACAGCGCATAGAGGACTATCGTACAGGTAGCTACAAACGAGGTGGCGGTGTGGTCGACCCTCTGCCCGACGATGCTCCGTGGTTCGTCAAGGATTATCACGCCTACTACAAATGTCCGCGCGGCTACCATGAGCGCAGCGGCAACTCGACTGACGGCTGGAACGTCACCGGCACGATGAGTTTCATCAATCAGCCCCTGCTCGATATGGCATGCGAGATTGGCAGTCCCGTGCTGCTTATCCACGGCGAGAATGCCCACAGCCGCTACTTCAGCGAATATGCTTTCGAGAAGATGACCGGAAAGAAATGTGACGGCAAGAGCATGACTGTCGGCAACAAGGAGATTATGATTATCCCCAGAGCCAGCCACGTGGACCTCTACGACGATGTGGCCGGTGTGATTCCTTACGACAAGATTGAACGTTTCTTCTCCGACAATCTGAAGTAAATCAGTTTGTCATGCGTAAAAAAGCGGAGCCGTAAGGCTCCGCTTTTTCTTTGCCTGAAAGCGGGTGGTCCGCCAGGCAACAATTGATTCAATTATAACTAAATCTTTAGTTTCATTTCATGAGCCATTGCCTCGCCTCGCTGTCGGTGCGCCATTTTTCGTCCCTCATACTGCATTATACGGGCCAGACGCCGATGCAGTGGATTCACCTTTTCATCATCGGACAGGCTAAGCACCTAATACCGCAAGAGGATGCAATAGGCGGATGGATTTCAGGATAGATAGGGCCTTGTTACTGAGTCTTTTGATTGTGTCATCTCGAGTGGGGTGCCTTCGAAGATGATGCGGCCGCCAGTGGCGCCACCTCCGGGACCGAGTTCTATGATATAGTCGCACGACTTGAGCATGTCGATGTTGTGTTCGATGAGGAAGATGCTACTACCGGCATCGACCATCGCGTCGAAGAGGTTGAGGATGCGTCGTATGTCGCCTGCGTGGAGGCCGTCGCTGGGCTCGTCGAGGATGAAGATTTTGCCTTTCTCGCGAAGGCTGGAAGCGAGCTTGATGCGCTGCAGTTCGCCGCCGCTGAGGGTGGAGAGCGACTGGTTGAGATGCAGGTATCCGAGTCCTACCTGTCGTAGGGGTTCGAGCTTTTCGGCAATGACGGTGCCGGCGAAGAACTCGGCAGCGCGGTTGACGGTGAGGTCCATCACCTCGGCAATATTTAGACCCTGCAATTTGTACTGCATCACCTCGGGTGCATAGCGGAGTCCGCCACAGGCCTCGCAGGTGGTCTCGATGGCGTCCATGAAGGCCATGTCGTTGACGATGACTCCTTTGCCGCCACAGACGGGGCAGCCTCCCTTGCCGTTGAACGAGAAGAGGTCGGCCTTCACCTTGTTGGCTTTTGCGAAGAGGCGTCGGATGTCGTCGGCGACGTCGAGATATGTTGCGGGTGTGGAACGTAGGCTGATGCCGATGTTTTTCTGGCTGATGTAGACGATGTCGTCGGGCTTCGGCCACGCCTGGCGGAAACACTCCATCAGCGAGCTTTTGCCGGAGCCCGCCACGCCGGCAATGCCGCACATCACGCCCAGTGGCAGTCGCACGTTGAGGTGCTGCAGGTTGTGCAGGGAGGCATCCTGTATCGTGAAGAATCCCTTGGACTTACGCACTTTTTCCTTGATGGTGCTCTGCGTGCTGAGCATCGTGCCGGTGAGGGTGGAGGAGTGGAGCAGTTCGTCGTAGGAGCCTTCGAAGACGACCTCGCCGCCTTTCATTCCGGCACCGGGACCCATGTCGATAATGTGGTCGGCGATGCGTATCATCTCCTTGTGGTGTTCGACGAGGATGACGGTGTTTGCTCCTCTTTGGCCGGAGTCTACTTCGGAAGGGGTCAGGCCGTGGTTTTTAAGTTTCTGCACCGAGCGCTGCATCAGCAGTATGTCGTGGTTGTGGAGCCCGACGCTGGGTTCGTCGAGGATGTACATGACGTCGGACAGTGGCGAGTTGATGTATTTGGCTATGCGACAGCGTTGTGCCTCACCTCCGCTTAGGGTGCCTATGGCGCGGTCGAGGGTCAGGTAGCCGAGACCAATCTCCTCGAGGGCTGTCAGGCGTTCGGTGACGGTGCGTCGGATGTCGTCGGCCAACGGGTCGTTGACGGATTGCATCCAAAGGCGGCAGTCGCTGATGCTCATTGCTGTCACCTCGGCGATGTTCAGACCGTTGATTTTGCAGGAGCGAATCTTCTCGTTCAGTCGGGTTCCGCCACAGTCGGGGCATGTGCCCATGGTCAGCATGGGATTGATGGCGGCGGCGTGGAGGAGGCCCTCTTCGGAGTTGATGATGCTGCGGTACATGCGAGGCACGAGACCTTCGTATTTGGCCGTCTTGGGCCAGTTGGCTGGTGGGTTTTTGAGCTTGATTTGAGGCGAATAGAGGAACAGGTCGAGTTCTTCGGGGGTGTAGTCTTTGATTTTCTTGTCGAGGTCGAAGAGTCCGCTATAGGCGTAGCGTATCCAGCGCCAGCCGCCTTTGCCGAAGGCGATGTAGTGGATAGTGTCCTCGTCGTTGAGCGACTTGTTGAAGTCGACGAGTTTGTGGATGTCGAGTTCGCGTATTTCGCCGAGACCGCTGCAGCGCGGGCAGCTGCCAGCCGGGTGATTGAACGAGAAGGCGTCGCTGTAGCCCACGAAGGGTTTGCCGACGCGCGAGAAGAGTAGTCGGAGGAGGGCGTAGATGTCGGTGTAGGTGCCCACTGTGGAGCGAGAGTTGGCGGCGGGTTTGCGCTGGTCGATGACGATGGCGATGGGGAGGTTTTCGATGCTGGCGACGTGAGGGCGCCCGTATTTGGGCAGATATTGCTGAGTGAAAGAGGGGAAGGTGTCGTTCAGTTCGCGTCGCGACTTGGCGGCAATGGTGTCGAGCACGAGCGACGACTTGCCCGAGCCCGAAACGCCTGTCACCACGGTGATTTGTCCTTTAGGGATGCTGACGCTGACGTGCTTCAGGTTGTTTTCTGTTGCGTCTCGGACGATGATATGGTCGAAAGAGGGGTTTTGTTGCATGGTTTGAGGGTTTGAGGGGGTGCTTATTTTTCGCGCACGTGTTTGCCGCTGATGTGTTCGATGTGAAGGTCGAGAACAAAAGCGCGGGGGGCGTTCTTCTGCATATCGTCTTCGAGGTCATAGCCTTGCGGGAAGTATTTGGCGCCGATTTGTCGTAGCAGAGCATCGGTGCGAGCGGTGTCGTCGACGATGCTGATGCGTCCGAAACATATCACACTTTCAAAGTGATACCACCAGCTGTCGGGTTCCTTCTTGCCGTCGCTGAGCACGCAGAAGGAGGCCTTGTTGCAGCGGCGAATGGCGTCGAGCTTGTGACCCTCGCGAGCACAGTGGAAGAAGAGGTGGTTGTCGTTGTATAAGAAGTCGAGCGGCACGGTGTAGGGGTATCCGTTGTCGCCGAGGAGCGCGAGGATGCCGCGCGGAGCTTGTTCGAGCAACGCCACGCACTCCTCGTTGCTCATCTGCTGCTTGAAGCGTCGCATGGGGCGGAAGGTGCCGTCGGTGTCATCCGTCTGGCCAATCGTCGCCAATTCTTTTTTCAGCTCACGGTTGTGCTCTAAGAGGTTCCAGATGGCATCTTCGCTGAGCACGCCGCGTTTGAGACCTTGTGGCAGCCGTCCGGCAGCATCGTCGTTGCGGTCATTGTGCCATTCGGGGCTGCCGAGGTAGGTGTTGAGAGTGTCGATGTCGTTGTGAACGTTTTCGTATTGATCGAGAGCTGTTTGGAGTGCTGACAGAGCTGCCGTTGCGCGGTCGAGGCGTTGCTCCATGAGAGAGATGCGTTCGGTGTTCATAATTGTTTCAGTGTGTTTATCAGGTTTTTGTCGGCCGGGAGCCAGTTTACGCTATCCAGTTCGTTGAGAGCCAGCCAACGTGCGTCTTCGTGTTCCTTCAGTTTCAAGGTTCCGCTTGCGAGGTGGCAGAGGAAGCAATGCATGGTGAGGTGGAACTCGGGGTAGTCGTATTCGATAGTTTGAAGTAGATGTTCCACAGTGATTTGCGATTCCAGTTCCTCCCATATTTCGCGATGCAGGGCCTCGACAGGGGTCTCGCCGGGTTCAATTTTCCCGCCGGGGAACTCCCAGTAGTCCTTAAAGTTGCCATAGCCCCGTTGGGTGGCGAAAATGCGACCGTTGTTGTCGTGAATGATAGCTGCTACGACTTCGATGTGTTTCATGTAGATGATAACGCGGTCCTGCTGTCTTTATTGCCCGGCAGGGTCTTCGGCGGCCATAGGGGGAGCGGATTCCTCTTGAGCGGAGTAGGGTAGAGGATTGTGTCTGAACCGGGAGAGGAGTTTGTCGTTCAGCAGCAGTTCCACCTCGCGCATGGTGCGTTCCATCTTGTCGGGCTTCAGCTGGCATTCCCAGACTACGATGACCTGCCAACCATTTTGTTGCAGCAAGGAGTAGTTGCGCTGGTCGCGCTCCTGGTTGCGTAAAATCTTGTTGACCCAAAAGTCGCGGTTGGTGAGCGGAATCTTGCAGCAGTCGGAGTTCAGTAGTTCCTTGTCTTTATTTTCCTGCTCGAACTTCGTGCTTGCGAAATATTGTGGATTTTGTGGATTGTTTCCGCTTTGTGCAACGGCATTTTCACGCATTCTCACGTTATGTCCGTGCCAGAAGCACCCGTTGACGAAAATCGCTGTCCGGTAGGGCCGTAGCACGATGTCCGGCTTGCCTGGCACGCTCTTGACGTTCAGCCGATACCTGTATCCATGACCCAACAGCCACCGCCGCACCAGCAGCTCCGGCTTCGTGGCCTTGCTGCGGATGTGCGACATGCATCGGTGCCGCTGTTCGGGTGTCATTCGGTCAGTCATACAAGTACATCATAACTTGGTAGAAAAGTACTTAGAATGTGGTTTTAAGACTGACGAAAGATGTGTGGCCGGTGAATGTGGCGATATAGACTCCGTGGGGCAACCCTGCAAGGCTGGTGGAGGTGTCTCCGCTTACATTCATGCTCTTAAGAACTTTCCCGTCAATAGAGTAGATGTTGAGCACACCGGTCTCCTGTCCATTTGCAAAGGTCAGCACCACGTTTTCGCCGTTGCGGACAAGTGTGGCGGTGGTGGCAGGATCGACGGGCGTAATGCCGGCATATCCACGCAGGGCAGCGTATTCGTTGCGTGCGGCTGCAACCAGCGTTTGGAATTCCGGCTCGCGCTGCAGGCGCACGAAGGTGTAGGAGGCCAGAAGGCGTGCTGCCTGTACATCGGAAGCCCAGTGGTAGCCTGCAATGACACGGCTATATCCATACTCAAAGCCTCGTTCGAGGATGGCGTTCATGCTGTCGGGGGTCAGCTGCACCATGGCCAGCGCCATTCCCCATCCCAGGGTGGAATGGGTGGAGGGGTAGGACGAGTCGGTGGACTCTTCTTCCTCCTCCTCGGGAATCATCGATCCGTCGCCCAGCTGGGCGTAGGGACGGCGGCGGAAACCGCTGTTCTTCAGGCGTCGCGACTCGGTGCGCAGCGTCGTGTACACATGGGTCAGATAGGCCGTGATGTTGGGTGCCACGGTGGTGTCGAGCGGCATATCGAGACAGTCGGAATACTGGCTCAGGAAGTCTTCCACATGTTTTGAATTGTCGACCAGGGCCTGAACGCCACGCGGCGTGTTGCGCAGGCTTCGGGCAAGCCAGTGGGCCGCCACATCGCCCTGGTAGCGGTAGGATGCCGTGTCGATGGGTGGCGGCAGGATGCGGCGACTGTTGGGATAAGGCACGTTGGCCGGTGCTGTGCCGTGCCAAAGCAGGTATTCGGTACGTGCGGCGGCGAGGTCGGAACGGTATTCGGGACTGGCCTGAATACGCGCCACACAGCTGCTGGCTGCCAGGCGTGCTGCGTCGACATCGCTCTGCCAGTGGGCTCCGACGATGACGCGGTTCTCGCCGTATTCCCATCCGCGACGCAGTATGGTATCCTGCTGTTCGGGTGCCATCTGCGCTAGGATTAGTGCGGTGGTCCATCCCAGCGAGGTGTGCCCCGACGGATAGGAACCGTTGCCACGCAGGTGCTCTTCGTCATCGAAGGCACCAGCCACATGCTCGTTCATTCTGGCAAACGGGCGTATTCGCATATATCTAGCCTTGGTCCTGTCGACAGCCTGGGCAGCAGTCTTTTGTCCGCGCGACACAAGCCGGTAGATGGCCGGTGTGGTCTCCTTGCTGATAGTGAATCCAAGTGCGTCGCTATAGATCTGGCACATACGTGCAACACTGTTTTCCGACTCCCAGCTGGCACGCTGCCCGCGTGCTGTGGCGCGCATTGACTTCCCCCATATCCATTGCTGGAAGTCGTCGATAAAGAGCATGCTGTTAGTGTCGGGCGGTGCTGGCAGATAGATGCCTGCATCGGGCATCTGGTTGTCGTCATAGTAGGGTACGGTGTCCAGGTTTTGGGCCGCAAGGTGCATATACAATATGCATACAGAAAAAAATAGTATGGTCTTCTTCATTCTTTTTATTCTTGTTTGAATCGTTTTTTTTTGGTGTCAGATACTTTTCTATATGTCCGATGTCAGGAGAATCCGACGGCTTTCAATCTTCTCAGCCTTCCTTTTCTTTTTTTACCTGTTGTTATGTAGTACAAAAGTGGTACGTTTCACTGGATTGACCAAATAATTCCGTGCTTTGACATCCAGCCTCCTCGTTCATGCATTATTTCGTATAAGCGTAATTGTATCCTTTTTTTCCCAAGAGCAAATATTCGAAAAAAACCGTTTTCCCAGCATTACGTTTCTATTTTTTATGGCGAAAAAGCTGTTTATTGAATAAATCGTATTTGTAGGTTCAGTTTAATGTATACCTTACCATCATTCTCGCGATATATTTTTCCGTAATGATGTCTGGTGCGACTACCTCGTTCGAAGCGTGTGTTGTTGTACAGATAGTCTTCAACATCATTACGATTGTAGAAATGGTAGCAGACAATTTCGCCATCATTTCGGACAACAAGGTAGCCTCCATTTGCGTCATAACGTCCTTTCCATTCTTTGGCGGGAGTCATGCCAAGTGCGGCATCTATCAGCAATACTTTCATTTTATGTTCATAGAATGCCAAAACATTATTTCCCGTAAAACCCAAAGGATTTTTCCTTGCAACGAACTCTACGGCATCTTTTATTTTTGATGTTTGGTTTGGTATGCTATTGTAAATGAGACATTGGGCAATAAATTCAGGCATTCCGCAGTCAAGGAAGAGTAGGTTGTTTTTGAATGTTTGATGTTCAATATCAGAATACTCGAGTTTGTAGCCATTGTCTGAAAGAGCTTTCATTCGTGGCAGGTGACCATTAATATTGTTAATCTCTTCTATCTCTGCATCAGTCATTTCCTTACCCACAATTCTGTAACGGATATTGGTGGCTTCAGTGGCATTGAGTAGAGTAGATGCACTTCCGAGTTGCGATTTAATACTAAATCCTAGCATCGGTGTCATGTTGGTACGCAGGTCGTGAATGACAATGTGAATGTCGGCTTTATCTTTTGATGGTGCTTTCAGTTTGGCGCAACCAATTCTACACATGAAGCTTTCTGCATTAGGTACAGCGAAGGTACGTTTGTTGTTATTTTTGATTTCTAGTAATAGAGATTCGGATTCGGACAGAAACCTATCCATCGAAATACGTGCGTACTCATGTCCCTCCTCATTGATAACAACAATGTGTTGCTCCTGGTTAGGCTTGTATTCATGACGTTTGCTTTCTTCTCGAATAATGCTAATGATAGGATAGTAGAGATTTAACTTGTTTAAGTTGGCATCCCCAGCATGAACTTTACCCTCACCAAGCAGTCTAAATAGTGTGTATATTTCACTCCATTCTCCTTTGTTACCTGTAATTGCCATATTTGTTTAAATTAATCCTAATACTTTTAATTCTTCCTTTGCAGTCGCTTGTATTGCTGGAATTGCGACGGAATTACCAAATTGTTTGTATGCAGAAGCATCTGCAACTACAATTTTAAATGTATCCGGAAATCCCTGTAATCTCGCCCACTCTCTTGGTGTCATTTTGCGTATTCCATCCTTATTAACCTCACCTTTGATTCTGGTTATAGGAGTAAAGTTGGTCAGTCTTTTGTCAATAATGAGATTGCACTCTCTTCCCATGCCACCAACGACTATTGCATTGGCCACTCCGTCAATATCAATTATTTTGTAACCAAAGCCATTGCCAGCAGCCTCGTGTCTGGCTTTGTGTTTGATTAATGTTTCAACATAAGCAGTAGATAGGTAGTACTTTACAGATACTTCGTTCTCTTCCATTACATCGCGAAACTTGGGGCGTTTTTCCCCAAGCGTTGTTGGCTGTGGGTAGTGAAAATCGGAGATGTTGATGTGCAGATTTTTACGAAAACCAATAATATATATGCGTTCGCGATGCTGTGGCACTCCGTAATCCATAGCATTAAGAATTTGTGGTGGCACAACATCATAACCAGCATCGTCAAGGTGCTTAAGGATTGTTTCTAATGTTCTGCCTCGGTCGTGAATGGCTAAGCCTTTTACGTTTTCCAAGAAGAAAGCCTTTGGCTGGTGTTTGCGGAGAATCGCTTCTATCTCAAAGAACAGAGTTCCACGTGTTTCATCCTTAAATCCAAGACGCTTTCCCGCCAGTGAAAATGCTTGGCAGGGAAATCCTCCACACAAAATGTCAAATTTCCTCGGTATGAAACTTTTGGTGGATTCTTTTGTAATGTCACCGAATGGCATTTCTCCATAATTTGCAAGATATGTCTCTTGTGCTTTGGCATCAAACTCCGATGAATAGACACATTTGCCTCCAAGATTTTGCATTGCGATACGGAACCCTCCAATACCAGCAAAAAGGTCAATAAATGTGAATTTCGGATTGCCTGGAGACGGAAATGGCACATCGAAAAACTGGTCAAACAGTCCATATTGCGCTGGGTCTTCGGCTGCTTGCAGTACTTGTTCATCGCTCCAGTCTGAAATGTCAATTTTTTGTCTCATTTCTTTGCGTGAAAGAAAGTTTCGAACAGCATTAATGATTTCCGACTGCTCCTTCTTTGTCAGTCTCTTTCGATGATTATGCAAAAAGTGGCTTAACACAGCCATCTGGTTCTCAAAAGAGGTTTCGCCATAAACTTTCACGCCAACGTTTCCGACAACTTTCTCTTCTTCGGGGAAATCCACCATTGATATATTCTGTTTCTTCGCCATTATGTGTACTTGCTTGTTGTTTTCAAAAAAATGGGTAAAAAAAAATCCCCCTTTTGTTTTTTCAAAAGAGGGCGCAGAAGAGTGATGTGCTTAACCAAGGCTTACGACGGCCCACATCAGACAACAACCATTCTGTCCACGCCCTTTGTCCGGAGCGCAAACATCCGATGGCTTGTCCGACTGATGTGTTCCCTATGTGTCGTAATTCTGGTTAATCAGTCAATTCAAGGATGCTTATCTACTCGTTAGTTTATTATTCTATATCCCTGTCTATAAATTTATTAATTATCATTTCCACCGCCGCCGCAGGCGGCGGTATCATCGTGCAAATTTACGAAATTTTTCCGACACGTGGGCAAGCATACTGCAGAAACTCTGCAAAATGCTGAATATTACAAATATACCATATAGGCAAAACGCACATTATGCCACTCTTCCATAGGGTAGTGGGGAGGGCTTGTCTGTAATTCCGCTCGGCTATATGTCATCGCAGGCGGGGACGCCTGCGTACCAGTCTTGTCCGCTTGTTGCAGGTGCGACACAAACACGTGGTCGCGGTGGTACGCCAGGAAGTCGCGGTTGTTTAACAAGATGGGGCTATACGACAGTCGGGTATTTATATAGCCCATCCACAATGCTTAGTTCTCTGAAATCAGGCGTTTCATCTCTTCTTCTGGCGGGAGCAGCTCACGCAGGCGGTTCTGCATGTGCTGGTAGGTGGCTACACCCATTGGCTTGAGATAGTCCTGAAGCACGTAGTCGACGTATGCTTTGTCGGCTTTCTTGCAAAGAATGATGCCAACCGAGGGATTCTCGCCGGGCAGTCTTTCGTCGTCGTCAAGAATTCTGAGATAGGCGGCCAATTGCCCCAGATAAGATGGATTGAACTGTCCTTTCTTGAGTTCCACGACCACGAGAGATTGCAATTCACGATTGAAGAAGAGCAAGTCTATCCAATGGTCGTGACCGAACTTGTCGTAGTGTACCTGATGGCCTTTGTAGGTGAAGGATTTTCCAAAGGTCATGATGAAGTTCTTGATATTCATCACAATTTGGCTCTCTATCACATTCTTGTCCACATCAATGGGATCGGAGACGTCAATGTCCTCCACATTGATGTAGTCGAGAAGATAGGAATCTTTGAACATCTGCAGTGTGCGCAGGGCGAGTGTCTTGTCGGGAATTGCTTTGAAGAAATTGTTTGGCAGGCTTGTACGATGACTGTAGGTGTCGGCTTTTGTCATCTGCTCCAGATCGTCCACCTTCAGGCGTTGCTGGTATGCCAACTGGATGTAGTATTTCCTCTCATCATACTCTTTGGCGTAACGGAAAATGGCTACATGGTGCGAGAACGATATGTTGAGAAATGCCGTAACAGGAAAGGCATCGTCATTGGTAAGTTGCAGTTGTTGTATGTCTTCAGAATGAGCAGACTGCAATTCGGTAGTCGTGTCTACCGAATTGTCGGGAAGGCTTCTCTCTGTTTCGGTAGTCCGTCCTGCGTAGCCTTCGAGAAATTCGAGTAATTCGCCGTTAAAAAAATTCATTTATGGTCATTCACGGGCATTTACGGCAATTTACGTTGAAAATCTCCTTGCCGCGAATGCGGCAGAAATCTTGTAGATCTTGTAGATTTATTCCGCTAACGCGGAATTATGATGTTGCTTGCGCCTCCGTGTCATAATCCATAGTTGTTCTAATCAATTTGAAAAATTTGAATTTGATTTTTGAAAAATTTCTGCGCGGAGCGCATCCACAAAAGACTCGAGTAATCCGAACATATTAGTACAATTCACGTTTTTATTCTCCTTGCCGCGAAGGCGGCAGAGATCTTGTAGATCTTGTAGATTTATTCCGCTAACGCGGAATTATGATGTTGCTTGCGCCTCCGTGTCTTAATCAATTAGTGTTCTAATCAATTTGAAAAATTTGAATTTGATTTTTGAAAAATTTCTGCGCGGAGCGCATCCACAAAAGACTCGAGTAATCCGAACATACTAGTACAATTCACGTTCTTATTCTCCTTGCCGCGAAGGCGGCAGAAATCTTGTAAATCTTATAAATTAAATCCGCCTACGGCGAAAAAGCATACGCGGTTATATTTATTAGAGTAATTAGCATGTAATCAAGTCCGTCCTGCGTAGCCTTCGAGAAATTCGAGTAATTCGCCGTTAAAAAAATCATTCACGGTCATTTACGGACATTCGCGTTCTTATTCTCCTTGCCGCTAACGCGGCAGAAATCTTGTAAATCTTATAAATTAATTCCGCCTACGGCGGCAATACTGACGCGGTTATATTTATTAGAGTAATTAGCCCGTAATTATATCCTGCGTAGCCTTCGCGTAATTCGCGTAATTCGCCGTTAAAAAAACTCATTTATGGCCATTCACGGTCATTCACGTTCTAAAACATAATTTCTGGTTAATTCCTGGCCAATTCCTGGTAATTCCTGTTAAAATGTCTGCGGATTCATCTTACGACCAGCTTACGTACAACAATACCAGTTGCGGTAACGATATGCAAAAGATAGATACCTGATTCATAGCCGTTAAGCGACAAGACTGTCGGACCGTCGGCGGTTCTGACTTGGAATGCTTCTTTCTGTCGGCCGTAGAGGTCGGTCACGACGAGCCTCTCTACTTGGTTGTTCTGTGGTAATGTGATATTTACGATGCCATCTGTCGGGTTGGGAAAGACGCCGAAGTCGAGGCAGGCGTCTGTCGTGGGAACGGCCACGGGGTCGGGAGGTGTAGACGTGGTGTCGCCAACGATGTGGACAGACGCGGAGGCGGTGTCCGAGAGGCAGTGGCGCAAGGCAATCAGTGTGACAAGGTGGGTGCCAGTGTCGGTGAAGGTGTGGGTCAGCGTGGGGTTGGTTGTGCAGACGGTTTCATCGTTGTCGAACAGCCATTGCAGACTGTCGGCATGCAGCGAGGTGGAGTTTAGGATGACCGACATGGGGTCGCCGTCGTCGACAGGGCTTTCGAAACTGGCCACGGGCTGTGGGCGTCGCCATTGTCCAAGATGCTGATACACTATGGAGTCGACAGCATTGCGGATGGCCGACGCAACGTCGTCGGACAGCGTGGAACGGTATGTGATTTCCGTCGGGTCGCGGTGGAAGAAAACGGTGTAGAAAGCACAAGCCGCCGCGTAGGTGCCGGCCAGGGAGGGGTGGCTCCCGTCAGACTGGTAGAGCTCGATGTCGGGGTGCTCCGTGCGCAGGTAGCGCCATACGCGACCGACGGGACACAGCGAGGCGTCGTTGGCTTCGGCCATATATGTGTAGCGCAGACACAACATGCTGTCCATGCCCTCGTAGGTGCCCAGGACGGGGAAGATGGGGGCATTGCCGGCGTCGCCATTCTTGCGTCCCCACGTCATGTAGAATACCGGCTCGGCACAGGGCGAATGGCGGTAGATGGAGTCGACAAGCCGCTGGGCGTAGGGAAAGACCTCGTTTTCGACCTGATACTGCGGAAATGACGGATACTGGCTTTGTTCCTGAAGGACAACGATGTCCCATCCACCCTGACGGATGAGCTCCATGGAACGGTTTGTACAGTGCTGGCTGAAGGTGCAGCCGCCGGGGGTGTTGCTCTGATAGTTGAGACAGTTACCCGTCGAGAGGGCAATCTGAGACACCATTTCGGGCAGGTTGTTGACCTCGGTGTAGCTGTTGCCTATAAAAAGTGCGTTGAGTGTCTGTTGGGCATGGCAGAAGATATTGGCAATCAGAATAAAAAATATGAATATGGCTATCGCCGGTCTGTTGCCTTTGCTCGATGGCCTGCTAGATGGTGTTTTGTGTTCGGAATATGATTCTTTCATAGTTTTATGGTTGTGTTATATATTGAAACAGTGATGTTTGTCTATTCGGTTGGCAGAGAGCAACGCTGTGAATGCCGATGCAAATATACGAAATAAAGATGAAACTCCAGGACGTGCACAGGATAAAATATTGGAAAGAAAATCTGAAAGTTCCGACTTTTTATAGTATTTTTGCATCTGAAAAATAATTGTAAGATTAGATGAAAAAGCTTATATCGTTCTTATTTGTAGCGTCTTGTGTCGTGTGCGCAGTTCAAGCACAGGATGTTGTTAATCTGCGTATGGACCGCTCGCAGATGGGTCTCCGCGGTTCGGTTGCTTCGGTCGACGAGGACATACTGCTCCGTAAAGACTATTTCCGCGAGGATTGGCCTGAACGCAAGTGGTTTGTGAAAGACTTGCGCAACGTTTTGCGTGAGGAGGAAGGCCGCATAATCACATTCAACCCTGCCGGAAGAATGCTCACGGTGACCTACACCTATCAGGGCAAAAACGGACGCACGACGGCATGCACATACGCTTCGAACGGCCTGCTGACATCGTTTGCAGGCGAAGGCTGCAAGGTTGTGGCCAACTATTCGGGCAACATGGCGGACATCAACGTCTATGCCGAAACCAAGGACTACAAGACTCCGAACCTCAGCAAGGCAGACCTGAAGACGACGCCGTTCTCGTACAATTACCCGTTCGACCTCAAGTGTCGGCAGGAACTCTCGGAAGAGGGCCAAGTGCTTCGTTCCGAGTATTTTTACGTCGATAGCATGCCTGCCAAGGTCTGCGAATACAGCTACAATGCCGCCGGACTGCTGGTCTCGGAAAAGAATATCGAATATACCGCTTCGGGCAACGACCGCTCGACGGTGAAATACACCTACGACAATCGTGGTTTCCTCATTAAGAAGGTCACGCATAGCCGCGCGCTCGACGAGACATGCACCTACGAGAACAACGAGTATGGCGACTGCACAAAGAAGACGGTGGAACGCCCTTACGGAACGATTGTCTACACTTTCGACTATGTCTACGACTCGATGCAGAACTGGACTGTCCGCCTGCAGTTTGAAGATGGAGTCTTCAACAACGCCACGCTACGTACGCTGACCTACCACAAGGCCGTGAAGGAGAAAGCGAAGAAAGCGGAAAGCGGAGAACGGAAAACGAAGAACGTGGATAAAACCGATAAGGAGCGCATAGCCGCTGAGAAGAAAGTCGCCAAGGAGGAGAAGGCACGTCTGGCTGCTGAGAAAAAGGCTGAAAAAGAGCGCATCAAAGAGGCTGAAAAGAACATGACGAAGGCTGAACGCAAAGCTGCACAAGCTGAGCGCAAAGCAGCTGAGAAAGCCGAGAAGGAACGCGTAGCCGCCGAAGAGAAGGCCGAAAAGGAACGCATTGCTGCCGAGAAGAAAGCCGCCAAGGAGCGTACTGCTGCCGTAAAGAAGGCTGAAAAGGAACGCGTAGCAGCAGAGAAGAAAGCTGCCAAGGAACGTGCAGCAGCCGAGAAGAAAGCCGCCAAGGAGCGTACTGCTGCCGAGAAAAAAGCAAAAAAGAAATAAACCCCATTAGTCTACAGTTAAGTAACAGTAAAAAACTGTAACAATACTTTTATTTGTCTGAAATTCATGTGGTAATATTTTTAGTTTTTGACTCATCGACTCTTAGCACTAATAACTACTTGATTGACTAAATGAATTCCCTACAAGACTACATGAGTGGCAGCATACGCAACATCATGACTGCTGCCTATCGTAATGTGCTTTCCAATCCGCACGAGGCAAAGTTTGCATTCCGTATGCAGCAGACCTTTATCAAGTCTGAAAAACGCCGAAAAACCATTATGGACAAAGAGGGTTTGGATGTCCCTCCATTCCTCATTTGCAGCATTGCTACCCAGTGTAACCTGCACTGCAAGGGTTGCTACGCCCGTAGCAACGGCATTGCCAACGATATGAACGACAGTACAAAGCCGACGCTCTCGGCCGAGCAGTGGCTCTCGATATTCAGTGAGGCTGCCGATTTGGGAGTCAACTTTGCACTCCTTGCAGGTGGCGAGCCGATGACGCGTCGCGATGTGCTGGAGGCGGCCGCCAAGGTAGACAAAATGATTTTCCCGGTCTTTACGAACGGCACCCTTATCGGTCCTCAGTATATCGAATTTCTGCGGAAGAACTTCAATATTGTACCTATCATAAGCATTGAAGGCAGTGCGGAGGGTACCGATGAGCGTCGCGGAAAAGGCATCTACCAGCGCGCGATGCTTTCGATGGACATGCTGCAGAACGAGAAACTCTTTTTCGGAACGAGCATTACGGTGACCACCGAGAATTTCCGCAACGTGACATCGGCCGAATTTCTCGACGGCCTTCAAGCCAAGGGCTGCAAGCTTGTTTTCTATGTGGAGTATGTGCCTACAGAGCCATGTACCGAACATTTGGCTTTCGGCGACGATGAGGTCGCCGAGATGGAGGAGCTCGTCGAAGCTGCCCGTAACCGTCATGAGGGCGTGATTTTCCTTTCGTTTCCGGGCGACGAGAAGTCTGTCGGTGGATGCCTGGCGTCGGGACGCGGTTTCTTCCACATCGGCCCCGACGGGTCGGCCGAACCTTGTCCTTTCTCACCCTTCAGCGACAGCAATGTGCTGACACTCGGCGTGAAAGGCGCTTTGCAGTCGCCTCTGTTCCGCAAGTTGCGCGACATGCATGCATTTGGATGGGGACACACAGGAGGCTGCACGCTGTTCGAACACCGCGAGGAAGTCGAAGCCCTGCTGAAATAAAAAAAAACTGTTCGTTGGAACAGCTTTTTTTTATGTCGTGTTATAGGGTTAGCAGATCTTGTCGAATCCGAGGAAAGGACGCAGGCATTCGGGCATCGTGATGCCGTCCAAATGCAGGTTGCTCCCATCCGGTCGCGACCAGATTTGGTTGTTCTCGAGCAGAGCGGCGACGATGCGCGGCAGGGCGAGGGCACTGCCGTTGAGGGTGTGGGCGAGCTGGGTCTTGCCTTTCTCGTCGCGGAAGCGCAGTTTCATACGGTTGGCCTGGAAAGCTTCGAAATTGGATACCGAGCTTACTTCGAGCCAGCGTTTCTGTGCGGCGCTCCAAACTTCGAAGTCGAAGGTCATTGCCGAGGTGAAGCTGATGTCGCCGCCGCAGAGTTTCAGTATGCGGTAGGGGAGACCCAGCTTGTCGAGCAGGCCGCCGACGTGTTTCTTCATCTCCTCAAGCTGTTCGTAGCTGCGGTCGGGGTGCTCGATGACGACGATTTCGACTTTCGAGAATTCGTGTAGACGGTTCAGACCGCGCACGTCCTTGCCGTAGCTGCCAGCCTCGCGGCGGAAACACTCGCTGTAGCCTACGTGACGGATGGGGAAATCCTTGGCGTCGACGATGACGTTGCGGTAGATGTTGGTGATAGGCACTTCGGCAGTGGGAATCATGTAGAAGCCGTCGAGCGGTATGGCGTACATCTGTCCTTCCTTGTCGGGCAGCTGGCCAGTGCCAAGTCCGGAGGCCTCGTTGACCATGAGAGGTGGCTGGATTTCGGTGTAGCCGGCATCGACTGCGCTGTTGAGGAAGAAGTTGATGAGGGCTCGTTGCAAGCGTGCGCCTTTGCCTTTGTATACGGGGAAGCCGGCGCCGGTGATTTTGTTGCCCAGTTCGAAGTCGACGAGGTCGTACTTGGTGCAGAGTTCCCAGTGGGGCAGGGCGTTGTCGGGAAGTTCGGGCATGGTGCCGAAGCGTCCCACCTCGAGGTTGTCGTCGGCTGTTTTGCCTTTAGGAACGCTCAGATGCGGAGTGTTGGGCAGCGAGATGAGCTTGGCGTTCAGTTCCTGCTCTACGGCAGCCATCTGGTCGGTCAGCTGCTTCTCTTCGCCTTTGAGGTCGGCGGTACGGGCTTTCTTGGCTTCGGCTTCGTCGCGTTTGCCCTGTTTGAAGAGCATGCCTATCTCTTTTGCTATGGCGTTCTGTTCGGCTTTGACGGCATCGCTTTTCTGCTGTAGGGCGCGACGCTGTTCGTCGAGTGAAATGATTTCGTCAATGCGCTGTTCCACATCGGCGACATTCTTTATTTTGAGTCGCTCGATGCATTCGTCACGATTCTCTTTAATATATTGAAGTTGAATCATTGTTGTTTATGTTGATATGTTACTTTTTGTGCTTTTCCCGGATTCGCATTCTTGCAAATTCACCAAACTAATAAAGAGGATGCACCGCTGGGCGACGCATCCTCTTGTGATGTTAGGGAATGATGACGATTAGCCTTCGACGATGGCGCCGGTGGGGCAAGCGTCGGCGCAGGTACCGCAGCTAACGCAAGCGTTTTCGTCAATCTTGTAGATGTCGCCTTCGGAGATTGCTCCCACGGGGCATTCGCCAGCGCAGGTACCGCAAGCAACAC
This sequence comes from Bacteroidales bacterium, assembly GCA_017522065.1. Taxonomy (GTDB): domain Bacteria; phylum Bacteroidota; class Bacteroidia; order Bacteroidales; family P3; genus Colimorpha. Next base: position 49,794 of record JAFXAD010000023.1, read on the forward strand.
AGGTTTCGGTGATTTTGTAAGCCATTTTTCTTTCTGTTTTTAGGGTTAATAATGTTTTGCAAAAGTACTACATTTTTCGCAATAGAGGTATATGTTTTGCAAATAATTTTATTACTAAGTTTTATTTGTTTGAAAATCAACTATTGAAATTTCGCGTGCGGGCTGAAAGACGTATGGCGTTGTGGTCAAAAAAAACGTCTCGAAACGTTAAACTCGCGTTTTTTTTCGTTTTCGTTAACGTACTAAATTTTTCGTTTCCGTGCGAAGTATCAGTGCAGATTTTCCAGCAGGCGTTTGATGGTGCGGGCTATCGATTTCTTTTCGTACAGCACGGCATAGACGGCTTCGACTATAGGCATCGGGAAATCCATGTCGCGACGTATCTTTTCTACACCCTTGGCGGCGTAGTAGCCTTCGGCGACCATCTTCATTTCGAGTTGGGCCGATTTGACGGTGTAGCCGTAGCCGAGCATGTTGCCAAAGGTGCGGTTGCGGCTGAACTGCGAGTAGCTGGTAACCAGCAGGTCGCCCAGGTAAGCAAAGCTCTCGAACTGGCGCAAGCGTCCGTCGGCATTGAAGTCGCCGCCGCCTATCATGGGCGAGATGCGCTGCATGAAGTCGGTCATTTCTTGCAATGCGTTGGATATCAGTACGGCAATAATGTTGTCGCCGTAGCCGAGCCCGCGACACATGCCGGCAGCGATGGCGTAGATGTTTTTGAGGACTGCGGCGCATTCGATGCCCATCATGTCGGTCGAGTAGGTGGTTTTGATGTAGTTGCAGCTGATTTGGTTGCGTACGTCTTCGGCGAAGGCGCGGTTGGTCGATGCCACAGCAAGGTAGGTGAGTCGCTGTCGTGCTGCTTCTTCGGCGTGCGAGGGACCGCTGATGACGCACAAATGGCTGTAGTCCACGCCTATTTGTTCGCGGAGGTATTCGGTGATGATGGTCGTGTATTCGGGCACTATGCCCTTGACGGCCGAGATGAACCTCTTGCTCTGAAGCAACTCTTTCGGGATGTCCTTCATGGCTTTATGTATGAATGCAGAGGGGATGACAAGGTATATGTCGTCGCTGCGTTCTATAACCTCGCGGATGTCGCTGCTGATGAATACCCGGTCGGTGTCGATATATGCCTCGCTGAGGTATATGGGGTTGTGTTTTTCCTCGCGCAGAACAGGGATGGCCTCTTCTTCGCGTACCCACCAGTTTATGCGGCGGTCTTTCTTTTCGAGCAGTATTTTGACGATTGCGGTAGCCCAACTACCGCTTCCTAAAAGTCCTATCATGATATGATGTGTTTTGTTGTTGTTGGGCACTCGGGGTTGGCGAGTGCTTGATAATATCATTAAATAACACATTTATGATGTTAATATTTTGTCGAAAGCGTTTTTTTTTATATTTTTGCAAAAATATTCAGAAATTAACAATCCCTCAAAACAACACAGAATAAAGATTATGCTCTCAAATTTGAAACCCGCTGCCGTATGGCACTATTTTGGCGAGATTATGCAAATCCCGCGTCCATCGAAACATGAAGAGAAGATTTCGGCATACCTGCAGAATTTTGGCCGCGAACATGGCTTGGAAACCTTGAGCGACGAACTGGGCAATGTGCTTATCCGCAAGCCCGCCTCGAAGGGCTATGAGCATTCGCAGGGCGTCTGCATGCAGGCCCACATGGATATGGTCTGCGAGAAGAACGGCGACAAGCAGTTCGACTTCCTCAAAGATGCAATCCAGCCCGTGCTGGATGGCGACTGGCTCACGGCCGACGGTACCACGCTGGGCGCTGACGACGGCATCGGCGTGGCTGCTATACTGGCCATCCTTGCCGACGACACCATCGAACACGGTCCCCTCGAAGCCCTTTTCACTATCGACGAGGAGACTGGCCTGACCGGTGCCGGCGGACTTTCGACCGAATGGCTGCGCAGCGATATCCTGCTCAACTTCGACGACGAGGACGAAGGCGAGTTCTGCATCGGCTGCGCTGGCGGTATCGACACCACCGTCGCTATCGACTACAATACCCGCTACTGTCCTGCAGGCGAAGTGGCTTATCGCGTCAAGGTCAGCGGCTTGAAGGGTGGACATAGTGGCGATGACATCAACAAGGGTCTCGGCAACGCCAACAAGATGCTGACCCGCATCCTTTGGAATGCCACCGAGAAGTGCAAAATAGGTCTGGCACGTATCGACGGCGGTAACCTGCGCAACGCCATTGCCCGCGAAGCATGGGCAGACATCGTCGTTGCCAAGGACTTCGACGCCGATTTCCAGAAGATGGTGGCCGACTTCCGCGAACACCTCACGTTCGAGTTCCGTAGCACCGAGCCCGACTTGAAAGTCGAGCTTACGCCCATCGATATGCCGCAGCTGCTCATCGACCGCGAAACGCAGTACAACCTCCTCAACGCTCTCTTTGCCTGCGCCCACGGCGTGCTGGCCATGAGCCGCGAGATACCCAACTTCGTCGAAACCTCGACCAACTTGGCTTCGGTCAAGATGGATGAAAAACAGATACATATCGCCACCAGCCAGCGTAGCAGTGTGGAGAGCGCTAAGCTTGCTGCCGCCCAGAAGATCGAGGCAACTTTCCGCATGATTGGCGCCCACGTCAACCACGGCGACGGCTATCCCGGTTGGACACCCAACCCCAGCAGTCGCGTGCTGAAAGTCGGTGTCGAGACTTACAAGGCTTTGTATGGTAAAGAGCCCATCGTCCGCGCCATCCACGCCGGACTCGAGTGCGGCCTTATCGGTGAGAAGTATCCCAAGATGGATATGATCAGTTACGGTCCCACGCTGCGTGGCGTCCACAGCCCTGACGAGCGCATCGAGATCAAGACCGTCCAGATGTTCTGGGATCTCACCCTGCAGATACTCAAGAACCTGAAGTGAAAACTTCGTTGTCGGCCGAGCCGACGGCACACCACAAAAATGAAAACCAAAACGAAAAGTACTACGCGGAGAACGGAGATGTGAGATTGACAAACCAATTGCGGCGGATTATTCAAATCCGCCGCAATTTTATTTATACCCTCTTCCCATATTCGTAAATTGTGTCGGATGGCAAGTCGATATTGTCATTCCAATACACCACTGTCCTGCTCGAATCCAATTGCGCCTGATACCATAACCCGTTTATCGTTTTTAATTCAGAGAAACAGTCAATAGATGCAATGTCCTCGGCAACATCATATATCACCTTGCATCCGTCGTCGAACACAACGGATAGTTTATAGTTGTTCTGTGGAACAATTGATTTTATGCGTGGTATGCTGTTCAGTGCATCAAACATCATTGCTTTTGAGGATGATGGATTCAATGGTATCCAAGAATTTATTTGCTAATGGAACCAAAGGAAGTACGTCAGCGGATGTGACAACTTTCCAATCGTCATAGTCGCCACTTTGGCGTAATTCAAACAGTTGACTGTAGAACTTCCCGTCGTAACGGATGTTTCTACGTAGCGGTGGTTGATAGGTATCGGTTGGGTCGGATTTGCAATCCGACCCAATTTAATATAAGGATTTGCAATCCGCAAAATAGTGAAAAAACTCAGACCAAACGAAGTTGGTGACTAATTGCATATTTTCTCTGTCGCGAATGGATGAAAAAGAATTAAATAGGTTATCCTTGTTGCAGCATTCCGCTGATATCGTTGAGGGTGTATTCGATGCCGGCGGTATGGAGGGCTTCGTAGTGGTCGATGATGTAGCGGTCGGCGCCACTGCGGTCGAAAAGGTCGTAGGTCTCGCGGCCTTGTGTGCCGTGAATCCGTTTGTATTCTTCAATACAATAGATTAGGAATTCCAGTGGTTTGCTAATAAATAGACGCTTGAAATGATATGTTGCGGAACAGTTCCCATTCCGCTGGCGCACACATTAGAATGTTGTGTGAGGAAAGATGGATTCACATTTTTCCGAGCAGGAGAGGTAGGCGGTCGGGGTTCTGTTGGTTGTTCCAGACGTATAGGATCCGAACTGTTGTTCCGACGATGGAATACACAATGGAAATCTTCTTTACATGCAGCATCCTGATTTCGTATCCGCGATAGTCGAGGTCTTTGTATCGCACTCCGATGCGTGGAAACTGTCGCAGCTGCGCTATGCGTTCTGTCAACGAGGCGTACACCTGTGCCAGCACTTGATATCCGAATTCTGCACAGACATATTCCAGCTCGGCTTCGAGCGCTTGTCGCGCTTCGGCGAGCCACACTATCTCATAATCCATATCGTTCGCGGATGCTGGAGAGAACCTCGTCGTTGGAATAGAATGTGGCTTTGCCGCTCTCGATTTGGTCAATCCGTTTGTGGAGGGTGGATTTCATTTCGTTGTAGGTGTGCGCATTGGGCGACTTGACAGATGTCTCTGCATCGTCGATGTCCATCATGTCGTCGACCCAGGCCTGCAACCATTGGCCAAACCGTTCGCTGTCGATGCCGGGATAATTGCGAGACAACAGATTCTCATCCACCGTGATATTGTAGTTGCACATAAGCTCTACCTTTTTGTTTTTCTTTTGCAAAAGTACGTAAATAATCCGATATGACAATAATAAATTCGAAACACACAGGTTTTCAAGTCTGTTTGTTTTCTGATTTGTCTGTGTTGCAAAGGTAGATGATCAAAATTTCCAAGCCGTTTATAGATTTAATTTCGAGGTGCCACTTTTTGTCACTTTGCGAAAAGTTAGTACTTTTGCAGCGTGAAAAAATCGCAGGTTATAGGACATCTGGCGGCGGCGGTGACGTATGTTATCTTTGGTCTTAACATCGTGTTCTGCCGCGATATAGCTACCGAGAGCGGGCTGGCTCCCATCACGCTTTTTGCTATGCGGGCGTTGGTGGCGGCGGCTCTGTTTTGGCTGGTTTCTCTGTTAGACTACGTACGAAAACGAAGACGAAAACGGAAAGGGCTTCTTGCTGAAACGGAACCTTTGTATGAAAAAGTGCCTTTCCCTGACCTGATGAAGATATTCGGCGCCGCCGTTATAGGCATTTTTCTGCCGCAGGTGACGTTCCTCAACGCCATAGCGCAAACCAAGCCGGTCGACCTTTCTATTATCACCACCATAACGCCTATATTGACAATGTTTTCGGCAGCCATATTCCTGCGCGAACCCATAACGTGGAAGAAGGCAGGGGGTGTGTTGCTCAGCTTTGTGGGCATCGTGTGGATAATACTGCAGAGCAACGCCCACAAGGGTGCTGCCAACCAAGAGACGACGGCGATGGGCATCACCTATACAATCCTCAACTGCGCCATATTTGCTCTCTATCTGGGCACTTGCCGCAAATTGGTGGCGCGCTACTCGGTGGTGACGATGATGAAGTGGATGTTCCTCGTCTCGCTGGTGCTGTCGCTGCCCTTCGCTCTGCCGAAGATGGCGACGAGTGATTTCGCTGCCATCAGCACCACGGTGTGGTTGGAGATTGGGTTTCTCATTCTTTTCGCTACCTTTGTGGCCTATTTCCTGCTGCCGATAGGGCAGGCGCGTATTCGGCCCACACTGGTGAGCATGTACGGATACCTGCAGCCGCTGATAGCCATTGCCGTGGCTATTGCCTCGGGCAGCGACCGCCTGACATTGACCAAGGTGGTGGCTGCTCTGCTGGTCTTTGCTGGCGTTTGGATCGTCACCACCAGCAAGGCCGCAGATTTCGATGTGAGAACGAAGAAGTGAGAACGGAAAACCGAGAAGTGAGAACGGAGAAGTGAGAACGGAGAACGAAGAAGTGAGAACGGAGAACTGAAAACGGAGAACTTTGGAGCGGCAGCCAGTTATCACATCTCACATCCCACATCTCACATCCCACATCTCACATCTCACATCCCACATCCCACATTTCCGTTTTCCTTGCTCATTCGCTACAATTCATTAGTCATCCGGACTAAATCACTAATTGTGGTTATTGTCCGGACTCTTGATGTTGTGGATTTTTGCATTCGACATATTAGAAAGTAGAATGAGTAGAATTGTTTGTAAATTAACACTATGCACCGTTTTTGCGTGCTTACTAACGATGCCTGTTTCCGCCCAAACCGACACAACGACTAAAAAATCACGACTCACAATCGGTGGCTATGGAGAGGCGGTCTATAGTTACCATTTCTATAGTGACAATGTGTTCCGTTATAGCCATGCCGATCGTTATAAGGATGATCCGGGATTTGGGCGTGTAGACATTCCTCATGCAGTGATAATGCTTGGCTACGACTTTGGCCACGGATGGTCTGTAGGAACTGAAATCGAATTTGAACATGGTGGAATAGAAGCTGCTACCGAGAAGGAATCCGAAGAGACCGGCGAGTTCGAGCAAGAGATTGAGCGTGGCGGCGAGGTGGCCTTGGAGCAGTTCTGGGTGCAGAAATCGTTCAACAAGCATTTCAACATCAGGGCCGGCCACATTGTTGTGCCTGTGGGTATGACCAACAACAACCACACTCCCAACATGTTCTTCAGTGTGTACCGTCCCGAGGGTGAGAACACCATCATGCCATGCACATGGCACGAGACAGGCCTCAGCCTGTGGGGTCGCGCTGGCAGCTGGCGCTACGAGGTGCAGCTGTTACCGTCGCTGAACAGCAATTTCTTCAATGATGCCGGATGGATACACAATGGTTCGGCATCGCCCTACGAGTTCCGTCCGGCCAATGGCATTGCGACGGCGCCCCGTATTGACTGGACTGGTATCGAGGGTCTTAGACTCAGTCTGAGCGGCTATGCCGGCAACAGCTTCAACAACGACATCACCACTACGGTGTACAGCGAAACATCGCGGTACTATGGCGCAAAAGGTACTGTGCTTGTCGGCGCGTTCGACTTCGCTTACCGCAACCGTTGGCTTACACTCCGCGGCAATCTGGACTACGGTCACCTCGGCGACGCAGCGCTGATTTCGAGCCGCAACAAAAACCAGACCACAATGAGCGGCAACCCATACCCGCACACCACTGTCGGCGAGAGCGCATACGACGCCTCTATCGAAGCCGGCGTCAATCTGCTGACTTGGTGCTACGAACGTGCCAAGAACAGACGGCTCTACCTTTTCGCACGCTACGACCACTACGACAGTTTTGTCCCTGCCGAGGGGCTGAACGATGTGGAATGGGCTGAACGTCAATACGTGTCGGCAGGTCTGAACTACTATCCTATTCCGGAGATAGCAATCAAGGCCGAGGGTGGAGTTCGTATACTGGATAGCCAGTACAACAACGAGCCCTTCTTCGCTCTTGGCATAACCTGGACGGGCTTCTTCAAACACTAATAGACGGTAAAACGAAGACGAAGACGAAGACGAAAACGA